>CAJTVJ010000017.1 GCA_910579785.1 uncultured Christensenella sp. | reverse complement strand
AACTAACAGTCGGGTTCCGCCCCTACCGACCAAACGAAAATGCACGCTTACGCTACATTTTGTCGGTACTTATTTAAATCGTTGAGACCTCTCCGCGTTGGTCGAGGTGACTAGATTTAATTTTATATTATTGTAATTTACACTGCACAAAAAATCCCCCATATAGGGGGAAATTATTTTTAAGAAAGTTTATCTATTAGGTATTTGCCCGTATAGCTCTTTGAATTTTTTGCTACTTCCTCAGGCGTACCCGTTGCTACGATAGTACCGCCGCCGTCACCGCCCTCAGGACCGAGGTCGATTATATGGTCGGCAACTTTAATCACGTCAAGATTATGTTCTATGACAATGACGGTATTGCCCTTTGACACAAGTCTTTGCAAAATCATAATAAGTTTTTTAACGTCGGCTGAATGAAGTCCGGTAGTAGGCTCGTCAAGAATATAGACGGTCTTTCCTGTCGAACGCTTTGAAAGCTCTGTGGCGAGTTTTACTCTTTGCGCCTCGCCGCCCGACAGTGTTGTCGCCGGCTGACCGAGTTTGATATACCCAAGTCCTACGTCGTTGAGCGTGGATATCTTATTGTATATCTGCGGAATATTGCTGAAAAATCCGCAAGCCTCTGCAACCGTCATTTCAAGGACGTCATATATGCTCTTGCCTTTAAACTTAACTTGCAGCGTCTCTCTGTTATATCTCTTGCCTCCGCATACTGCGCAAGGTACGTAGACGTCGCTCAAAAAGTGCATCTCGATCTTCTTTATGCCGTCGCCCGAACAATTTTCGCATCTGCCGCCTGCTACGTTGAAAGAAAATCTGCCGCTTCCGTATCCTCTCGACTTGGCGTCGGGAGTCTTGGCATACAACTCTCTTATCGCAGTAAATACGTTGGTATACGTCGCCGGATTTGATCTTGGCGTTCTGCCAATCGGACTTTGGTCGATGGCAATTACCTTGTCAAGTTCTTCTATGCCCAAGACCTCTTTGCAATTAAGCGGTTTTTCTTCACTGCCGTTGAGCTTGCTTTGCAATACGGGATAGAGCACCTCGTTGACAA
This sequence comes from uncultured Christensenella sp., assembly GCA_910579785.1. Classification (GTDB taxonomy): domain Bacteria; phylum Bacillota; class Clostridia; order Christensenellales; family UBA3700; genus RACS-045. The sequence goes on along the minus strand of CAJTVJ010000017.1, from coordinate 34,995 downwards.
GCGAAGACTTGCCGCTGCCGCTCACGCCTGTGATAAGACAAAACGTGCCAAGCGGTATGTCGACGTCAATGCCTTTGAGATTGTTCTTTACCGCTCCGCGTACTTTCAAAAAGCTGCCGTTACCCTGCCGTCTTTGCTCGGGAAGCGCTATGCTTTCTCTGCCCGACATAAATGCGCCGGTGACGGAACTTTCGCATGCCATGACCTCGCTCGGAGTGCCTGCCACAACGACTTCTCCGCCATTGACGCCGGCGCCGGGTCCTATATCGACGATATAATCCGCCTTGCGCATGGTATCCTCGTCATGTTCGACGACAATGAGCGTATTGCCAAGGTCTCTCAATCTCTCCAACGTGGAAAGCAATTTGTCGTTGTCTCTTTGGTGCAATCCTATGCTGGGCTCGTCAAGTATATAAAGCACGCCGACAAGTCCGCTGCCTATCTGTGTGGCAAGTCGTATTCTCTGCGCTTCGCCGCCCGACAGCGTTGCCGACGAACGTGTAAGTTGAAGATAATCAAGCCCTACGTTGACCAAAAAGCCCAGACGCGCCTTTATCTCTTTGAGTATCTGATTTGCAATAATCTGCTGAGTCTCGTCAAGTTGAAGATTTTCAAAGAATGCGTAAGCCTTGTCTATCGAAAGGGCGCAAACTTCAAATATATTGAGTCCGCCAACCGTGACGCCAAGCACTTCTTTTTTCAATCTTTTACCGTCGCAGACGTCGCAATGAGCTTCGGCAAGATACTTGCTCAACTCGCCTCTCATAAATTCAGACGTCAATGACTTATACTTTTCCATAAAATGATTGGCAACGCCGTCAAAGTTGAAATTTATCACTCCGTCGGCATATTTTTTGTTGACCTGCACCTTTTCGCCGTCGCCGTAAAATAATACGTCAAGCACCTTTTTAGGCAACTGCTTTACGGGGTCATAAATAGAAAATTTATATTTCTTGGCAAGCGACTCGTAGATTGCCTTGGGATAGTTGAAATAATCCATACTCCAACCTCCGACGTTAAGCGCGCCTTCGTCTATCGACTTGTCCCACTTGACGAATTTTTGGGTGTCAAGCACGTTTTTAAATCCAAGACCCGAACATTCAGGACACGCTCCGAAAGGCGAGTTGAAAGAAAACATTCTCGGTTGAAGTTCTTCAATGCTTATGTCGCAATCCGGGCAGGCATATTTTGTAGAATACATCGACGTGATGCCGTTGACTTCGACCTCGACAAGTCCCTCGGCAAGTTTAAGCGCCGCTTCTAAGCTGTCTGTAAGACGCCTCTCAACTTCGTCCTTGATTATTATCCTGTCGACTACAATTTGAATATTATGCTTATAATTCTTGTCAAGACTCACTTCTTCGTCGAGTATATTGTATTCGCTTCCGTCGACGATAAGTCGGCTGTAACCGCTCTTTCTGTATCCGTCTATCTGCTTAGAGTACTCGCCCTTTCTTCCTCTCACGACAGGGGCAAGCACGCGTATCTTTGCGCCGTTACCTGCGCTCATCACCTTGTCGGCGATTTGGTCGACCGACTGCTGCACTATCTCCTTGCCGCAGTTGGGACAATGAGGAATACCTATTCTCGCATACAAAAGTCTGAGATAGTCATATATCTCCGTCACCGTACCCACCGTCGAACGGGGGTTGTGCGACGTAGTCTTTTGGTCTATGGAAATCGCAGGCGACAAACCGTCGATATAATCTACGTCAGGCTTGTCCATCTGTCCCAAAAACTGTCTTGCGTATGACGACAGACTTTCCATATATCTGCGCTGACCCTCTGCAAAAATCGTGTCGAATGCCAACGACGATTTGCCGCTGCCGCTCAATCCCGTCAACACGACGAGTTTGTCTCTTGGAATGGTCACATCTATATTTTTTAGATTGTGGACTCTCGCTCCCTTTATTATAATATTTTTATCCATATATTATATACTCCTGCGCAACCGCGCGTCTTTGGTCTGTCTTTTTCTTTCTTTGGTATGCTTTCCCTTTTGCCCGAATCGTATACAGCTTGTGATACTTTCTGCGCCATTATGGCGGCACGATATGATATTGCAAATATATGCAACGCATATTTATCTGCGCAATTATTTTTTATTCAGCAAAGATTTAAGTTCGGCTATCTGCTCTCTGTATTTTATTGCAAGTTCAAAGTCGAGATTGGACGAGGCGACCTTCATTGCCGACGTCAAACGCGACAGCTCTTTTGCGAGATCCTTGTGCGACATATCTCGCTTATCGTCAGCCTTGCGGGAAATTTCCAGCGTGTTGGATATCTCCTTGACGATAGTCTTAGGAGTAATGCCGTGCTCAGTGTTGTAATCGCGTTGAATTATACGGCGGCGGTTGGTCTCGTCGATAGCTCTTCTCATACTGTCTGTGATCACGTCGGCATACATCACGACCTTAGCCTCCGCATTACGCGCCGCTCTGCCGATAGTCTGAATAAGCGAAGTCTCACTGCGCAAAAATCCCTCTTTGTCGGCGTCAAGTATCGCAACAAGCTGAACTTCGGGTATGTCAAGTCCTTCTCTAAGCAAGTTGATGCCCACAAGCACGTCAAACTCGCCCTTACGCAGTCCTGCGATTATATCCACTCTCTCCAACGTGTCTATGTCGGAGTGCATATATTTGACCTTGATATGTCTCTCCGTGAGGTACGCCGTCAAGCTCTCCGCCATCTTCTTGGTCAGCGTCGTGACAAGTACGCGCGCCTTTTTATCCACAGTGTCGTTGATACGCGATATCAAGTCGTCTATCTGCCCCTCTATCGGATGTATCTCAACTTCGGGGTCGATAAGTCCGGTGGGTCTTATAAGCTGTTCGACCACCTGTCCGGCTTGGTCAAGTTCATACTTTGCAGGAGTCGCCGATACGCATATCATCTGCCCCACTCTTTGGTCAAATTCGTCAAATTTGAGTGGACGGTTGTCGTATGCCGAAGGAAGCCTAAAACCGTAATCCACCAAGTTGACCTTGCGTGAAAGATCGCCGTTGAACATCGCCCTTATCTGCGGCAGCGTCATGTGACTTTCGTCAACAAACAACAAAAAGTCCTTGGGGAAAAAGTCGAGAAGAGTGTAAGGCGGTTGACCTATCTGTCTTCCGTCAAAATATCGGGAATAGTTTTCTATGCCAGAACAATACCCCATCTCTTTTATCATCTCTATGTCATAGCTGACGCGTTCTTTCAATCTCTGCGCTTCAAGAAGTTTGCCTTGCTGAGTAAACAGCTCAACTTGTTCCATCATATCGTCTCTTATTCTGTCAAGACAGGCGTCTCGCTTTTCTTTTTCCACGACGTAATGCGTAGCAGGGAAAATATTGACGTGTTTGAGCGTGCAAACCGTCTTGGACGACACGGGATCGAACTGCGATATCTTTTCTACCTCGTCGCCCCAAAATTCCACACGTATCGCATAGTCGCTGCTCTCGACAGGAAATATCTCAACTACGTCGCCGCGTACTCTGAAAGTTGAGCGGACAAATTCTATATCGCTGCGCTTGTACTGTATCTCCACAAGATTGTCAAGCAACGCGTCTCTGTCTATCGACATTCCCTCTCTAAGCGATACCGCCATAGAGAAATACTCCATCGGCGCGCCGAGACCGTAGATGCACGACACCGACGACACGACTATTACGTCTCTGCTCTCGCACAGCGCGCTTGTTGCGGAATTTCGCAATCTGTCTATCTCGTCGTTTATCGACAAATCTTTTTCGATGTACGTATCCGTACGCGGAATGTAAGCCTCAGGCTGATAATAATCGTAATAAGATACAAAATACTCGACCCTACTGTCGGGGAAAAATTCCCTAAACTCGTTGCAAAGCTGCGCCGCCAACGTCTTGTTGTGAGCAATGACAAGAGCAGGTCGCTGACATTCCTTTATTACGTTTGCCATAGTAAAGGTCTTACCGCTGCCCGTTACGCCCAACAAAACCTGAGTGCGCAAACCGTCGTTGACGCCCTCTACCAACTTTTGTATTGCCTGCGGCTGATCTCCGCAAGGAGAAAACTTGCTTTTTAGTTCAAACATGATTGTGGATATTTTAGCACAAATGTTCACTTTTGGCAACTGTTTGCATTACTTTTTAATTGACAAAATATAGCAACGGTTTTATATTTTAAACTTGATTAGATCTCTCCGCGTTGGTCGAGATGACCAAAGTTTGGTGAGCTATAAGCATTGTTTAGTCCTTTCGACCGAAACGCAGTGTAGCGGAGAAATCTCATCCTTTTAAATTTTCAATTTGATTAGACCTCTCCGCTGCGGTCGGGGTGACTAGATATTGCTTATCGCCAAATAAGCCTGTCTAAATGACTAAATCTTTATGAATTGTAATGGCACATGCTAAAATCATTCAAAAGCGCCGCAAATAAATTGCGCCAGCATAGTATTGCGCTTGGCGGTATAGTCATTCTTGACCATCTTCGCTACGCTCTCTTTTGTGCCTTCTATGACGACAAAAGACTTTGCTCTTGTGATAGCGGTATAAAGAAGATTTCTTGTCATAAGGTAGGGATTGCCTCCGCTTGCGGTGATTATCACGGCAGGAAATTCCGAGCCTTGCGATTTGTGTATGCTGATAGCGTACGCCAAAGTCAACTCGTCAAAATTCTCTTGCTTATACGTGGCTATTCTGCCGTCGTCAAACTCTACCTTCATACTAGGCGCGCTCTTATCTATATATGTGATATAACCTATATCACCGTTGAATACTCCGCTGCCGCTGCCGCCGTCCTCGCTGTACCACTCCATCTGATAGTTGTTGACAAGATGTATTATCTTGTCTCCCGTGCGGAATATATTGACGCCTGAGCGAATCTCGTTTTTTTCTTTATCGGGCGGATTGAGCACTTTTTGCATTTCGACGTTGATATTTTCTACGCCAAGCACGCCTTTTTTTGTCGGACAAAGCACTTGTATGTCCTTGGGCGTGATACCTGCAAAGGACGGCAATCTCTTGACTGTGAGATTTATCACGTTGCTGAGCATAACTGACGTGTCGGTCTGCGAGTCAAAAAAGAAGTCCTTCGATTTATTGTCGAGAGTAGGCATAACTCCGCTATTGACCTTGTGCGCATTCTCTATTATCAAAGAGTCGTCGCTTTGACGATATATCCTCGTCAAATAATTTATAGGTATCATATCACAGGATATTATATCCGCGAGCACGTTGCCTGCGCCCACTGACGGCAACTGGTCTTTATCCCCTACTAGAATAAGTCTGCCGCCTTTTTTTATTGAACGCACAAGCGCGTAAAAGACGTATTCGTCGCACATACTCACTTCGTCGACTATGACTACGTCTGCCGCAAGTCTGGTATCTTCGTTGTAATTGAAATGCCCCTTGCCTCCCGTAAAGTCCAAATCAAGCAGTCTGTGTATCGTCTTTGCGTCCTCGCCCGTCGCCTCGCCAAGCCGCTTGGACGCTCTGCCCGTAGGCGCGCAAAGCACCACCTTTCTGCCCTGCTTTTTGAGCAGCGTTATTATGCAATTTATGATAGTCGTCTTGCCCGTACCGGGTCCGCCTGTAATTACGTTGACGCCGTACTTGACGCAATTCTTGACGGCGTTTATCTGCGCTTCGTGCAAGTCGATGCCCTTTGACTTTTGAAATTGCTCTATGTCTACGTCAAAATTGAGGTCGATAGGACGGGCGTTTTCCATCAACGCGCCGATACATTTTGCAATGCCGAGTTCATTCTCGTACATTCTTGTCAAAAAGACTTTCTCGTCGTCGCCGGAGCCTAACAACACGACCTTGCCCATGACCACGTTGTCAAGTATGATGCCGTTGACGAGATATCCGTACTCTTCTATATCCATTCTCAAAAGTCGGCATACCTCATAGACGACCTCGCCCCTCAAAAGATAGGTGTGTCCGTTCTTATTCGCGCTCTCCTGCAACACGTAACTTATTGCCGCGCTTATACGAAATCTGCTGCGAGTGTCAAAGCCCATGCTTACGGCTATCTTATCGGCGGTGATAAAACCAACGCCGTCGACGTCGTCCACCATCTGATATGGATTTTTTTCTATTATCCTCTTGGTGCCGTCGCCATACTTCTTATAGATTTTAAGCGCCAAATTTAGACTTATGTCATAACCTTGAAGATAGACTATCGTCGCCTGCTGTTCTTTATGCACAGTGTATGCCTCGAATATAGCCATTGCCTTTTTCAGCGATACGCCTTTGACTGCGGCAAGCTTGTTGGGGGCATTCTCTATCACGTCCAAAGTCGCCGTGCCGTACAAGTCGACGATATTTTTTGCCGTCACTTCACCTACTCCTGCAAAGAGTCCGCTGGCAAGATAACGCATTATCGCCTCTTTGTCAGTGGGTTTGATTATCTTGCACTCTTTGACGTTAAACTGTTCTCCAAACTTAGAGTTGACGGTAAAGTTGCCGTGCATTTCAAGGTATTCGCCCACTTCTATAGGCGGGAAGACGCCGACAGCGCATTGCAGCACGTCGTCGGCGTTGACGTATATTACGCAATAGCCGTTGTCCACGTTGCGAAATACAATATCTTCAACGTAACCTTTCATTGTCTCGTATTGCGTATCAAAATAACTCATTGTTTCTCCTAAAAATGTCTATACGGCTTTTATAAAAATATGCGCAGGCAAAAACACCTGCACATATATTGTAATTGATTTTATCTTTTATTGTCAATACATTACTGCTTCTATACAGCGTCAAGTTGTTATCTAATTTTTTAAGAAATCTCAGCCGTACATCTCTTTCGCCAGCTTGGCAATAGCCTCGGCTTTGTCTCTCTCTTCCCATTTGAAGCCCTGATCTTCTCTGCCGAAATGTCCATAGTTGCTGGTCTTAGCAAATTGCGGTTTGCGAAGTTGAAGCTGTTCGATTATCGCAAGCGGACGCATATCGAAGACTTTGTCAACGATATTTGCTATCTGCTCGTTGGAATACTTGCTTGTGCCGAAGGTATTGATATTTATCGACACCGGCTTTGCAACGCCTATCGCATATGCGACGTCCATCTGACATCTGTCGGCAATGCCGCTCGCCACGATATTTTTGCATACGTATCTCGCCATATAGCAAGCCGATCTGTCAACTTTGGTGCTGTCTTTGCCGGAAAATGCTCCGCCGCCGTGAGGGCAATAGCCGCCGTACGTGTCGACGATAATCTTTCTGCCCGTGAGACCGCTGTCGCCGTGAGGTCCGCCAATGACAAACCTGCCCGTCGGATTGATGTATATCTTAGTGTTGCCGTCAATAAGCCCTCCGGGGATGATCTCGTCGATAACATATTTTTTGACGTCATTTCTCAACGTATCTATATGCACGTCGGGAGAATGCTGAGTGGACACGACGATAGCCTCGATGCGCGATACGACGTCGTCAACGTACTCAACGCTGACTTGCGCCTTGCCGTCGGGTCTCAAATATTTGAGTATGCCTTTTTTGCGCACTTCCGTCAGCCTTTGCGTGAGCTGATGCGCAAGATATATCGGCATGGGCATCAATGCAGGCGTCTCATTGCAGGCATAACCGAACATCATTCCCTGATCGCCTGCGCCTATTAGGTCGTATTTGTCTTTGTTACACGTCTTGTTTTCTACCGAGCTGTCCACACCCATTGCTATGTCGGCGGACTGCCTGTCAAGTCTGACTATGACCTCGCATTTGTTGCCGTCAAGTCCCTTCTCTTCGTCGTCATATCCTATCTCCAAAGCCGCCTTGCGGACTATCGACTGATAATCTACGTTGGCGTTGGACGTTATCTCGCCCATGACAAGCACAAAGCCTGTGTTGGAACACGTCTCGCACGCGACGCGGCTCATTGGATCTTGCGCAAGCAAAGCGTCAAGTATGCTGTCTGAAATTTTGTCGCAGACCTTGTCGGGATGTCCTTCTGTCACGCTCTCGCTGGTAAATAATCTCTTTATCATTATGTATCTCCTAAAAAAGTCGCCATACCGTGATAGTATAGCGACTTGGCATTCTATCTATCAAGTATACTTGCGGAATTTAGCACCTTACAAGAGGTTGCTGTGTGTTCTCAGTGTCCGTCACTCCCACACTCTTTATAGAATCGGTATATTAAGTTGTCTGCATTTGAGACGTATCAGTCTACGATATCGTCCTCAAATGCAAATTTGTCGTCGATATTCTCTTCAACTATATGGCTCTCGGTGCTGTTGGCAGGAAGCGCAACGATATTGCGGTATCTCTTCATACCCGTACCGGCAGGAATAAGCTTGCCGAGAATGACGTTTTCTTTCAAGCCTACCAAGTGGTCGACCTTGTTCTTGATAGCGGCTTCCGTCAATACCTTTGCGGTCTCTTGGAAGGATGCTGCCGAGAGGAATGACTCAGTTGCCAAAGCCGCCTTGGTGATACCAAGCAAAGTTCTCTTAGCTATTGCAGGTCTGCCGCCCTCTTCGATAGTCTTTTCGTTTTCTGCCTCATACGCAAAGATGTCTACGTACTCGCCAGGCATCATTGAAGTGTCGCCTTGATTCTCTATCTTGACCTTTCTGAGCATTTGTCTCACAACTATCTCGATATGCTTTTCGTTGATGTCAACGCCCGCGCTGGCATAAGGTACTTTGACCTCTTTTATGATATATTCCTGAACGTCCTTCGCGCCCTTGGTACGCAACAAGTCCTGCGGATAGATGCTGCCTTGGGTCAACACGTCGCCTGCGGCAACTTTCTGTCCTTCTTCAACTTTGAGCTTCTGACCGAATACAAGTTTGTAATCGACCTTTGCGCTGTCAGCCTTTGCAGGATTGATAGTCAACACGTGCTTTTCGTTGTCGATAGACACTTCGCCCGCTACGTCGGCAATCAAAGCCTGACCCTTAGGACGTCTTGCCTCAAACAACTCCTCGACTCTCGGCAGACCGTTGGTGATATCGCCCGACAATGCTACGCCGCCCGTATGGAAGGTTCTCATCGTCAACTGCGTACCAGGCTCGCCGATTGATTGTGCCGCGATTATTCCCACTGCCTCGCCAAGCTTGACTGAATTGCCCGACGCCATATTCTTGCCGTAACACTTCGCGCATACGCCGTGCGCCGACTTACAGTTGAGGATACTTCTTATCTTGACCTTTCTGATACCTGCTGCGGCAATAGCCTTGGCTTGTTCCGGCGAGATCATAGAATCTTTTTCTACAATTACGTCTCCGCTGTCGCCGAGTATGTCGCTCATTACGTATCTGCCGTCGATTCTCTCGATAAACTCTTTCTCGTTGCCCTCTTCAAATACGATATCCATACCCTTGGTGTCGCCGCAATCAAGCTCGTTGACAATTACGTCTTGACATACGTCGACAAGACGACGCGTCAAATATCCGGAGTCAGCCGTCTTCAACGCCGTATCCGCCATACCTTTACGTCCGCCGTGCGAAGATATGAAGTATTCAAGCACCGACAAGCCCTCTCTCAAAGACGCCTTTATCGGCAACTCGATAGTTCTACCAGACGGGTCTGCGACAAGACCTTTCATACCGCAAAGCTGCGAAATCTGAGTCATGCTACCACGCGCGCCTGAGTTTGCCATCATCCAAATCGGGTTGAAATCGTCAAGTCCCTTTTTGAGTTCGACGTTGATATCCGCAATAGCTTTTTGCCATATAGATATCGTCTGCTTATATCTGTCTTCTTCGGTGAGGAGTCCTCTCTTGAAATACTCCTCAATCTTGACTATGTTCTGCTCTGCCTTTGCGACGATCTCTTTCTTCATTGGAGGCACGTGCATATCGAATACGCTGGCTGTGATAGCGCCGATAGTCGAATATTTGTAACCCTGCGCCTTGATCTTGTCAAGTATCGTAGAAGTCTCGGTTGCGCCCTTATACTTAAAGCAAGCGTCAACGATTCTTGAAAGCACCTTCTTATCAACCGTCTCGTTGATTTCAAGGTCAAGCATCTCCTCGGGAGTATTTCTCGGTACGAAGTGCAGATCTTGCGGTATTGCCGTATTGAATATAATTCTTCCTATCGTCGTATTCTTCAACGTCTTAGAATAAGTTACGCCGTCAATCTCTTTGCTGACTCTGACGTGTATCTTAGTCTGCAACTGTATCAAGCCCGAATGATATGCCATCAATGCTTCTTCCGGATTTCTAAAACTCTTGCGCTCGCGCTCCTGCAAATTGTCCTCTTTGACCATAGTCATATAGTAAGAACCTATGACCATATCCTGCGTAGGCGATACGACAGGTTTGCCGTCGCTGAGTTTGAGGATGTTGTTGGTGGAGAGCATCAAGAATCTTGCCTCTGTTCTTGCCTCGATAGAAAGCGGTACGTGTACTGCCATCTGGTCGCCGTCGAAGTCTGCGTTGAACGCGCTGCATACGAGCGGATGCAACTTGATAGCTCTACCCTCGACGAGTACGGGCTCAAACGCCTGAATAGAAAGTCTGTGAAGCGAAGGAGCACGGTTGAGGAGCACCGGATGGTCTTTGATGACCTCTTCAAGTACGTCCCATACGTTGTCGTCCTGAGCTTTTTCTATACTTCTCTTAGCGCTCTTTATATTGAGACAGTCGCCTCTCTCGACGAGTCTCTTCATTACAAAAGGCTTGAATAGCTCTATCGCCATTTCCTTAGGTATACCGCATTGGTACATTTTGAGTTCAGGTCCTACGACGATAACCGAACGTCCTGAATAGTCGACACGCTTACCCAAAAGGTTTTGACGGAAACGTCCCTGCTTACCTTTGAGGAGCGCGGTCAAAGATTTGAGTTCTCTATTACCAGGTCCTGTGACAGCCTTGCCTCTGCGGCCGTTGTCTATCAGGGCGTCGACAGCCTCTTGCAACATTCTCTTTTCGTTTCTCACGATGATGTCAGGCGCGCCGAACTCAATGAGCTTTTTAAGTCTGTTGTTACGGTTGATAACTCTGCGATACAAATCGTTGAGATCCGACGCAGCATATCTGCCGCCGTCAAGCGGTACCATAGGACGAAGTTCAGGCGGAAGTACGGGAAGTACGTCCAATATCATCCACTCAGGTCTATTGCCGCTTACTCTAAACGCTTCGATGACGTCAAAACGTTTTACCGCCTTGGTCCTCTTTGCGCTGTTTGCCTTATCCGCATTGTCGGAAATGATGGCTTTGAGCTCTGCCGATTCCTTTTCAAGGTCGATATTGGCAAGCAACTCTTTGATAGCCTCTGCGCCCATACCTACTCTGAAAGAGCCAAGTCCGAGCTCTCTGTATCTCTCCTTGATCTCTGCAAGCTCTTTATCCTCGATCACGTCTTTGTAATGCACGTCGGTAGTGCCCGGATCGAGTACTACGTATTTGTTGAAATAAAGCACAAGGTCTACGTCCTTTGGAGACATATCTAAGGCAACGCTTATTCTTGACGGTACGCCCTTGTAATACCAGATATGGGATACGGGAGCGGCAAGCTCGATGTGTCCCATTCTCTCTCTTCTTACCTTTGCCTTAGTGACCTCAACGCCGCACTTGTCGCATATAACGCCCTTATATCTGATGCGCTTATACTTTCCGCAGTGGCATTCCCAATCCTTTGTAGGTCCGAATATCTTCTCGCAGAAGAGTCCGTCCTTTTCGGGTTTTTGAGTTCTATAATTGATGGTTTCCGGTTTCAAAACTTCGCCGTGCGACCATGATCTTATCTTTTCGGGAGAGGCTACGCCTATCTTTATCGAATCAAAATTATTTACTTCTGACATTTATTGCCTCCTTAATTTTCGTCATCTTCAAACATATTGCTGAAAATATCTTCGTCGTCTTTTGCCATATCGTCGCCGCCGAACGGGTTGTCCTCGCCAAAGCTGAACAAGTCTTCGCCGCCGCCGAGATCGAATATGTCGACTTCCTTGTCGGGAGCTGCTTCATGCTCTTCATAATACTCGCCTTCGTCGTCAACGCTCTCTCTAATGCCTATCTCTTCTCTGTTCTCGTTGAGAACTTTGACGTCAAGACCCAGCGCCTGGAATTCTTTTATCAATACCTTGAAAGACTCAGGTGTGCCCGGCTCTGTGATAGGTGTGCCTTTGACTATCGACTCATACGTCTTAACTCTTCCGACAACGTCGTCCGACTTGACGGTCAAAATCTCTTGCAAGATGTTTGCCGCGCCGTATGCTTCAAGCGCCCACACTTCCATTTCACCGAATCTCTGTCCGCCGAATTGCGCCTTACCGCCGAGAGGCTGTTGCGTAACTAAGCTGTACGGACCTGTCGATCTTGCGTGGATCTTCTCGTCGACCAAGTGACAAAGTTTGAGCATATACATATATCCGACTGTGACGGGATTTTCAAATTTCTCACCCGTTCTGCCGTCATAAAGCTCTATCTTACCGTTTTCGGGCAAACCGTTTTCTACAAGAAGCTGTTTGATATCCGCCTCTGTCGCTCCGTCGAATACCGGAGTGGATATGTGCCATCCGCATGCCTTAGCCACAAGACCGAGGTGGACTTCAAGCACCTGACCTATGTTCATACGCGAAGGAACGCCCAACGGATTGAGCACGATTTGCAGCGGAGTTCCGTCCGGCATAAACGGCATATCTTCTCTTGGTAGTACCCTTGATACGACGCCCTTATTTCCGTGACGGCCCGACATCTTATCGCCCACGCCTATCTTTCTCTTTTGAGCAATATATACTCTGACGAGTTTGCTTACGCCGGGAGAAAGCTCTTTGCTGTTCTCTTTGGTAAATACCTTTACGTCTACGACGATACCCGACTGACCGTGCGGCAATCTCAAAGACGTATCTCTTACTTCTCTCGACTTCTCGCCGAATATAGCTCTCAAAAGTCTCTCTTCGGGAGTGAGTTCCGTCTCGCCCTTAGGAGTAACTCTGCCGACAAGTATGTCGCCGCTGTGCACTTCCGCGCCGGGGATGATGACGCCGTCTTCGTCGAGATATTTCAACGCTTCGTCGCCGAGGTTTGGTATATCTCTCGTAATCTGCTCTTCGCCGAGCTTGGTGTCTCTGCTCTCTATTTCGTACTCTTCAATATGTATAGAAGTAAATACGTCGTCTTTTACTAAGTCTTCGTTGATAAGTATAGCGTCCTCGTAGTTGTAACCTTCCCAAGACATGTAACCTATAAGGATATTACGTCCGAGCGACAGCTCTCCGTCGCAAGTCGACGGACCGTCTGCAATGACCATACCCTTGGTGACTTTTTGTCCCTTGGTCACGATAGGTTTCTGCACGATACAGGTACCTGCGTTGGACCTTTCAAATTTCTGCAACGTATATGTGTCAAGCGACGTGTCGTCACATCTTACGCATATCTTGCTTGAAGATACGCTCTCGACGTAACCGTCGTTTTGAGCTATCACCATTACGCCGGAGTCGTATGCTATCTTATGCTCGATACCCGTGCCGATAAACGGAGCTTCGGGTCTCAAAAGCGGAACTGCCTGACGTTGCATGTTGGAGCCCATCAATGCACGCGCCGTGTCGTCGTTCTCCAAGAAAGGAATGAGCGCGGCAGCGACCGATACGAGCTGCTTTGGCGATACGTCCATATAGTCGACTTCGTTTTGGTTGAATTCGCGGATGTCCGCTCTGTGTCTGCAAGTAACGCGCGCCGTAGCAAACGAGCCGTCCTCGTTGAGTTGAGCGTTGGCTTGCGCAACGATATACTTGTCCTCTTCGTCAGCCTGCAAATACTCTACTGCGTCGGTGACGTAACTTACTATCGTCTTCTCGCCGTCTTTGCCTACGACTTCTTTATGCTCTACCTTGCGATAAGGAGCTTCGATAAATCCGTACTCGTTGACTCTCGCATACGTAGCAAGCGAGGATATAAGACCGATGTTCTGTCCTTCCGGAGTCTCTATCGGACACATACGTCCGTAATGGGTATGGTGGATATCGCGGACTTCAAAAGAAGCTCTTTCACGGTTGAGACCGCCTGGTCCGAGTGCGGACAGCTTACGCTTGTGAGTAAGCTCGGCAATAGGATTGTGGTGATCCATGAATTGCGAAAGCTGTGAGGAGCAGAAGAACTCTTTTATCACTGCCGTGACCGGCTTGATGTTGATAAAGGTCTGCGCCTTAAAGTCTCCGTCGTCCTGCGTGACAAGCATCTTCTCCTTGATGCCTCTGTCAAGTCTCGTAAGACCGATTCTGAATTGATTTTGCAACAACTCGCCCACCGAACGTATTCTTCTGTTGGCAAGGTGGTCGATATTGTCCTTCTCGCCGAAGCCTACTGCCAACCCGAGATTGTAGTTGACTGCCGAAATGATATCGTCGAGCGTAACGTGCTTTACGACGAGCGCGTCTCTGACCTCTGGCTTTCTTATCTCAGCCTTCAACGCCTCCATATCCTGACACTCGTTCATCAACTTGACAAGCGCAGGATAATATACTTTCTCCAATATGCCGAGGCTCTTTGGGTCGCAGTCTACGTAGCCTGCAAGATCAACGGTATTGTTGCCTATCATCTTGAATACGCCCTCGCCGTCGCTCTTCAAAAGATAGACGGAGTTGACGCCTGAATTTTGAATTTGTGCGGCGGTAGCGGCGTCGAGTACTTGTCCTTTCTCCGCCAATATCTCGCCCGTCTCTTGGTTGACGACGTCAGCTGCAAGAGTACGTCCCTCTATTCTAGTAGCAAGAGAGAGCTTTTTGTTGACTTTATATCTGCCGACGCGCATAAAGTTGTATTTTTTGTCATCGTAGAAAGTCGAATCTATAAGTTGCGAAATGCCCTCCTGGGACGGGATTTCACCCGGACGCAGACGCTTATAGAGTTCTATTCTCGCGTCCTCTACGCTCTTAGTCACGTCCTTTTCTATCGTCTTCAACAAAATCTCTTCTTCGCCGAACGTAGCAATAATAGCCTCGTCGCTTTCAAATCCCAACGAACGCAAAAGCACCGTTGCAGGAACTTTGCGGTTGCGATCTACGTTGACCCAGAGAATTCCGTTGAGGTCTTGTTTAAATTCCAGCCAAGCGCCTCTGTTTGGCATAATAGTAGTTTCGTATCTTTCGATACCCGACTTGTCCATCGCGCCGACGCTGTATACGCCCGGGCTTCTTACGAGCTGACTGACGATTACGCGCTCCGCTCCGTTGATGATAAAGGATCCGTTGTCGGTAATTATAGGCATATCTCCCATAAACACCTCTTCTTCCGTTATCTCGCCCGTCTGTCTGCGAACAAGTCTTACTTTGACACGCAAAGCTTTTGCATAAGTCGTGTCACGGTCTTTGCATTCTTTGATACTGTATTTAGTCTCTTCGTCGAGCTTAAATCCCAAATAATGCAATTCGAATCTTCCGCCTCTGTCGCATACGGGAGAAAAGTCGTCGAGGACTTCTTGGATACCCGTCGTGATAAACTGCTTGTAAGATTCCTTTTGAAGTTCGATCAAATACGGTATTTCAAGCGGCTCGTGAATTTTGGAGAAACATTCGCGCTCCGTATTGCCGTATTTGACTGTATGAGTTCTTTGAGGCATATTGTACCCTCCTTAAAAAATTTCGATAATATACGTTTTTTCGCCGTCATTTTATAAATCAAGCATGCGTTTTTTCACCGCATTTCCCTTAATTTAAGGCTAATCAGGCATTATACATAATCATACAATTATAGATTGTAGCAAAATAGACAAGCGATGTCAACGATTTTTCTATATAATTTTAAAATTTTTATATAAATAATAATTTATTTAAGCGTTTATAAAGGCTTATATATGTCTCACAATTTTTTTCATGCACTTCTGCCTAGTAACTTGCATACTCAAACTCAACGTAATTATAAGTCAAATAAGTAAATTTATGACCATATTTATAGAAATGATATGAATATATTTAATTAAAATTTTATATTGATTTATAATATATACGCAACTTTTTATAATATATACGCAATTTTGTACAAATTTCAATAATAATAAATTTTTTATTATATCTTTTATTGTCTTGAAAATTCAGATATACTTTGCTATAATATATATAAATATAATTATTATAATAATATATTATCAATAAATACGTCAAAAAAGGAAAATTAAATTCATGAGATTGGACAAATTTTTGAAAGTATCTCGTATAATAAAGCGCAGAACGGTCGCCAACGACGCATGTGACAGCGGACGCGCGCAAATCAACGGAAGAGTTGCAAAGGCAGGCACGCAAGTCAAACAAGGCGACGTTGTGACGCTATTTTTCGGCGACAAAGAGTTTTCATTTAGGATACTGCAAATCAACGAGAATGCAAAGAAGCAAGATTGCAGCGAGATGTACGAGGTAATAGATGAGCAAGTTTAACGTAATACTTCCCTGCGGCGGTAGCGGAACAAGAAGCGGTCTTAGCTACAACAAGCTCCTGCTCAACGTGGGAGGCATGCCTTTGCTTGAAAAGACTCTCAACATATTTTATCACGACGACGTAACCAAAATAATAATAGCATACAACAAAGACGACCTTGGCAGTATAAAACAAATCATCAAAGGACGGGAAAACATCTTGCTTTGCGAGGGCGGAGTAAGCCGCACGCAATCGATTAAGAATGCTCTTGAATACGTCGAAGATGATTGCGACTTTGTCATCATTCACGACGGCGCGCGGTGCTTTTTGTCAAGAGAATGTTTGGAGAGGTCAATGCGCGACGCAGTTGAATACGGCACCAGCGTGCTTTACGTCAACAGCGTAGACTCTCTGCGGTGCGTCAAAGACAAAATCTCTTCCCCTGTCGATCGCAACGACATTGTGAGAATACAGACGCCGCAAATATTCAAAAAATCTGAGATAACACAGGCATACGCCTTGGCAAAGTCAGACTTCTCAGACGACGCCACTTTATATGAAGAATATATCAAAAAGCCAATTCATTTGACGCTTGGCAGCGAAGAAAATATCAAAGTGACAACTCCCGCCGACTGCGAAAAAATCAACGGCGGATATCTTATCGGCAACGGTTGGGACACTCACAGACTTGACGTAGGGCGCGACCTCATACTTGGCGGAATCAAAATCCCCCACGACAAAGGGCTTGTCGCGCACAGCGACGGCGACGTGCTTATACATGCGATAATGGACGCCATACTGTCTGCTATGCACGAGCGCGATATAGGCGTACTCTTCCCCGACAGCGACGACAAATATAAGAACATTAGCAGCGCGCTGCTTCTCAAAGAAGTGCTTGCCTTGGCAAAGACAAAGGGGCTTGCCGTCAAATCTATCAGCGCAGTAATAATGGCGCAAAAGCCAAAGCTTTCTCCCCATATCCCAACGATTCAAAGCAATCTTGCCAACATAATGGACGTTGAAGAAAACTGCGTAAGCCTCTCCGCCACCACTACCGAAAAGCTAGGTATGACGGGTCGAGAAGAAGGCATCAGCGTAAGCAGCGTGGCAGTGCTAAGCAAAATATGATACGCGTTATTATTATAAAATTGATAAGGGAGCAGTTTTAACGGCTCCCTATCTCTTTTAAATATTTAAAAGTGTCTTGCAATAATTGTAAACTTTTTCAAACTCATTGCAACACGCCTCAACCAACGCGCTCCTTATCCGCGTCACATAAACTAAAATATGCTTCGTTGTCATTTATACTGTGACATTAGTGGAAACGTATTCTTTGTCGAGAAATAAACTAGGGGCTGCGCCGTAAATACCAAATTATTATTGAGATTTGTCGCTATTCAAAATTTCTTCTCTTTCTTTGATAAATCCTTTGATAGACTTGATATACTTTTTTATCAAAAGTACAATGGAAAACACAAGCGTAGCAACTACGCAAAGTCCTATAAAGGTCAAAACCAATGCAGGAAAAATCTTACCGCTATCCAACATAAAGCTTGCGACGACATACTTTGCCGAACATATAAATACAAACAGCGCAACAACTGCGGTGGCAATTATTCCCACCCCTCCTATCACGCTAAAAGGCACTATATACAACCACTGATATATCATTATATCTTTTTTTGCTTTTTCTTGATCTTTATTATCCATATTATTATTATAACACGCAATCTCTATCTTGCCAATAGTTTTTTTATTTAATACAATAGAATATCTCAAATGAAAACAATTTATGGATTGAATTATACTCGATATAGTGCAATGAAACTATTTTATGTCATTTCGACTGAAACGTAGTGGAATGGAGAAATCTAAACCTTGTGATTTCAACTCGTTTAGATTTCTCCACGCGCTATGCTTGGTCGAAATGACTGAATTATGCTTATAACGCAACAAATTTTAGTCACTTCGAGCGTAGTCGAGAAGTCTCAATGAATTAAAAAGAGAATATGATAAACCATATCAACAAAAATCTTAAAACAAAATACTTACTCAAAAAATATTAGAAGGCACTGCATAATGACATACTATCGCAACAAGGGCGGCAAAAACGTACAGCCCTACTACTATCAAAATATTTTCTTTTATGCGCTTGTTCTCTTTAAATAAAAATGCTATTCCAAGACCTGCATTGACTATAAGTCCGCCAAGGCAAGAGCCGAACGATATTGCGTCTGACAAAAACAGTTGAGTGATAAGTACGCTTGACGCACAGTTGGGAATAAGCCCTACCAAAGTCACCAATATGGGTTGCAATACTCCGCTCTTTGCCATAAACTCGACAATCTTATCCTCGCCGACAAAATGTACGACCATGCCCATAATTACGTTGATAATCAAGATATACGCCAATATTTTGAGCGTATGCAACAGCGGATGTACGATATATTTTTTTACGCTGCTCTCTTTTGCGTCGTCTATATGATGTCCGCAACAACCTTTGTGTATATCGACGTGTTCGTCTTCCTCTTTGCACGATTCTTCATGAATATGCTCGTCCTCATGAGAATGCTCGTCATGTGCATGCGCGTGTTTGTCAGAATGGTCGTTATGCGCGACCTCTGCGCTTCCTGCCACTACGGCAACCTGGCGTTTTTTGAGTACGACCTTTTGGACAATATCCACAGCATATCCGGCGGCAAGCGCAAGCACCAATTTGGAGAGTATCAGCACAAGAAGTTTAAGCCATACGCCGTCCTGAGTTATGTTGGACAGAAGTATCGGCAAAGCCTCGTCGGAAGTTGCAATAAAGACGGCAAGCATTGCTCCCAACGTTATTTGACGACGGGAATAGAGATCGGCGGCAAGCACGGAAAAACCGCACTGCGGCACGATACCGAATACCGAGCCCACTGCGACAGCATAGTTAGATTTGAGTTTTGCGTGCATTTTATCAGCAATCTTCTGCTCTATAAGCTCTATCAAAATATAAAAAATCAAGAGCAGCCAAGACAGTTTCAACGTATCTAAAAACGCATCAAGTAATACTTCCCACATAGCTTTCCTTTAAGAGATTTGCATATAAGCATACACATTATAAAGCATAAAGGCGATTATTCAAAACGAATGAGCGACAAAATTTAAAATAAATAAAATTAAGTCCCCTTTTGATAAAGAGGACTTGATTTACTCAATTGCTGCTTATGCCTAAGCAGGAAGCGAGAATATCAAAGTGACGACAGAGTCTTTCTCTATATAACCATAGCTGTCTCTGTTGCTGATAAAACTTATTATAGGAGAGGTAAAGCTGTGGGTATTATTCTTATATTCCCTATTTACGTCCTGTATGAATTCTGCGAGGTTTACTCTCTCTCCTATCATTACGTCGAGAGCCATGCCGTCCATCGGCATATCGTACCTATCGATATATTCAAGCACGTAGCTCAACTCCTCGACTGCCGTCATATCCTGCGCCTCGTCGCCGTTGATATACAAGTCAAACACTCTCGTATATTCATTCGGCTTGCCTAATATTGTCGACGTGAAATCAAGTTGCAACTTATAACCTTTATAATAGTCGTACTCGCCGTCAGCAATGTAGAACTTATATTCGTTGGACTCATAGTTGTCGCCGTACTCTCTCATAGCGTCAGAAAACAAGAAGTACTCATAACTCACGTATTCATAATCGCGGCTGTCGCTTGACACGGCTTTGTTGCCCCAGGTGGAATCGCTGAGATACCAATCGCCCATCAACTGCACTTTATTCCAAGCATGACCTGCATCCGACTCGCTTGCGCCTTTGAGCTTGCCCGTCACACGCACGCAGTCGATACCCTCGATAGCGCACATCACCGAATATGCCTTTGACAGTCCGTCGCACACCGCAGCTCCCTCTAAAACTCCTTCGATAAAAAACGCCTTATACTGACTCGACGGCTTGGCAAGCGGCGTCGTGGGATATGCAACCGCATAGTCGTAACACACGTTGATGATAAGCCAATCGTAGATTGCCTCCACCTTTTGCAAATCAGTCATATCGTCGTCGCAAATCTCGCGCATGATATTCTTAAACTGCCTATATGCCCTATCCGCAGCCGAGCCGCTCACAGGCAAAGGTCTGTATCCGTGAGAAAGCACGTAGAAAAGTTGGTCTGTCGTCTCGCACTCATACGTCCTGTCGACTTTATTTATCGCAAAGTCGTTGAACGTACTGCTTCTCTTGCTTTGATAGGTCGAGAATACGTCTCCTATCTGCGTATAGTATTCGTTCTTTTCCATCAAAGTCACGGTTGCCAGCTTATTCTTATCCGCGTCGTATTCCCCGTTTTTATTATAGTGATAACAGACTATCGACATATCGTTGGCGCCGTATCTTACGTTGAAATGTTTTGGGAAAGTACATTCTTTATATGCTTTGTTAAATTCATTCTCTATATTCGTTTTTCCTGAAACATACGTGACGGGAACTGATTTGTCGGACGTATTACCCGTGAAATATACAAACTCCACAAACGCAAGCATATCGTCATAACTGTCTATTTGAATATCCGTTATGCTATCCCAATTTCTATCCAAAAAGCCTGCGTAAAGCACGTCTTCCCAACGGGCGTATACCGTCATATCTTCATTCGGCATTACCTTATTGTTGAGCCTTACGGTCATAGCTTCGTCGACGTACCAAACAAGCTTTTTGTCCTTATCGGCAGAAAGCACCTGTCTTGGACTTGCTATCTGCGCGCCGGGATAGTACATATCAAACGGCGTCTCTTCAAGTCCGTCGGGCAAACGGTATGACAATTTCTTATATTCGTAATCTACAAATTTTGCATGCAAATTAAGGTCTTTTGCAACCCCTTCAAATCCGTTGAATCTTACGTCAAAGTTGCTATCCAGATACCAACCTGCAAATTGCATTCCGTCCTTCTTTGCGTCCTGCAAAACAAAGGTATCTTCGACTGTATATTCTTCTCTGTTGAGCGGTGAATTCTCTCCGCCGTTAAGATGATATGCGATAGAATATGTGTTTAAGGAAAACTGCGCTACAAAAGTACCGCCGTCTTGCGGCAACGACGTTTTATCAGAAAAATCTACCCTTTGAGAATTGTAAGTCCAATACAAAAATTCATATCCCAACTTCTCAACGACAGGCACTTCAATCAAATCAACGCTCTTGACGTATTGCGTCAGCTTACCGCTGATTACGCTCGCTCCCTCTGCGGAAAATACGTACGTCAAATCGTCCTCTTCGGGCTGCTCGCCCTGCGCGGTCGGAAGCTTTGACAAAATCATAAACTCTACGTTTGCTTCGCCTTTGAAATTGCCCTTGCCGACCAATCTGATATTGGCGACTCCTAAATCTTTGTTGTCAAAATAATCTATTGAATAATCGGCGTCTTTTTGCAACTCCCGCGTTGCAAATTTTACCTCAACCTCAGGTCGAATTTCCTCTCCCGTATATAAAAATATCGGCATGCCGCTTTCGCTGACGCCGTCCGCGCCGCCAATCGATATGTCGCATTTTGATATCTCTGTCTTCAACATATTTGATACGCCGCTCAAATCACATGCCGTCAGCATAAGAATTGCCGCGATTACCAATAACGATACAAATATTATCTTCTTAGCGTTGTTTTTCATATCTCACTCTTTGTCGGCAAGTAAGCTTCCAATCTGTATATCGGAAGGTACATATCCGTATATTTTTTTTCGTGCTCTGTAACTATATTTTCCTTATATCCCGAGCTGTGTAAGTCGAGAGAAAGGTTTTTAAGCGCATAACCGCATTGAGAAAATTCGCATATAGAATATTCAAACATACCTCTGCTGTCTGTCTTTAAATATATCTCGCCGTCGCTCTTCAAAATATCTCTGTATATGTCCAAAAACTTTTTGTTGGTCAGCCTCTGTCTTTCATATCCCTTTTGCGGAAGAGGCGTGGGAAAATTGATATATATCTTCGACACCGACTTTGGCATGATATAGCTTTGCAGACACTCCGCTCTGAGTATCATAAATCGCAAATTGGTCAAGCCCTCTCTCTTTGCCTTCTCGCATGCCTCGACAATGACGTTGGAAAGCATCTCTATCGCAATAAAATTGACGTTGGGCTTGCGCTTGGCAAGTTGTGTGATAAACGTACCTTTACCGCACCCCACTTCAACCTCTACCGCATTGGAATTGCCGAATACCTTTTGATAATCAATATAATCTTTTATCTCAACCGACGTATTCATATTGAGATCTTTAATAGTGCGCTCTATTATCAAGTCGCTCACGTCCGCCAATCTTTCGTCAAGATTGCGCTTTCTTCTCATCCGCATAAGGCTGTCTCCATAGTTATCTTTATGATATTATTTTAGCATTGATTTGCAATTTTGTCCATACTATCTTTAATAATATATGCAAACGCATAAAAATTTAAGTCTTTTTCAAGCCTTGAATTTTCTTTTTCAAAAAATATTTAATAGGAGTGAACGTCAATGACGATTTCCTCCAATGCTTGTAAATATATATCTAGTCACCTCGACCAGCGCGGAGAGGTCTCATCGAGTTAAATAAAAAGTTGAGATTTCTTCCCTACATTATCCTACAAAGCAAACAAGCTACTATTGCGCCTATATAGCATGCTATCAACGATATTGGAATCGCGTATCTGAGTTTTTTTACTTTGGTGGTAGAAAAATACACAGTGCCGACGTAAAATACAGTCTCGCTTGCGCCGACAATGACCGACGCGCAACGCGAAATATAGGCGTCAGCTCCGTACTTCTTATATATATCCTCTAATATTGCAAGCGAGCCGTTGCCCGACAGCGGACGAATAATAAGAAGCTCGCACAACTCGTCCGGAATGCCCAACGCGCCGAGCAGCGGCGACATTATCTTGGCAAGATAGGCGTTGAGACCGCTGAGTGAAAACAATTCTACGGCGATAAGCACCGCGCATATATACGGAAAAATCGAAAGTATCAGCGATATGCTCTCTTTGCTGCCCTTGACAAAATTGTCATATACGGGAACTTTTTTTATAAAAGCAGCGATTATCACCGCAAAGATAAACACAGGAAGTATGTATTTGCTCATATCACTTCCTCACTTGCGCAAAGAGCGGCTGCTTTGGCAATTCAACTTCTTTATGCTTCTTTGCTCTTCTCAACTTACTGCATATCTTGGCAAGTATTACGCCCGTAACCGTCGAAATCAAGGTAGCAAGCAACGACGGCAAAATAATATCCGAGGGAGCATTGCTGCCTGCCGCCGACCTAAGTCCTATTATCGTCGCAGGTATCAACTGAATGGATGTAGAATTTATGACCATAAAGAGTATCATATTGTCGGTGGCTTTTTCGCTGCCGTCCTGCATACATTCCATAGCTTTTATTCCAAGCGGAGTTGCCGCGCCGCCCATACCCAAGAGATTTGCCGAGAAGTTGAGCGTGATATATTCAAGCGCAAGGTCGCTCTCCCCTTTAAATAACTTTTTCGTCAACGGTCTGAACAGCTTATTGAGAGCTTTGCTCAGTCCTATGCCTTCCATAAGCGAAAGTATGGACAACCATATCGCATATATCGCAATAAGTGTAAACGCAAGCGTAAGCGCATTGCTTGCGCCGCTTATCATTATGGAAAACGCGCTCTCCGGCGAGACGACGACCAACATTATCAGCGACGCCAATATCATAATGGCAAAGACTGTGTTCATAATAAAAGTACTCCCATACGAAATTGTATGAGAGTATCTAATTATTTATTACAATATAAAACTTTTTATATTTGTCATTTGAGCATATGCAGTGGAAATAACTTAGTTCGATTTGTTGTAATCAATATTTGGTCACTTCGAGCGTAGCCGAGAAGTCTAATCGAATTGAATAAGCGGTTTAGATTTCTCCATTTCACTGCGTTTCAGTCGAAATGACCACATTTTTGCTTATAGCAAATCAAGAACATCTTTAAATTTTCGTCACGATGACTACAACGTTCTTTTCCTTCTATTTAAGTTCTTTAAAACTGCTTGCGGTGACAGTGACGGGAATTTCCATCTTATTGCCGTCTCTTGTGATATTGAGTTTGATTTCCGCGCTTTGGCGGTCGTTGAGTTTGACGTTCCAAAGAGCGTTGTCAAGTGCAAACTCTCTGTCTATGACATACACTTTGCCGTCTATCTCAATACTGTCTATCACGTCGTCGACGTTGAGCAAATCTTTTACAAGCGAGTCGTCGTCAAAAGCCGATACTGCGATTGTCTCGACAAGTCGAGTCGCCTGCAAATCGCTGTCATAAACTGCCTTGGACGATAGTATTTTGGTCGTCACTCCCAACGAGCATTTGCTGACCTTCCTTACTGTCGCGCCGTTGCAATATGCAATGGCATAATCCGCGATGCCTGCCACCACGTCTATCGGGATAGCGTATCCAACGTTCTCTATCTTTGCCGAACTTGACTTTGCATTGACAATACCGATAAGTTCGCCGTCTTGATTATAAAGTCCGCCGCCGCTATTGCCTGCATTTATCGCCGCGTCGACGCGCATTGTGCGCACGTAGATAGAATATCCGCTGTCGTCAGCAACCGTGATATACTCGCTGTCCACGCACAGTACGCCCTGAGTGACTGATATCTTAAAGTCTTCAAAAGATTCCAATAGGCCGCCTGTGGACGGATTGCCGACTGCCATGACGGTAGAGCCTACCAAAGCGTCTCTGCTGACTGCCACGTCAACCGCTCTCACCTCGCTATTTTTTATCACGTCGCTGTCTTTGACTTGCAATATCGCAATATCATAGTCGTAAGCTCCGCCTATATACTTAGCCGTGATCGCGTCCTCTTCTCTCTCTTTGCCGAATATAAATACCTTTATCTCATGGCTTATGCCGCCTGTGTTGGTCGAGGTGCCGTTGTATACCACGTGATAATTGGTTATGATATAAGCGCTGCCCACTTCTTTGTTGAGCTTATATATCACACCCGATCCGCCGGCAGTAGTAACATTGGGTCTTCCCCATTTATCCTTTGTATTATTGACCGTCCTTATCTTGACAGCAGACAAAAGCGCCTTGCCTGCCGCCGCCTTAGAATCACTGCTCAAAGAAAGACACTGTCTCAAAAAGTCCATATAGCTTCCCTCAAAGCCCTCTTCGACAGCCTTTTTATACAGGCTCTCCACGTCTATCGCGCCGTCGGCGCCGTCTTTGCCATTGAATCCGTCCTTGCCGTCAAGACCGTTTTGCCCATTGACTCCTTTAAGCGATTCAAGCCATTCTTCAAGCGTACCTTCAAAGCCCTGCTCCACTGCAAGGTCATACGCCGACTTTCCGTCTTTGCCGTTGCAAGCAACAAATAATACCGACATTGTCAATACTATCATTATCACTGCGACTATACACGTAATCCTTTTTTTCATAATTTCCTCGATTGCTTTTTTAATTATTTTACCACCGCAGTCTAAATTTATCATTAAATTTGCGACAGTTTTATTAAAGTTTGGGTAAAAAATTCGGTCCTATCTGCAATAGATAAGACCGCTTTTTGACGTGATAAATTATATCTTTGACGACAAATTCTTTATGCTGTAACCGTTCTTTTCCAAGACTTTGACCTGAGTGGTGACAGACTCGACAAACTCCTCGTTGTTTTTTGTCTTCTGCATCATATTGAGCAGTTGGTCGGTGGTGTCCTGTGAATCTCCTGTCGAAAGCATCTTGCGCAGCGCCCATACGCCTTCCAACTCCTTTTGAGTGAGCAGCAAGTCCTCTCTTCTGGTGGAAGAACGGTTGAGGTCGATAGCCGGGAATATCCTTCTCTCGCTGAGCTTTCTGTCCAAAGTTATCTCCATATTGCCCGTACCCTTAAACTCTTCATATATGACGTCGTCCATTCTGCTGCCTGTGTCTACAAGCGCAGTCGCGATGATGGTCAGCGAGCCGCCGTTTTCGATATTTCTTGCCGCGCCGAAGAATTTCTTAGGACTAGCCAACGCGCCAGGGTCGATACCGCCCGACAACGTTCTGCCAGTTGGAGGTATCGTCAAATTGTATGCTCTTGCAAGACGGGTGAGCGAATCCATCATTATTACTACGTCCTTGCCAAGTTCGACAAGTCTTCTCGCTCTTTCTATCAAAAGCTCCGCCGCCTTGCAGTGGTGCTCAGGCATCTCGTCAAACGTAGAATATATCACCTCTCCGTTGATTGACCTCTTCATATCGGTGACTTCTTCCGGTCTCTCGTCAACGAGCAGCACAAACAGAGTGACTTCCTTGTGGTTGGTCGTGATGGAATTTGCTATCTTTTTGAGAAGAGTCGTCTTACCTGCCTTAGGCGGAGAGACTATCATAGCTCTCTGTCCCTTACCTATCGGAGCGATGAGGTCAAGACTTCTTATAGCAAAATCGCCTCTCGTCACGCTTCTCTCTGCGGTGTTTATCTCCAATCTCAATCTCTCTTTGGGGAATATCGGCGTGAGCGCGTCAAAGTGAGGACGGTGTCTAAGTTTTGACAAGTCTTTGCCGCTGTCGCCCACAAAGCCCACTGCCTTATACTCGCCCGTGCCGTGTATGTCGCGTCCTCTCTCGTCCTTTTGATATATTATCTCATATTTTATCTCCGGATTAACTCTCTCGACTACCGTAAGCGCAGGCGGTTTGTTGTCGGCATTGCGCTTGGCAATACCCACTACGTAATCGCCGGCTCTCAGTCCCATTGCCTTTATTATCCTGCCCGATACGTATACGTCCTTGTCTCCGCATTCACAGTTTTCCGCCCTCAAAAATCCATAACCGTCCAAAAGCTCTAAAATACCGCTTCTCGATTCGCTCTCCGCCTCTTTGACTAATGCGTCTGAATTTGCCTTATTATCTTGGTCGCTCTCTTGATTAGAATTGTCTGAAATTGCGGCAACGTCCTTCACGAGATTCGGCACTTCGGATTTTGCAGGTCTGCCTCTTTTTGTCTTTGGCTTTACTTCGGCGACAACTCCGCCGTTCTTTGCTCTCTCTTCCATAAGTTTGAGATAATCTTCGATGAGTTCTTCCTTTCTTCTTACGGAGGGAGTAATCCCCGCCTCTCTGACTATACTGCGCACACTGTGTATAGTCATCTTCTCAAAGTCTTCGCGGGTGTAACCTTCTGTCTCGCCTAAACTGCGCGCTGTCTTTTCACTCTCGGCGACGGCGCCCTTATCGGCAGCGACGTCCAACTTTAACAGGCTCTCTATCAACTGATCCTGCGTCAAAAAAGTAGCGTTGTCGATGCCTTTCTTCTTGGCAATGTCTCTAAGCTGAAAATAAGTCTTTGCTTTCAACTCTTCCAATGTGAATTCGTTTTGTGCCATAAAATCTCCTAATATGCAAAATTATGCGTGATTTGTTTACGTTGGTTTATATCTATATATATTGATTATATATTTATAATATTATATTTATTGTGGGTATTTATTGCGCTTGGCTTCTTTTGCGTAATAATTATAATGTAGAAATAAAATCAAAATCGTCGTTAGTTTTAAAATAAAATCAAAAATTTGACTTTTCAGCTCGGCGAAAGCTATGCGCCTCCGCCGAAGCTTGATTAAAACATACTTTGGTCAAACACTATTACAAGAGTGCTGTCGCTCTCAAAATGCGCTCTGTCAAATTCAATGGACTGCCCGTCGATACGACGTATCTGCTCTTCGTCAAACAAATCAAGAAACTCGTCTATCTTGTCTATGTCCACCTGACTGTTGGGAGTCTTGAAGTGCATCGGTATGACCACGTCCGGCATTATAAAGTCGACGTACTCTTTTGCCTGCCTGGCGTCTATCGTATTGTTGCCTCCAACAGGTATCATAAGCACGTTGACGCTGCCTATGCCCTCGGCGATTTTTGCCGTACATTCTTCGCCTACGTCGCCCATGTGACAAAGCTCAACTCCGTCCATTCTGAACTTGAATATTTTGTTTTCGCCCCTTTTCTTGCCGAGTTTTTCATCGTGATAAGACAGTATCGAAGATACGTCGACTCCCTTCACCTCCCAAAAACCGCATTCGCTGAGCACCAATGGCTCTCCGTCGATTCTGATGACCGCGTTGTGGTCTTTGTGTTGGTGCGAACAAGTGACGACGTCAGCAGACGTCTTGCTCATCTCAAAGCCTACTATTGACTTATCATACGGGTCGGTGACTATCGTCGTACCGGTTGATTCCGTCAATTTAAAGCTTGAATGCCCCAGCCATTCAATTTTCATATTATTCCTCGCTTATATCCATCGCCAGCTGTTGAGGTTTGCCGGCATTGAATTTTTCTATAAGTTCGTGTATTTTATCGTGCGGATCGAGAAGCTGACCCACAGATTTGTTTTGGTCGATAGCGGCAATTATGTAAGCCACAAACTTTGACATATCCGCTTGGATAAACCATTTCTTTTGCAAAAGTTCTTGCGTTGCGTAAGTCAAGTTGGTGGAAAGCACCGCGTCAAAAAGTCCTGCGTCGTATGCCTTTTGGAATTTCTCGGGGCCTTCCGTAAAGAGCGCATAAGTTGCCGAAAGGAATATCCTTCCGCAGCCTGCGGCTTTGAGTTCGGTACAAAGTTTGAGCATGCTGTCGCCGGTAGCAATTATGTCGTCTGCGACAAATATATCTTTATGCTTTACGTCGTTGCCGATATACTCGTGAGCGACGATAGGATTACGGCCGTTGACCACGTTGGCATAATCCCTTCTCTTATAGAACATACCCAAGTCGGTACCGAGTACGGACGCATAGTATATATTTCTGCTCATTGCGCCTTCGTCAGGACTTACTATCATGAAGTTGTCTTTCTTCATGTTTATCTCAGGGAAAGTTTTGAGCATAGCCTTCAATATCTGATACGTCGGCATGAAATTGTCAAATCCCATTATAGGCACCGAGTTTTGCACTCTTGGGTCGTGAGCGTCAAAAGTGATTATGTCCTTGACTCCCATAAACTCCAATTCTCTGAGCATTTGCGCGCAGTCAAGCGATTCTCTCGCCACTCTTCTGTGCTGTCTGCCGCCATAGAGCAACGGCATTATTACGGTAATTTTGTTGGCAATGCCGGCGCAAGCTCCGATTATTCTCTTCAAATCCGAATAATGATCGTCCGGCGACATTCTGTTGGATGTGCCGAACATATTATATTCGATAGAATAGTTACCTACGTCGCAGAGAATAAACAAGTCTTTGCCTCTTATGCTGTCAAGAATAAGACCTTTGCCGTCTCCCGTCGTAAACCTCGGACAAGTGTTTTTTACCAAAAACGTATCTTTAAAAAACTTCTTGCCGTTTGTCTTTGCCTCATTGTTATACCAATTTACAAGATATTGGTCAACTTTTTTGCCTAATTCGGCTGCGCCCTCCATTGCCAGAAGAGCCATGTTGGAAGAGTCTTTTTCAAAACTGAATATGGACTCAAAGAATGGTCGCATTGTTGCCTCCGTATATTAAAAAAATTGTATCTGATGTGTTATAAGAAAAGTCAACGGTCGAAACGTCCGCTCCGTTGCTGAGATTATTATTGAATTTGGTACTATGTGGATCCATATATCCTCACTCAAAGATTTCAAAAGCAAACTGCTCTGCACTCATATGATAACATAGCAAAAAATTAAAATCAAGCTTTTTTCGCGATTATTGATAAATTAAGGATTTTTAATGAAATAGTATTCTTTTGTCCTTAGAGGAACTCGGCGAATAAGACGAACGTTATATAATAGGTTTAGCCCTTTATTGCTGACAAGACGATATTTTATATTTTTTTAAATTGATTGCTTATTTATCTATATAATAAATGATAAATATAATTATAAATTCGCACGGAGCGATACTTGCCGTTCCGTGCGGATAAATAAGTTACATCAGAAGTTCGCCCTCGTCAGAGTCAATGACTTGCATTACTCTCACTTCCTTGCCCGTCTGAGCGTCGACGTAGATATAGAAATTATATCCCTCTATACCGCCGTAAACCTCATAGGTCAACAGCTCTTTGCCGTTGGATAGCGGTATCAACGCCAATCTCACCGACGTCACCGACATACCGCCAAAGTCCATATTCGACACTTCCCCCTCCGTCACAGTGGGCACGGAAAGCTGTCTTTGAGTGTGATTGTGGATATAGTTGAGTCCCTCAAATCCCACAATCTTGCCGTCGTCAAGCGAGACTTTGACTTTTATCATATCGGGATAATATATCACGTCGTCCTCAACGTAACACATATTGACGTAAAGCACGCCGTCGCTCACGCAGGCATATACGCCCTTCATATTTTCCAAGCCCTGCTTATCCATATACTGCTCGGCAAGAAGTCTGCCCTCTTCAACGCTGAGTTTTGGCTCTTGGGCGTCAAACGAAGTATCCCACATCACGATGGCTCCGCCCTTCTTGGCAATCTGCACGCTGGCGATATCTCCGTCGTCCAGCTTGACTTGATAAAGATAGCTGTCAAAGCCGTTGGAATTTTCACCAATAAAATCTACGCTCGCCACCTTGTAATCGCAAAGTATCTCCTTTATGCGCTCTTCCTGTCCCGAGGACGTTATATCGTCGCCGTGAAGTCCTTTGACCTCTCTGTCCGTAAGCGAATCGCTGAACGCTCCGTCGTATATCAAGGACGGATATTCTATGCTGCCGTCGACAAGACCTTCTGCAATGGATATAAATTCTCCGCCGAGTTTGTCAAGACCGTCGACTATCTTGCCGCCGGCTACCAAATTCTCTTTGACTCCGCCAAGACTCTTGCCGAGTTTGAACGTAGACTGATAAAGTCCGTCCAAAGTCTTTCTGTCCTCGTCGGTCATCTCGCCGCCGGAACTTATCTTTTGCGCAAGATACTTAGAATAATCGCCTACCTGATTGCAATACTTAATAGCCTTTGACAGGTCGTAACCGCCGTATGAGAGCAACGTCAGATTGGCTACCGCCGTCTGCGAATTCATAGCGACGTCTATCAACATCTCGTTGACCAAATTTTCGCTTCTCGTAACTCTGAGTTTGGATAAGTTGTTTTCCATATTGAGCAAACTGTCTGCCAAAGTGTAATACGCGCTTTCATAACTGAATTCCGTCTTGCTCTTCCACTTTTCTTCATTCATCTTGGAAATTCCAAGAAAGGTCGACAGCAACGCTATGCCCACAAGCGCGACTATCGCCATCAATATCAAAAAGGTCCTCCAACCTTTGGTCATCACGAGATGACCCGATGCGTCTCTCAACATATCTCCCTCCTATACTGCAAATTTGTGTTTGCCTATCGTCAATTTGACTTTTCTCGACCATATCCAAGAGCTTGTCGCCGTCGCCGGATTGAAATAATAAAGACATCCGTTGGTAGGGTCCCAGCCGTTCATGGCGTCACGCGCCGCAGAGTATGCCGAAGAATTAGGCTCCAAGTTTATCTGTCCGTCGGCAACCGCCGTAAACGCATACGGTTGATATATAACTCCCGATATGGAATTTGGGAATGAGGAACTGCGCACTCTGTTGAGTACGACTGCTCCTACCGCAACTTGACCAAGATACGGCTCGCCGCGCGACTCGGCGTAGATACACTTTGCCAAAAGATATACGTCGGAGTTGTTGTAGCTGCTGTTGCTGCTGCTACCCGACGAAAGAGTCATACCCAAAGCCGCCGCCGTCTTTGCTCCGACAATGCCGTCAACCGCAAGTCCGTTTTTGCGTTGAAATCTCTTGACTGCTTCTCTCGTATTAGATCCAAAAATACCGTCTACTTTGCCGGCATTATATCCCCAGTTGTTGAGCTTTGTCTGCAAAGTGCGCACCTGCGATCCGCTCGACCCCATTTTGAGCACCGCGACTTCTTCGGACTCTCCTATGGAATAAAAACAAAGCAAACCGACGATGCACGTCACGACCAGCACCAAAGCTGCGACGCTAGTCTTTATGACAGCTCTTTTATCAATTACTTTTCTGTTGTCCATTATTGCTCCTTTGACGGCTTTTTGCATAAGCCGCCCTTCATTCTAAGAGCATTATTGACACGTCGCAATAAAAATATACAGACTTATTTAATGAGAAAATACTTAAATATTTTGATGATAAATTATGCAAAACGCATATGAATGACAATAAAAAACGCTCGCATATCTGCGAGCATTTTTTGTGTTGATTTGACTTAGACGTTAAGAATTCTGCAAATGCTCTTCTTGACAATCATAAAGATCAAGTCAAGGATCCACAAAATCCATGCGCCGAAAAAGATGCGAAGGATACCTGCTACGATCTTACCTTCGGAAAATCTTGTAACTATTCCGCATATCCAAGCTGTAAACGGGATGATAGCCAAGATCACGCTTACTATGTAAGAAAGACCAAAGTAATCTGATTTCTTTGCCATAATTAAACACTCCTTTAAATTTTTATTTATGTATATTATATCATATGATAATATTATGTCAATAAAAATTTTTCAAAAAATTTACTGCATATTTATATTTTATGCCAAAACTTTACAAATTGTTACAACAAAAAAAGAATTTCCCGATCTTACCCGAAAAATTCTTTTATCATCTATACAGCGTATTCTGTGACATTGGCATACACAACATATAGTAAGCTAGCCTTTTATTTGCCAAAAATTTTATTATAAAGATCAGCAAAAAAAGACTTGTATTCTACTTCGTCTTTATCCTCTCCCACAAAGCAAAGCGGCGGAAATACCACACACCACCAATTATCTCCCTCTCCGCTGCCAAGTTCTATGATAAGGGCGTCGTATACTCCTCTGTCGAGAGTAAGCTCTCCGTAAGTCCTTGCAGGAAATTCCTCTTGGCGCAGGCTGACGCGCGCCTTGTATGTATAGCCGTTTTTGGATAGCGTACTGTCGGCGACGGCTTTCATAGACCCGATATGGTCTTGCAATATCTCCATAGCGCTTTCTTTACTCTTCACTCCGTCGAGCCAGGGCGTCATATACTCCACAATGCTCTCTTTGACTTTATATTTGACGCTCTGGTCTATGCTGTCGTTGCTGTTGGCTCTTATATGTATCCTCAAATATTCTTGGTTTTTATCTCCCTCTGACGATTGCAGCTTTACTGCGACAACGCCCACCGTTATCAATACCGCGCATATCAATATTATTGCTATAACTTTCATATCCTCACCTCAAAAGTTGATATTGCAATTATTGACATTTATTCATCTTTTATACGCGGCTTTAAAATTTTCCGGCTCTTTTTCAACCTTCTCTGTATATCCCGACCTTTTTGGCGATGGCATAAAGATTTTCTACGTCGCCTTTGACAAGTCTGCCCGACTTGTCGGGAGGCAGGTTTATCACAATAGAGTTGTTTGTCGCCCTAATTATTCTGATACGCTCAACGACGTCGTCAACGTCCAAAAGCGTGGTCTTCTCTTCATATTCGTCGTTGAAAAACCACTTGCCCTCTTTGCGTGAACATACCGTGTGCTCAAATGGCAGATAATACTTCTCGCCTTTGAAAGTAAAAAGTTTGGGGTCGTCTTCTCTGCACATCTGCGGATCCCAAAGTCTGAAATCCGACGGGAACATACGCATCGTATCCCCCTCCTGCTGATTATACGGCTTGTATCTCTCTTGCACAAATCCCTTCTTGCCGTTGAAATCGCCTATCGTCAAATTGACTCCCACCTGACAGTTGGGCTGCAACGTCTTGACCAAATCATAAAGTCTGTCAAGCTGCCACTTCTCGCACGCCTTATCCCAACCGCCGTCCAGCCAAAGTTCGCACACCTCGCCGTACTTTCCGCCCAAAAGCTCTCGCAAATGCGTCTCCATATATCCCACGTAATCGCCGTGTCTCTTATAACACTTCTCATGTCTGTCCCACAGCGAATAATACAGTCCCAGCTTTATGCCGTACTTTTTGCACGACTTTGCCATAGCGTCGACGACGTCTATCTTACAAGAAGTATTTTTTACGCAATAGTCAGTCGTATCCGTATCCCAAAGACAAAAGCCGTCGTGATGTTTTGTGATAAGTATGACGTAGTGCATACCCGCTTGATAAGCTACTCTTGCCCATTGGTCGGTATCTATGCCCGTCGGCGCATAGATACTAAGAGGCAGCTTGCCGTTGGACCACTCCGTATTGTTAAAAGTGTTTATGCCAAAATGTATAAACATTCCGTACCAATTATCAAACTTTGCCTTCTGCGCCTGCGTCGGCTGCGTTGACGGCAACTGCCTGTTCTTATAAAGCTTTGGATATTCTTCTTTGATTTTTTTCCTAAAACACATATTGACTACAATACACTTTTAAATTCTGTATGCTAAATCAATTATACCATTATTTAAATCACATTTCAATATGCTTTGAATTTTAAATAAAATATTTTCAAACAAAATACAACAAGGACGGTTTCCCGTCCTTCATGCTATCGACGATTGTACAAGCTTATAAAACTATATGTGATCATTTCGACTGTAACGCAGTGAAATGGAGAAATCTCATCCGTTTATTTTTTCAACTCGTTTAGACCTCTCCGCGTTGGTCGAGATGACTATATTTTGCTCATAGCCCACCAAGCATTGATCATTTCGACCGAAGTGCAACGGAGCGGAGAAATCTAATCCTATTACTTGTTTGTCTAAATAAATTGCGGAGATTAGTTGTATTTTTGTACGTGCGACGACAACCGAGAGATGAGCGTACTTGCGTACGTGATTCCGAGGACGTCTAGTCGAAGAGCGCACCCCAATGGGGCGCGCTCTGTTAGTGCAAAAAGACGGCTGATATACGCATTT
>CAJTVJ010000016.1 GCA_910579785.1 uncultured Christensenella sp. | reverse complement strand
ATTTTGTCGGTACTAAGCGAAAGGATAATATTATTACGCTCACCGCTCGGTTGTCGTCGCACGTACAAAAATACAACCAATCTCCGCATTTTATTTAGGCAAAGTATAAATAGGATTAGACTTCTCGACTGCGCTCGAAGTGACTAGATATTGATTGCAGTCAATCAAGTTTTGGTCATTTCGACCGAAGTGTAACGGAGCGGAGAAATCTCAACGAGTTAAAAAAGGATGAGACCTCTCCGCGTTGGTCGAGGTGACTTAACTAATACAAAAGTGACGATTACTAAGGATATGGAACTTTGGGGGAGTACTCAAATTTGGCGTGTTAAAATAAATTTTGTCACTTCGACTGAAACGCAGTGAAATGGAGAAGTCTCATCGAGTTAATAATAGGATTAGATTTCTCCGCTACGGTCGAAATGACTTGACTTTGGTATTGGTCATAGTTGTAGGGGATATCAGGCGTTGGGAGAATGACCAAAGCTTGGTGGTCTGTAAGCAAAATATGGTCACCTCGACCAACGCGGAGAAATCTCAACGAGTAAAAAAGGATGAGACTTCTCGACTACGCTCGAAATGACAAAAAAACGGTCACCTCTCGGTGACCGTATATATACATTAGATTTTATGTTTGTGTTTTTCTTATTGTTAAGCCTTATGTTTGTTGTCGATAAGTCTTATGAGTTCTACGACGACATCAAAGCCTTTTTCTAAGGTGTCGATATTGAGATTATCCATACCGTCGTTGGTGGTGTGATAATAATCGGTTGGGCGAGGGTCTTGCGCGTTGAGCGTAATGGTCTTTATACCTGCCTTGGCGAAAGCGGTGGAGTCACTGCCTCCGACGGGATTTTCGATTATATGAGATTGCAGATTGCAATTCTCGATGGCTTGTTTAGAAAGCTCGATAAGCTCTTTGTCAAAAGGTATGAATTGCAACGTATCCTTTTTGACGACGTTGAAATGCTCCATATCTCTGAAAGAGTCGAGGTTGATTGCATAGGTGTTGTCTGTGACAAGCTCTTTGTCGTCCTTATGCGCTTTTGCAAAAGCCATTGCGCCGATAAGTCCGCTCTCTTCCGCGCCTGTGCCGAGCACGATAAACTTTGCGTCTTTTGCAATCTCGTCTTCGCTGTTTTGGAAGTGCTTGATTACTTCAATGGACATGGCTACGCCAGATAGGTTATCCATTGCGCCGGGTGCGGCGATCTTCTTGTCATACGATAGGTACTGCGTCAAGAAATAAAATCCCGGCAGACACAGCACGGGCAGACAATACATTATCACGATTGCGATATCTTTGCCGCTGTAAGAGTTTGCCGACATATTGGCAAAGACTTTGCTAAGCGCCATAAATGATATGCTTGTGCTTGCCTCCAAGATTATCGTCACAATCGATACTATCATGAGAATGACGACGCTGAGTACGCCGAGTCCCGTCTTTATCATCATTGTGTTGGGGTTTTTGTATGAATGCAACCAGCACCAACTGCTGTCCATATGCGCGGAGAGTATTACGTTGTATTTAGCTTCGCCTGATTTCGGCGGTATTACGGCATACACGTTTTGCGATTGGTCTTTGGGGAAGAGCGGGTCGAGCAAGTGGCTGTAATAAAAGATGTGCGTCAGCGCAAACAGCAACAAGAATGCCGATATTGCCAGCGACGCGATAGGCGAGAGGTAAAAGCCCGCAAATGCGATAAACGCACCCCAGCCAAGCCACGGTATCGCGCTTATGCAAGCGTGCCTCGGCGTCTTGAAAGTCTCTGTGCGCGGAGACGCGCCCAACTCTCTTTGAATTTGGTCGGCGATTATCTTTGCGCCTTGCTTTTCTTCTTCGCTGCCAGGCAGTCTCGGACCCGTCACGTCAATTACTTCCTTGACAAGGTCATACATCTTCTGCCCGTGTGGGTATCGGTTGTTTTCCATACAAACTCCTTAATATATCTAACTGTATCTATTATATCATAGCAAAGGGGATTTTAACAAGAAAAAAATAAAATAATTATCAAAAAAAGTAAGCTTGTTAAATAATGGATTTTTCATAGACATTTGTCAATTATCTATTTTATTATATTACATAATATTTAGATAAATACTTAAAGTAACTTAAATTTGAATATTGACAAATATCTATTAGATGTGTTAAAATTTTAATGTAAACATTTAACTTCAAGGAGGCAAACTATGAAAGTTACATACAAGGAATTACCCGAGAAGGTTGCCGAGGGTTACGGCATCACTCGCTGGGGAAACGCACAGGAGATCAAACAAAGTCTTACTGACCTTACGGATAAGAATATTTATTCTATTCCAGAGGAGAAATATAAAGAGATATGTTCGGAATATTATGACAAAAAATGCGCAGGCTCAAAGGAGATCACTGCGGAGGCTAAGAAATATATACCAGGCGGCGTTCAGCACAATTTGGCGTTCAACAAGCCATTCCCAATGTGCATGGTGAAGGCTGAGGGCGCATATCTCACCGATATCGACGGCAACCAATATATCGACTTCTTGCAGGCAGGCGGTCCTACTATCTTGGGCAGCAACTATCCCGACGTGCAGGAAGAGGCTATCAAGCTTATCAAGGAGTGCGGTCCTGTCACAGGTCTTTTCCACGAGGCAGAACTCCTTATCGCAAAGGAAATCAACAAGAATATGCCCAACGTCGAGATGTTCAGAATGCTCGGCTCGGGTACGGAGTCGGTCATGGCTGCGATACGTATCGCAAGATGTCAGACTAAGAACAAGAGAATTATCAAGGTCGGCGGAGCATACCACGGCTGGTCGGATCAGATGGTCTACGGTCTTAAAGTGCCGGGTACGAGACAGTTCCTTGAATCGCACGGAATACCAAATAATATATTCTCGGTCATAGACGAGGTAAGACCTAACGACCTCAACATGCTCGAAGATTATCTCAAATACAACAAGAGAATGAGAGGCGGCACAGCTGCCGTTATCGTCGAGCCGGTAGGCCCTGAGTCAGGTACACGTCCCGTCGATTTCGATTACAACCAAAAGGCTTTGGATCTTGCTCATAAGTACGGCGCGCTCTTTATATTCGACGAAGTCGTCACAGGTTTTAGAGTTGGTCTCGGCGGCGCGCAAGGATTCTTCAACGTCAAACCTGACCTTACTATATTCGGTAAGATCGTCGCAGGCGGTTATCCGGCAGCAGGCGGCGTAGGCGGCAAGAGAGAATACGTTTCGCTCCTCGCGGCAGGCGTTGCAGGCGGAGCAAAGAAGGCATACTGCGGAGGTACTTTGGCTGCCAATCCGCTGTCGGCTATGGCAGGTTACGTAGCTATCAAGAAAATTGCGGAGACAGACGCGTGCGCTAAGGCGGGCAGAGCAGGCAATAGATTGACGGACGGTCTCGTCAAGTTGATAGAAAAACACGGCTTGCCGTACGTTGCATACAACCAAGGCTCTATCGTCCACCTCGAATGTACGGGCGCAATGAGCTATGACTTCTCGTCAAAGAGTATGCTCACACTCCTCAAAGTCCTCAAAAAGCAGGATATGATCATGGTCAGAAAGGTCGCTATGGAACACATGGGCGCCGCTTATATGGCAAACGGTATCGTAACTTTGGCAGGATCGCGTCTCTATACTTCTATGGCTGACACCGACGAGGTAATCGACGACGCTCTCGAAAGATTCGACAACGTGTTCGCTATGGTCGAAGAGAGAACCGAGCCGATGGATAAGCAGGTCGCTAAGTATAAGATGAACAAGTATAAGGGCGTCAACGACAAGAAGTACGCTAAGGCTGAAAAGATGCTTGCTAAGGCAGAAGCTGCCGAGGCTAAGGCAAAGAAAAACTAATCGAATAAATGCGTGAAGGTGGACCGCGTAGGTTCGCCTTTTACGCGCTTTATGACATATCTCGGAGAGAAGTCTCCGCGCCGTCATACGACGGAATATCAAGAGGTAAAATTATAGATGAAATACATAATGGCGCATGATATGGGCACGAGTTCCGACAAGGCGGTGCTTATTGATTTCAACGGTAATATCGTGGCATCCAAGGCGGTGCCTTATCCCACTTATTATCCGGCTCCCGCTTTTGTGGAGCAAGAACCCGAAGAGTATTGGGAGGCGGTTTGTCTCGCTTCAAAGACGATTATGCAGGATACGGGCATAGACCCCGGCGACGTTGAGGGTGTTGTCTTTTCTACGCAGGCTATGGGTATCATTCCCATAGACGCCAACGGCAGAGTATTGCACCGCAATATAACCTGGGTTGACGGCAGAGCAGAAAAACAGGCTCAGACGCTTATGAAAAAAGTCGGAGGCAAAGGCATCTTTACTTTGGTATCGGGCACTCCTATCATGGGCAAGGACGTCGTGTCGAAGATACAGTGGCTCAAAGAAGAGCGTCCCGACGTATACAACAACACCAAGTATTTTCTCGACGTCAACGGATTTTTGAAATTCAAGTGCACAGGCGAGATGGTCGCAGAACTGTCGGGCGCGTCAAGTTATGGTCTCGACCTCAAAAAGAAGACGTGGATGAGCGCGCTTAAACTCATCGGTATCGATTTGAAAAAACTTCCGCCGTTGGTGAAGAGTACCGACAAGATCGGCAGCGGTCTTACTAAGGCTGCGGCAGAGAAGATGGGACTTAAAGTCGGCACTGCGGTCTTCGGCGGCTGCGACGATACGCAGGCGGCGGCTATCGGCAGCGGTATGAACGGCGACGGCGAGATACATATATACCTCGGCACGTCGGCTTGGGTGGCTGCGTCAAGTAGGACTAAGACCAAGTTTAAGCACGGAGCGGCGGCTATACAGTCGGCAGACCCGGAAATGAATCTTATCTGCGGTATCACAGAGGCGGCAGGAAGCAATATCCAATGGATATGCGACCAGTTCTTCGCCGCAGAACAAAAGGAGCTGGGCGACGGCATATACGCCTATATGGACAAGGTCATCGAATCCATACCGGCAGGGTCAGACCATTTGATATGCACTCCTTGGATGCTGGGTGAGAGATGTCCGGTGTCGTCTACGACCACGAGAGCTACGCTTTGGAACGTCACCCCCAACCATACCAGAGAACATATCATGAAGGCGCTCTATGAGGGCATAGGCTACAACCTCAGGTGGATACTCGAAAATTTCCGCAAGGATTATAAATTCCATTGCAGACAGTTTAGAATTATCGGCGGCGGCGCGTTGGACGACGCGTGGATGCAGATAATCGCAGATATCACAGGCAGCGAGTTTGCCATCGTGCAAAATCCAAGAAACGCAGGCGCGTTGGGCGCGGCTATAATCGCGCTTATAGGTCTCGGCGAGTTGAAGAGCTTTGCAGAGGCGAAAAACTTCGTCGTCGAAAGCAAG
Organism: uncultured Christensenella sp.; assembly: GCA_910579785.1. Classification (GTDB taxonomy): domain Bacteria; phylum Bacillota; class Clostridia; order Christensenellales; family UBA3700; genus RACS-045. Next base: position 32,980 of record CAJTVJ010000016.1, on the reverse strand, counting down.
ACGTATAGACCTAATCCGCAAAATAAGTATATTTATGACGAGCTTTTTAAGAGCTATAAGCAAATCTATTACAGCTTGGAAAAGACTTATAGAAAAGCCAATTCAAAAAGATTTGAAGGAGATGAAGAATGAATAGCAGCGTTCAAACAATTTTAGAGTATGCAAAAAGACTTGTCGCCGAGGGCGTCGTCGGCGAGAGCGATATGTTGAGTATGCGCAGCGAACTCAACGATATGTATATAACTAAGGCAGGCGTAAAACTTGCAGAGCTTAAAGAAGACGATATTGTCAAAATGAATATCTTTACTGCCGAGAGCGAGTATAAATACCATGCGCAGATATACAACGAAAGAAGCGATATCAACGCGATATGCGAGTGCTATCCCAAGTGGGTCATGCCCGTCGCAAAAGCAGGCGTCACGATACCTGCCATACTCGACGATATGGCGCAGATAGTAGGTCCTACCTGCAAGACCGCAGAGGATAATATCCACAGCATTATCAAAACATTGAAGGGCAGAAACTCCTGTCTTGTAAAGGACAAGGGATGTATCACGTCGGGACGTACTATGGACGAGGCGTATACTTGCGTGCTGGTGCTTGACAAGGCAAGCCACTGCTTTGTGTCGTCAAGCGTAATAGGCAAAAATATGATCATCAACGGCTTTGAGGCAAGACTTATGAGATTTATCTATAAGACGAAATACAGCAAGAAAAATCAGGAAAACCTCTCTGCAAAAGAAGAGGGCGACAACAATCAACAGACTTCCGATAAGGAAGCAAGCGAGGTGTAATATGGCATGGGATAAAGAGACAGAACTGAGATTGAGACAGGTAATAAAAGACAGCGGCGTCGCGCTTTTGGCGGAAAATCTTGTGCAGGGCACTTGGGGCAATACCGCCGTCAGACTTGACGAGGACCATATGCTGGTTACGCCTACGGGTCTTGATTATATCGCGCTTGCGCCGGAAGATATGCCCGTCGTGCAGATAAGCGACCCGTCGGTGTGGTCGGACGGTAAGAAACCTACCAGCGAAAGAAAGATACACGCGGCTATCATGCAGGCAAGACCTGAGATAAACGCTACGATACACTCGCATCCGATTTACTGCTCGATACTCGCGTCGGCAAGAATAGAATTGCCCGTCATGAGCGACGAGATGCAAAAACTCGTCGGCGGCAGTTGCAGAGTGGGCGCGTACGGACTTCCCGGCACCAAGAAACTCAAAAACGGTACGGTGGAAGCTATGCAGGGACGCAACGCTTGCTTTATGGCAAACCACGGCGTATTCTGCGCAGGCAAGGATATGGACGAAGCCTTTGAGATAATTAGAATTATGGAGAAGAGCTGTTATCAGTATATCCAAGAGTGTACGTTGAAAGCCACAGGTCAGTCGACGTACAGCGACGAGTTGTTGTTTGATTATTTCGTCGCACAGAAGAGCGCAAAGAAATAATGAGCCTTCCGTTAAACAACCAACCTATGACAATAAAACAGGCGCGAGAGCTTAGTCCTCTCGTGCTTGCTTATGTGGGCGACGGCGTGCATACGCTTTACGTGAGGCTCGTCGAGATGTCTAAGACGACGGGCAAGACGGACAAACTTCATAAGGCGGTGATACGTCGGGTGAGCGCGACTGCGCAAGCCGAGAGTATGTCTGCCATCGAGGGCTTGTTGACGGAGGAAGAGGGAGATATTTTCCGCAGAGGCCGCAATTCGCATCCGCATTCATTTGCTAAGAATGCCACGGTGCTGGACTATAAGACAGCCACAGGCTTTGAAGCTTTGGTGGGTTATCTCTATCTGACGGCACAGCATGATAGATTGCAATATCTTTTGTCTGTCTCATATAAGAACGATTAGACGTCGCAGATATCAAATTTGCCGAGAGTCGGCACAGCGATTGACAAATGCCGCGTCGTAAAGTAAAATATTTAGGAAAAGAATTTATACATTGGAGGAAGCACTATGCCACAAGTCAAACCAAGCGTAAAGCTGCTTGAATATACGCCAAATCCTGAGAGGACTATCGCGCTTGCCGCAAAGCTTTGTTACAGCGACGCGACGATAGAGAATTTGCAGGAAGGATTGGATAAGAGCGACGTACAAAAATTTATTGAGAGATTGCGCTCTTTCGGACATGCTTCTCCTTTTGAACATGCAAGTTTTACTTTTGGTATCGAGGGCGTATCGCGCAGTTTGCTGGCGCAGATAACGAGACATAGAATCGCGTCGTTTAGCGTAAAATCTCAGAGATACGTGGCGGCAAATAAGAGCGGCGATACCTTTAATTACGTCATACCCGAGGCGATTGAGGCGCTTGGCGAGGACGCGGTAAATAAATTCAAAGAGCAAATGGCTGCAATGCACGAATGGTATACAGAGTGGCAGAGCGCGCTCGGCGGCGCATGCGAAAAGTCAAATGAGGACGCGCGTTTTGTGCTTCCCAATGCGGCGGAGACCAAGATGATAGTGACCATGAATGCCCGTTCGCTTATGAACTTTTTTAATTTGAGATGCTGCAACAGAGCTCAGTGGGAGATTAGGGAAGTAGCTTGGCAGATGTTGGAGCTTGTGCTTGAAGTCGCACCCAGCGTGTTTGGAAATTGCGGCGCGTCATGCGTGGGCGGAGCTTGCAGCGAGGGCAAAATGACTTGCGGCAAAGCAGTCGAAGTGAGAGCTAAGCAGAGAGCTTTGCTTGAAAAAGTCAAAACAAAGGCATAATATCTGTCAACTTAGTTAAGGCTTATCAATGTATGACGGTATCGGCATATTAAGATAAAATTGAGTGCGAGATGTGCAGCGGTGATGTAGGGGAAATGAAAGACGATATACAACTGATAAGAGAATACCGAGAGGGCGAAGAGCGCGCAGTCGAGGAACTTATGGAGAGATATAAGGGACTTGTCAATTCCATATCTCGCGCCTATTTTCTCAAAGGTGTGGATAGAGACGATATCGTCCAAGAGGGTATGATCGGTCTCTTTAACGCGATAGTCACCTATAAGTTAGACGGCGGTATATCTTTCATTACCTATGCGCACGAGTGTATTAAGAACAGGATTTTGGATTGCATTCGCAAGGGGACGAGATTGAAAAATAAGGTGCTCAGTGAAAGCGTGCCTATAAGCGCAATGGAGGATACCGACGGCGGTATGATGACTCCTGAGGAGATAGCAATACGCACAGAAGAGACCGATACGATAAAAAACGTGATATCTACGTCGCTGTCGGAGTGCGAGCAAGTAATATTCGATATGTATTATAAAGGCGCAAGTTATATGCAAATTGCGCAGGCTTTGGGAAAGAATACAAAGTACGTTGACAATACTTTGCAAAGGATACGTAAAAAAATTAAAGCAAATTTACCCAACAGCGATTGATTTAATATATATTTTCTTATAGATAAATTTTTGTAAATATAATTTTTCTTTAAAACTTTTCTAGTATTGAAAAATCAATAATAATTAGTCGGATGACGTCGTGATCACAGGCGAGCTTTCTTTTTGCTGGCGTCTTTGCATCACGCCCCAACTGATAAAGCCGTATATATCGCTTATCACGTACATCGCGACGGCGGTGAGCATTGCAATATTCTGTATATCGTCAAGAGTTGCAAGAAGCCAAAGTACGCACAATACTGCGTCGTTTACTAAGAATGCCAAGAAGCCGTACTTGCTTCTCCTTGATTGGAAGTACGTCGCAAGTATGCTGGTCACGATAGAAATAGTGCTGAATATAAGTTGAGAAGTACCCAGTGCGCCGAGTATAAAATAAAATGCGACGAATGCGGCGAGTGCAACGCAGCAGACAATGATAATTTCTTTCTTTGTGATAGAGTTGACTTTGACGACGTAGTCCTTGCCTAGGTTTTTGAGCCAAGCGACGAGTTGAATTATCGTCATAGGGAACATAAGACAGACGTTGACAAATACTTCGCCGTAATATTTATTTTTATAGGAGAGTATGCTGTAAAATACTATCATTACCCAAGTAAACGCTATGCCTATTATCTTGCCTTTTGCGGCGAATAATACGCAAGAAAGTCCAAAGATACCTGTGACCGCAGACATCCATGACGCCTTGAAAATTATGGACATTGCCACTATTATCGCAAGCCCCGTTAAATATAAAGCCAATTCGACAGCGTTCCATTTTCCAAATATTTTTTTTACCACTTTTTCCTCGATTTCAGCAACGCTATTTTGCTGAATATTTTCTCTTTACTTTGCTATGACCTATATATTTTAGTTGTTTACTCTGATAAAGTCAACAAAAAGAGTATGGCAATAGTTGAAAAAATAGATTTGATTTTTATGTTGGAGGCGGGGAGCTTTAAAGGGGGAAAATTTGGGACTTCAACAAGTTGAATTATTAAGCGGATTAGACTTCTCCATTCCACTACGTTTCAGTCGAAGTGACCCAATTTATGTTTACTACAAGCCAAATTTGGTCATTTCGACCGTAGTGCAACGGAGCGGAGAAATCTCATCCTTGTGATTGTCTGATATAATCGTCACCGACGCTCGCCCAAGACGCTGCCGCTGGCTCGCTATTCCGTCGCTTTCGCTCCTTACGCCCTACGCGGAGAGGTCTAATCCTTTTATTTAACTTGTTGAGATTTCTCCACTCCGTTACACTTCGGTCGAAATGACATTACCTTAATATTGGTGACAGTTGTAGGGGATATGTGGTATTGAGAGAATAATCAATGTTTGAATTGTTGTAAGTAAAATTGGGTCACTTCGACAGAAGCGGAGTGGAGAAATCTCATCCGTTTATTCAATTAAAAAAGCAGGGCAGTTTTCTCTGTCCTGCTGTAAGATATACAACTTTCTTTATCTACGCTGTCTTACTACTTCATAGCATATTATACCGCAAGCAACCGACGCGTTGAGTGAGTTGACTTTGCCGAATTGAGGTATGGAAATGGCGCTGTCGCACAACTTTGACGTCAGTTGTTTTACTCCCGACCCTTCGCCGCCTATCACGATAGCGACGTCTTCTTTTAGGTGGGTATCATACAGCTGCATACCTTGCATATCAGCGCAATAGACGTTGATAAAGTTGTCTTTGAGCATACGTATAGTATCGTTGACGTTGTTTACGCTGGCAATCTTCATATGGTTTGCCGCGCCTGCGGAAGTACGCAATACCGTCGCATTGACACCCACGCTTCGCCGCGACGGAATCACAATGCCGTGCGCGCCTGCGCATTCTGCAACTCTTATTATGCTGCCAAGATTATGGGGGTCCTCAATGCCATCGAGTATCAGCATAAAAAGTTTTTCGCCCTTATTCTTGGCATAGCGCAGTATGTCGTCGACCTCGCAATACTCAAAGTCGCTGGCGATAGCAATTACGCCTTGGTGCCGACCGCTTTGGCTTATTCTGTCAAGTTGGGACTTGTCGGCGAAATCAATTCTTATGCGTTTTTTCTTGGCAATATCTACGATAGGCTGCAAGTCGTGAGCAGTCTTTGAGATACATATTTTAGAAATCTTGACGTGTGAATCAAGAGCTTCTTTGACGGGGTTTTTTCCTTCGATGTTCATATCAGTTCTTATTGCTGTGCAGCGGCGCAGGTATTCTTCCGCCTCTGCCAATGAATTTTGCAGGGGAGTATTTGTTGATATTCATGATTGGCGCTCTGCCGAGCAGTCCTCCGAATTCTGCGGTGTCTCCCGCCTTTTTGCCATACACGGGTATCACTCTTACCGCTGTGGTCTTGGTGTTGACCACGCCTATTGCTATTTCGTCGGCAATAATGCCGGATATCACGTCCGCCGTAGTGTCGCCGGGTATTGCTATCATATCAAGACCGACGGAGCAAACCGCCGTCATTGCTTCAAGTTTTTCCAGATTGAGCGCGCCTATCTCGGTTGCCTTTATCATGCCTGCGTCTTCCGATACCGGTATGAATGCGCCTGACAGTCCGCCTACATTGGAGCATGCCATTATGCCGCCTTTCTTTACTGCGTCGTTGAGCATTGCAAGGCAAGCCGTAGTGCCGTATGCGCCTACGCTTTCTAGACCTATCTCTTCGAGAATATGCGCGACGGAATCTCCTATCACAGGCGTTGGAGCCAAAGACAGGTCGACGATGCCAAAGCTCGCGTCAAGTCTCTTGCTGGCTTCTTTTGCGACAAGCTGTCCCACTCTTGTGATTTTGAATGCCGTCTGCTTAATACATTCAGCGACTTCTGTCAAATCGCCGTGGCATTTTTCCAGCGCGGTTTTTACTACGCCGGGACCTGATACGCCGACGTTGACGACAGTGTCGTCCTCTCCTGCGCCGAGGAATGCGCCTGCCATAAAGGGGTTGTCCTCGACTGCGTTGGCAAATACCACAAGTTTAGCGCAGGCAAGGCTGTCTTTATCCCTCGTCAGATACGCGCACTCTTTGACTATTTTGCCCATCAGCGCGACGGCGTCCATATTTATTCCCGCCTTGGAAGTAGCTACGTTGACGGAAGAACATATCTTATTTGTCGTCGACAGAGCTTCGGGGATTGAGAGCAAAAATTCTTTTTCATACGGCGTCATTGCCTTATGTACGAGAGCGGAGTAGCCGCCAAGGAAGTCGACTCCCGTCTCGTCGGCTATTTTATCAAGGGTGCGAATAATCTCCAAATGTCCCTTGCTTGCCGCGGATATCAAACTTACCGGAGTGATAGATATACGCTTGTTGACGATAGGCACGCCAAGTTCGCTTGATATATCGTTGCCTATCTTGACAAGATTTTTTGCCTTCGACATTATCTTATCGTATATCTTATCGCAAGTACGCTGCTTGCTGTCTGTGATACAGTCGAACAGCGAAATTCCCAACGTGATAGTCCTCACGTCGAGGTGTTGTTGGGAAATCATATTTATCGTTTCTATAATCTCATTGCTGGAATACATCGTCAAATTTCCTTTTTGCCTGTGTCTATTTTGTGCATACTGTCAAATATACTTTGCAGTTGAATGTGTATCTCCAAACGGTTTTCATTGCCGAGTATGCTCAGCTGTTTTGCTATCGCGTCGAATTTGAGAGGACATTCGGCGATATCTACCGCCATTATCATCGTGAAATAGTCCTGCATTATCGTCTGAGATATATCTTCTATGTTGATACTCATCTCATAGAGCGCGTTTGACACTTTTGCGATAATGCCTTTTTTATCTTTGCCTATTACCGAAACTATTGCTTTCATTTTGTCTCCTTTAAGTACTTCAATATATTTTTATAACTTTTCCAATTATCGTAGCTTCATCCAAAGCGCCGTATATATGCGAGTCGATGGACACTTTGCCGTCGGATATGTTGCGGTTGTCGCCCAGCACAAAGAGCTGACCAGGACCTATCGTGACGCCTTCGTCAAATAACTGCGACGGGGAAGAGATAAAATAGTTGTCGCTGTAACCGCCTTCGACGTATTCTTCTACGTACGGCTCGTCGTTGATGATCCAGACCATATTTTCTTTATCGAATTTTATCACGTCGCCCTCCAAGCCTATGATGCGTTTGACGTTGTTGCGCCCCTGTCGGTTGAACACTATCAAATCGCCCCGCTCCAACTTGTATCCTCTTTTCAAAAGAATAAGTCTGTCGCCGTCGACAAGAGTGGGGAACATACTTTTGCCGTCCACAGTTATCGTCGTAAGCAGCGTTGTGAAAATAACTAGCGCAACGGCAAGCAAAACTATTATGACTAGCAAAAATGCGTTGAACGCTTTGAGTCGGTTTTGTTTTTTTGAATTTTCAATATGAGAATACTTTTCTACCTGCGGTTGTATCTTGTCTTCCATATCATTCCTTTATCACAGATTTGATAGATTTTTTTAAAGTTTCCGACGGTATTACGACGGTGTGTCTGCACTTTTCACACTGCAACTTGAAGTCGACGCCTTTTTTCAAAATCACCCAGACGTTGTTGCCGCAAGGATGATTTTTTTTGGTGATTATTTTATCGTTTTCATTGAGTTCGCTAAGCTTTATCATCGTCATATCCATATGATGTTGTTTATCAGTGTATTGTCGATATCAAGGAAAGAAAGTTTTTTGACCTTATTCCATTCTTTGAGCGATACCAGATCTTTCGTCTTAAAATCTCCGTGCGACAGAGCAATCTTTTGCCATTCGCCCTTAGGCAGTTTGACCTCGACGGCGTATGACGTATAAGAAAAGTCGTCGGTCTCAACGCTCATTTCTACCTTTAAAGTACGATCCACCTGCGAATAGCAGTCGAATTGGAATATACTGTTTTCTTTTCTCTCAAAGTTCTTGTCGCTTATATAATACGTCGAAAGATTTCCTTTAATCGCAGTCACGCCGACGATATCGTTTGCGCCTGCTTTGAGTTCTGGCATAAAATACTCGCCTTTGACGTTGTCGACAGCCCATATGCCGAGTCCGCGCTTTCTTTCATATATAATACGCGTCCGCTCAGGGGTGACTTTGTCTATCTTTGCTCCCTCCAAATTTAACATTGACGGCAGCGAAGAGTAGTACTGTCCGTCTTTGTAATATACTGACGAAAAGGCAAATATGCGTTTGTCGCCGTCGTGTACGGGTATCTCGATAGATGGATTGGCGGACGAGAGTATTGTGGAATTCCAATGACGGAATTCGCTGTTGATCTCGTCGTAAGCATAACTTATCACCAGCTTGTCGATCTCCCAGTTGCTGTCGTATTCCATTCTTGCGACAGCTTTGCCGTCCGACACGTCAAAAGTAAGCTTGGGACATTTGGGCATTTCTCTGCCGTAATATACGTTGTCCAGCCACATTGTCAAAGTGGCTTTTGCGCTGGTGTTGAGCGTCTGCGTCAAGTTGGGACATAGACATACGTGGTTGTTGGAATCGTTGACAGTCAGCGCAAGAGTCTTTTCCACTCTGTCGATGCTCGTCAAGCCCGTATTGGTGCCCGATAGGTATAGGACGGGGCAGGTCACGAATTTTGCATATGCCTGCGGAGAGCACGCGCTTATCCACTTGATTTTATTCTCGTCTATATCGTATTCGTCAGGACTGTCTGAAAATCTAAAAAGTCCTCTGTGCTCTGCCCAGCCTGCATTGTTGGAGGCGATGACGCCGTCAACTCTTTTATCCATACCTGCGACTTGCCAAAGAATGTTGCCGCCTTCCAAAGTAGAGCGCAGATATATCTTTATCTCTTCTCCCAGCAGATTTTTTATAAAAGTAATGACGTTTCTGCACAGACAGCTCCATACGTATACGCAAGAATTTTTAGGCGTTTCGACATATCTGTCGAGATGTCCTGCGCTTGATGCGTAATTAGCAAAGTTTAGCGACTTGGGATATATCGTGAATTTGGCGTCTTTTTTATTAGTGACGCCCATATAGTCGAACGTGATTACGCCGTATCCTCGCGGTACGAACGTATCGGTCATCAGTTCAAACTGCGTTGCCTTGTATCCGTTGATATAAATTATCACGGCATTTTTAAAGTTGTCTTTGGGTATCTTGCCGTGACAGTATATCAAAGGCGTGTCTTTGTCGGTATCAGTATCACAACTCAGATATGCTTCAAAACTTACGGCGCCGTTGCTGTCGGTGTCGTATTTTAAAAAATTGGATTTAAGTTTTACTGCGTTTGCGTCATAATCTGCCCAAAGTTGAGTGGGCGATAACAATGTACTCTTTTCCATATTATTTATTATAATCAAATTAAGTGAGAATTGCAACTAACGGCGTCCATTTAATTAAATTTATATGTATAGCATATTTTTATATCTTTTAAAATATAATATGTCGACATATATTTTTTGACGGAGGGGAGTATGGAAGAGAATTTTGACGGAGATTATATCCTTGCCGACGACGGGCAAGTATCTCAAATGCAGGCGGAGTATAGCAAGTTGGGCATAGGCGCAGGAGAAAATGTCAGCAGGCTCAATATCTATCCGCTGCCGGTGTATATGATAGACAAGTGCTTTGAATTCTGCAAAGCAGCAAAACAAGCGTGCGCGTTATTTTCTCAGCTTGACAAGCTTTTTTTATCCAGAAATAAAAGGGAGATAGATTTTATCACAACGTCCGTTGAGAAAAACCGCATTGTGATAGCAGGCAAGGCGGAGATGGATCAGGAGATATTTTTGCCTATCCAGCGTATGCCGATAAAGCAATCTATGTATAAGCTGTTGGAGTTGTTCAACACTATGAGTATCATGCTTGACGATTTGAGTGTATATATCAAAAGCGTCGATATGCAAGAGGTCGTTATGCGGCATCTTTTGGCAAATAGCGTGCTTCACAGTCTATGTGTATAGACTAAATTTATAAGTTTTTTGTGGAAAACCTGCATGATATCAACAAAAACAAGACGGTATTAAAAATAATAGCCGTCTTGTTTTTGTCTGTTGATTTACGCTCTGTCGCCGGGCTCGTGGTTCTTATGGTGTGCCATATCTTCGACCGCATGAATACGCTTCGGTGAGAATCTGTTGTAAATCAAATATGCTATAAGCCATATTCCTGCGATTCCCACGATTGCGTATACAACTCTCGCTCCGACGTATGCGCTTGGAGTAAATATCCAATTTACAATATTAAAATCGAAAATACCAACTGCAAGCCAGTTGATAGCGCCTAGGGTTACAAGTATCAATGCAATAATCGTAATCATAAATCATTCTCCTTTTTTTGTTTTTGACTCAGTCTTTTAAGACAATGTCGGAATTAGTGTATATTTTTTGAAAACTTTTATTCACCTGTTGTCAAGATTGCAAAAATGTTGTAAAATAATAATACTGCATACTTTATATGAGGAAAAGAGATGGCAAAGAAGAAGAAATTCAATTCTTTAAGCGCAGAAGTCAAGGCGAATATCCGTCATAATCAAGCGCTTGAAGAGAAAAAAAAGGGATTGGACAAGCGTCTTAATATCACGCTGGGAGTAGTAATAGGCGTGTTGTTTATCGCGTTTTTGCTTTTGCCTGCTCTCAGTATGAATTTTTCGGGGTCATTGAAAGACTATCTCGGCGATTTGGTGCCGGAAGGCGAGGATAAGTCCATTGAAGTGGCGTGCAATATGTCTTTTGTCGACATACTCTTTGCAATGACGAAGGGACATGAAAATTCAATCGACTATATCGTCAACAACAATTCAAGCGGCATATCTGCAAGCATGTTGAAAGTTGCGTTTATGAGCAAAGTGACAAATGCCGAGATAAGACAGTTCGATATGGCTTATATCGCAAGTTTTGTTATTGCTATCGCGCTGTTTGCCGCTATGGCAGTATTGGTGACAGTCACTGCGATAAAGCGCAGCAAAAACAAATGCGGGATATCATTTTTTATCACGGTGGTCTTGCTTGACGCATTGGCGGCTTTGCAGTGGATACTCTTTCTTGCGGTAGGCATATCGGCAAGCGGAAAGGGGTATATTCAGCCGCATATCGCCAGCTATTTGATATTGGCAGGAAGTATAGCTTTGACGGCGGTTTATGCAGTATATCTGAACAAAGTCAGAAAGATAAACTTAGGAAAAAAGCAAGTGCCGTAAGAGGCGTTGGATAAAGGGAGTGAGTAAGCGGTATGCAATGTCCCAACTGTAAGCATGAAAATAACGAGGGCGTAAGCTTTTGCGAGAAATGCGGAGCGCAACTCGTCGAAGAAAAAAAGCGTATGTCGCTCTTTGAGCGCAGGCAGGCGAAGGAGAAGGAACGTCAATATATCCTTTCAAAAGCGAGTCTGCAAGAGGGCGACCTTGCCGACGTCAAAGACTTGGATATGGGCGAAGTCGAAGTGACGGCGGTATCGGGTAAGTCAAAGTTGATAAAGACTACGGCTGTAAAATTTGCGCTGTCGCTGCTTCTCGTCGCGCTCTGTATAATATTGATATTTGTAATAGGCAAATTTAAATTCAACGACACGTTGAGAGTTACGCTGATATTCGCAGTATTTGTGCTGTGTTCTGTCGGCGGAGCTTTTGCAACTGACAACGGATATAAACTCAGAATGATAAAAGCGATGTGCAAGTCGCCCTTTGCCGTCAAAAAGATAGGGTACGGCAAGCCGCCTTATATGTTGATAGGCGATACGTTTTATCAACTTGCGATAAAGTCGTCGTGCGACGTCGAGGGGTGCGGCGCAAGTATGCACATAGAAGAATACAACGGCGAATTTATAGCGGTATGCGACGCTGATAGAGGACATCTGCGACGTCTTGACTGTTCGGTTCTCAACAAAAACAATAACGGAGACGCGCCGAAAGACACTGCGCAACAAAGTGCGGAAGACGGCAATTTAAATATACGTCAAAGCGAAGTTGCGGTAGAAAATACTGACGTTATTGCAGAAGAGAAAAAAGTTGATCAAGACGCTAAGACAGGCTGCGAGGATGCTGCGGCGGATAAATCGTCAAAATAATAACAAATTTTGGCAATTATTCTTTACAACGTCATTTAAGTAGTGATATAATTGACACGTAAAAATTTATTTTATATATAAGGAGACTTTAAATGAATAAGAAGTCAATCAAAGATGTGCAAGTAAAAGGCAAGAAGTGTCTCGTAAGAGTAGACTTCAACGTACCTATGAAAGACGGCGTCATCACTGACGAAAACCGTATTCAAGGCGCGCTACCCACGATAAAATATCTTATGGACCAAGGCGCAAAGGTCATTCTTTGTTCGCATATGGGCAAACCGCACAGCATTTTCAGTGCAAAAGTAGGTTTGACAAAAAAAGAAAAGAAGGCGATAGAGGCTATGCCGGCAGAAGAGCAGGAAAAGGCAAAGGAAGAGGCTATTGCCAAGGCATTGAAGAACGATCCCGTCAAATTGACTTTGAAGCCTGTTGCTGACAGACTCAACGAGATTTTGGGCGGTAAGGTAACTTTCGCAAAGGACGTAATAGGCGAGGACGCTAAATCAAAGGTCGCAGCTTTGAAAGACGGCGAGTGCGTATTGCTTGAAAACTTGCGTTTCCACGCTGAGGAAGAGGGCAGAGACGAGGCTTTCTGCAAGGCTTTGAGCGAGTATGCAGACGTATACGTCAACGACGCTTTCGGCACGGCGCACAGAAGTCACGCGTCGACGGCAGGTATCGTTGAATACGGATTTGTCAAAGAGGCAGTATGCGGTTTCCTTATAGAGAAGGAACTCAGCGTCATGGCTGACAGCTTAGAGCATCCCGTACACCCGTTTGTAGCGGTACTCGGCGGCGCAAAAGTCGCTGACAAGCTCAAAGTTATAGACAATCTTCTCAACAAGTGCGACACGCTCATTATTGGCGGCGGCATGTCTTATACCTTTGCAAAGGCTCAGGGATATGAAGTCGGCACGTCTTTGGTAGACGACGAAAAGCTTGATTATTGCAGACAGATGCTTGACAAGGCAAAGACGATGGGCAAGAAGTTGCTTTTGCCGGTTGACGCAGTCATAGCAAGCTCTTTCCCAAATCCTATCGACGCAAAGATAGAGGTCAGCGAGTGCGATATTCACACAATTCCGGCTGACAAGATGGGCTTGGATATAGGCAGCAAATCAAGAGAGCTTTTTGCCAACGAAGTTAAGAATGCTAAGACTGTAATATGGAACGGACCTATGGGCGTATTTGAGAATCCTATATTGGCAAACGGCACGATAGCAGTGGCAAAGGCTATGGCGGAGGCTGACGGCGCAACGACGATAATCGGCGGCGGCGACAGCGCGGCAGCGGTAGCTCAGCTTGGATTTGCAGACAAGATGAGCCACATCTCAACGGGCGGCGGCGCGTCGTTGGAACTCTTTGAGGGCAAGGTTTTGCCGGGCATTGCTTGTCTCAACGAGAAATAATTTGCCGATATTGCCGTCGAATTTGAATATGACAAGTACGGCGGCATACGCATAAAATAATAGAATAAATTTACGAGGTATAAATAATATGAGACAACCTATCATTGCAGGAAATTGGAAGATGAACAACACCATCGCAGCTACTAAGGCACTTTTGACAGACCTTATCCCTCTTGTCAAGGACGCTAAGGCAGAAGTAGTCGTATGCGTACCTTACACAGATATAGCTACGGCTGGCGAGATAATAAAAGGCACCAACATCAAGCTTGGCGCAGAGAACGTACATTGGGCAGAAAAAGGAGCTTTCACAGGCGAGATAAGCGCGGATATGCTCGTTGAACTCGGCGTTGAATACGTCATTATCGGACACAGCGAGCGCAGACAGTATTTCGGCGAGACAGACCAAACTGTCAACGCAAGAGTTAAAGCTGCTCTCAGCAAGGGCTTGAAACCTATCATTTGCGTGGGCGAGACTTTGGAAGAGAGAGAGGGCGGACTCGTTGAGAGCGTACTCGTAAGACAGACCACCGAGGCATTTAAGGATATAGACAAGTCACAGCTTGAAAATATCGTCATCGCATACGAGCCTGTATGGGCTATCGGCACAGGCAAGACGGCTACCGCTCAGGACGCCAACGACACGATAGCTATCATCCGTAATACTATGGCAAATCTCTATTGCAAAGATTGCGCAGAGAACAAGGTAAGAATACAGTACGGCGGCAGCATGAATCCTAAGAACGCAAGCGAGCTTATGGCAATGCCGCAGATCGACGGCGGACTTATCGGCGGCGCTTCTTTGAAAGCTGTTGATTTCTCGCAAGTAGTAAAATATTGATTTTATAATCATGATAATAGGACACAGCCGAGGCGTTGCGTCCTATTATTAAATTTTCGCGGTTTTTTGATTGTAAATACCGCATACAGAGGTTTATATGAAATTTACAGGACTTATAATAATGGACGGATACGGTATCAATGAGTTTGGCGACAACAACGCCATATCGGAGACGACCTCTCCCGAAGTATTAAATATAATTAAGCAAAATCCTTCCACTCAGCTAAATGCCAGCGGACTTGCGGTGGGACTTCCCGACGGTCAAATGGGCAACAGCGAGGTAGGACACCTCAATATCGGCGCAGGCAGAGTTATCTTTCAAGACTTGCCCAAGATAAGCAAGGCGATAGAGGACGGCGATTTCTTTGCCAATTCTGCTCTTGTTGACGCTATGAATAATGCAAAACTCGACGGTAAAAGTCTGCATATAATGGGACTGCTTTCCAACGGCGGCGTACACTCTCACATCGAGCATCTTTTTGCCACTGTCAAAATGGCAAAGGATATGGGCGTCAAGAATACTTATATCCATTGTTTTATGGACGGCAGAGACGTGTCTCCCGTCAGCGGCAAGGGCTTTGTCGAAGAGCTTGCCGAGTATCTTGACAAGTTGGGATACGGCAAGATAGCTACTATAAGCGGCAGATTCTATGCAATGGACAGAGACAATATATGGGAGAGAGTAGCCAAGGCTTATGCGGCGATCGCAGACGGCGAAGGCGTATTTGAAAGCAATGCTGTCGAGGCAATGCAGAACAGCTATGACAAGGGCGTTACCGACGAATTTATGTTGCCTACCGTAATCACGGAAGGGGGCAAGCCGACTGCTAAGGTCAACAAAGGCGACAGTATTATCTTCTTCAACTACCGTCCTGACAGGGCAAGACAGATCACGCGAAGCTTTATATACGAGGACTTCAACGGTTTTGACAGAGCGCGCGGATTTCTTGCGCCTAAGTTTGTCTCGTTTACGACTTACGACGCTACGTTTGAGGGCAAGTTGGAAGTAGCTTTTAAGAAAGAGAAATATACCAATACACTCGGCGAGTATTTGTCCAAGCAAGGACTGAGACAGTTTAGAATTGCAGAGACGCAAAAATATGCTCACGTGACCTTCTTCTTCAACGGCGGCGTAGAAGCTCCCAACGAGAATGAGGACAGAATACTTATAGATTCGCCGAAGATAGCAACTTTTGATATGCAACCCGAAATGAGCGCATATGAAGTGTGCGATAAGGCTTGCGAAGTTATCAAAAGCGGCAAGTATGACGTGATGATACTCAACTTTGCCAACTGCGATATGGTGGGACACACCGGCGTTATGGCAGCAGCTCAAAAGGCGGTCAAGGTCACCGACGAATGCGTAAAGAAAGTGCTTGACGCAATAAAAGAAGTGGGTGGTCAGGCTTTGCTTACCGCAGATCACGGAAATTGCGATTATATGTTTGACCCTGTCACCAAGGCTCCGTTTACTGCGCATACCACCAATCCCGTGCCGTTCGTTGTGATAGGCGCAGAGGGCGTGAGCGCATTGAAAGACGGCGGAAAGCTCTGCGATATCGCTCCGACAATGCTTGATATCATGGGTATTGCTCAACCTGCCGAAATGACGGGAAGCAGTTTGATAGTACGCAAGTAATATCTTATATATTGAATAAGTAATGCACCCTTTCATGGGGTGCATTATTAAAATTGGGCGATAGGTTGAGATTTCTCCACTACGGTCGAAATGACCTTAGCTTGATTGACTGTAAGCAATATAGTTCTTGAAAAAACTGTAAAAATAATTGCAAAAAGTTTTTTCAAATTGTTGACAAAGTGTGATAATTAGCGTAATATGTAAATAACTTAATAGTGATAACATCACAAACCGTTGATAAAGAAGAGTACCTATCACAAGATAGCCTTACAGAGAGTTGCAGGTGGTGAGATGCAATGAGTTGTCGGATAGCGAATGGACTTTTGAGGGCAGTGTAATGACTGACGGAATCCCCTCGTTAGTGGGAAGATGCGTGATAGCGCATTGGGTGGCATAAAAAGCAAGACTATGGTCTTGTCCCAATATATACGGGACAAGGCTTTTTTTTATTAACAAAAATAGGAGGACACAAAAATGGCAAAGATACCACACAGATTTTATTTGACAGAGGAGCAGATGCCTAAGCAATGGTATAATTTGAGAGCCGATATGAAGGAACAACCTGCGCCGTTGCTCAATCCGGCGACCTTCAAGCCAATCCAAGAGGAGGATCTTTATCCGATATTTTGCGAAAAGCTGGCTCATCAGGAGATAGATAGTCAGACGAGATATTTTGACATACCAGAAGAGGTCTTGGATATGTATAAGATATTCAGACCCTCGCCTCTTTGCAGAGCGTACAACCTAGAAAAAGAGCTCGGCACGCCGGCGAAGATATACTATAAATTTGAGGGCAACAATACGTCGGGCAGTCACAAGCTCAATTCTGCGATAGCGCAGGCATACTATGCAAAAGATCAGGGCTTGACGTCGCTCACGACAGAGACTGGCGCCGGACAATGGGGCACAGCGCTTTCGGAAGCGTGCGCATATTTCGGATTGGGACTTGACATATTTATGGTCAAAGGCTCTTATGAGCAAAAGCCTTTCCGCAAAGCAGTTATGGAAGTTTTTGACGGCAACGTCATACCTTCTCCCTCTATGACGACGCAGGTCGGCAAGAAGATATTGGCAGACAAACCCAACACGACGGGCTCGCTGGGATGCGCGATTTCCGAGGCAGTTGAGAAGGCTGTCAACACTCCTAATTGCAGATACGTACTTGGCAGTGTGCTCAACCAAGTGTTGCTGCATCAATCTATCATAGGATTGGAGAGCAAAAAGGCAATGGAGATACTCGGCGAATATCCCGACGTGGTTGTCGGCTGCGCAGGCGGCGGATCCAATCTCGGCGGACTTATAAGCGCGTTTATGCAAGACAAATTGCTTGGCAAGAGCAATACGAGATTTGTCGCAGTCGAGCCGGCGTCATGTCCGTCGTTGACGAGAGGAAAATATGCTTACGACTTTTGCGATACCGGCAAGATTACTCCTCTTGCAAAGATGTATACGCTTGGCAGCGGTTTTATTCCTTCTGCAAATCACGCAGGCGGATTGAGATACCACGGTATGTCGCCGATACTGTCAAAGCTGTATGACGACGGATATATGGAAGCCGTGTCTTACGAGCAGACAAAAGTGTTTGAAGCGGCAGTCAAGTTTGCAAAATGCGAGACGATATTGCCTGCTCCCGAATCTGCGCATGCGATAAAGGGCGCGATAGACGAGGCGTTGAAGTGCAAAGAAAGCGGCGAGGCAAAGACAATACTCTTCGGACTCACAGGCACAGGTTATTTTGATATGAAAGCTTATTCTGAATACCTTGCGGGAACTATGACGGATTACATCCCCAGCGACGAGGACTTGCAAAAGGGCTTTGATACGCTTCCCCAAATAAAATAATAGATTACGGCGGTCGGGTGTGATATCCGACCGTTAGTTTTTAAGGAGAGATATATGGAATTTTTTACTCCGCCTCAACATATTGGTTTTAAGGCGACCAAGTTATATGAGCAAAGCGGCAATATCAAAGACATATCTTTGGCATACGTCGATAAAGACGGCGGCGGACCTGTCAGGGCGCATACACATGCTCACGACCACCTGTTTACTGTGATAGAAGGCGAGGCAAAGATAGTGTTGAAAGATGAGAGCGTCATAGTCAAAAAAGGCGAAAGTTTGTTGGTCAAGGGCGATATTCCTCACTCTGTATGGAACAATAAAGACAGCGTATGTATTATGTTGGGTACTTCATTGATAAACGACGGTGTTGAAAATTAGTGTGAAAAAATGTCTAAAATTGTCGACAAGTCAAACTTCTTATAATACTTTGTCGAGATTTGTCGATAAAATTGATAATTGAATGTAAATATAAGGTTAAAACTTTGATATGGAAGTAAAAAGTAGATAAATTTATTGAATATGTGTTGACTAATGTCATTTAGTTAGGATATAATATAGCCGAACAATATGAGAAGTTATAAAATCATTTCCGCGTTATCTTCTAAGCAAAAAAATGTATATAAGATAGAAAGCCAAGGAATCAGTTATATACTAAAAGAGTATGCTAATAAAGAAGAGGCAGAAAAGGAAATGTCGGTCGCAATTCAAGTGGCTACGACGGGATACGCGCCCAAAGTCATAGAACGGGAGGGCAATATAGTAGTCTATGAGTATGTCGACGGCGAAAATTTTTGCGAGATATTTAAGCGCGCAACAATGTCCGACGATTGCGATACAATGGAGCTTTTGGCAACGCGGCTGTCGATTTTTTTACAAATCATATATTCGTTTACGTCAAAGACAATGAAGGTCATAGACTTCAATAATTACGTCGTCAAAGACGGCAGAGTGATAGGAGTAGACTTTTCCAACGTCGGCGAGGGGATGCCCTATGAGGACGTGGCGAGTGCAATAGCTTTTGCATTGACGCACTGTGTGGGCGAGTATTATGAATGTTATCCGTTTATATATAGATTACTCGCTTGTTTCAAACTTGAAATGATGGACGTGATAAACGAGGTCAAAGAGAGATTGCAGTGTCGCGCAGAAAGCTCTTCGGCAAGGTTTGATGTCGATATGGACATGCTTATCGACGGACTTGCCAACTTTAATAAGCAAGGTGTAGATTGGCGCAAGTTGATCTGATTTAAATAAAGCTAGGAGGTATGTATAATGAAATTTGCAGAAAGATTGAAGGAGCAGAGACTTATCAATGGTTACAACCAGGAGTATTTGGCTAAGTACATGCAAGTATCCCAAGTTTCGATAAGCAACTGGGAGAGAGGCGTGAAGGAGCCAAGTTACCAAGCATTGATAGATCTCAGTAATTTATTCGGCAAGACGACAGATTATATGTTGGGTCTCAAAGACGACGACAGCAAGAATATCTAATCAAACCGATATAATAACAAAGACGATCAAAATAGACGACGGCATTTGCCGCCGTTTATTTTTTGTAAGGATGAGATTTCTCCGCTTCGTTGCACTTCGGTCGAAATGACTATATAATTACAATGTTGGGAGGGAATCGTCACCGACGCTCGCCCAAGACGCATCTGCTGGCTCGCTATTCCGTCGCTCCGCTCCTTACGCCCTACGCGGAGAGGTCTCAACAGATTAAATTGTCACAAGGATGAGATTTCTCCACGCGCTACGCTTGGTCGAAATGACTTAACTTATAGGTAAGTTATAGTAATATGGGATATGAAGTATTGGGAGAGTGACCAAAGTTAGGTGTTTTGTAAGTAAAATTCGGTCGAAAGCACATAAAGCTTGATTTGACATATATAAGAACCTGTTATTACAACACACTTTCATTCTATTTTTAAAATCTATTGCACCATTCCAATAAATGTATACTTTTCCTGACTTCCTGATTTTTATCGTGAAAGGATATATTTTTACAAATAAAGTATATTTCGCGCGCGCGATAGAAGCAATATTGATAGGTCAGGAAAAGTATACTTTTCTTGTAAATTTCTGCATTTTTTATCTTGAAAAATAAATTCATAGACCTGAGAGATATAATATGAATACCAAAGAGAGAAACAGAAAGATAGCTTTGCTATCTATCGTTGTTGCCGTAGCGGTGATTGTAAGTTGCGCGCTAGGTATATTTATTGACGTAGCATTGCCAAAGGAGTACAAGAAGCCGTCGATTTCTATTGACAAAACGGCTGGCTCTGCAATAGCGGTGGATTATCCTGACCCAAGCGGATTGGGACAATTTAAGAATGGATTTAAATATGTATACACCGACAAAGACAAAGTCGACGGATTTAGGGCAGGGACAGAGCAATATGACGTCAGTACGCAAGAAGTCAACACTAGTATGCCTAGAGGCTCAAAAGAAAATCCGTACGTAATAGCGTCAGTCGGCGATTGGGAAAAATTTGCAAAGATGGTGGGACCTACTACTTCTACAAGAGGTCTTAACGAATACTTTGTGTTGGCGGCTGACCTTGACTTTTCAGACGTAACGTTCAGACCTATTCCCAGGTTTGCGGGCAATTTTCACGGCTTAGGATTTACGCTTTCAAATATTAACTGCTCTTCTTGGGTATATTGGAATGGCTCTTCGTGGGTGGCATTTGGGACGACTACCTCGGCAGGATTTGGCGTTTTTGGCAGAACTGACAGTGCAACGATTACAGATTTGATATTGCAAGATTATTATTTTACAGGTATGCCTAATACAGAGGCATTGACTTGGAGTAACTATCAAGGAGGTCTTATAGGTGTAACTTGCGGCAATGATAGTATATTGAATTGTCATTTACAAGGTGAATTAGACGGAGCTAAAACATCTTATCCAAATTACGGTTGGTCTGGACCTATTGCAGCCTTTTTGTATAAGGGGACTAGCAGCGATGCTAACGTAATGATTTACAGATGCACAGCAAATACCGTTATAAAAATAAGTCCCAATGCGACATTGAATTTCCATGTTGGCGGTTTAATTGGCGACCCTAACGATGGAGTAAACGTCAAAATTTATGATTGTACAAGTTATTTTAGCTTTACGTCTAATACAGGAAAGGGACATGTTGGTGGAATCGCAGGATATGTAAGAGAAGCAAATCGTGTTGTTGCTGAAAACATTGTTATGACATTTTATTCTGCAAATAAATTCCCTTCACCGGGAAACACGGTGGCTCTTTACGCCTCAAATGAAATTAAATTATTGAAGAATGTTTATGCCCACGCTGCAATAGGAGGCGTAGGCGGTAATGGTACTATAAACGCTGCTGGTGCGGCACCGAAAAGCTCATCTAATATACATTTTGGTCCTTACGTCAACACAACTCCAATTACGTCACCAGTCCCTACAAAGCATTCAAGTGTGAGCGCATTATTTGACGCCGCAAAGAACTCGGTAGGTACAGGCACGGATAAACTTCCCGAACAGATATGGGATAGAGAAAAGATAACGGAAGAGGTTACGCCTGATACGTCGCCTGTGCGCAATTATTTGGTGGCGACGCTTTCGTTTAAGAATTTATTGAGCGGAGGCAATGAAGAGGGCGTAGGATTGGACGACGCGGACTTTATGCCGGGAGAGGAATTGCCTAAACCGGAAGCAAGTTATTTGGCGGACAAAGAGGCGGCGCACCACGTATTCAAAGGTTGGACAAATGATATGAGCGGAAACAGCGAGCCGTTTAATACGTTGCCCAGCGGAATATTCGGGGAGCAGACTGTATATGCCGTGTGGGGAGTGGATACCAAAGAGACTACGGACATAACGGCGACGGGAGGTACGTCGTCGGGGTCATATAGTGCCAGCGCGGTGTATGGAGATACGATAAAGTTGCAATCGTCAGTGAGCGTATCGGTAATGACGGATATGCAGTATACTCTGCAATGGAAGCTGAATGGAGATGAGGTCAAGACGGCTACGGCAAAGAGTTATACGGTGCGCAACGTCAAAGAGAGCGGAGACTATACCTTTGATTACGTATTTTATTCGCAAGGCGAGCCGTTGTGGCGAGGAAAGGGAACGAGCAGTCAGACATATGACGTTGAGATAACGCCTGCGCCGTTGAAGTTGAAGAGTTTTGATACTACCAAGACGGGATATAAGGGAATGTCGTATAGTGACAGCGCATTTAAGCCAAAGCCTGTCATAGTGATGCAATCGGACGAGAGCGTTGTTGTGGACGGCACGTCTGAATGGACGATAGCTATGGGCATAGTCGGCGGCGGAGTGCAAGAGACTGTCAATGGGGACAAGATAACAAAGAACTTCAAGTTTACGCCAGACGAAAAGTATAACGGCAACTATGGCAGCAGCGTATACTTTGACGGGACGTACACAATGGAGTATGTCAAGATGGTATTCAGTCTGCCAAAGTTGAACAATGAGACAATGGAAGTTGATTTGATATACAACGATTCATACTCGTATAAAAAGGTCGTGGATATGTTTCAGGACGCATTCAAGAAGTATATGTTGGACCCAAATTACAGCGGACTTTTCGTAGGAATGACGCCGGCATTTGTAATAGACGGCAACAAGACAAATATCAATGATTATAAGAAACAAAGCGGCAATGCCTTTAACGCAGTGACGGGAAATATAGAGATAGAGGTAGACTTTGTCGAGGCAGAGTACAGCGTGAGCTATGACCCTAACAACGGCGACGGAGTTACTACTTTGCCCAACAAAGTCAAATACAACGTTGATTTGACCGCTCCGACAAAGCCGACCAACGGTGACAAGTTGTTTATGGGATGGTATTACGATACGGGCGAGTTGGACGATAAGAACAATGCTATAATGAAGAAATGGGACTTTGAAGAGGACAGAGTTACGGGCGACCTTGTGCTTATAGCGCAGTGGCTTGATGCTGATAGGCTTGAATCTTTGACGGTGGCGCTGACAGGCAATAGACCATTGATAGCAGGTATGAAATTGACCGGTGACGACCTTACGGTAACGGCAAACTTTATAGGTACGGTCAACGGTGAGGAAATTCCGCAGAGCATGCCACTGACGTGGAGCGAGTACAGCAAAAATATCAGGTATGACAACAGGTCATGGGACGGCAATCTGCATATATATCCCGATGCCAGCGCAGAGAGCGGAAAAGACGCTGTGAATAAAATTCAGATAAGCTATTCTTTCACCAACAAGAAAGGCGAGGTGTCAAGCGCAGTGGGAGAACTGTCAGTCACAGTTTTGCCGATAGACAGGACGGATGACGTTCATAATGTAAAAAATCTCAATTTCGGACAGGATGCCGACAACCATATCGTGATGGAAGTAGACGGCACGCCTAAGAATTTACCTGAGCTGCCAAAGTCGCAATACAGCAAGTTCAACGTCAAGAATATCACGTATGAATACAGAGATTATACGGGCGGCATATTGCAGCCTGAGGAAGTTACAGAAGCTGGGCAATACACGGTGCGAGTCATATTCGAGATGGCAAGTCCCGATTATCATGCAGACGTGCTGATAATCTATTTGACGCTTGGAGAGTTGAGCAATATCAGGATAGAGTGGGAGTATGACGCAAGTCAGCCGTTGGTATACAACGGACAGGCGCAGACGCCTGACTTTAAGATATATGATGAAAACAACAACGACGTTACGGATCAGTTGAAAGACAAATTGACGTTCAGCGGCGACTATGACAAGACAGACGTCGGCGAGTATACGTTCAGTGTGGCGATAAGCGGAGATTACAAGATTGAGAGCGGAGCGACGTGCAGTTACAAGATAGCAAAGGCGATACTCAATATTCCTACTATGAAGGCAGACGGCGAGATAATATATGACGGTATGCCAAAGAACGTGGCGAATTTCTTGGACGGCTTTGACTCTAATCTTATGAAAGTACAGAGCGGCGGCACGGGAACGAATGCAGATAGCTATACGGCAATAATAGAGCTGCCAGAACTCAAAAACTGCGAGTGGAGCGGCGTAAGCGGCAAGACGGTTACGTTGGAATGGGAGATAGGCAAGGCTCACTTGACGGCGGTATGGAGCGGATATAAGCACGTGGCTGACGGAGTTGAATTCCAACCCAAGGTGACGTCGTTTGTCGGCTTGGCAGAGGTGGACGTCAATGCGGTCAATTATGATACTGACGTGACGTACAGCGGAGACCTCGGCAAAAAGGAAGTGGGAGCATACAGCATAACGGCAGTGCTCAACGCAAGCGCGCAGTGGGCTGGCAACTACGTGTTGGACACCAACGTGACGAGACCGTATGCGATAATACCGCAAGAGGGAGTGCAGGTCATCACGATAGAGTGGGACGAAAATGACTTGGTATTCAACGGCAAGGTACAGATGCCTGCGTATAAGGTGTATGACGAGAACGGCAACGACATAACGGAGCAGATGAAGGGAGTCTTGACGTTTGGAGGAGACTATGACAAGTCCAAGTGGGCGGACGACTATACGTTGACGGTAAACCAGCCTGAGAGCGGATACTATATAATGAGCGGGATGACGTGCGACTATACGATAGTGATAGACGCCAACGGCAACGGCTACAATCCCAATCCCGACGAAGAGGAGAAAGATAAAGACGGCTTCAATTTTGACAGCGTAGGACAGATGCTGAAAGAGTGGTGGCAGGTGATAGCCAGCGGCGTAAGTATAGTATTGATAATAATATTTGTCGCTAAGACTATTAGCTACTTGGGCAGGAAGAAAGAGGCAAAGCGTACGGCAGAAGAAAAATACAAGTCGTATTATGCGGCAGCGACAGGCTTGTTTGGCTTGGCAATGAATATTTGGACGGCGATAGCTTGCGTGCTTATGGGCTTGGCAGTGGCGACGTTTGCGATAATGTTGGTCGCTAAGAAGCAGTGCAAAAAGGCAGAGCGAGAACTTGCCGACAGCAAAGAAGAATATGAGCGCAATAGGGCAGAGGCTGAGGCACGCCGTCGCGACGAAGATATGAAGATGATGTTTATGCACATGATGGGCGGCAACAACGGACAGGGAATGCCGCAGGGTGCATTCGTCCAGCAAGGACTAGGAGCGGAAGAGATGCGCGGACTTATAAGCGAGACGGTGACGGCATTGCTGCCGGGTATGCAGCAAATGTTGCCGCAACAGGCATCTACAAACGACGAGCTTGTCAATAAGCTTATTGAGCAAAATGAAAAGCTTATGCAGAAACTTGCCGAACAACCCGAAAGAGTTGTTGAAAAAGAAGTAATTGCATCAAATGCAAATGACGAATTGGTCAACAGACTGATAGAGCAGAACGAGAAATTGATGCAGGACAGCGCAAAAAATCAAGAAGTAATGCAAGCTCTTATGCAAAAACTTGCGGATCAACCTGCGCAACAAGCGATAGTCCAACCGCAAGTAATAGAGAAGATAGTAGAGAAGCCCGTCGAGAAAATCGTAGAGAAAGAAGTACGGGTTGAAGTACCTGTCGAGACAGTAGTTGAGAAGGTAGTAGAAAAGCCTATTGTCATTTCGACCGAAGCCGTAGGCGAAGCGGAGAAATCTAAACAAGTTAAAAAAACGCCGTCGCCAAAGAAAGCGCCTGCTCCGCGACTGACCTTAGAAGAAGCGTACGCCAAACTCACCAAAGAGCAAAAGAAATACTTTGACGGACTGAGAGAGTATGCAATGAGCAAGGATAGCAAGTGCAAAGAAAAGCTGTCTACCTACTTCACAACGATAGGACCAAGCACGACCAATCCATTCATAAAGCTGACGATAAAGAAAGGCATAACGGTGGCATTGTTCAAAATGGAAGACGAATACCTCAAAGACATCCGCCGCAATGCAAGCGGAGACGGAACAAAGGTTAAATTAAAAGAGACAGAGGTGCCGATAGGGGATAAGCAGGCTTATGATACGGCGAAAGATATGGTGGACCTACGTATTGATCAGATTGATCGATACAACGACTATCTCAAAGAGCAACGCTCTTTGAGAAGATAGCAAGCAAAATGCGTATATCAGCCGTCTTTTTGCACTAACAGAGCGCGCCTTATAGGTGCGCTCTTCGACTAGAACGCCCTCGGGATCACGTACGCTAGTACGCTCACCGCTCGGTTGTCGTCGCACGTACAAAAATACAACCAATCTCCGCATTTTATTTAGGCAAGCACAATAATAGGATGAGATTTCTCCATTTCACTACGTTTCAGTCGAAATGACTTAGCATTTTTATTGATTAAGTATGTAGGGGATATGATTCGTTGGTAAAGTAACCAAATGAGGAGATATTGAAAGCAAAATTCGGTCATTTCGACCGTAGCGGAGAAATCTCAACGAATTAAAATAAAAGGATTAGACCTCTCCGCGTTGGTCGAGGTGACCAAATATATACCTACAAGTCTGGGAGAGAATCGTCATTGACGCTCGCACGAGACGCATCTGCTTGCTCGCTATGCCGTCGCTGCGCTCCTTACGACCGTAGCGGAGAAAACTCAACGAGTTATAATTTCAAAAGGATTAAACCTCTCAGCTATGGTCGAGGTGATAAGCATGCGCTTACAAGTTTGGGTGAGCGTCGGTAACTAAAAAGGACGGCAAGCCGTCCTTTCGTTTAATTTTTGATTTATTTTTTTAGATTGTATTTAGCGCGAATTTTTTCGGCAAAGGCATGTTCTTTTTCTGCGATAATGCCTCCCCAAGGAGTGGAGTAGTTGTAAGGCGTGACGTATCCGCTGTAATCTTGTGGAATACGCTCCATAAGCAAGACCATGACGACGACCAACATCATACACGGATAAGCTCTCATTGTGCCTACGTTGATAAGGGAATAGCCCTCAAATCCTACAAATATTGCAAGACAGAAGAGATTGAAAGAATATTTAAAGTTCTTAAACAAAATTGCAAATCTAACGTAATAGTAATAAGCATATGCGGCAAGACCCACTATACCCATTGTGGCTGCGACTTGTAATACCGTAGAGTGAAACCAATATACGCCTACTGAATTGAGTTTATAATTTGGACCCAAATAGCCTCTGCCTACGCCGAACAGCGGGTGAGCTTTGAACAGCTCAATAGCTTCTTTATACAATACGTCTCTGCCCGACGTGCCGAAACCTCTGTCCAACAATGATACAAACACGGCATTTATATCGTCTTTAAGAGCAATATATATGATCAACGTAACAAATGCTACGATAACAAGATATACGCCGTGAATAATCTTTTTGGGAGCTTTTATAAACGTAAAGGCAATTACCAATACTGCGCTTATTGCGCCGAAGAGTATGCCTCCGCGGCTAAAAGTCAAGATAAGACACGCGTATTGAAAAACGCTCAGTCCGATAAATATCCAGCCTTGTCTGTACCGAGTTGACAGATACGCCGTCATACCTGCGGTAAACACCAAACACGTTGCTATCAAGTTGCGATTTGCCCAACCGGTCTCCCAAGCAGTATTATACCATTCGCGTATAGGCACGTTGCTTTTGGTGATTACAGTGATAAGCTGAAAACACATGACAAGTCCTATATACATCATTGATTTAGCAAAGTATAGAGGTATGTCGCGCTTTGCGTCGTCCTTTAAGAAATGATTATACAATAAGTATATCGCGGGTACGCCAAGCCCAAGCATCAAAAATTCAGGTATGACCCTTATGAAGTCTTGTTTTATCATTACGCCTGCGCCGCCTATCAGCATTGCATATATGACGGCTATAAACGGCCAAAACAGTCTGCCTTTATTGAATTTATGTCTGCCGTTTTTAATAGCAAAGATTATACAGCATATCACAAACGGGATTATCAGCGGCCAAAGATAGATATAGTTTTGAATATTATCGGAGTATACCAAAAGCGCCGCGCTGAAAATGTTGATTGTCAAGGGCAGTATGTCGTCTGCGGTCAAAAGTACCGCGCAAGCAATAAGGACTGATATTACTGCGCCGTAAGGGGAGCGCGTAAGAGAATCGGGGTTTTGCTGTAAGTGAGCCTGGTCCAAAAGCCAGCCGACAAGCCAGCCAAAAAAAGTTACAATAGAGACGGTGACAAGATAAAAGTCCGTATAAAGGATTTTTCTCATCGCACTTTGAAATTTATTATAGCCTGTATTTAGGCACACTAGCACTTTTGCCAATTTCTGTCTCCAAAGAAGATAGCTCTTCAATGCGCCGTATTTTAATTTATTATATTATACGACTGTACTTCATTTATTATAAATCATTTTTAATGATATGGCAAACAAAATGCAAAGTAATTATTTAAATTCAAATGATATTTTGACAAGCCGTATCAAAACAATTTGATATATCTTAATTTATTATATCGATAATTTATTATATCGACTTTATAAAATAAAAAAAGCGAGGCGTCCAAAACCTCGCTTGATTTGCTTTAATTGCTTTATACTCCGCGTTCTATTGCGGTGATACCTGTACGGCATACCTTGGAGATAGTAAAACCTTTGTCCTTTTGACTGTTGGAGAGGGTAGACATAAAACTGTCAAGCTTGTCAGACGTACCCGTCAGTTCTATTATCATAGATTTTTCCGTTACGTCTACAACAATCGCGCCGAAGCTGTCGCATTGCTCAATGACGAATTTGTCAAAAAACGCGCCGTTGGCGGTGAGTATTTTGACGAGCATGAGCTCGCGGAATACGCTCTTGCTCTCTTCAAGGGCTTGAACGCTTATTGTCTCCTGTAATTTCTTGGTCTGGCTTATGATTTGCGCAAGACCGCTCTCGTCGCTTTGCGCAACGACTGTAATTCTTGAAATATGCGGGTCGTCGGTCGCGCTGACTGAAAGTGAGTCTATATTAAAACCTCTTCTTCCGAATAAAGAAGATATTCTTGCCAGCACACTTGAATTATTTTTTACGACTATTGATATGATATTTTTCATATTTCACCTCTTGTTGTTATCTATTATACATATTGACAGCGCAAAAATCAACTGATTTTTATCAATCGGTTTAGGCTTTGCTCCCCTCAAATTGAGAATTATAGAGGTTGTAATAAAATCCGCGCATATCAAGAAGAGCCTTATGACTGCCTTGTTCGATGATATTGCCGTCTTTCATTACTAAGATGATGTCGCATTCTCTTATCGTAGAGAGTCTGTGCGCCACGATAAATGACGTCCTGCCTTGCATTATCGTATAAAAAGCGTTTTGTATCTTCATTTCCGTACGCGTATCTATCGACGACGTTGCCTCGTCGAGAATGAGCATCGGGGGATGCGTGAGCATTATTCTTGCAATGCAAAGAAGCTGTCTTTGACCTTGCGAGAGATTGTCGCCGTTTTCTGTAAGCAGTGTGTCGTACTTATCGGGGAATTTCTCTATAAAGTCGTCGGCATTGGCAAGTCGGGCAGCCTGTATTATCTCTTCGTCAGTTGCGTCGGCTTTGCCGTATGCTATATTGTCGCGAATCGTGCCTGCAAAAAGCCAGCTGTCTTGCAAGACCATACCGTAGTTGTCTCTTAAAGAATGTCTTGTAATATCACGGACGTCTTTGCCCGATACTTTAATGCTGCCGTCATTGACGTCGTAAAACCTCATAAGCAGATTTATAAGAGTTGTCTTTCCGCAACCCGTCGGACCGACGATGGCTATCTTCTGACCTTGCTTTACGTGCAAGTTGAGTCCCTGTATGAGCGGTCTTTCGGGGGAGTAACTGAAATATACGTCCTGTATGTCGAGAGTGCCGTCGCATTCGTCAAGTATCTCGTTGGCAGAATCGTCATCTTCTTCCTCAACGTCCAAAAGGTCAAACATTCTCTTGGCTGCCGCGACTGCCGACTGTATTTCAGTAATGACGCCCGTAATCTCGTTGAAAGGCTTTGTGTATTGATTGGCGTACGTCAGACAGGTGGCGAGAAGTCCGGGAGAAAGCGACTTGGGCGCGCCTGCCCAAAGCGCGATCAATGCGCCTACTACGCCAACGCATGCGTATACCAAGTTGTTGACAAACCTTGTGCACGGATTGATAAGCGCGCCGTAGAATTGCGACTTAAATCCGCAGTCATAGAGTTCTGTGTTAAGCTTTTTGAAATCGACTTGGCAATTATCTTCTTGCGAGAAAGCCTGTATTAGATTTCTGCCGGAAAAAATTTCTTCGACGTATCCGCTTATTTCTCCTCTCTTGACAGCCTGCGCCGCAAAGGTCTTATGCGAACGCTTGGTGATAAACCAGGCGACGAATAGCGAAAGAGGAGTGAGCACCAGCACAACGAGGGCGATTATCCAATTTATATAGAAGAGTATGCCGAGCGTTGCGCCTATCGTCATAATGCCGCTGAAAAGTTGAGTGAAGCCTTGCAAAAGCCCCTCGGACACTTGATCGATATCGCCAGAAATGCGCGCAATGATATCGCCTTGGCGCTGGGAATCTATATAGCTGAGCGGCAAGTTGTTGATATGCTGAAAGAGTTGATTGCGTATGCCTCGCACAGTTTTGCAAGTCAACGCGTTGACGCTTGTCGTCAGCGTCCACTGCGAAATAGCGCCCACCGCTATCATTGCGACTATGATGTAGATATAATCAAATACTTTATCAAAGTCTACTGCGCCTTCGACCATATAGTCTATCGCATATCCCGTCATCAGCGGTATGAGTATCGATACCGCGACAGAGAGAAGCGACGCTATTATCGAAATGACGAGAAGGGGAGCGTACGGCTTGGTGTAGCTCAAAAGTCTAAAAAGCGCATTTTCTTTTTTAGTATTCATTCTTAGCGTCCTCCGTCAATTCTTTTGCAGTCTTTTGCTGTGAAGAGTATATCTCTTGATATATATCACAGGTGCGCATTAGTTCGTCGTGAGGACCTATGCCGACGACGTTGCCCTTGTCAAGTACGATTATCTTCGACGCGTCTTTTATCGACGTAGCTCTTTGGGATATGATTATCTTGACGGTGTCTTCCGGCAAGTTTTCGCTGAGACCGCGCCTCAATGCGAGATCGGTCGCAAAGTCGAGCGCGCTCATAGAGTCGTCGAGAATGAGTATCTGAGGATTTCCTACCAAAGCTCTTGCAATGGACAGACGCTGACGCTGACCGCCTGAGAAGTTTTTGCCCTTTTGCTGCACGGGTGAGTCGAGTCCTTTTTCCTTCGCCATGACAAAGTCGTAAGCCTGCGCAGTTTTCAACGCGACTTCTATCTCTTCCTCCGTTGCGTCGGCTTTGCGCCACAGCATATTCGATCTTATACTTCCGCTGAAAAGCATCGCCTGTTGGGGAACAAGTCCTATTTTACTGCGCAACTGTTTGAGCGGATAATTCTTTATATCCACGCCTTGTATTTCAAGACTTCCTTGGCTTACGTCGTAAAATCTCGGCAATAGGTTGACAAGCGTAGATTTGCCGCTTCCCGTACCTCCGATGATACCCACGGTCTCGCCTTTGAATATGTCTACGGAAAGTCCCTTTAAAGCGGGAGAGCCGCTGCCGTATTGGAAGTATACGTCTTTAAAAGAAATCATCGGAGCGTCTTGCACTTCGCTGACTTCTTCGTCGTTGTCCTTTACGTCGGACTGCGTAGCAAGAAGTTCGCTCACTCTCTTTGCAGAAGCGTAAGACTTTGAAAAGAGTACCATCACGTTGGCAAGTACGACAAGCGCGAGAGATATCTGCATCATATAGTTGATAAAGGCTATCAGTTCGCCTTGGGTGAGCGCGCCGGCGTTTATCTTATTGCCGCCGAAATAGAGCAGCGCGACTATCGCAAGGTTGATTATCATAAACGACAGCGGATTGAGAAGCGCCGATACGCGTCCTATCGCAATTACGCTCTTGGCATAGTCGTCGGTGGAGGACTCAAATCGCGCTTGTTCTCTCTCCTGTTCGGTGAATGCTCTTACGACTCTCATTCCGTTGAGGTCCTCGCGCGCAATGGCGGTTATCCTGTCAAGCTTCTTTTGATTTTTGGTATATACGGGCAGGGTCTTTGACATTATAAGCCAAAGCACCAACGCCACAAGCGGCGCTGCGACGAGGAATATCCAGCACATAGACGGCTTTAAGATTATAGCAGATACCGTTGCTCCTATTACAAGGAACGGGGCGCGTATCGCAAGTCTTATCAGCATAGCCACGCCGAGTTGGACTTGGTTGACGTCGCTGTTAAAACGCGTGACCATGGACGATACTCCGTATTCGTCGCTCTTGCTCATAGACAGCGTGTTGATGTGATAGAAAAGCACGTTTCGAAGTTCTGTGCCAAACCCTTGCGAGCAACGGGACGCGACGTACTGACAAAAGAGCGCGGCGGCAAGACCGACGACGGAGAGCAGCACTAATATGCCTCCCATTTCAAAGATAAAAGTCTTGTTGGCGTTGTTGATGCCTTCGTCTATTAGTTTTGCCATGACGTAAGGCACGATAAGCTCGAATATAGCTTCGAGAAGTTTGAATATAGGTCCGAGTACAAGATGTTTTTTGTACTTTTTGAGATATGGATAAAGATTTGACATAAATACCTTTTCCTTAATTGACTATCGCTTAAAATTGATATAAAATATTATATAATCAAAATGCGGATAAATCAACCGTTTAATATGATAAGACAAAAGATAAATCTTTTGTAGTATTCTTGTTAAATTCGGCAATAATTTATTATGCAAAAAAAGAGGAAAAGATGAAAGACGGATTTATTAAGTGCGGAGCGGCGTCCATAGAAGTCGCGGTCGGCGACTGTAAAAAAAATGCTGACAGCATTGTCAAAGCAATGAAAGACGCGCATAAGATAGGAGTCAAATTGTTGGCGTTGCCTGAGCTTTGCGTGTGCGGATATACCTGCGGCGATTTGTTCTTGCAGGACGCATTACTTGACAGCGCAGAGGCCGCCGTCG
>CAJTVJ010000015.1 GCA_910579785.1 uncultured Christensenella sp. | reverse complement strand
GAACAGAGCGTTGGTGTCGATAGATATTTTGACAAGAGGAGTTGTATTCGACGACGAATTTTTGGAGAAGATGAAGAGCGTAATAGACGACGTCTTCGCTTCGTCAAGTTATAAGGACGAGAAGAGCAGAGGCGGACTTAAAAACAATATCAAGCGCAAGTTGGAGAGAATGATACTCAACAAGCACAAACAGCGTCCTATGATACTTCCGCTTTTAATAGAACAGAGCAAGAGCGAAAAAGAAGAGGAAGAAGAGGTATGACGGACGCGCAGCAGTCGATACTCGACGGCGTTCACGACCTTGCCAGACGGGAGTATATTATGATACTTTCCGACGAATGCAGGGAGGTGCTGCAACGGCTCTTTGCCGAGCATTCGCCAAAAAGGGTGTTGGAGATAGGCACGGCGATAGGTTATTCGTCAAGCATAATGGCTCTTAGCAGCGACTGCGTAATAGACACTGTCGAGAAAGACTGCGAAAGGATAGCCAAGGCAAAGCAGCTGTGGAAGAGCCTCGGCATTGTGGATAAGATAAACGCATATACGGGCGACAGCGAAGAGATATTGCCCAAGGTGACGGACGGTAAGACGTATGATTTTATATTCATAGACGCAGGCAAATCGGCATATAAGCGACAGCTTGAATTCTTGCTTCCGCACCTTGAAGTAGGCGGTATCACTCTTTGCGACGACGTGCTGTATCTGGGGCTTGTAAAGGGCGATTCCTATCCTCCTCACAAGCACAGGACGATAGTGCGCAATATGAGGGAGTTTTTGGCGTACGTCGAGAATCATCCATGCCTTGAAATGCAGCTTTATGAAGAGGGCAACGGCATAGCCGTGATAAAGAAAATAAAGAGCGAAAGCAAATAGGCCGGCAATA
Organism: uncultured Christensenella sp.; assembly: GCA_910579785.1. Classification (GTDB taxonomy): domain Bacteria; phylum Bacillota; class Clostridia; order Christensenellales; family UBA3700; genus RACS-045. The sequence continues at coordinate 39,004 of CAJTVJ010000015.1, read as the reverse complement.
GAAGATATTGCCGCGTTGAAAAACGTAAGAAAATCTAAGAAAGGAAGATGTTATGAAGAGAGTCGAGTTGTTGGCGCCTGCCGGCGATATGAGCAAGTTGATGACGGCTTTGCATTTCGGAGCGGACGCGGTGTATGTCGGCGGAAGCAAGTTCAGTCTGCGCGCCAATGCCAAGAATTTTGACGGCGAGGGGCTTAAAGAAGCGGTCGAATATACGCATGCCAAGGGCAAGAAACTCTACGTTGCCGTCAACGTGTTTGCCGACAACAGCGACTTTGACGGTCTTGAAGAATATTTTAAGCAGTTGCAAGAGTACGGCGTGGACGCGGTGATAATAAGCGATCCGGGAGTGCTTGCGCTTTGCAGGCAGGTAGTTCCCGATATGGAGATACATCTGTCCACCCAAGCCAACACTACCAATAAGTATTCGGCAAAATTTTGGGCGGAGCAAGGAGTAAAGAGGATTGTGCTTGCAAGGGAGACTTCTCTCGACGAAATCAAGGAGATAAGAGAGTTTTTGCCGTGCGATATTGAGATAGAGGCGTTTGTGCACGGCGCGATGTGCATAGCTTATTCGGGAAGGTGTTTGCTTTCCAACGCGCTGACCGGCAGGTCGTCCAACAAGGGCGATTGCGTGCAGGCTTGCAGATGGGAATATTCGATAGTAGAGACGAGAAGAGGCGGCGAGCCTATCACGATAGGTCAGGAAGAGAGGGGCACGTATCTTCTCAACTCCAAGGATCTCAATATGCTTGCTCACGTGGGCGAGCTTGCCGAGAGCGGAGTATATTCTTTTAAGATAGAGGGAAGAATGAAGTCGCCTTATTACGTTGCGAGTGTGGTCAACGCATATCGCAAGGCGATAGATATGTGTTACGAACATGGCAGTGACGTAAAATTGCCTGAGCAGCTTTTTGCAGAGCTGTATAAAAATTCTCACAGAGATTACACGACGGGCTTTTATTTCAAGGACAAAGACAACGTTTGTTTGGAGACGTCGCAACCCAAGTGCGACTATGAGTTTATGGCGCAAGTAATAGGTTATCGCGAAGATATTGGCATGCTTGAAGTCGAGATGCGCAACAGATTTAAGGCGGGCGACGAGTTGGAGATACTCTCGCCGGGCAAGCATTGGAATGAAAAGATAAAGATAAAGAAGATGTATGACGTCGATATGGCGCCGATAGAGGACGCCAAGATAGTCCAGCAACGCATTTTTATCCCAACTAGCAAGAGGCTTGAATATCTTGACATACTGCGCAAGAAGACAAACGCCGCGTTGAAGTGACAGGGAGTATCGCCGCGGCATGGCATATCAAAAAATATTAAGGGAAAAATACAGATGAGCGCATTTGAGCGCATAAGATAGAAAGACGGAGGTATAAATGAAAAAGACAGTTTTGATAGTTTATTCGCAATTATATGACACTTCTGCTTTGGCTCTCAAAAATTATTTTGAAAGCGACGGCAGATATGACGTGATCGCAATCGACGAAAAGACGTATGACAATTTTCATTTTATAAAGACCTACCACGGCTTGTATAAAGTCACTTATAGGCATTTGCCTTCGCTCAACAACGTGATTATCAATCTGCCGACCGCCGAGGTGTCGAGAAAGAAGGACAGCGACGGCAATATCGCGCCGTATAAACCCAACAGCGAGGCTTTCCAAAGATGGCGCAAATTCGACAATATAATGATGAGATTTGACGCCGATTACGTGATATGTACTTCGCAGTATGCTATACACAAGGCAGTCATTGCGCGAGAAAAATACAATCTCAAAGGCAAGATATTCGCGCTTGCGACAGATTACGCATTGCAGGGCAACTTCGTAAGTCACGACGTCGACGGTTATTTCATAGTGACGGGAAAGTGCAAAAAGCAGCTTGTCGACAAGGGAATAGACGAAGATAAGATATACGTGGTCGCAATGCCTTTGAATGAAGCTATGCAGATAAAGAGAAGCAAAGAGGACGTGAGAAAACAATTCAATATACGCAACGACTTGCCCATCGTCACAGTCGTAGGCGGAAGGTACGGCTCTAAGTATATCTGCAAGACATTGGAATGTATATGCGAGAATAAAGATTTCAATTTTATTTTTGTCGTCAACGGCAACGGCTCTCCGCAGAAAAAGCTTAAAAAGCTGGCTAAGAATGCCTCTTTGAATTTGACCAACAATATATATTTTGTGCAGAGCGGCAATGAGCTTGAAAGGGCATACTATATATCCGATTACGTGATATCCGCGCCTACTGCGGCGATTACGTACGAAGTTTTGCTGCGCAAGATACCGCTTCTTCTTATGGATAGCGCCAACAACGTTGAGACCAAAAACAGCAAATTTTTGATATCCGGCGGGTATGCGTATTCGGCTATCAACAAGACGAGACTTACGCGCGCTTTGGAGAGCGTCAAAGAGGACGACGAGGATTGGCGCGACCATTGCGACAGGAAATTTAAGTGGAACGGGTGCGAGCAAGTGCTGATGTGCATCGACGCGATAGACAGAGGAGAAGATCCGCACGACGCGCTTCTTGCAAAGAACATACCGGAGGCGGACGAAGTGGGAGTGCAGATAGAAAGCGCTGCGCCTGCGGCAGAGAAGCAGGAAAAGAAGAAGAGACGCCGTTGGTTTAAGTAAGAATATAATTTATAAAAATCGGCATACGCAAGCCGTGCGCCGGTATATAAAAGGAGAAATTTATGGTAAAGCATATTGTGATGTACAAGCTAAAAGACCCGACTTTGCAAAATGCGGAAGCGCTTAGAGACAAATTTATGTCGATGCAGGGCAAGATAGACGTGCTTAGAGAGATTTGGTCGGGAGTGGACGTGTTGCGCTCTCAGCGCAGCTTTGACGTAGTGTTGGTATGCAAGTTTGACAGTATGGACGATATGGAAGTTTACAGAACTCACGAAGTGCATATGCCGATAATGGAATACGTCAAATCGGTTGTGGAAAAATCCCATTCGGTAGACTGTGTAGAATAGTTAAGCAAACAAAAGCATTTGTCGCAAATGCGCAAAAATAAATACGCAAGCCGTCCTTATTTGAGGCGCGGCAAAGGAGCATAAAATGACAAAAATCAAAATCAATCTGGCAGACGGCAGATCTATGACGGCGCAGCTTGACGAGAGCGCGGCGCCCATCACTTGCGCCAACTTTCTCAAACTTGTCGACAGCAATTTTTACAACGGACTTATCTTTCACAGAGTTATCCCCAATTTTATGATACAGGGCGGCGGAATGGACGCGTCATTGAGTCCTAAGGAAGCCAAACCGATAAAGGGCGAGTTTAAACAAAACGGGGTAAACAATCCCATAACACACAAGTTGGGAGTGCTGTCTATGGCAAGGACCAACGATCCCAACAGCGCGTCTTCGCAATTCTTTATATGCGTCGACGACTGCTCTTTCCTTGACGGACAGTATGCGGCGTTCGGAAGTTTGGTAGACAAAGAGAGCGAGAAGGTTGCGGTAGATATCTCCAAGGTCAAGACGACGTCGATATCTTGGTATCAAGACGTGCCGTATGAATCAATCGTGATAAAGTCTATCGAGAGAGTTTGATAGATTCGCGCGAGTATAAAAACTTTCGGTGAGAGCGACAGAAATCGCGACGGCGACAGCCACGTCCGTCGGGAAAAATATCCTATTGAAAGTTCCGCAAATCGCAAAGGCGGACAGCAGGGCAGATACGCAGAGTATCTGCCTATTGTTTTTGCCGAAGAGTACGTCGCAAAGTATCGCAAGTATTGCGGCGAGAAGTGCGTATGAAAACGCGTATCCGTCGACAAATTCGCTGGCGGACAGCCAGAATACAAGCGCTGCCGTTATGAATACCCAGGTCAATATTTCTCTTGCGCATACTTTCAAAGCTGGAATGGACAGAAGGCATACCGTCAAACCGTAGCCCACCGTCAATCCGTATATTCCGCTCAGCATCTCGATTGACGAGATACAAAAGCCCATTGAAAATATCAGCGCGTACCTTACATATTTTTCTCGCGACAGCAGAGCTGTCAGCGCAAGATACGACGCTATCAGTAATATCGGCGTTCCCATAATTTTGGTATGTGCAAAGACAGAGAATATATCAAAGTTTTGTTTGCGCGCCTTCGCATGGCGCGCAATGCCCGTCAAATACTTTACATCTCTTATAATTTATATTATAATACATACAGTGCGCATGCGAGGGAGTATATGGCGAAGATAGTTGCGATAGACAAGGGAAGTATAGGCGAAGAGATAGGCTTGGAAGTAGGCGATGAGATAATAGGCTTCAACGGCGAAGAGATGGTCGACGTGCTTGATTATGCCTATTACGATTCGCAAGACAGCTTTACTGTCGACGTCAAATCCAAGCAGGGCGATATTGTCGAGGTTGAAATAGAAAAGGACTATGACGAGACTTTGGGATTGACTTTTGACGAATCCGTTCAGCTAGAACCCATGCGTTGCAAAAATAAGTGCGTATTTTGTTTTGTCGATCAACTGCCAAAGGGCATGAGGGAGACGTTGTACGTCAAGGACGACGATTACAGATTGAGCTTTGTCAGCGGCAATTACGTCACGTTGAGCAACATAGGACAAAAACATCTTGACAGGATTGTCAAGCTGCACCTCTCGCCGCTTTATATCTCCGTGCACTGTTACGATAGAGATTTAAAGACGAGACTTATCGCCAATCCCGAGGGAGCTAAGGTCTTTGACAAGATGAGATTTCTTGCCGACAACGGCATAGTAATGCACACGCAGATAGTGCTGTGCAAGGGGCTTAACGACGGACAGGAGCTTGCGAGGACGTTGGAAGAGCTGCGCAATTTGTATCCGTCCGTCGCGTCTGTCGCCGTCATTCCCGTCGGGCTGACTTGCCACAGACAGGGACTTTATCCCGTGGAGAGCTTTGACGTGAAATCGTCGGGAGAGGTCGTTGAACTCGTCGAGGCGTTTAATAAAAAATGCGGCGGTAATTTTTGTTGGTGCAGCGACGAATTTTATATCAAGGCGGCAAGGAGTCTGCCGACGTACGGAGAGTACGGCGACTTTTGTCAGATAGAGAACGGCGTGGGGCTGTGCGCTGAATTTATAAATTCCTTTGAGGGCGCGCTTGCAAATGCAAAGGGAAGCGATAAGGATATGGAGATAGCAGTTATCACAGGGCAGTCGTTTAAGGGTATACTGTCAGATCTTTGCAAGTTGCTTAAAGTTAAATTTCCCAATTTAAGAATGAGGATATGCGACGTATACAACGACTTTTTCGGCAGAAGCATAACCGTGTCGGGGCTGGTCACTCCGACGGACATAATCAAGCAGGTAAGAGATATGCCCAAGTATACGCTGATACCGTCGACAATGCTTAGGGAATTTACGGATACATTCCTTGACGGATATACCGTCGCGCAGTTAGAAGAGGCGATAAATACCAATATCAAAGTCTCCCAAGGCGGAGAGAGTATGGTAAATATAATTGACGAATTGACAAACGCCGCCGAATAATTTCGGCACCGGCTTTATTTAATAAAAGACGCTTTATGGGCGCAAAAGAGGAGCATATGAAACCTTTAATTGCAATCGTAGGCAGACCCAACGTGGGCAAGTCTACGCTTTTCAACAGAATAGTAGGAAAAAAAGTCTCGATAGTTGAGGACTTTGAGGGCGTTACGAGAGACAGGCTGTATTGCGACGGAGAGTGGTGCGGCAGGCAGTTTACGCTGATAGATACAGGCGGTTTGGAGATAAAGAGCCAAGACAAGATGTGGAAGCACATACGCGCCCAAGCGCAGATGGCAATAGACATTGCCGACGGCATTATCTTTGTCGTCGACGGCAGAGCGGGCATGACGGCAAACGACATCGAGGTCGCGGAATTTTTGAGGTCGAGTTGCAAGCCTGTGACTATTGCCGTCAACAAGTTGGACAACAACGAGCAAGATTTAATATACGATTTTTATTCGTTGGGAGTGGGCGACGTCGTAGGGATATCCGCAGAGCAGTCAAAGGGCATAGGCGACCTTCTCGATATCGTCACCGAGAATATGCCGAGAGTAGAGGATGAGCAAGAGAGTGAAGTTATAAATATCGCGATAGTCGGCAAGCCCAACGCAGGCAAGAGTTCTATCACCAACAGATTGCTAGGCTATGAGAGAGTAATAGTCAGCGACGTGGCAGGCACGACGAGAGACGCGATAGACACAGCCTTTGAGTTCAACGGAAAGAAGTTCAATTTGATAGACACCGCAGGCATAAGGAAGAAGAGCGCTGTCGACGAGGGCATCGAGCAGTATTCGGTGCTTCGTTCGCTGGCTGCGATAAGAAGGGCCGACGTCGCGCTTATAGTGATAGATTCGGCGGAGGGAATGAGCGAGCAGGATATAAAGATATGCGGCTACGTTCATGAGCAGGGCAAGCCGTCCGTCATAGTTATGAACAAATGGGACGCCGTAGAGAAGGATACTTATACGATAAATACTTTCAACAAGAAGTTGCAGGGCGACCTCAAATTTATGGATTATTTTCAACCGATATACGTATCCGCGCTTACGGGGCAGAGGATAGACAAGTTGATATCTCTTGCCGTCGAGTCGTACGAGCAGTCTGTGAGAAGAGTGCCTACCGGACTTCTCAACGATATAGTCGCCGACGCGGTGATAGCGGTAGAGCCGCCGAGTCACAACGGCAAGCGTCTTAAAATATTTTACGTCACGCAAGGAGGCGTGCAGCCGCCGACTTTCGTATTTTTCGTCAACGATACAGAGCTTATGCATTTCAGTTACGAAAGATATCTTGAAAATACGCTGCGCAAGACTTTTGAATTTAAGGGAAGTCCTATTAAATTGATATTCCGCAACAGAAAAGAAGAAAAATAGGCGCTGGAATATTAAGGAAACTTTGCAAAAACCTTGCTTAATTCAGCTTAATATGATAAAATAACATAAATATAATAAAGATAAAAATATATTACAACGGAGAGTATATATGGATTACAGACAACTGTCAAAAGAAGAATTGCAACAGATTTTCGATTTGCAGAAAAAAGAGTACGACAACCTTGTATCCCAAGGTTACAGCGTTGACATCGCAAGAGGTAAGCCTTGCAACGAACAGCTTGATATAGCTATGCCGATGTTGAGCGCGGAAGGCATTGAGAATATGCCTAAGAGCTATCGCAATTACGGTATGCTCGACGGTATTCCTGAACTCAAAAAGATCTTTGCCGACATGTTGGGCGTCGACGTCAAAGAGGTGATATTGGGCGGAAGCAGTTCGCTCAACCTCATGTACGACACGATACAAAGGGCGTTGCAGTTTGGAATAATGGGCTCCAAGCCTTGGAATACGGCTCCTATAAAGTTCCTCTGTCCGGTACCGGGATACGACCGTCACTTTGCGATATGCGAGCATTTCGGCATAGAGATGATCAACGTGCCTATGGACGAGAAGGGACCCAACATGGACTTGGTCGAGCAGCTTGTTGCCAACGACGAGAGTATCAAGGGTATTTGGTGCGTGCCTAAGTATTCCAATCCTACGGGCGTGACGTATGCCGATTCTGTCGTCGAAAGACTTGCAACTATGACGACGAAAGCCGCTGATTTCAGGATATTCTGGGACAACGCGTACGTCGTACACGATTTGACAGACGTATCCGATCATCTCGCCAATATAATGGAACTTTGCGCCAAGGCAGGACATGCAGACAGAGTATATCAATTTGCTTCGACGTCAAAGGTCACTTTGGCAGGCGCAGGCGTGAGCTGTATCGCGACGAGCGTCAACAACGTCAAAGACATACTTTCGCATCTGACCATGCAGACTATAAGTTACAACAAGGTATGGCAGTATATACATTATCTCTTCCTCAAAGACATGGACAACGTGCGCGAGATAATGAAAAAACAAAGAGAGATCATCAAACCTAAGTTTGACAAGCTCATCAAAGAATTTGACGACAGCTTCGGCGATGACAGCGGTATCGCAAGTTGGACCAACCCCAACGGCGGATATTTCATCACGTTGGACGTGCTTGACGGCTGCGCAAAGAGGGTATGCCAGCTTTGCAAGACGGCAGGTTTGACTTTGACGGCGGCAGGCGCGCCATTCCCGTACGGCAGAGACGTCAACGACAGGACTTTGAGAATTGCGCCGACGTTTACTTCCGACAGCGACCTTGACATTGCCACCAAGATATTGACGTGCTGCGTCAAATATGCCTGCGTAGAAAAACTGCTTGCGGAGTAATTGATATGAAGATAGTTATCGCGTCCGATTTGCACGGCTCGGCATATTATGCAGACAAAGTGAGAGAAGCCTTTGAGAGAGAAGAGGGAGAACTCCTCGTGCTTTTGGGCGATATATACAACCCTGGACCGCGCAATCCGATATCCAAGGACTATGCGCCGATGCAGGTCGCAAAGATACTCAACGCATTAAAAGACAGGCTTTTGGTGATAAAGGGTAATTGCGACAGCGAAGTCGACGCGTTGATAAGCGAATTTGATTTCAGCGAGTTTTCGCAGATATTCGCAGACGGTGTGAAGATAACGCTTACGCACGGACATAAATTCAATAAGGACAACATGCCTGTCAATGCCGGCGACGTGATGTGTTACGGACATTTTCATACGGGTTTTATCACAGAGGTGGACGGCGTTGTCGTGGCGAATGCGGGCTCGGCAGCGTTGCCGAAGGATAATACGGCGCACAGTTATTTGACAATATACGACGGCGTTATATCGCTCAAAGATATGGACGGCCGACTGATAGACAGCAAAAAGATAAATAAGACGAGGTGAGAACTTTATGACAAAGAATAAGTTTGATACGAGAGTACAGGTACTCAAATACGAAGTGCTAAAACAGTTGATAGAGGCATACGATAAGGGAGATATGTCTCAGATATACATGGATATCCCCAAGTCGATATCCCCGGGACCTAAGCCGAGTTTTAGGTGCTGTATCTACAAAGAGAGGGCAATCGTTCAAGAGAGAATAAAGCTTGCGCTCGGCGGAGACAAGACCAACCCAAATATCGTTGAGGTAATAGAGGCGGCTTGCGATTCATGCCCTATCAGCGGCATGTACATAACTCCGGCATGCAGAGGATGTATCGTCCACAAGTGTCAGGAGGCGTGCCCCAAAGACGCTATCACGATCGTGGACAACAAGCCTGTGATAGATATGGCAAAATGTATCAAGTGCGGCAGATGCGCCAAGGCGTGCCCGTACGACGCAATAATAGAGCAGTCGCGTCCGTGTATCAAGAGCTGTAAGGTCAAGGCTCTTTCGATGGACGAGTATGACAGAGCAAAGATAGACAACGACAAGTGTATCGCATGCGGAGCTTGCGTATACAACTGTCCTTTCGGCGCGATAGTCGACAAGTCTTTTATCATCGAGACGTTGGATCTGCTCAAAGAGGCTAAGGAAAACGGCGGCAGAGTGTTTGCGATAATCGCTCCGGCGATAGCGTCGCAGTTCAAACCCGCCAGCTTCGGACAGCTTGTCACAGGCATAAAGGCATTGGGATTCGACAGAGTATACGAGGCGGCTTTGGGCGCGGACATCACGCTTTATAAAGAGGCGAAAGAGTTTGAAGAGAAAAAGGTAATGACGACTTCTTGCTGTCCTTCCTTCGTGATGTTTATAGAGAAGAACTTCCCTGAGCTTGTCAAATATATTTCTTCGTCGCCTTCGCCAATGGTTGAGACGGCTATGCTGCTCAAACGTAAATATCCGGGCATCAAGACAGTCTTTATCGGACCTTGCACCAGCAAAAAGCTTGAATACAGAATGGAGAAGACGCAGGGCGCGATAGACAGCGTGATATCTTTTGAAGAGTTGCAGGCGTTGCTTGACGCAAGAAAAGTCGACCTTCTCGTGCAGGAAGAAATGAATATTGACGACGCGTCCGATATGGGAAGAGTATTTGCCAAGTGCGGAGGAATTTCCGCCGACATATCCAAGCTTGCCGAGGGTGTAGAACCTGTCGCAATGAGCGGTATCGACGAGTGCAGAGCCAATCTTCTCAAACTCAAATTCAACAAGACGACAGCCAACTTCTTTGAGGGTATGGCTTGCGACGGAGGATGTCTCAACGGCGCGCTTTCGTTGCACCACGACTCCAAGAATATAGACGAGATCAACAAGTATTCCACCAACGCTTCGCACAAAGGTATTGACAGCGCGGTGGAGATGTATCACGACAGCTTTAAGGATAATAAATAAGGGAGCGGCAATATGAGCGACATATTCAGTATGACGGGATACGGCAAAGGAGTTGCTGAACAAGACGGCAGGAAGGCGACGGTTGAGTTGAAATCTGTCAATCACAGATTTTTGGACCTCGGCTTGAAATTGCCTAAGTCGTTGATGTTTGCCGAAGACGGACTGCGCAAGGCAATTCAGAAGTCGATAAGCCGCGGACATATAGATCTCTTCATAAGCTTTGACGACGATAGAGAAAAACAGCAAAACGCATTCAAAGTCGACTACGACCTTGCCGCCAAGTACGTGCTTGCGGCGAGAGAACTGCAAGGCAGGTGTCTTATCCAAAACAACTTTTACGTAAGCGAAGTCATGCGTATGCCCGACGTCATCACAAGAGAGACTGAGGAAGAAGAGGACGAGGATTTTATCGCCCGGCTGGTTATGCAGGCATGCGCGCACGCTCTTGACAGTCTCAACGTCATGCGAAGACGCGAGGGCGAGTCTCTTGCCAAAGATTTGCTTGCCAAGCTTGACAATATAGAGGCGACTATTCCCAAGATTGAGCAGCTGGCTCCAAAGACCTTGGAGGAATACAGAGACAAGCTGTCTGCAAGGATAAAAGAATATTTGCAGGAAGTGCCGCTCGACGAGGACAAGCTTTTGAATGAAGTGGCGTTTTTCAGCGACAGAATATGTATCGACGAGGAAATCACAAGGTTGCATACCCATATCTCGCATTTTAAAGAAATACTCAAAGACGGCGGAGCGGTGGGCAAAAAACTTGATTTTATCGTTCAGGAAATGAACAGAGAGACCAACACGATAGGCAGCAAATGCAACAACGCTCAAATCACCGAATGCGTGATATTCTTAAAGAGCGAGATAGAAAAGATGAGAGAACAAGTGCAAAATCTTGAATAAGAGGACACTATGGAAAAGAAGGGATTGTTGATAGTCGTATCGGGACCTAGCGGAGCCGGCAAAGGCACGGTTTTGGCGCACACCGCGTCGAAATATCCCAACCTAAAATATTCGGTGTCGGTTACGACAAGAGCTCCGAGAGACAAAGAGGTCGATGGGGTCAACTATTTTTTCAAGACTGAGGAAGAATTTCAGGCAATGAAAAAAGACGGCGAGTTTTTGGAGTGCAAGAGCGTGTACGGGAAGTCTTACGGCACGCCGCGTTTTTACGTCGAGAAACAACTAGGCGAGGGCTATGACGTCGTGTTGGAGATAGACACCGAAGGCGCGCTTGAAGTCAAAAACGTATATCCCGACTGCGTGATGGTATTTATTTCGCCTGCCAAGCGTTCGACAATAGAGGAGAGACTGCGCAATCGCTCGACGGAGAGCGAAGAGCAGATAAAACTGCGCACCCAAAGCGCGCTTAAAGAACTCAAACAAGCCGTATTTTACGATTATATCGTCGTCAACGAAGACGCCCAGCAAGGCGCAGACGATATAATATCAATAATACAGGCAGAGAAATGCAAAGTAAAAAACAACAAAAAATTTATAGACGATCTTATCTTAGGAGGTAAATAGATATGATGATTGATCCACCGATCGACAAATTGATCAAAAAAGCCGAATGCCGTTATGCTTTGGTATGCGGTGTGGCAAAGAGAGCAAGACAGTTGGAGACTCAATATCCCGAAGTATTGGAAAAGTCGGGTAAAAAGTCGATAAGTTATGCTGCGGAAGAAGTATACAACGGCGGCGTAGAAGTCAAGAGAGACAATCAGTAACAAAAGGTGAACTTATATGTTGTCAAACTTCAACGTGTTGTTGGGCGTCAGCGGCGGTATAGCTTGCTATAAGTCGTGCGATATAGTGTCAAGATTGAAAAAACTCGGAGCGGGCGTGGACGTCATTATGACAAGCCACGCCACCGAGTTTGTTTCGCCTTTGAGCTTTGAGACTTTGTCGGCAAGAAGGGTCGTTGTCGATATGTTTGACAAAGACAGGCAGTGGGAAGTCGAGCATATCTCGCTTGCAAAAAAAGCCGATATATGCGTCGTCGCTCCTGCGACAGCCAACGTCATTGCAAAGCTTGCAGACGGCATTGCCGACGATATGCTGACCACGACCTGTCTTGCGTTGAAGTGCCCTATTGTCATTGCGCCTGCAATGAACACCAATATGTACGACAGCCCCACCGTCAGAGACAATCTCAAAAAGTTGAGAAGACGGGGCGTGATTATCGTCGACCCTGTTGAAGGCAGACTTGCCTGCGGAGACAGCGGTAAGGGCAAGATGGCAGAGCCTGCCGATATTGTAAACGAGGTGATATACAGGCTTTTGCCAAAGCGCGATTACGAGGGCAAGAAGGTGCTTGTCACAGCAGGTGCGACGAGAGAGAATATCGACGGAGTGAGGTTTATCACCAACCGCTCTTCCGGCAAGATGGGCATAGAGATAGCAAAAGAGGTCGTCAAGCGAGGCGGCGAAGTCGTGCTTGTCAAAGGCTTAGTGCAGGTCGAGGTGCCAAAGTATATCACCAAAGTGATATCTGTGGAGAGCACGGCGCAGATGTATGACGCCGTTATGGCGAATTACAGCGATTGCGATATGATAATCAAGGCGGCTGCGCCCAGCGATTACAGACCGGCCGCGGAGATAAGGCAAAAGCTCAAAGGCGACGAGATAACCTTGCATCTTGTCAAAAATCCCGACATAGCCAAGGCTGTGGGGCAGGTCAAAGAGCATAGAAAACTTATCATATTTTCTGCCGAGACGCAAAATCTTTTTACTTACGCCAAGGATAAACTTGCCGATAAAAATGCCGATATGGTAGTCGCCAACGACGTGACGGAAAAGGGCGCCGGATTTGACGTGGACACCAACGTCGTCACGTTGATTAAACGAAACGGAATGAGAAAATGTTATCCCGTATTGTCCAAGAGCAAAGTCGCCGGTATAATTCTTGACGAGGCGTTGAAATGATAGCAAGAGTTATCGTTGATATCAGCAATTCGCAGACAGATAAGATATTTGATTACGACATCCCTCCTGATCTTGACGTACAAAAAGGATCGAGAGTTATCGTTCCGTTTGGTATGAGACGGATAGAGGGATTTTGCATTGACATTGCGGCGCATTCGCAAGTCGAGTCTTTGAGATCCGTCGAGGCAGTACTCGACGACTTTGTATGTATAAGCGAAGAAATGTTGCAGCTAATGCGGTATATGAAAGACAAGTTTTATATACGATACGTTGATTCTCTTAGGCTGTTCATTCCCTCAAAGCTGCGCGGCGGACGTATAAAAGAGCTGACGCGGCAGTATCTTTCTCTCAATCCCGATATGGATATGGAGAGCATACTCGCGCTTATACCCATTAGGGCAAAGAGTCAGCTTATGCTTGTCGAGAGACTTAAAGAGGGCGGAGAATATCTCACTGCGCTCTCCAATGAATTTTCAGCAAGCGCGATTAAAGCGCTTATTGACAAGAATATCATTGTCAAGAGTATGGAAGAGGTAGAGCGCAAACCAATGAGTTCGATAAAAGGCAGGGCTGACGAAGTCGCTCTGAGGTCGTCTCAGAAATTTGCGTTGGAGAGGATATTCAACTCGCCAAAGGACGTCGTCCTGCTTCACGGAGTGACGGGAAGCGGCAAGACGTTGGTATATATCAACGCTATCAAGAGGACGTTGGACGAGGGCAAGACTGCAATAATGCTTGTGCCGGAGATATCGCTCACGCCGCAGATGCTGCGCAATTTCAGAGGATATTTCGGCGACAGCGTGGCTATGCTGCACAGCGGACTTAGCGACGGCGAAAGATATGACGAGTGGCGCAGACTTTTAAAAGGCGAAGCCAAGATTGCAGTCGGCGCGCGGTCGGCCGTATTTGCGCCGATGAAAAATCTTGGGCTTATAATAGTCGACGAAGAGCATGACGCGAGTTACGTCAGCGAGTCTAATCCCCGTTATCGCACCGTGGATATCGCAAGATTCAGAGCGGGGTTTAACGGAGCAAAAGTCGTGCTCGGCAGCGCGACGCCGTCCATTGAGAGCTATCTTCTTGCAAAGAACGGCGAGTACGATATTGCGGTGATGAACGAGAGGATATCCGACAAGGGCATGCCGTCGATAGATATAGTCAATATGTCCAACGAGCTTTTGATGGGCAACGACTCAATGTTTTCCGCCAAGTTGGAAAAGTCGATCGTTGACACAGTCAAGAGAGGCGAGCAGGTTATGATATTCCTCAACCGCAGAGGTCATTCTTCCTTCGTCATGTGCCGCAAATGCGGATATATCGCCAAATGCACGGATTGCGACGTATCTTTGACGTATCACTCGGTGGACGATCAACTCAAATGTCATTACTGCGGCAAGAGATATAAGATGCTGACAAAGTGTCCCGACTGCGGCGCGAGCAATATAAGGTACGGCAAGATCGGCACGCAGAGAGTGGTCGAGGAGATAAAGAGGATACTTCCCGACGTCAACGTGTTGAGAATGGACAATGAGACCACGACGACAAAGACAGCTTATCTCGACATATTGGGAGCATTCGGCGCAAAAGAAGCGCAGATACTCGTCGGTACGCAGATGATTGCAAAGGGGCATGACTTTCCCGACGTAACTCTTGTTGGCATACTAGACGCGGATATGAGCCTTTACCATCAGGACTATCGCTCCAACGAGAGGACTTTTCAGCTCGTCACGCAGGTTGCTGGCAGAGCGGGCAGGAGCGACAAGGGCGGCAAGGTGATATTGCAGACGTATGCACCCAATCATTACGTATACAGGTACGCCGCAAAATACGACTACGAGGGCTTTTTCCAAAAGGAAAACAACGTACGTAAGACTACCAATTTTCCTCCGTACACCAAGATAATAAGAGTGCTTATGACGTCGGAGGACGAAGAAAAGGTCATCGACTGCGCCAAGTCGATATACAGAAAGCTGTTGGCGTACGCGCAGGATAATTCGCATGATTTTATATATATCCAGGCGATGAAAGCGCCGCTTGGCAGAATACAAAATAAATTTCGCTATCAGATAATAGCGAGGATAAAGAGAGACAACGAGAGTAAAATAATAGCCAAATTCTATGAGACGATTGAGGCTTATCAAAGCCGCGGCGTAAGCGTCTTTGCAGAGCTCGATCCGCAGAATATGGCATAGGAGAAATTATGGCTTTGAGAGATATAGTAAAAGATCCCAATCCGACGCTTCGCAAGATATGCCGTCCCGTGGAGATATTTGACGACAAATTGGGCAGGCTTCTCGACGATATGAAAGAGACTATGATAAAGGCTGACGGCGTGGGACTTGCCGGACCGCAGGTGGGGATATTACGCCGCGTGGCTGTCGTGATGGTCGACGACTTTTATATAGAGTTTGTCAATCCCGTCATTGTCAAGACCAAAGGCTCGCAGATAGGTCCCGAAGCATGTCTGAGCGTTCCCAACAAGAGCGGCAACGTCAAGAGACCTTTTAGGGTTACGGTGGACTATCAAGACCGCCACGGCAAGGAGATGAGCGTGACGGCAGAGGGCTTTATAGCAAGGGCGTTTTGTCACGAGATAGACCATTTGGACGGAAAGTTGTATTATGATTTTATAGAGGAAAAGTAGATGAGAGTATTGTTTTTAGGCACTCCCGACTTTGCCGTAGAGGCATTTGAAAGTCTTATACGCGCAGGGTATGACGTGATAGGCGCGATAACTCAGCCTGACAGAAAGCGCAATCGAGGCGAAGTGACCTTTTGTCCTGTCAAGAGCTGCGCTATCTCTCACGGCGTTGACGTCTATCAATACGAATCTATACGCAAAGAGGGCGTTGAAGATATAAAAAGGCTTGCGCCTGACGTCATGGTGACTTGCGCTTTCGGACAGATAATCAGTCAGGAGATACTCGACATCCCCAAATACGGAGTGCTTAACATACACGCGTCTCTGCTTCCTAAATACAGAGGCAGCTCTCCCATACAGTGGTGTCTTATCAACGGTGAGAAGACGACGGGTATTACAGTTATGCGCACTGCGCTTGCCGTGGACAGCGGCGACATACTCTTGCAAAGGAGTATGGATATATTGCCGGACGAGAATGCGGGTCAGCTCTTTGACAGGCTGTCGAAGCTTGGCGGAGAGGCTATCGTCGAGGCTTTGAGACTTATAGAAGACGGCAGTGCGGTTTTTACTCCGCAGGACGGGAGCAAAGCTACCCACTATCCTATGATAAGAAAAGAGGACGGAGAGGTGAATTGGGCGTCGTCTGCCGAGAGTATATTCAACAAGATGCGCGGATTTACGCCTTGGCCGTCGGCATTCACGCGCTTGGACGGCAAGCTTTTTAAGATACTCAAAGCTATGCCGTATAATGGCGAGATATCCTTTGAACAAGGTTTGGCAGGCGAGGTATACGCCGCCAAGAATACGGCGTTCGTCAAGTGCGGTAAGGGCGTATTGCAACTGGTTGAAGTGCAGTTGGAGGGCAAGAAAGCCCTTGATATAGCAAGCTTCCTGTCGGGCGGCAAATTAAAAAGCGGGATGATATTGGGCAAATGAACGATCTTTTGACTGCGTTTGAAGTTTTGCTTGCCGTGTATAAGGACGGCGCGTATTGCAATTTGCAACTCAACAAGACTGTCGACGGCGCAAGCAATCAGGCGATAGTCACCAGGCTTGTATACGGCGTGTTGCAAAAGGACGTTCAGCTTGAATATTACCTAGGCAAGTCGGTACGCAAAAGACCGTCGAAGACTGTCGCGGTGCTTTTAAAATTGGGTATGTACGCTTTGACGTATATCAATTCCATACCTCCGTATGCCGTCGTAAATAATATTGTCGACATATGTGAGAAATATGGCAAGAGACAGCTCAAAGGTTTTGTCAACGCAACTTTAAAGAGCTTTGACGCCAAAAGTATTCCGTTGTCAAAAGATAAGTTTGAGGCTTTGAGCGTTGAGACCAGCACGCCGCTTTGGCTTGTCAAGGCATATTGCAAACAATACGGTTATGACAGGACAAAAGAGTTTTTGAGCTTTGAGCCTTGCTATGACGAGCATATACGTCCAAATACTAGATTTTGGGATATGCAACAGCTCAAAGAAGCTCTTGATAAAAAGGGCGTGGAGTACGTTGAGAGCATAGCAGGCGGACTTGTCGTAACTAATAACTCATATATAAAGGCTTTAAATTCCGAGGGCAAGATAACGTATCAGGCTATGACGTCGATGCTTGCCGCGCAGGCAATGCAGGTCGAGGACGGAGAAAATATACTTGATATGTGCAGCGCGCCGGGAGGTAAGGCTGTGTATATCAGCGAGCTTGCCGACGTCAACGTAACTGCATGCGATATACATCCGCACAGATTGCAGTTGATAGAAGATTATATCCGCAGAATGAATGCGAGAAATATAACCGTACAATATAATGACGGCGTGCAGTTCAATAAAGAGTATGTCGATAAATTTGACAGGACGATTTGCGACGTGCCGTGTTCGGGATTGGGAGTTGCGGGTAAAAAAGCAGATATATATCTCGACGCAAGCATGGATAAATGTATTGAACTGTCTAAAATACAGTACGATATACTTGTAAATGCAAGCAAGTACACAAAGCGCAGAATTGTATATTCTACGTGTACGACTTTGAGAGAAGAAAATTACAACGTGGTAGGCAAATTTGTCAAGGAAAATGCAAATTGGAAAGTTGTCGAAGCAAGGCAGTATCTTCCTGACGGCAATGGGCAAGACGGATTTTTTATCGCAATATTGGAGAAGGTATAACGCATAACATGAACGACGTACTTTTGGCAGATAAGAGCTTAGAGGAGCTTGAAGAGATAGCTATTTCGCTTGGCGAAAAGAAGTTCAGAGCGAGCCAGCTTTATAAATGGGTCGCCAAAGGCGTTAGCTATGACGGGATGAAAAATCTTCCAAAATCTTTTACTGACAAGCTTGCCGAATCAGGATATAGGGCGCGAGGCGTGGAGATATACGGAGAGTATAAGTCCAAGCTTGACGGCACTGTCAAATATCTTTATAAGCTTGCCGACGGCAATATCGTCGAGGGTGTGCTTATGAGATATAAGTACGGCAACACGCTGTGCGTGTCTACGCAGGTTGGGTGCAGAATGAACTGTTCGTTTTGCGCGTCCGGGCTTGACGGATTGATACGCAATCTCACCGCAGGCGAGATATTGGGGCAGGTCATAGCTGTAAATGCGCTCAATGTCACCGACGTCGAGAGGGGTGTGACGAATATAGTGCTTATGGGCAGCGGAGAACCGCTGGACAACTATGACAACGTATGCAAATTTCTTACGCTTGTCAGCGACGAAAGAGGACTTAATATATCCAAAAGAAATATATCGCTGTCTACTTGCGGTCTCTGTGACAGGATAAGACAGCTTGCCGACGACGGATACAGCCCGACTATGACCATTTCTCTGCATGCGCCCAACGACAGTATGCGAAAGGAGATAATGCCGATAGCCAAGAGGTATAGCATATCCGATATCATAAGCGCAGTCAAGTATTATTTTGATAAGACGGGGCGTCGTATAATCTTTGAGTATTCTATGATAGCAGGCAAGAATGACAGCGAGCAGTGCGCAAGAGAATTGGCTGACGTGGTCAAAGGACTTTCCTGTCATATCAATCTTATACCGCTCAATTACGTCAAGGAGAGAGGTCTGAGCGGCAGCAACAAAAAGAATGTTTACCGCTTTATGTCCCTGTTGGAGAAACAAGGCGTCAGTGTGACGGTGCGCAGAAGTATGGGCAGCGATATTGACGGAGCTTGCGGACAGCTTAGGCGAAAGGTGATAAAGAATGAGGACGATTGATATATTTGACAACTACTATACCCCCGACAGGATATACGAGCGCATACGTTATGCAGTACGGGCGGTTATCATTGACAACGGGAGAATATATATCGAACGGGCAAGCAAGGGGCCGATAATAATGTTGCCTGGCGGCGGCGTTGAGCTGGGAGAGAGCAAAGAGGAGTGTGTGATAAGAGAGTGCGCGGAAGAGTGCGGACTTGTTGTGAGACCTGTAAAACAACTCTTTGTAATAAACGAGCGCTATCAAGATATATTATTCAACACAACGTACGTTTTGTGTGAGATAATCGGCAAGTGTCAGAGCAGTCCTACGCCTGGCGAAGCTCAACTGTCTATAAGAAGTTATTATCAAGATATTAGGTCGCTCCTCAATGATTTAAAGGAGATTCTCAACTCTATCGAGGATAAAGAAAGCGAGCTTTACGGTATGAATTATCGCGAGTATTTGGCGATAAACGAGATTTTGAACATTGTTCAAAATAGTAAATAATACACATATATCGCATATTTTTTATAAATATGCCAAAGGAGACAATTATCAAAGTTAAGACAAGCGGACAGATAATAAAGGGAGTTGGCGGTATTTACACCGTCGTCACAAAGGAGGGCGAAAAGGTAAAATGCTATCCCAGAGGTAAGCTCAAACAAATCGGCGAGTTGTTTATCGGCGATATAGTTGACGTCTCTTTGGATAAAGAAGGGATAATTGAGGGCGTGCATAAGCGCAAATCTCAACTCGTGCGTCCTTACGTGAGCAATATGGACGCGATAGTCATAGTGCTTGCGCCGATACCAAAACCCGATATGCTGCTTGTCGACAAATTGATAATAGGCGCGACAGAAAACAATATTCAGCCGATTATTTGTATAAATAAGGCAGATATGGAGGGCGCTGACGCCGTTGCGCAGGACGTAGCCAACGATTATAAGGACATTGCCGACATTTTGGTAATATCTACGCAGACGAATCAAGGCATAGATATTCTCAAAGAGAAGATGAAAGGCAAGTTCGTATGCCTTGCAGGACAGTCGGCTGTCGGCAAGTCTTCGCTTATCAACTGTATTTTGGGGGAAGATAAGCTAAAAATAGGCGAAATCAGCAAAAAATCCGAGCGCGGTAAGAACACCACCCGTCATATTGAGATAATTTCTCTCGACGACGGTACGCAGATAGCCGATACCTGCGGTTTCAACAGGTTGGAGATACCTCTCTTTGATCCCGACAGGCTGTCGACTTACTATACTGATTTTGACGAATATGCTGAGCATTGCAAGTTTAGATGCTGCAATCACTATAAAGAGAGCGATTGCGGCGTAAAGAGAGCCGTTGAGAGCGGCAAGATAGCTAAGAGCCGTTATGAGCGATATGCCAAGCTCTTTGAATACGTTGAAAGCAAGTGGAACAGGCGGTATAATTAAAAATAGTCGAAATTCAATGTTTTGAACAATGTTCAAATATAATAATCGACATATATTTAACAAAAATATGTACAAAGGAGATACAGTATGAGCGTTAAGATATCGCCGTCGATATTGTCGGCGGACTTTGCAAATATGGGAGTTGCGGTATCGCAGCTTGCCGATTGGGGGGCTGATTGGGTACATTGCGACGTTATGGACGGAATGTTTTGCCCCAACTTTACTTTCGGACCGCCTATGATAAAGGCGATACGCAAGCATACCGACTTGCCCTTAGACGTACATCTTATGATTACTAAACCAGAGAGGTATATCGATAAGTTTTTGCAGGCAGGCGCGGATATCATAACCTTTCACGCTGAGGCGAGCGAGAGCGTCGAGGCGATAATTGACGCCGTGCACAGGCACGGAAAGAAGGTTGGATTGGTGCTCAATCCCAATATAGAAGTATCTAGTATAGGAAAATATATCGATATGGTCGACCTTGTCATGCTCATGGGCGTTTATCCCGGCTTTTCTGCGCAGAAATTCATACCTGAGACTATGGAAAAGATAAGTCAGCTCAAAGAATTGATTGGAGATCGCAACGTTGAGATCGAGTTTGACGGCGGCGTGAGTGTGGATAATATTGCCGAAATGGTGCAAAGAGGCTTGAATATCGCAGTAAGCGGCAGCTTTATATTCGGCGCAGAAGAACCCAAAAAAGCAATAGACGCGCTAAAAAATGCTAAATAACGGATATTAGATGCGGTAGTAAGTAACACTTGATAAAGACGTAGTCATATAATGCAATATCATATGGAGGAGTATGGCTATGAGAATTATTTGTATCAATCCACCAAGGTTTATCAAGGCAATTTTAAGGATTTTCAAGCGAAAATAAAATGTCTTATCGGGCGTACTAAAAGAAAAAACACCCTAATTTCTTAGGGTGCTATTTTATATATTTGCTTATATATTATGCGCGTTCAAGGTCGCCTTTACGCAAACATCTTGTGCATACGTACAGACTTTGGATAGCGCCGTTTTTGTTGACAACCTTAACCTTTTGTACGTTTGCTCCCCAGCTTCTTCTATATTTGCGGTTAGAGTGGCTGACTTTATTGCCGCTTTGTTGACCTTTGCCGCAGATAGCACATACTTTAGACATACTCGAATACCTCCATGCAATTCTTGCCTAAATATAATAACACTATGGCGGATTAAAAGCAAGAAAATATCGGTGTTTTTTCAAAAATTTTTATTTTTTTTCGCGATTTCACTTATATTGCTCCAAAGTGCCGACTAAAATATACAAAAATGCTTGCATAAAAAATGCGTTTTTGATAAAATTACAGTATATGGCAGTAAAAACATCTAATTATTACGGAAGAATAATAATAACTGATAAAGCTATATCTATGGTGGCGCATTTTGCGGCGGCCGACTGTTACGGCGTCGTAGATCTTGTGTCGCGCAAATTGAGTGACAGTATCAGCGAGTTTTTCAACAAATGCCCTTCTGGTAAGGGCGTCAAGATCGTCACTTTGAAAAATAAAATCAATATCGAACTTTTTGTGGTCCTAAAAGAGGGAATAAATATTGACGCCGTATGTGAGTCTATTAAGAGTACAGTAAAATATAACGTGGAGACTTATACGGGTATGAGAGTTGACGGTGTGATCGTCAACGTGGTGGGCGTGAAGGTTTGATTGGAGTATTGAATGAAGGTTTTAGATAGCGCCAAGATATTGGAGATGATTGACGGAGGTTATAGATACCTCAAAGCCAATAAGGCTACGGTTGACGCTCTCAATGTCTTTCCGGTTCCCGACGGCGACACGGGTACGAATATGTCGCTTACGATGGCTTCTGCGGTAAAAGAAGTAAAAAGTGTAGAAACTGACGATATAAGAGAAATATTGACAGCATATTCAAGAGGCGCGCTTAAAGGCGCGAGAGGAAACTCGGGAGTTATACTGTCTCAGATAATTAAAGGCTTGGCGGTGGTCTTGGCTGATGAGAAAGCAATCACTACCAAGGCTTTTGCCAGCGCATTGCGTTATTCAAGAGAGGTCGCATACAATGCGGTCACCAAGCCAAAGGAAGGCACCGTGTTGACCGTCATACGTTATATGGCAGAGAATGCGTCTTCCATCGCTAATAAAAATGCGTCTTTTATCAACTTTTTTGACCAGCTTATTAAGAAAGGTGAAGAAATCTTGCAAAAGACGCCGGATATGCTTCCTGTATTGAAACAAGCAGGAGTCGTGGATGCCGGCGGTCGCGGTTTGCTTTGCGTATTCCAAGGATTTTACAACGTCTTGGCAGGCGTGGAGATACCAGACGAGATAGAGAGCGAAGAGACGGGCGTAGTACCTACGCCTATATTGGACGCGTTTGGCAACGATGAGCATGATTTGGACAATATCAAGTATGCTTATTGCACGGAATATTTTATTATCAATCTTAAAAAACATATCACAGAAGAAGATATTGAGAAGTTGAGAGATAAACTTATGACTATCGGCGATTGCGTCATAGTCATAGGCGACATAAATCTAGTAAAAGTTCACGTGCATACCAATCAGCCAAACCGTGCGTTATACAATGCGCTGCAACTCGGCGAATTGGATAAAGTCAAGATAGAAAATATGCTTGAACAACACAGAGCTTTGGTTGCCGAAAGAGAAAAGGCAAAGAAAGAAATAGGTCTTATATCGATATGCGCAGGCGAGGGTATTGCCAATATATTTAAAGAATTGACTATCGACGAGGTCATCGAGGGCGGACAGACTATGAATCCAAGCGTCGAGGATATACTCAATGCAGTCGAAAAAATCAATTCTGACAATATAATTATTCTCCCTAATAATAAAAATATCATTATGGCGGCTGAAAAGGTCAAAGAATTGACTCAAAAGAGGGTTGAAGTCATACCTACGGCAGAGGTTGCACAAGGCATAAGAGCGGCGTTTGCATTCGATATCAATCAATCTGTCGACGTCAACGTCGAAGAAATGAAGAATGCTTATGCCGATTTGAAGTGCGGAGAAGTCACCAATGCGGTGCGCAATACCAATCTTGACGGTTTTGAGATCAGCGAAGGCGACATCATAGGACTTGACGGCAAGACGATTATAGCAGACTCAAAGAGCGTTGAGGAGACTACGCTGGCTGTAATAGACAAACTTGTTGATGAGTGGAGCGAAGTGATTACTCTGTATTACGGCGAGGGTGTGAGCAAAGAGGACGTCGAGAAGCTCACGTGCAAGCTCAAAGAGAAGTATGAGGACTTTGACGTGGTTAGCTATTATGGCGGACAACCGCACTATTACTACTTGATCTCAATAGAATAATATTCAAATTGAACATTGTTCAAAACATCCGCAGGTATATAAAATGCCTGCGGATATTGCATTTTTAGAAGTTAATATATAAATAATATTGTTTTATTATATATAATTGCGCATGTCATTATGCTGTTGGCATATTTGCAGTTATTTAATATATACAGTAGTACAAAACGCAAATTACATAATAATATTGATATATTGAACATTGTTCAATATATTGATTAAGGTCGCTGTTGACAGTATGCGCTTGACTATTTGTCTGACGTCAACTATACTGTATATATGATTTTGTACGCATAAACGCGTTGTTAAAGGCTAAAATCAAAGAGAGGTATCATGCAACTTACAGATATTAAAGGAGTGGGAGTCAAGACGGTAGAAAAACTCAACAAACTTGGCATTTACACTCCCAAAGACGCGATATATTTTTATCCAAAGTTTTATTGGGATATGACAAAGGAGACTGAACTCGACAGCATCGAAAGCGGCGACTACGTATTGCTCAAAGGTTATTTGACTTCTGTAAGCGGTTTGATACGCGCTAAGCGAGGACTTTCTTTTTGCACTGCTACGCTAAATACGCAAGGCAAGAAGGTCAAATTCACTTGGTTTAATTCGCCTTTTGTAGTATCTTTGATAAAGCAAAGCGGAGAGTTTTTGTTTTGGGGCAAGGTCAGACTCAACGGCAAGAAGATAGAGATGTCCAATCCCAGCTTTGAAAGAGCTGAGGACAACAAGCGGTTGCAGGGCATTGTTCCGATATATCCCCTCAAAGACGCTGTCGGTCAACAGACGTTCCGCAATATAGTCAAGAATGCTTTGGAAGCAATCAACATATGCAGCAAGCTTGATTTAAGCTGCGAGATGACGCTCGACGAGGCTTTTAGGATAGTCCACGACCCGATAGATATGGATATCACGCAGAAAGCGCGCAGACGTATTGCGATAGAAGAGCTTGTTTATCAAATAATCGCTTATAGGATAATCAAAAATAATTCTGCAAATTTAAAGACTTTTAGGTATAAATGCACTATTGACGATATTAGTGAAGATATCGCCGCTTTGCCGTATAAGCTTACGCCGTCGCAAGATAAGGCAATCAACGAGATAATAGACGACTTGCGCGGAGAGAGGCATACCAATAGGATGCTTATGGGCGACGTCGGGTCGGGCAAGACAGTGATAGCGCTCTTGACGTGTCTTTATGCAAAAAAATGCGGCAGACAGTCTGCGATAATGGCGCCGACCGAGATACTTGCAAGACAGCATTATAAGAATTCTCTTGCGTTGTTCGGAGACAAGCTTAAAGTAGCATTGTTGACGTCTTCCACTCCGACAGCGGAGAAAAGAGATATAATTTCCCGTCTTTCCAAGGGAGAGTTGGACCTCGTTGTCGGTACTCATGCTGTACTTAATGACAAGGTCAAATTCTCTGATTTGGGGCTTATTGTCATTGACGAGTTGCATAGATTCGGCGTAAGGCAAAAGAGTAAGTTAGAAGATAAGGCAGTGGGCGTAGATACTTTGGTAATGAGTGCGACGCCGATCCCCAGAGCTTTGGCGCTGTCGATATACGGAGATTTGGATATGTCTACGCTTCAACCTCGCGAAGGAACGGGCGGAAATATATCTACGTTTGTCATGGGAGACGACAAGCTCAAAGGGCTTTATAAATTTATCAAAGAGAGAGTGTCTTACGGAGAGCAGGCATATATCGTATGTCCGTTGGTTGAGGACAGCGAGGGCTTGGAGGTCTTTTCTGCTAAGATGCTGTATAAGCAGCTTGTCAAAAAAGAACTTGCCGATCTCAATATCGGTCTGGTATACGGCAGTATGAAAGACAAAGAAAAGAGCGAGATAATGTCTAGATTTTATGCCGGCGATATAGACGTGCTTGTTGCTACGTCTGTAATCGAAGTCGGCATAGACAGCCAAAGAGCAAGTGTTATGGCAATCCTCAACAGTGATAGATTCGGCTTGGCTGCGCTGCATCAGTTGAGGGGCAGGGTAGGCAGAAATCCCAATATCAAGTCATATTGCTTCTTGCATACCTCAAAAGCCGAGGAAAATGAGAGGCTCAACGCTTTGCAGGATAATACCGACGGTTTAAAAATTGCAGAAATTGATGCGGATATGCGCGGATACGGCGACTTTTTGGGCGTAAATCAGAGCGGCGGAAGCGGTAAAATAGGCGTGTTTATCAACAAGCGCGTTATCGAAGAGTGCAAGACGATAGCTGACGACCTTATGCAAGAGGGAAGTATATATACGGAGTATGACGAGACGCTTGCAAAGTATCTTGATATGCTGCAAGGAATAAGTTTGAATTAAGCGGAGAGATCTCAACGAGTTGATAAATCTCGTCATTGTATTTCAGTTAAAATTCAAAGGGCGCCTGTTTGGGCGCCCTTCGATCGGCATAGCCGATATGTGGAAGTGAAAAAATTATGTAGAGAAATGCAAATTTATTATACGGGACGTTCTATAAGTCCGTCCTCTTCGCCAGACTCCTCAAAATCGTAATAATCAAGCAACTCGTCTTGGATACTTTCGTCGTCGAAAGTGTTGTGACGGGGAGTGATTTGATTTTGAGCTATTTTCAGCATGACGTTTTGGCGCAAAAGATTGTCATTTGGCTTTGAAGCCAAAGCTTGTTCTTTGTTGATAAGTCCTTGCGCGACAAATTTATTTTCAAGCGACGTCAATCTCATGTCGTACTGTTCGTAGTCATATCCATAGAACTCGCAAACCGTTCTGTCATAGACCTCTTGCGTAGCTTTCTGCAAGTATTCGATATTTTCTTTTGTCGACAACTCGGGCTTTGGATATATTGCAGGGCATATTCTGACGGTGCAGTCCTTTTTGACGCCAAACTTTCTTCTTATCCAGCTTGGTTTGCGGAATAGTATAACTGTCATTATCACAGGCACGTTGTTTTTGACCGCGTAGTGGAAAGCTCCTTTTTTAAGCGGACGGGAATTTTCGTACTTTTCCCACATTACTTGCTCTGCATAGAAAGTAACCACGGCGTTGCCTTTGTCGTATATCTTGCTTATTTCTTTGTCAAGATTGCTCATTGCCTTGATAGAACTTGCAAGCGGCAAAAATCCGCCGGCACGCAAAAACTTTCCGCCTGCGCCCTTTTTGACTTGGAATTCTGCGCCGGTAATATAATGGCGGTGTCCGAATGCGACTTGGAAGTTTATCATTGCGTCAAGCAACATCACGTGATTTGACACCCTGACGGCATTATTTACTTGTTTGAGATTGTCTTTGCCTTCGATTTTGAGATCGAAGAGCAATTTGTTGGCAAGGGGCAGCATAGTTCTGAGCATACTCTTGACGATAGCTTTGCCGAGCTTAAATCCTGCGGTATCAGGTTGGAATTGATAATCCTTATCGACGGTGATTGCATTATCGTCGGTATAAGGGGTAGTCCATTGGTCGTATGCCTCCATTCTGGCGTACTGAGCATGCATTTGATCGTATTCTTTTTGAGTTATCCTTGCCATAGTTTTGTCCTCAGCTAACAAATTACGTAAAAGTAATTGACTTTTATCAATTATTTTACTATATTTATTATAAGCCCAAAAGCAAAATAATTCAACCAAAAAATATTGACCATTTGGACTTGAAGTGTATAATAATTGACGTTATAATATTAAAATGTTGATTATTATACCACATTTTTTGCAAATTGTTGCTACTTAATAATTGGTTAACATTGTGTTAATATACAGTTAACAAAAGATTATTGATACAAAAAAATCGTTGTATGTCAAATAAAATTTTAGGGGAAGAAAATGGACAAAACAAAGAAAGACAGAAGGTTTAAACGTACTCAACAACAGTTGTTGTGCGCATTAAAAGAGCTTATCAATACAAAAGCTATCATCAACATTTCGGTGCGCGAGTTGGCAGAGCTTGCCGACGTCAATAGAGCGACGTTCTATCTGCATTATCGCGACCCGTACGATATGCTTGAACAGCTTGGCAATGAGTTTATAGACAACATGAAGTCCATACTCATAAAGGACAACGAGAGTTTTAATCCATCAAAGAGCTTCGTCAATCTTTATAAATTTGTCAAAGAAAATTATGACATAGCTTACATTCTCTTTTCGCCCAACTGTGACAGCGGATTTGGCAGAAGGCTGGAAAAGTCGTTGGAGAAGTTTTGCTTTGACAGTTGGATAGTGCGCGCAAAGGACGACGATTCTCGTAATTGCGACTATTTCAGCGTTTATCTTGTCGCAGGTATCAAAGCTTTGCTAGAAAAGTGGGTGTTTGACGGATTTGTCGAGACTCCGGAGGAGATGGCAAAACTTTCGCAGTACTTTATGATGTACGGCGGAAAACAGTTTTGGGAGTGAGGAAAGATATAATTAAATTTTAAAAAGCATTTAGTAAGAATGGCGCGATATGAATAGTATAGCGCCATTGTTTACTACTTTGTCAGAAGTAAATCAAGAGTGAAGTTTAATCAAGTTATTAAAAAGGATGAGATTTCTCCACTTCGTTGCACTACGGTCGAAATGACCAAAGCTTGGTTGATTGTAACCGTATCTGGTCACCTTGACCGCAGTGGAGAGGTCTAATACTTGTGAATTTTTAACTCGATTAGACTTTTCGGCTACGCTCGAAGTGACTGAATATGGCTTGTTGCACAGCAAAAATGTGGTCATTTCGACCGAAAGTAGTGTAGTGGAGAAATCTTATCCTTTGAAAAATATTTAAGTTTTAACTGTACAACAAAAAATCAAACAGTTTTTTTCCTATCAAACATTCTGTCTGCGTCGGTTATTTTGCGAAGCACTTTGCAGGGATTGCCGACTGCGACTACGCCTTCGGGTATGTCTCTCGTCACGACGCTGCCGCTGCCTATGACAGAATTTTTGCCTATCGTTACTCCGCCGTTGACAATCACTCCGCTTGCAAGCCATACGCCGTCGCAGATAGTGATAGGCTTTGCATATTCAAGGTCATAGACGCCGTCGGGGAATTGCTGTATCGCGCGTTCGTCAGCTACAAGTGGATGTACCGGTGTGGCAATGGTCACGTTGGGACCGAACATTACGTTGTCGCCAATCGTCACAGGCGCGACGTCAAGTATTGTGCAGTTGTAATTTGCAAAAAAGTTTTCGCCGACAGAAGTGTTGCAACCGTAGTCAAACCTTATATTCGGCTCGAAATAAAAGTCTTTTTTGTGACTTTTTAGCACGCTGTGCAAAAGCTCATACCGTCTTTGAGTTTCGTCCTCGTTGGATCTATTAAATTCTATGCAGGCTTGACGTACTTTTTTTCTCAACGCCATAAGTTCTGCATCCGTGGGATTATAGAGTTGACCCGACACCATTTTTTCTCTTTCGGTCATAAAAATCTCCTTTTGGATATATATGTTACATTATACAGCAATCGCCAAGACGTGTCAATATGAGTATTTTATTATGACGGATTGAAAACAAATATGCAGCAAAACTATCTGCTGTAATCTGCCTTTTTGACAAACGGTATGCAGCTAAGTACCGCTATCACAGGTATCAACATTATCGGTATATAAAGCAGCAGTTTTTCAAATCGTATAGAATAAGAATCGGCAGGGCTTTTAAGAGCATTTATAAATCCTCCGTTTGTAGCCATATCCCAAAAGATAGCGAAGTCATTACTTATTGCAGACCCCATATATAGCAGTCCTATCATCGGGAGCAACATACCAATAAAACATATTAAACCGTTTTTTAATACGATAGATAAAAAGAATGTAAAAGTATAGGTGCAGAGTATGGCTATCAGATGGCTTGAAATTATCAACAAAAACATTTGAAAATAATTCAAGAAATATAAGTTATTTGACGTATACATAATGCAATATTTTGCACCTGTATCACTATATATCAAAGCAAATACGCTCATGACTGCATCTAAAATTACGGTGATCGCTATTATCAAAAGCATAGAAGTCAAGTATTTGAAAGCAATCAATTTTCCGCGTTTTATGCCTGATGTGTATAATAATTTGCCTAGCTTGCTATTTATCTCATTGGTGTAATAAAACGAGCCGACAAAGCTACAACTGAGAAATATAAATATTCCCATTACGTAAGAAAAGGCGAAAAAATAATGGAAGTGGTTATACTTACTATTGTCTCCGTATCTCACCAAGGAATCGTAAGGCAAATCATACTTTAAAGAAAAGGAATAAATAGTTTTTAGAAACGTTGCCTTTTCTGTATTGCGATCCATCTCTATACCAGGGATAGGGGATAGTTCTTTGGAAATATCATCATACAACTTTTGAAGCTCTTCCTTATCTCCATATACTTCCACGTCGTCAAGGAAATCTGAATAATAATTTCCGTCTACGTCGCTCATCACAAAATACCAGCCTATTATAGCGGATACGACAAACAAAGCAAGGATAATAAAGATATATTTTTTAGTATAAAATATAGATTTGATTTCGTATTTCATATTTCCTCCTCCATTTTCAGATAAGCTTCTTTTACGGAGTACGTTATGTCTGTGAGTTGTTTGATAGGTATTTCTTGTATAAACGGTAATATATAGTATACATTGTTGCATTTGAGTTTGAATTTTATGCAGTAGTTGTCGATAGAGCAATCCTCAGTTTTATCTATAAGTATATTGTATGCCGCTGCTGCGTCGTCATTATTGAAGAACTCTATCATATATCTGTCACCTGCGCCTTTTTGCGGAGACGTGCAGTTGAATATCTTTTTATTTTTTAGCAGATAGTAAGTATCGACAGCGCGGCTCGATATATCTAATTGGTGCGACGTCAGTATCACGGTAGCTCCGCGCTTGCGACATAGTAGCAGTAAGTTGATTGCTTTTTCTACGCTTATTATATCAAGACCGTTAAAAGGCTCGTCAAGAAGTATGGCGTTTTTGCCTTTGACGCATGCGAGAAGTATGGCGATTTTTTGGCGCATGCCTATTGAATATTTACCAGCCTTAATATCGAGTATATTCTCTACGTCAAGTATCTTTGCATATTCGTCGAGAGTGGAGCAGTCTTTACAAAAATATTTGATATTTTCCCTTCCGCTCATACCTTTGATAAGTACGGCGTCCTCAATCAGCACGCCTATATTTTTGAGCGGTGAAGGGTCTTTTTTGATATTGATATTGTCGATAATTATTTCGCCGTCATATGGCAAAAGAGAAGTGATACATTTGATAAGCGTGCTTTTTCCGCTGCCGTTGGCTCCGAAAATTCCAACGCTAGTCCCGTTTTCAAATTGCATATGCGGTATGTCAAGAACTAGTTCTTTGCCGTAAAACTTTTTAAGATTGGTTATGCTTATTACTGCCATTTTTTGCCTCACATTTGCAACTCTTTGATACAAATCGTGCTGTTTTCTTCATTATATATTATCTGCACGGTAATTGACGGAGAATAGTAGAACTTATACGTTATTTCTATCGTATGATTGTTATCGTCAAAGGCAGAGTTGTTGAATAATATTTTCAACTCATCCCAATTCCATGGCGTGCGGTATTCGACACCTTGGTGATATTCCTCGTTGTCTGTGGGTGACAATAAAAGCCCGTTTATTAAAATTGATTTGTCACCGTTCAAAATAAATATACATTTTGCAGGCACTTCCATAATTTTAAAAAGCTTGTTTGTATAAAACCGACCAAGCCAAATATAGCCGTCGCTTGCAAATATATAAACGCTGCTGCCGATTTTTTCATTGTGCCTGTCAAGCCAATCATTTCTCTCGCAATCTTTAATTATAAGTTCTCCGCCATATAAGTCCGAGGACTTTATAAATTTGATAAAATCGTTTTTATCCCTTGGCTTTATGCCTAGATAATTAGCATGCTCGTCATAATATGAGGTAGTTATTTTAAATCTTCCCAATGAGTAATTAGAAGGTTGGTCGTAAAACCAAATTGAGATATCCGACTCTTTGCTTTTGTCAGGCAGACATGCGCAAAGAAGGGAGAAAATGGTCATTATTATTAAACATATTGATATTGTCAATAATGATTTTTTGTTAGTCTTTCTCATAATCCCAATCTATTATATGACTCTCCCATATAGCATTTGCATCATCTTCAAGGACTAAAAGTTGAAGATTGTCACCAATCATGCCGTTAGAAGCGTCGCTCCAACCATTGCAAATTACGTATGCACATATATCTTTTTTTATAGTTTTAAATAAATTATATTTTTTCTTATAGGTTACTTTATATTGATATACTCCAACAACGGCAACACTATGTCCACCAGATGAATATATATCTTTATTATAGTATGTATTAAAACTTAATATAGATGGAACTAATAATACATCTTTAAGCGAATCTCTTACATTTTCGACAGACTCGCTAATTATATGATTTTCGGTGACTTCATTATTATAGCCATGTCTAGAAAAGTAAGTTCTTATTATAGAATCTATTGTAGAGCTAAAAGTTCCAAGAGTGCCTGACCCACTATATTTATTCCCCAAGCTAATCGATATGTCGTGAAGTTCTTTAAATATTGAAATTTCTAATTCTTTTTCTGTATAGTAACTTGGATAATTTAAATCTATATATGTACTATATTCCATTATTAATTTTGTTATTATAGTAATTGCAACCAAACTACATGTGCCGTTTGCAACATTATTATATTTTGTTAGTAGCAAATCATTTATTCTACTTTGAGAAATGTTTTTTGATTTAAAATATGCGTAAGCATCAAAAGTAACAGAAATTTGAGTGTTATTGAAATTACTTTTTAAAGAATCGTAGATATGTTGTTTTGCACTTTGCTCATCATAATGTATGGTGCAATTTGAAGCTTTTGGTGTTGAAGAGAACGCATTTATGCCTCCATCGAGACCTGTAAAGGTGGCATTATCATTGAGCTGTTGAGTATTTTGCGAAGATTGATTAATAGATAATGATGCAAAACCTGCAATGGCGGCAAATATTGCAATAATTAATGATAGCACTATAACATTCTTTTTCGATTTAAAAAATTCTCTCATAATAAATTTTCTCCCTTTATTGGTATAATTAATTCTATCACAAAGAGTATTATGTGTCAATAGATTTTTAAAAATAACTGAAAAATTTTTGCTATACTATATAAAAAAATAATTGAATAGAGCAATTTGATAATTGATTGAATAATATTATAAAGTCAGAATAAAAGCAAGCGGTATTGACATACTTTTGGTTGATAGGTATAATTATATAAAGAGAGAAATTTGCTGGGCGATATGGAGGGAATATGAAAACTGACGTGTTGATAATAGGCGCAGGACCTGCCGGGATATTTACGGCGTTGGAGCTTGTCGAGATGCAGTCTGACAAGCGTATTCTTATCGTCGAGAAAGGGGAGTCTATTGAGAGGAGATATTGTCCCAAGGTTAAGTGCGGCGTGTGTATGAAGTGCAAAAACTGCGCTATCACGACGGGTTTTTCAGGCGCGGGGGCATTCTCTGACGGCAAGTTGTCGCTAAGCGCCGACGTGGGAGGAGATTTGCCCGACCTAATAGGCAGGGAGCTGGCGCAAGAGACTATAAGATACGTCGACGGCATATATCTCAAATTCGGCGCGGACGAAAGAGTCGAGGGGCTTGCCCATCCTGACAAAGTGGCAAAGATAAGGCAAAAGGCGACAGAAGCAGGACTTAGACTTGTGGAGTGTCCCATAAGGCATATGGGTACGGAGAGGGCGCACGATATATATTTTGCGATAGAGAAGCACTTGATTGCAAGCGGAGTCGAGATGTATTTTAATACGCCTTGTAAAGACCTCATGATAGAAGACGGCGCATGCTCGGGTGCGGTGATATATAAAGACGGCAAAGAAGAGATAATATATGCCGACAAGGTTGTCGTTGCCACAGGCAGACGGGGCGCGGATTGGCTGGAAAGAGCGTGCAAGGCGCACGGTATTGAGCATCAGCCCGGCACTGTGGACGTGGGAGTGCGCGTAGAGGTGAAGAGTGAGGTAATGAGCGAGGTCAACGAAGCCTTATATGAATCAAAGTTGATAGGTTATCCTCAGCCTTTTAAAAACAAAGTGCGCACTTTTTGTCAAAATCCAGGCGGTTTTGTGGCGCAGGAGAATTATGACAATGCCTTAGCCGTCGTCAACGGGCATTCATTTAAAGATAAGAAGTCGTCAAATACCAATTTGGCAATATTGTGTTCGCACAATTTCAGCGTGCCTTTTGACAGACCGATAGAATTTGCGCAAAAGGTGGGGGAGCTGACGAATATGCTTGGCGCAGGCAGGATACTTGTGCAGAGGTACGGAGATATACTCAAAGGCAAACGCACTTGGCAAAAAGAGCTCGACGAATCGTCGTTGAGACCTACGCTGACGGACGCGGTGGCAGGCGACATAACGTCGGCGATGCCGTATAGGTCAATGCTGAGCATTCTCAATTTTATAAAGCAGATGGACATCGTGGTGCCGGGTTTTGCCGACGACGAGACGTTGCTGTATTCTCCCGAACTTAAATTTTACAGCAACAAAATAAAGATGGATAAGAATTTCAATACCAGCGTCAGGAATCTGCACTGTCTCGGTGACTCTTCGGGTTGGACGAGAGGGCTTATGATGGCGTCTGTAATGGGCGTGCTGATGGCAAGACGTATTCTTTAATTATTTGATTTCCAATCGTCATACAGCTCTTTGACGGTCTTTTTGCTAAGCGGGCAGCGGAAGTTGGGCGCGATCTCAACAAGCGGAGAAAGCACGAATTCTCGATTTTGAAAATCCGGGTGCGGCAAAGTCAAAGCTTCGTCGTTTGACACTATGTCGCCGAAAAAGACTATGTCTATATCCAACGTCCGATCGCCCCAACGCACGTCGCGAATTCTTTTGGCTTTGTATTCGATTTGATGTATCGCGTCCAATAATTCTTTCGGCGAGAGATATGTGGATATTTGCGCCGCCATGTTTATAAATGTCGCTTTGGCAACTCCGCCGTAGGGGGGATTTTCAAAGGGCGTAGATACCTTTTGCAGGGTGATATCTGCATGGCATTTAAGCTCGTTTATCGCCATATCAAGATAAGACTGCCTATCGCCCATACTGCTGCCAAGAGATAGCAGGACAATGCGTCTTGTCAGCTGCGTAGTTACTTTGACTGTGTCAAAGCATAGCGATACGGGCGCGTCGGGTTTGCTTACGCTCACTTTTATGCTTTGAATAGGGTATTTGCGCATAAGCATTGTCGCAGTACGCGCGCACAGCGTTTCGATAAGATCAAAACGGTTGCTTTGGCAAAAGTCGCTGACGTCGTGCATGACTTCGTCATAATTGAGTGTGAGATTTAAGTCGTCGCTTTGCGCGGCTTTGCAAAAGTCATACTCCATACGCACGTCAAAACAAAAGGGCTGAGGATTTGTCTTTTCCTCTTCAAGTACGCCGTGACAGGCGTAGATTTTTAAACTTTTTATTTCGATAAAACTCATGTTTTCCTTTTTATTTTGAAAGAGTTATCTTTCGTTTGATATTGCTTGGACGTTTTCTTTTACGTCGTGAACTCTGACGAACAGTACCTTTTGGCGTACGGCTTGACGCGTCGTGTCAAGAGTAGGCTGCAATCTGTCGTTGACGTCGCCGCCGAACATAGATTTGCGCGACGTACCGAGCAAAAGGGGATAGCCGAATTTGTGCAGTCTGTCATAATTATTGACGACGGTAAAATTCTGTTCCTTGTTTTTACCAAATCCTATTCCGCCGTCAAGAATTATCTTCTCGTCGGATATGCCTGCCGACTTGGCGATAGAGATGCTTCTTTGCAAAAAGTCAAACATATCGCTCCACAGCGTTTCGTCTGGCGAAATATGATTTTGATTTTGCATTATGCAGACGGCGGCGCCGTGCTTTGCAATGATTTGCGCCATTTCGCCGTCTTTGTCGTATTGAAGCCCCCATACGTCGTTTATCATATCCGCGCCGGATATCAGCGCATTTTTTGCAACGTAAGGGTAGTACGTGTCGACGGATAGGGGCACGTCAAAGCGTGATTTTATCAACTCGATTGGGCGTTGAAGCCTTTGCCACTCTTGCAATTCGTCCACAGGCGTATGCCCGGGCCGCGTGGATTGACCGCCTATATCTATGACCTCTGCACCTTCGTCAATCGCCCTCTTGACCCTGTCAGCAAGCCCGTCTATATCAGAGCGCGAATTGGCGTAAAATGAGTCGGGAGTGAGATTGATTATCGCCATTACGTGCGTGCCGTTTTCAAATGTCTTGTTGCCTATTTTCATACGTGTACCTCGTTTATTTGTGGGGGGGGGAATGAATATTTACTTACAAGCTTAGGAGAGAATCGTCACTGACGCTCGCCCAAGACGCATCTGCTGGCTCGCTATTCCGTCGCTTTCGCTCCTTACGACCAACGCGTAGAAATCTACTCCTTGTGATTTAACTCGTTGAGATTTCTCGACTACGCTCGAAATGACCACCTATGGCTTGTAACGTGCAAAACTAAGTCACTTCGACTGAAACGCAGTGGAACGGAGAAGTCTCATCCTTTTTTAATTTCAAATGCACTCTAACGACCGTATTTCGATATATTGTATATCCGTCGTCTTAACTGCGCATTAAAGCGATTATCGAGTCTTTTTGCTCTATTTCGCCGCGAGTGCAATAGGTGATTGTCTTTGAGCCTACTTTGCGTATGCCTCTTGCCGTCATGCAGGTATGTTGCGCTTCGCAATAGACTATCACGCCTTTGGCGTCGAGGTTGTCCATTATCGCGTCGGCGATTTGATTTGTTAGACGTTCTTGAAGTTGAAGCCTGCGGGCATATACCTCGACGGTGCGCGCAAGTTTGGACAGTCCTACGACTCTCTTCGTAGGGATATAGGCTATCGCTATCTTGCCGAAAAAGGGCATTAAATGATGTTCGCACATAGAAGAGAATTCTATGTCTTTTTCAATGACGATATCGCTTGATTTTGCGTCGAACGTCTTTGACAGATGTTTCTTTTCGTCGTCGTGGTAACCTGCCGTCAATTCTTCGTACATCTTCGCAACGCGTTGAGGAGTTTCTGCCAATCCTTCGCGTGTTGGGTCTTCGCCAATAGCTTCGAGTATCATTTTGACGGCCGCAGCTATCTTTTCTTTGTCTTTGTTGTCCATTTTATTCTCCATTCCCGACGATGTCGGGGTGTGTATTTTGGGTTGATGTATTTTTGTATTCGATATGTTGAGATTTCTCCGCTTCGTTTCGCTTCGGTCGAGGTGACCAATTTAGGTTTACTATAAGCCATATCTAGTCACCTCGACCGCAGTGGAGAGGTCTAAACGAGTTATTTAAATGATTGAGATTTCTCCACTCCACTACGTTTCGGTCGAAATGACATCAATTTTGCTATCTTGACCATATCTATACTATATCCTTTCTCTAATTTGATTTATACTGTCCAGCGCGTCTGCTAGTATACTCAGCGAGCCGCATACGACTATCAAGTCGCAATCGCTTGCATAAGCTTGAAATATTGCAGATTTTATATTGTCACAGCTTGCGCTGTATTCTGTATATTTTCGGCACTTTTCGACTAGCACATTGCTGTCAAGCCCTCTGGGAGAGGTGGGAGTAACTGCAAAAAATCTCTCTGCAAGCCCTCCGATTTCTTTAAGCATACCGTCGCTGTCTTTGTCTTTGAATACCCCCAAGACAAAACATATTTTCATATCTGCAAAGTCGTCTTGCATTGCCTGCGCAAGCGCTTTTGCGCCGTCTGGATTATGTGCGCCGTCAAGCAAAAACGTCTTTTTGTCAACGGTGATTTT
Source organism: uncultured Christensenella sp. (assembly GCA_910579785.1). Taxonomy (GTDB): domain Bacteria; phylum Bacillota; class Clostridia; order Christensenellales; family UBA3700; genus RACS-045. The sequence continues at coordinate 1,431 of CAJTVJ010000015.1, read as the reverse complement.
TTGTAGTCTTCCTTTCCACAGCGATTTTTCTACGCCGACTTTGACGGTTTGCGGAGTTATTGCATATCCCATTTGAGCAAGATAAAGCGCGCTTTCTATCGCAAGTGCGCAATTTGTCAGTTGGTATTTTCCAAGTTGGTTGAGCAGATATTTCTCACCCTTATATTGCATGACTTGTCCGCTTGACGAATGAGATACGGAGATAGGCTCGTCGCAAAGTATCAATCTAGTTGCCGCGCCGAATACGTCCATCACTTCTTTGCATTGCCGATAGGTCACAAGAGGACAGTCTTTGACGATTGCAAATTTGTTTTGCGCTATATCGCTGAGCGTGCCGCCAAGCAGGGCGGTGTGGTCGTAAGATATCGAAGTGATTATTGCCAACAACTTTTTCTCTATTACGTTTGTCGCGTCGTCTCTTCCTCCAAGACCGCATTCCAACACTGCAAAGTCGCATTTGTTATCTTTAAAGTAGACGATGGCGGCGGCAAATTCTATCTCAAAGGCGGACGGGGCGGCATAACCGTCGAGTTGCATTTGGTCGGCTTGACGTCTCACTATGCTTATGTATTTTGCTACGTCTTCGTCGCTTATCGGACAGCCGTCTTGCAGTATTCTCTCATTGTATCCAAAGACGGAAGGTGAATTGAAAGTACCTACTTTATAGCCGCTCTCTTTTAGTATGTTTGTTAAAAAGCAGCTTGTCGATCCCTTGCCGTTGGTGCCGGCTATGTGCAAAATTTTGAGCGTATCTTGCGGATTGCCCAGCCTTGACAGCAATTCTCTTATCACGTCAAGCCCCAGCTTCATTCCTTGTTTTTCCATTTCTTTGATATATTCTATCGACTGCTTATAATTCAAAAAGAGAACCTCCAACGAAAGTTCCCACAAAAAGACCTGTATTTATGTCTAAAAGAAGTCCAAAGTGGGAGTGAGTGTTGCACCGCAAGCTCTGAGCTTTTCGTTCGTCGGCACTCCCCGTCCATACGACACTTCACGCGCAAACTCTACACTTTCTGTGTATAGTATAGCAAATGCCTCTTTTTTTATCAAGTATATTGAGGTGTAAATTTGCAGATATAAAAGGGGGATTGGTATGGGGGAGAAATGACGTAGCTTATATTATTGGTAAAGTTGTGTGGGATATTGAGCATTGGGAAATATATGGTGCGTTGAAAGCAATATGCGGTCATTTTTAAATCGTTGAGATTTCTCCGCTACGGTCGAAATGACTTGACTTCTATAAAAGTCATGATTACTAAGGATATGAAACTTTGGGAGAGAAACCAAAGTTTGTTGCATTGAATACAATATGTGGTCACCTCGACCGAAGTGGAGAGGTCTAATCGAGTTAAATAAGTACCGACAAAATGTAGCGTAAGCGTGCATTTTCGTTTGGTCGGCATTAGCGGAACCCGACTGTATGTTTAG
>CAJTVJ010000014.1 GCA_910579785.1 uncultured Christensenella sp. | reverse complement strand
GAGCGTCACCTTGCCAAGGTGAACGTCGCGAGTTCGAATCTCGTCTCCCGCTCCAACAGAATAAGCACCTTTAGCTCAGTTGGTAGAGCAAATGACTCTTAATCATTGGGTCCAGAGTTCGAGTCTCTGAAGGTGCACCAATAAAAGTCTAAATCGAATTTTCGATTTAGACTTTTTAATTTTAAGATAGTTTTTAGAATTTATAAATCTTTTTTGTGGAAAAGAAAGATATAATTTGTAAAGAAATAGATAATAACACTTGACAATCAATACTATGTAATGTATAGTATTATGTAAAGCGAGGTACTACTTGTGGATATACAGTTGAAAAAAGGGGTATTGGACGTATGCGTTCTTTATGCGATCAGCGAGGGAGAAAGTTACGGCTATAAAATAATAAGCGATCTTACGGGTATAATAGAGATATCCGAAAGCACGCTTTATCCTATTTTGAAGAGACTTGAAGCCGGCGGCTACGTAGTGACTCGCACTGCTGAATTCAGCGGCCGTCTAAGGCGGTATTATAAGATAACGCCTATGGGGCTCAAAAAACTGAAATCGGGTAGAGAAGATTTATTGGAGATAAAGTCTATATACAAAAAGTTATTTGGCGGGCGAATATAGCCCGCGGTGGAGGTGACTATGACCTATAACGAATGGCGAGACGAACTTAAAAGCAATCTTTTGTGCGTATCCGAACAAGAGAGGGCGAGAGTGCTTGACTATTATGCAGAAGCATATGCCGATAGGCGAGACGCAGGATACTCAGAAAAAGAAATAACAGCTGAGTTCGGCGCGCCTTACGACGCGGCAAGGCGTATACTTTCGGAAAGCGACGACGCTCTTGAAATCAATCAACCGCATTCGAGTGAAGAATATGGAGAAAACTTAAAGGCGAAAGATTTTGAAGATTGCGAATGTTCTCAATCATACGGTCAGGGAAGTCAAGTCGGCGTCGGGCAAGACTTGGCACAATACTCCAAGCAAAGCACGTCGCCAAAAGAGAAAAATCGTTCTTGGATATTCGTACTTATTTGCGTATTGTTGGCTTTGCCGATATTCGGAATAATTACGGCAATGGTGGGAGTGACGGTGAGTTTTTGCGTGACGCCGATAGCCTTGCTTATAGCGTCTTTGGCAGCTTTGGGCGGCGGAGTAGTAGAGTTGTTTTCAAATGTCGCTTCGGGCGCCGTGACGATAGGTGCGGGGCTGGCGCTGTTGGGAGTGAGTATTATAATAATGCCGTTGTTCTTTATGTTGGTTAAGCTTATGTGGAAGCTCTTTGTATGCTTTTTTGCATGGCTTAAAGGATTGTTTGACGGAAAGGAGAAGAGGATATGAAAAGATTTTTAAAGTTTGTTATAGCCGGCGCAGTTATTTTTGGCATAGGAATTGCTATTATGGTAATAACTCTCGGCGTAAACGGTTGGAATATAGACGACGATTACGAAATGATGTCATATGAATGTTCAGAGCAAAACTCTGTTCTTGACTTAGAATTTTCGGCCGGTATGCTTGATATAGATTATTATGACGGAGACACGATAAAAGTAGAATATCCGCAAAATAAAAATTTGACGGCTAATATTACAGAAAAAGACGGCACGTTGACGTATGAAACAATATCGCCGCGCAAATGGTGGAATTGGAATTGGTTAAGAAATATTCCCACAGCAAAAATACTGATTCCTAAGGGCGACGTAATTGATGTTCAACTTGATATAGACGCAGGTACGGTAAAAATTGCCGACGGCGCATACGGAAATTTTGAAGTTGAAATGAACGCCGGTACGCTTGATGTAGGCAATATAGTATGCGATAAACTTTCGGTAGAAATGAATGCAGGAACTATAGGAGTAAAAAGCGCGTCGTCGTCAAAAGACGTACTTATGGACGTCAGTGCCGGCACTATAAAAATAGGATCGCTCACCTGTCCGTCATTTGTCGGTGATGTCAATGCGGGTACGGCAAATATTGAGAGATTGCAGGCGTCTTCCACCGTCGTCGACATAAGTGCAGGTACTATGAAATTATGTATGGTGGGAGCAAAGTCTGAATATAACGTAGTTGTCGACAAGAGCGCAGGATCTTGCAATATTTCAAGTCAAAAGGGATCTAAGAACTTACAAATATTAGCTGAAATTTCCGCCGGCACGTTGGTAGTTAAGTTTACGTCTTAAAACGCAAGATATAATAAAGCAATGTAGTTACATTGCTTTATTATATGATAATTATCTTATTGGCAGCAACGTGTGCTATCTGTACGTTAGTTGCCGTAATTTTTTGAATTTCCATAATATACCTCTTTATGTTTTGACTATGATATCACACGCGCTTAGAATAGCCAACGTGTGATTTTGATGTGCTTTATTAAAATATTACTGTCGTATTTTTTTGCGTTGCTTGCCGTATATGGGAGTGATGTGATAAAATATAAAAAAGGAGAAGGGAATATTGCACAGCGTAGAGAGCAAAACTATTTTATCAGCAAAAAACGGAATGAATTTATATCGAGGTTGTCTGCACGGCTGCATATATTGCGATTCAAAAAGCGATTGCTATCATATGGAACACGACTTTGAGGACATAGAGATAAAGAGCAACGCCATTTCGCTTTTGGAAGACGCTTTGAGAAAAAAGCGTAAGAAGTGTATGATAGGCACCGGTTCAATGACGGATCCTTACATACCGCTTGAAGCAAAACTTTGCAACGTGCAAAAGTCGCTGCAACTGATTGAGCGTTACGGTTTTGGATTTACGGTGATAACCAAGTCGGATTTGATACTTCGCGATTTGGATTTGTTGAAGAGTATAAACCAAAAGACAAAGTGCGTTGTGCAAATGACTTTGACGACATATGACGAGGAGTTGTGCAAGAAGTTGGAGCCCAACGTATGCACGACAAAGCGCAGAGTAGAAGTTTTGGAAATCTTGCGAGACAACGGCATCCCCACAGTGGTATGGCTGTCGCCTATACTTCCGTTTATCAACGACACCAAAGAAAATATAGAGGGAATATTGCAGTATTGCATTGACGCAAAAGTATACGGTATATTGTGTTTTGGTATGGGGCTGACGTTGCGCAGCGGCAATAGAGAATATTTTTACGCTCAGTTGGACAGGCATTTTCCAGGTCTGAGCGCAAAGTATAGGAAGATATACGGAGACAGTTATATTGTCGGCAGTCGCAATAACTCGGAGCTTATGAAGATATTTCACAGCAAATGCGAAAACGTGGGTATCGTTCATGACAATGACGAGATTTTTAGGTATCTCAGCACTTTTGAAGAAAAGAGTAAATTTGAGCAATTAAAGATGTTTTGACGTACGTCGACGTTGTTAAGGGGGGAATTATGGAAATCAACAGTGAAGTTTATATTTCAAAATCAATTAAGAAATATATTGGAGCGGACTTGATAAGTTGCAAGTTGTTGGGCAAGGGCGCCAACGGTAGTGTTTATCGTGCGGATATAAGTGCCGAACCTTACGTATTGGCGATAAAGGTCACCAACTATTCCGAGATGTTGGCTAATGAGGTGTTTGCTCTCAATTATATCAATGGGCGCGTCGATATACTCTTGCCTAAGGTATTCTTTTCGCATATTGCGAATGACGATATCCCTATCAACGTCCTAGGCATGACGTATCTTTACGGAGTGGGTGGCAATAAGATAAATTGGCTGTTTGCGGGCAAGAAGAAACGTGAAGCCTTTAAGAGACAGGTCATAGACAATCTTATCAAATTGCGCGACGTCACTAATGAAAAGTTTGGATACGTAGACAATGCCTGCTTTGAAAGTTGGATAGACTTTTATCGCCCGTTTGCCAAGGCGCGGCTTGATTATATGAGCTCTCTCCAAAATAAGGGAAACGTGGCATTGTGCGTCGAAGAAACTCTGACAAGGGCATACGGTATATTAGACAGAGTTCTCAACGATTGCGGCAAGCCCACTTTGACGCACGGAGACTATTGGCTGCCTAATTTTGTAGTTGACAAAAAGACCAAGGAGTTTGTCGGTTGCGTAGACCCATTCAATATCATGTACGCGGACGCTGAATACGAGCTTTTTGCGCTTATGCAGTTTGGCTATCTGCGCTTATACGAGCTTTACAAAAAGTCAGTGCCGACAAGTAAATATTGCGATTTAAAGAGCCGTATGTACGCACTATTCTCAGAAGTCTATTGGTGCGAGATTTTGGGAAATTCTATTGACGCTCTTAAATATATGAAAGGTATGGCAAAAGTGTTAAAGATAGAGTTGGATAAAGCAGGAATGTAATAAACGTTTATCAGTTTATTAAAAATTTTTATTGCGTGATATGTCTTTTAAATAGCAGTATCTATTGCAATTATGTTGCGCGTTTGTTATGATAAAAATATGAAGGATAAAATTTATGATGCGGTTATAATAGGCGGCGGACCGTGCGGAGCGAGCGCGGCGCAGGCATTGGCAAAAAGAGGTGTGTCTACGCTTGTATTGGAGCGGTGCGCGTTGCCAAGATATAAGTCTTGCTCTGGTATGATAATAGCCAAGACGGCTCAACTTGTCGAGAGGTATTTTGACGTTTGCATACCTGACGGCGTCAAGTGTACTCCATATGATAATTGGGGTATGGTATTCGTCACAGACGATGGCAAAGAATACAAATTTCGCCAAAGCGGTTTCAACGTGTGGCGCAGTGAATTTGATAATTGGCTGTTGAGCATGGCGATAGAGAGCGGAGCAGAATTAAAAGAGGGTATTAGCGTCGTCGACGTCAAGGATAATGGAGAGTACGTCGAGACCGTACTTGACGATAAGAGCACAGTAAGGTCGCGATACGTCATAGATTGCGAAGGCGCGGTCGGCGCGATAAAGCGAAAATTGATAGGCGGCAATAAAGATTATATCGTGACTTATCAGGCATTTTACGAAGGAAATATAAAACTTGATCCGCATTACTTTTATGCTTATCTTCAACCTCAGCTTTCGCAGTATGACGCGTGGTTTAACGTCAAGGACGGGATGTTGGTGCTTGGAGTCGCCGTCAAAGACATAGATAAAATAAGGCAGTATAACGAGGCGTTTCTCAACTATATGTATGTAAATCACGATTTGAAAATAAAGCGGAAGATCAAGGAAGAGAAGTGGATAATGCCGCATATCGCAAAGGGATGTCCCATTGACTACGGCTTGGGCAGAATACTTTTCGCAGGCGAAGTCGCAGGCTTTCTCAATCCAATGGGCGAGGGTATATCATGCGGTATGGAAAGCGGTTATCTTGCAGGAGAGGCAGTTGCCGATAATTTGGATACCTGTCAAGACGTATTATCTGCATATCGCGAAAGCTGCAAAGATTTGCACGCATATATGCAAAGGCAGTGGCATCTTACGGCATTGATGTCAAGCAAGTTTCGACATATGATAATGCAGTAAAACCGACCCGTCGGATTTGCATCGTCAGAGCCGGTTTCGCTAGGAAAGTTATTATGTATGTATATTAGAAAAAGTCGTTTTTAGTTGTGTCGAAGCTGTCGTCGAATTTGTTGTCGGCATTGCTGTCTTCGTCGTCGGTATCTTGATAGCTTTGCGTATCGTCATTATCCGATTTTTTATTGCAGTTTATTGGAGGCGTGCAGATAACTTTTTGATAAGTTTCTATTTGCGCGTTGAGGTATTCCTTATGATGTTTTGCATAATATACTATCATTGATACCAGCGTAGCAAATCCAATAACACCTCCTATGATAGACAGCCACCATACGCTATCCACAATACAGCCTGCAATCACCATTGCAAGACCTACTGTAAATGGGATTATCATATATATGAGCTTCTTGTTGTGTATTTTCAAGTTATCGCTTACGTATTGGTTTTCTTCGGCTTCTATCCCTAGTTTAAAGCCGTCGATATAGTGTCTTGCTTTTCGCAAATCAGAGCATATAAGATAGTAAATTGTCCCTTTGCATTCCAATATCACTTTTCCCCAAAGGCTGCTAATCGTGCAACGGTCAGATGTGTCTGTGATCCTTCTTTGAGTCAACAACTTATTATTATAAATCAAAGATACAAATTTATAGTTGTCAAGTTCATCTGCAAGCAGCTCTATGTAATGCTGTTTGCTTGCTTTTATATACATCTTTTTGCCTATAAATATCAAATTGGGCGTTAGCTTATTTTTGATATTTGTTATGACCATAAAAATAACGATCGCCGCAAAAAGCGTCAAGCATATTATAGCTGCCGTAAGGCATCCTGTTTTTTTTTCTTTTGTATTTGCAGCGACGAATAATAGAGTAATTCCAAATACAAACGAATATGACGACAAAGTTAAATAGAGCCTTAATAGATTCATCATTGTTGAAGTGACGTTTGCCGCATTGGTCTTATTGACAATCAACTGCATATCTTTTATATCTATTTTTTTCATTTCCAACCTCTTGCTATTTATTACACTTATATTATATCTTTTTAAATTTCTCAAAGCAATATGATTTTAGGGAATATTTTGCAAATCTATTGTAGATTTTACATAATTGAAGATAAGAATTATTTTATCGTTGTAAATGTGTACAATTTAGAAAAAAGCAGGGGAGTTTAAATATTTTTCAATATAAATAAAAACGGCGCACATTTTATAAAGTACGCCGTAATAATTGTCAAAAGTTCTATCAAATATTCTTTTTGAGTTTTGCTTCGTGTTTGAGTCTCAAATCTTTTGACAGTATTGTCTTGCGAAGTCTTATTGACTTAGGGGTCACCTCAACGAGTTCATCGTCGGCGATAAACTCCAAGCACTGTTCAAGCGACATTATCGTAGGAGTGATGAGCTTCAAAGCTTCTTCGCTGCCGCTTGCGCGATTGTTGGTCAACTGCTTTTTCTTGCATACGTTGACGACCATATCGTCCTCGCGCGAGTTGACGCCCACTATCATGCCTTCATATACGTTGACGCCTGCGCCTATGAATAGGTTGCCGCGCTCTTGCGCATTGAAAAGTCCGTATGACGTCGTCATACCGTCTTCCCAAGCTACCAGCGAGCCGCGATTGCGTTCTTGTATTTCGCCCTTATACGGCTCATAGCCTTTGAGCACGTGGTGCATTACGCCGAAGCCTCTTGTGTCGGTGAGCATTTCGCTGCGATAACCTATAAGACAGCGCGAGGGTATATCAAATTCAAGTTTGGTGCCGCCTCTGCCGTCGGGGAACATATTTTTGAGGTCTCCCTTTCTTGCGCCAATCTTGTTCATTACCGCGCCCACGTATTCCTCGGGTACGTCAACGACAAGTTCTTCCATAGGCTCGCATAGTACGCCGTCTATCGTCTTATAGATTACCTTGGGACGTGACACTTGAAATTCGTATCCCTCTCTGCGCATAGTCTCTATGAGTATGGAAAGATGCAACTCGCCTCTGCCAAAGACCTTAAAGCTGTCGGCGGAGTCCGTCTCTTCAACGCGCATTGACACGTTGGTCTCGACCTCTTTAAAGAGTCTTGCGCGCAAATGCCGCGACGTGACGAATTTGCCTTCTTTGCCGGCAAAGGGGGAGTTGTTGACCATAAACAACATTGACAGAGTAGGCTCGTCGATTTTGACAAAAGGCAGCGCTTCGATTTTATTGAGGTCGCATATCGTCTCTCCGATATTGAGATTTTCCACGCCGCTTATAGCGACGATGTCGCCTACGCTTCCGCTCTCGCAGTCAACTCTCTTCAATCCCTCGTATTGATACAGCTTTGATATCTTTGCCTGATGGCGGCTTCCGTCGGTATGGCATATGACGGCTTGCTGTCCGCTTTTTATAGTGCCTCTCGCTATTCTTCCTATGCCTATTCTGCCGACGTATTCGTCATAGTCTATGTTGCATATGATAGTCTGCAATCCGTCCTCGACGTCGCCCTCAGGGCAGGGTATCTGTTCTATTATCGTATCGAGAAGAGGAGTCATATCCTTGCCGACTTCTCCGACTTTGAGAGACGCCCAGCCTTGTTTTGCGCTTGCCATAACGGTGACAAAATCAAGTTGGTCGTCGTTGGCTCCAAGTTCTATAAATAAGTCGATAAGCTGATCTATTACTTGATTTGGGTCGCCGCCTCTATCCACTTTGTTGATAACCACCACGGCTTTTTTATTTAGCCCCAATGCCTTTTTGAGTACGTATCTGGTCTGCGGCATACATCCCTCGACAGCGTCTACAAGCAACAGCACGCCGTCGACCATTGATAAAATACGTTCTACCTCGCCGCCGAAGTCTGCGTGTCCGGGGGTGTCTATGATATTTATCTTCACGCCTTTATAATGCACGGCGGTGTTCTTTGCAAGTATAGTGATGCCTCTTTCTCTTTCGATATCGCCGTTGTCCATAACTCTGTCTACGACAGCTTCATTAGTACGGAAAACTCCGTTTTGTCTCAAAAGTTGGTCGACCATAGTCGTTTTGCCGTGGTCAACGTGCGCAATGATTGCAATGTTTCTCAAATCTTGTCTTTTCATATATATACCTTAAATTTTATTACTTATTTGTACGTCACTTGGCGTAGTGGAGCGAGTTGTTGTTGATTATTCAATTTGATTAGATTTCTCCGCTTCGTTGCACTGCGGTCGAAATGACCGCATATACCTGCAAGCTTGTGAGGGAATCGTCATAGACGCTCGCACGAGACGCATCTGCTTGCTCGCTATGCCGTCGCTTCGCTCCTTACGAGCGTAGTCGAGATATCTCAACCATTTAAATAAATTGGTTATGCCTCTCCGCGTTAGTCGAGGTGACCATATATTGCTTATAGCTAATCAAACTTCAAGACATTTCGACCGAAGCATTAGCGTAGCGGAGAAATCTCATCCTTTCCTCTCAAAGTGCCAAACGCTGTCTTACGTGCGCAAGTTTACGATTTTGGCAAGTATCTTCTTATCGACTACGCTCATATAGCAATATGTCTTTGCATATGTCAAAGACCCTGGGTCTATTATTTTTAAGCCGGCATAGTCGTTGATAGACGGGTTGTGTACGTGTCCGTGCAGACAGCAGTCAGCGCCTATTTGCAGACCCTTCATATGCAAGTCAAGGTCAGAACTTTTGACTTTATAATTATGCCCGTGTGTGAGAAAAAACTTAACGCCTTCTATCTCTACGACGCACTCTTGGATATCGTTTCTGCCGTCTGCATTTCCGTAGACGTACCTTAGCTTATTAGGATATGCAGCTTTAAGTTTGTCGATTTCTCTTGCTCCGTCGCCAAGGTGAAAAATATAATCGCAATTATCAAATGCTTCCCACAAAATTTCGTTGTCGGGAAGTCGGCCGTGCGTATCTGAAATGACAATGATATTTTTCATATTTATAAACTACTCCTTTTGCGCTGACTTGTCAAATGATTGAGAGGGGGTATAGTATCAAAGGTTTAAATATTTAAGTGTAATGACCGTTAGGTCTTGACTTTTATTTTTACTTTTTGTTATTATTAAAAAAGGGAGTAAAATATGAAAAAACGTATCGTCGTAATATCTTTGATATTGATTTTTGTGGTTTTGACTGCTACATTTGCCGGCGGCTGTTCAGGCAAGTATTTTAAATATGAAGATTTTGACATTAAGCTGGATGTCGTCAAAGGCGATGACAACGTAATATCTGTATGTGTGGCGTTGAGAAATAAGTCTGTAAAAAGCGGCTTAGTGAAAGGCGGCTCTCAACTAATTTACATTACTTGCGAGTCCGAGAACGGTGAGTTTGATCGTGACTATCCGTCTATTATGTTAACTTACTATATTTATCCCAAACAAAAGATAGAAGAGCGTGAGCAGTTTGAACTGACCAAAGGCGTATATAAGGTGTACGCCACGGCAAGTATTCTTACTTATGGCGACAATAATATTAGATATAAGACAGAGACTGTTGAATTTGTCGTATAGCAGAGATACTTTATATTGGCGACCTCAATAATTTGTTTGCCTCTACCGCAGTGGAGAGGTCTCAACAAGTTGATGTCGTAAGGATGAGATTTCTTCACGTCGCATTGCTCGGTAGAAATTATAAGAGCTCAGTTGTTTGTAAAATGCGTTTGGTTACTTTGAGCATAGTTGGGAAGTCTGATTGAATTGCATAAGCTCCTGCAAAATGCAGAAAAGACGCGCCCAAATGAACGCGTCTTTATCATAAGATTTTGCCAAATATTAAATTCTTGCAGCGCCTGTTTTCTTGGCTGCTTCTGCTACTGCTTTTGCCACGCTCTTGCCGATTCTCGGGTCAAATGCCATAGGAAGAATATAATCGGGGTTGAGTTCCTCTTGGCTGACGAGTGACGCAATAGCTTGCGCCGCAGCCATCTTCATATCTTCGTTTATCTCCTTAGCGCGTACGTCCAAAGCTCCTCTGAATATTCCCGGGAATGCAAGCACGTTGTTGATTTGGTTGGGGAAGTCGCTGCGTCCCGTTCCTACGACAGCTGCGCCTGCCTGCTTTGCAAGGTCGGGCATGATTTCAGGCACAGGGTTTGCCATTGCCATTACGATGGCTCCGCTTGCCATAGAGCGCACCATATCTTGCGTTACTATTCCGGGCGCCGAAACTCCGATAAGTATATCCGCGCCTTTCATGGCGTCCGCCAACGTGCCTTGACGGTTTGTCTTGTTGGTGATGAGCGCAATCTCTTCATTGCCCTTGGGCTCGTTGATACCTTTGCAGATAATACCTTTGCGGTTGCACACGAGTATGTCCTTTACGCCAAGCTTGTTGAGAAGCTTTGCGATAGCGGTGCCTGCTGCGCCCGCTCCGCTGAAAGTCACAGTCACGTCCTTCCACTCTTTGCCGACAATTTTAAGCGCGTTGATAAGAGCGGCGGCAGTTACTACCGCAGTGCCGTGCTGATCGTCGTGAAATATAGGTATGTCGGTGCATTCTTTAAGCTTTTTTTCGATTTCAAAGCATCTTGGAGCAGATATATCCTCTAAGTTTACGCCGCCGAAACTTCCCGAAATGAGAGCGACCGTCTTGACTATGTCGTCCACGTCCTTTGATTTGACGCATATCGGTATCGCGTCCACGTCTCCGAATTCTTTAAATAATACGCATTTGCCTTCCATTACAGGCATACCTGCTTCGGGACCGATATCCCCAAGTCCGAGTACAGCCGTGCCGTCGGTGACAACCGCGACTGTGTTCCAGCGTCTTGTGAGGTCGTAAGACTTATCTACGTCCTTTTGTATTTCCAGACAAGCCTGGGCTACGCCGGGAGTGTATGCAAGCGATAGGTCCTCTTTGTTTTCTACCTTTGCGCGAGATACTACTTCAAGTTTGCCTTTCCATTCATAGTGTTTTTTCAACGATTCTTTCATATAATCCATTATCGTGGTCTCCTAAAATACGATTTATATAATTCTAACATACTTTTGAAATTTTGGAAATAAAATCAAATACTTTTGGAAAAATTATGATAAAATTTGTAAATATTCTAAATATAATAATCATTATATTGACAATCGCTTTTAAAATATGTAAAATATATAATAACAAAGAAGGTTGATAAGTTCGACGTCTTTGGAGATAGAGGAGATATTATGAAGAAAAAAATCGCCGTCACAATTTTACTGGTCGCTATATTGACGACTTCAATTTTTGCTTTTGCAGGATGTCAAAAGGCAGATTATACGATAGGAATAATGGAAAATTCCGAACACATGTCTTCTGATGAAGTAATGAGAGGTTTTAGAGAGACTATGACCGAGCTCATGCGCGGAGCAGGCAAAAAAGTGTCTTACGTTTACAGAAAGTCCGGCGGAGACGACGCGGAGAAAATAGCCGAGAGCGAGGAAAAGAACGCGGCTGAAATGAGCAAGAAAAAAGTCAATGCTATCTTGGCGATATCTCAATCGTCAAAGGACGCGGCGGTGAAAGTCGCAAGCGAGATACCTACCGTGTTTGCACATTCTGCTATTTCGGATAGAAATCTGCAAGAAGAAGACTTGAAGGTGCAGGTGCAAAGACAAATAGATTTGATGACAATGTTGGTTGCAAATTCAGAAAATAAGACGCTCGGCATACTTTATTGCACGACAGACAAGTTGGGCGAGGACGGCAGCGTCGTTAAGGTCAGCGAAAATAAGACCAAGGCGGAAATAAATCAAGACCTTCAAGTAAAGATCGCAGAGCAATATATCAAAGAACTCGGATATGAAGTTGCGATATACAGATATAACAAGAATGAAGAGAAGACTCACGATACTTTTGTCAAAGACGGACTCAACGAGTTGAAAAACGATCATAAAGTCGGTTGCGTGTTCGTGCCTGTCGACAACACTTTGGGTTTGTTTGCCAACGGACCTAAGATACATCAAAGAGCCAATACAAATATATATACAAGCGCCAACGGAATAGAAAAAAGAGAAGTTGCCAACATGCCGATAGTATGCGGCGATATAAGAATGAACAGCTATTTCGGCGTTGCGACGTACGCATGCGACAATTATGCGCTCGGCGCGCAGGCTGCAAAAGAAGTATTTGAAATCCTTGTCAACGGTAAGCAGACTACTTACAGCGAATTTAAGACTGACTTTTCTAAGGGTAAGTACGTCGTCAACGAGCAAGTGGCAAAAGACATCGGCTTTGAAATTCCTCAAAGCGTAAAGGATTTGGCGCAAGCTGCTTAATTATGCAAAAAATAATACGGATGCTTTTGCGTCCGTTTATTATATGGAATAAGGAGAGAAAATTCTCAAAAAGGAGTATATTATGAAAAAAATCATCATTGCCGTTATGCTTATCGCAATTATTGCATGTACGGCGGCTATGTTTACGGCGTGTACGCCTGCCGATTATAATGTGGGAATAGTACAGCACGTTCAGCACGTGGCTCTTGACCAGACTAACAAAGGTTTTAGAGCTAAGCTCACCGAGCTTCTTGCCGCTGACGGAAAGACGGTTAAATTTAAAAACAACAATGCAGGCGGCGACGTTTCTGCAAATACGACTGCGGCGCAGACTCTTGTAAATCAACGAGTAGATATGATATTTGCTATTGCTACTCCTTCGGCGCAAGCAGTGCTTTCAGAAATCAAAAATACGCAGATACCTATGGTATTCAGCGCTGTGACTTCGGCAACCGAGGCGGATCTTGTCAACGATATGGTGGCAGGCACTACTGATATGAACGACATAGCAAAGCAAATTGATTTGATGTTGGAGCTTGTTCCCAATGCCGACAAATTCGGCGTTATGTATACGACAAGCGAGCCTAATTCTAATATCCAAAGAGATATTGCTAAAAAATATATGGAAAGCAAGGGTATTGAATACGTTGACGGCGGTATTTCTGAGACTGACGACGTGCAGAACGTATTTAAGAGGTTCCAAAGTCAAGGCGTAGATTGCGTGTATATTCCTACCGACAACAAGTTGGCGGCGGCTCCCGATACTGTGCACAGCTTTAATATGTCAACACAGGCAAAGCTGCCTGTCGTATGCGGAGAGAGCGGCATGAACGATAAGTGCGGTATTGCTACGTACGGCGTTGATTATTATGCAATAGGAGTGAGAGCCGGCGAAATGGCATACGAAATAATCACCGGCAAAAAGACTCCTAAGGAAGTTGGATATGAGGATCCTTCTGCTTTTGAGATTTCCATCAACGAAAATATCGCTAAGGAATTGGGCTTCACCATTCCGCAGTCAGTATTGGATAAAAAAAATAAATAACAATATTTATAATAATTGAAGAATTACAGTTGCGGACGGTCATGCCGTCCGCACTTTAAGGAAAAGAAAATGGTAATATTTGATACTTTTTTAGGCGGTATAAATCAAGGATTGCTTTGGGCAATCATGGCGATAGGCGTATACATATCCTATCGTATTCTTGATTTTGCCGATTTGACGGTCGAGGGTAGTTTTGCCACAGGCGGTGCGACCGCAGCGATAATAATGACGCTCAGCAAAAGCTTTGTCAGCAAGGGCGCAGGCGAGGGAATACTTATGTCGATAGTCGCGCTTATCGTCGCTATGCTGCTTGGCGGACTTGCCGGACTTGTGACGGGTATACTTAATACCAAATTTAAAATCGCGCCTATTCTGTCGGGTATTTTGACTATGACGGGACTTTATTCAATAAATATGGTCATCATGGGTATAGGCTCCGGCAATATCAAAGCCAACTTGGGCATTGGCTCTACGGGCACTATATTTACAAAGATTGAAGAGTTTATGCCGATAGGCAGAAATTGGATAATATTTATCGTAGGTATCTTGGCGATTGCCGCAGTCATCGGTATGATATATTGGTTTTTCGGTACTGAGACGGGCAGCGCTATGCGCGCGACGGGCAATAATGAAAAGATGGCGAAGGCGCAGGGTATAAATACTCAGGCGTCCAAGATATTGGGCTTGGTGATATCCAATGCTTTCGTAGCTTTATCAGGCGCATTTGTCACCTTCCAACAGAGCAATGCAAGCAACACAATGGGCGTAGGCTCAATAGTCGCAGGCTTGGCTGCCATCATAATAGGCGAGGGCATATTCTCAGCCAAGTTCCCGTTCTGGGTACGTCTTATCAGCGTAGCTGTCGGCAGTATAATATACCGTATCATAATCGCCTTTATATATTTGGCAGGTATCAATACGGAGTACGTCAAGTTGTTGACGGCAGTCATTGTCGTAATTGCCCTTACCATACCGCTAATTAAAGAAAAGATAGCCAAGAGGGCTGGCAAAGGCAAGGGACCTAAGTCTAAGAGCAGCGACGGCTCTTCAAATCAAGAGACTGCGCGTGACAACGTCACTGCCGATGCAGATGTCAGCGCATTGAGCAAGACCGAAGATGCGGTAGCAAACGGAGCTTCTTCCGTTGAGGAGGTGTGATATGTTGCAACTTCAAAACATACACAAGACGTTTAATATCGGCACTGTCAACGAGAAGAAAGCGTTGACGGGTATTGATTTGACAATAAACGACGGCGACTTTATCACAGTAATAGGCGGCAATGGAGCGGGCAAGTCGACGATGCTGAATATAATCGCAGGTGTATTTCCTCCCGAAGAGGGCAATATAATCATTGACGGCGTTGAGGTCAAGAAAAAGTCTGTCAAGAAAAATAAGAAAGAAGCAGTTGAGAAAGACGACAGTCAAGTTGACGAGACCCAGCAAGCGGCAGAGACAACGAGTTTGGATATCACCAAGATGCCGGAATACAAAAGAGCCGCTATGATCGGCAGAGTATTCCAAGACCCTATGGTAGGCACAGCCGCAAATATGAGTATTGAAGAGAATTTGGCTCTTGCCAACAGGCGCGGCAGTAAACGCGGACTTCGTTGGAATATCAAGAAAGAAGAAAGAGAGATTTTCAGAGAGAAACTAAAAATGCTTGACCTCAATCTTGAAGACAGATTGACGACGAAGGTGGGCTTGCTTTCCGGCGGTCAGCGACAGGCGTTGACGTTGCTTATGGCGACGCTTATCAAGCCGAAGGTATTGCTTTTGGACGAGCATACGGCGGCACTCGACCCTAAGACTGCAAGCAAGGTGCTCAATTTGACAGAAGAGTTGACGAGCAAGGACAACATCACCACCGTCATGATCACTCACAATATGAAAGACGCCATCAAATACGGCAACAGACTTATCATGATGATGAACGGCAATATAATTTACGACGTCAGCGGCGAGGAAAAGAAAAATCTCACGGTCAGCGATTTGCTCTTGAAGTTTGAGCAGAGCAGCGACGGAGAATTTGCCAATGACAGAATGTTGCTCAACTGATAAAACGCTCCGATTTATATCGGGGCGTTTTTAAATGCAAATCTTAATATTTTATAAATTTTATGTTTTACATTCTTTGCTTTTACGATATATCAAACTAAATAATATCAAAAATTAAATTAAAATTATAAGATTTCGTCAGATAGCAATGTTTTTTATTTATAAAAGAGGTAAATAGCAATATATTTATAAAAAATATCAAATAAATATATGTAAAATTTTTGCCACATTTATATCTTAAAGTTAGATTATTATCAATTTTAAGCAATGTGCCAAAAACGTTTGCCATTATTTAAAATAAATGTTATATTGATATATATAAAATTTAAGAGTGTGGGACAGTATTTTATGGCAGAGTTTTTTATAAACTTTACGCATTATATCGACGAGGACGCTCCTGTCAAAATAAGGATGATAGGAGAGACCCAACAAGAGGACAACGTCAACGTAGAACGCAAAGATTCCAATATAATGGCGCTTGAATATATAATTTCCGGCGAAGGCATATTGGAGATAGACGGCAAGACCTATTATCCAAAAGTCGGCGACGTATTTTTTTTGAAGAAGGGAAGCGACCACAGATATTCCTCGGGAAAGAAGAATGGTTGGCACAAGATTTGGGTCGTGTTTGAGGGCAGGCTTATGGAGGAGATTGTCGATATGTATTTGCCAAAGGATACTTATCTCTTTTCCAACTGCTACGTAGGCAATTATTTCAAGGACATACTCTATTATCTCAAAAATTTCAAAAACAATTATAAGAAACTCACCGACGGTGTGTCCATAAAGCTTTTTGAGATATTTACCGCAATACGCGGCAGCGCGACGTCTGTAAAGAAGGTGAGCCTTGCTATGCAGATAAAGGACACTTTGGATATGATGGTGGAAAGCGAGCTTTCTTTGGAGAGTTTGAGCGCGCAGTTCGGCTATACCAAAAACCATATCATACACATGTTTAAACAAGCCTTCGGCATCACGCCGTACAACTATTTTTTAGAAAGAAAGATAGAGTATGCTAAGGTCTATCTTGACAACTGCTCCCTCTCTATCGCCGATATAGCTCAAAAGCTTTCGTTTTCCGACCAGCAGTATTTTTCGATATGCTTTAAGAAAATAGTGGGAATACCGCCGATAGCTTATCGCAACAAAAAATTCCCCGACGGGTTTGAAAAGTCCTCATCCGTCAACGTATGACGTCATACATCAACAAAGATTGAGGACTAATTAAAGAATTCGCTGTGAAATTTAAAGGTCAAATCAACAAATTGTATTAATAATTAGATGGGTGAGCATTATTTTAGTTGAAAAACATACTCAAATATGATAAACTAACTTAAATATATAAATAAAGTAAACAAAACGAGGTGTAACTATGCATTGGGCGGAAGTTATTGCGCAAAAGATCATACAGAAAAATCCTGACAAAGAAGAATACGTCTGCGCGGCGGGAATAAGTCCGTCGGGCTCTATTCACATAGGCAATTTCAGAGATATTGCCACAAGCTATTTCGTAGCAAAATCTTTGAGAAAAATGGGAAAGAAAGCAAAACTTCTCTTCTCTTGGGATGAATTTGACCGTATGAGAAAGGTGCCTGTCAACGTGGCTAAGGTCAACGGCGATATGGAGAAATATATCGGTTGTCCGTACGTCGACGTGCCAAATCCGTTTAAGGACAGCGACGCAAAAAACTACGCCGAATATTTTGAGAGAGAATTTGAAGAGTCGCTCAAAAAGTTTGGCATACAGATGGAATTCCGTCACCAAGCCGAGATGTACAGGTCGGGAAAATATAAAGATATGGTTTTGCTTGCGCTCAAAAAGAGAGGCGAGATTTTTGACATAATCGACTCACACCGTACGCAGGAAGCGCATGAGGGAGAGCGCGAGGCTTATTATCCCGTCAGCATTTACTGTCCTAAGTGCGGCAGAGATACCACCAAGATAGAGAGTTTATCGGACGATTGCACTAAGGCGGAGTATAGCTGCAAGTGCGGTTTTTCGGGAAGGTTTGACTTTACAAAGGACTTCAACTGCAAGCTTGCTTGGAAGATAGATTGGCCTATGCGTTGGTGCTACGAGGGCGTTGACTTTGAGCCGGGCGGCAAGGATCACGCAAGTATCAACGGAAGTTACGACACGTCAAAGCATATTTCAAAGCAGATATTCGGGTATGACGCGCCTATATTCCAAGGATATGAATTCATTGGCATAAGCGATTCGGGAGCTTCGACCGGCAAGATGTCGGGATCGAGCGGCCTCAATCTTACTCCCGAGACCCTTCTCAAACTGTATCAGCCGGAAGTGCTTTTGTGGCTCTATTCACGCAACGAGCCTCTCAAAGCTTTCAATTTCTGCCTTGACGACGGCATACTAAGACAGTATTTTGAATTTGACAAGATGTATAGCGACGTCAAGAACGGCACCGCCAATGAGTTGACCAAGTCTATTATCGAGCTTGCCAGCGTCGACGGCAGAGAGCCTAACCCCGTGCCTATGGGGCTCATCGTTCAGCTTGGATCGGTCGTCAATTTCAATCTCAAAATGTTGGAACTCGTGTTTGAGAAGATCGGCACGCCGTTTAAGTACGAAGAGTTTAAAGACAGATTGGAGAGAGCTAAGTATTGGCTAGAAAAGTGTTCGCCTAAGGATATGAACAAGTTGCGTACCACCCGTAATTGGGAGGTGTACGACGCCCTTGACGAGAATGAGAAGCAGGAGATATCTCAATTATTCGCATACTTGACGAATGGCGGATACGACCTCAACGACTTGCAGACGGAGTTGTATGCAATACCTAAGCGCATAAGAGGACTTACCGCAGAGGATAAACAGCTCAAAGCTTTCCAAGGCGCTTTCTTTAAGAACGTATATAAGCTTTTGATAGACAAGGAGAGAGGTCCGAGACTCTATCTATTCTTGTATGCGATAGACCCAAGCAACTATTTGCCTTTGCTTGATTTCTCATATCCTAAGACCAAAGAGGAAGAGGACGCGGAAAACGCGGTAGAAGAAGTCTTAGAGGAAAATAAAGTCGAGTACGGAGAGCCCGATCCCGTCGCGCCTATAAAGGATGAGGTAGAACTCGAAACTTTTGAAAAGATAGATTTGCGCGTATGCAAAATATTGAAATGTCAGGAGATAAGGAAATCGCATAATTGCTACAAACTTACGCTCTTTGACGGAGAGGGCGAGAGAGTTATCGTATCGTCGATAAAGCATTATTACAAGCCAGAAGAACTTGTCGGCAAGAAGATAATAGTCGTCGCCAATCTCAAACCTGTCAGAATAACGGGCGTAACGAGCAACGGTATGCTTGTCGCCGCGACCAACAATGCATGCGGATGTCAAGTCGTGTTTGTCGACGATATAGTTCCGGAAGGCACTCAAATCAAATAAGGATATGACGATCAAACTGCTTTTGAAGTACTGTCTTGAAAAAGACGGCGCATATATCGACCACCCTTTTGGTATTGAGTATCCTGTCGTCAAGATAAAGTCAAGTTCAGGCAAGAGCGCGCGTATATTTGCAGAGTTCTATAACTTGGACGGCAGAGATATAATGACGTTTTCTACCGACGAGGACACCGCAGTCAGCTTGCGGATGGAGTTTCCAAACACCGTCGTCAGAGGTTGGCACTGTCCGCCTGTCCAAGCTAAATACAAAAGCACCGTGTATATCGCGGATATGTCCGACGACTTGCTTATGTGGTTTGTCGATATGTCGTATAATAGGGCAGTCAGTAAGTTGAAATAATTAAAAAGACCGTTTGCATAACGGTCTTGATTTTTGTGTTAATTGTATTGGAGTAAAGTAATTGCGGTGACTCAACGAGGGTATTGGCTGGCGCCAAGATTTTCGCTACGCTCAAATGCGAACCGCTCAGATGAAGAAATGGTGAGACATTACTAGATAATAGTAAGTTTTGCTGTAATCGAGCAGGTTCGGAATCCCCTGTGGGGGAGCCAATAAAAATAGACGGCATTTGCCGTCTATTTTATTGGTGACTCCACGGGGATTCGAACCCCGGTAGCAGGCGTGAGAGGCCTGAGTCTTAACCGCTTGACCATGGAGCCATATTTAATTGCTTTATAATATTATCATAATAATTTGACGCTGTCCAATGATTTTATTAAGTTTTTTCGTTTATTTTAAAACTTTTCTATAAGTAGTAGTATTGACTGACAAAATTATATTAAAAACTCAAAATAGATTGACATAATCTTTTGATTGTAATATATTTATTATATTGATAAAATAGTTTTATATTATATTTTTAAATTTCCAAATAAAATTAAATCTATTTATTACGCTTCCGTAGTTAAATGGATATAACAGCCCCCTCCTAAGGGGCAGTTGTGGGTTCGATTCCCGCCGGGAGTACCAAGAAGATAGCGACCTATTATAGGTCGCTATCTTCTTGGTACCTTCCATAGGGAATACGACAGTTACATCAATTACAGAATAGTAATTGACGTAACGAGTTCGCTAGCCGAGCGACGAAGTCGCGAACGCCACGAGCGAAAGCGAGTATTCCCGCATTTTGTATTCTTCATCTAATCTAAGTCATTTCGACCGAAACGAAGTGAAGCGGAGAAATCTCATCCTTTTATATAACTTGATTAGACCTCTCCGCGTTGGTCGAGGTGACCAAAGTCTGGCGTGTTATAAGCAAAGTTTAGTCATTTCGACCGCAGTGGAGAAATCTCAACATATCAAAAAATATTAGATTTTAGTTTTGTTGTGGTTTTATTTGATAGGAAATTCTAAAAAGACATGTTGATTTATTAGTATAATATGATATAATTTATTAGAGTGTAAATGAAGTTTGCAAGTTGTTTAATATAATGAGGTGGAGGTAGCTTTATGGAATTTGGTATGCCGACTTTAATAGAAAATGCCACTATTGAAGAGAATGTTAAATTATGTAGTGAATTGGGATTGCAGTTTATTGAGCTTAATATGAATTTTCCCGAATATCAGTTAAGCGGTATAGAGGATACGAATAAACTTTATAAGATAGCTGATAAAGTCGGTGTGTATTATACTATTCATTTAGATGAAAATCTAAATATCGCTGATTTTAATATACTTGTAGCTAACGCGTATTTAGATACAGTGAAACGAACTATAAGTGTGGCAAAAAAACTACTTCCGCTGCAAAATAAATATGGGACGAGCTGTCAACCGTTTGTAATAAATATGCACATGAATCACGGAATATATATCACACTACCAGATAAAAAAGTGCAAATGTATGATAGAGATTTTGATATGTATATTCAGTCGTTTATAAATTTTCGATTATTATGCGAGGAATGGATCGGCAATGCAAATATAATGATTTGCATTGAAAATACCAACGGATTTCGTGAGTACGAGAAGAAAGCGATAGAGTATTTGTTGGATAGCCCAAAATTCGGTTTGACATGGGATATAGGACATTCAAAAGCAGTTCAAGAAGTAGACGAGTCTTTTATTATGGAGCATCTAGATAGACTTCGACATTTTCATATTCACGATGCTATTGCAAGTAGTAAAAAATGCAAAGCAGCAGATCATCTTGCCTTGGGTGACGGCGAAATAGATATCAATGCAAAGATTGAATTAGCAGAAAAGACAAATTCAAAATGCGTTTTAGAAACAAAAACCATACAGGCTTTAAAAAGTTCGGTATCCTTTATAAAAAGTAATAAATTAAATCGGTGAATTAGTAAACTATTTATATATTTAAATTTTTCACAGGCGATTACTTACGTGTATATTTGCTTATACGAGGAATTTAGATATTCTTGACATATGGTATAAATAGCGTTAAAATAATGGTATGAAAAAGCGACATTATAAGTGTGAAAATTGCGGAGCAAATTTGATAATAGACGCCAAAGCTGAAAGCGGCAGTTGCGAATATTGCGGATCTGTGTATTATATAGACAGGGAGAAAGCGCCGGAAGTTCACCATTATATCGGCAACGTTAAAATCACGCCGTTGAAGATCGTACTGACTGTTGCAATAGTCGCAATGCTTGCTGCGGCGATAGTCATCATATCGCTTTATATTGCAGGAGTGTTTGGCGATAGCAAACCTCCCGTATCCAATGAATTCAAACATGAAAAAGCATATTTATACGAAGGCACGTATCTTGTAGGCAAGGATATGGAAGCCGGCGAATTTGCGGCGTTTAAAGACCCGTCGGAATCTCGCGGAACGGTATTGGTCTTGACCGACCCGAAGGCAAGCGCAGGTACGTCGGCATGCGTTGCGGAATATAGATTTGCCAACAATGCGTATTTTACTGTCAAAGAAGGATATTACGTCAAAGTAGACGATTGCAATATATTCCGTATTGGAGAAAAGAAGGTCGAGGCTTTGGCAGACGGAAGTTTTGAGGGCAACGTAATGCTTCGCGGAGGCAGCGACCTGCCTGTGGGCAACTACATACTTCACAACACGGACGATAATATGCAGTATTCAGATATAAAATGCGTTATCGGCGGAAAGACGTACGATAAAAAGATAGGTTACCGCACGCATATAAACGTTGGCGAAGGCGATTATATTTATCTCAGTCGCGGCAAACTGTATGCAGAAAAAGACGCTCCGCAGCCGCTCTTGGGGCAAAACGGCGAGTATCTGCAAGGACAATACAAGGTGGGGCTTGATATTCCAAAAGGGCGATATAAGATAGATTGCGGCAAGGCTTGCAACGTGGCATTTTTTGTACACAACAAATCGGGGTCGGCATTTTTTGACAAGACTGACGAGGTCAGTCCAACTACGATGAGCGGATATTTGGACCTGCAAGAGGGCGATTATATTTATCTTTATATGATCAAGCTTATTGCTGACGGAGATGGGAAATGAGACTTATCAAATTAAAATGTCCAAAATGCGGCTCGACTTTTACCGCGCATGAAGGCAGCGATTTGGCAATATGCGAATACTGCGGCGCGACGGTCAAAGTGCCGTACCGAAAGGCAAAGATAACTATAAGGCGCACCAAGTTAAATCGCAAACCGTTTATTATTTTTACCGCAGTCGCTATGCTTTTGATAGTTGCGGCGACTATTATTTTGACTACGGTGCTCAACAGTAAAAAACTTCCGCCTCTGGCATTTAAGGCAGATGGAGTATATTTGGTGGGCGAGGATATTCCTGCCGGAGAATATATACTGTATCCCAACGTAAAGAAGAGCGACGGCGAAGTTACGCCTGTCTTGGAAGTCAGAAAGACTAAGGAAGCGGCGGCCGATAGCAAGGATTTTTTGTATCGCAGAGAGTTCTATATGCGACAATACGTCAACCTCAATGACGGCGAGTATATTGCCTTTGAACATGCCTTGCTTTATCTGCCGGAAAAGGTGCGGCTCAAACCTCTCGGAAAGGAAGGGTACGCTGCGGCGCAGTTAAAAGTCGGCGAGGATATAGAGGCTGGCGAATACGTCATAGTCGGTGAAAATAAAAAGCTTTATTATTTCATTACAAGCAAGCCGGAGGCTGCATTGTACGGCACAGCGGCATTAAATTCTCCCGATATGCTGGATTTTGATTACTGCGAAAACAGAATTTATCTCAAAGTAAAAAGCGGACAGTATCTCTCTTTTTTAGGAGGCAAACTTTATAAAGTCGGAGACGCGCCGAAGCCTGTCAAATCTGACGTCGGTATTTTGCCGCCGGGACAGTATAAAGCGGGCGTGGATATACAAAGCGGACGTTATAAAGTGACGGCGACGGAAAATCATATAAATAGCGCAACCGTATGTATCAACAAAAACGCCGTCAAGACGGGCAGCTTATCTTCTTGGGATATTCAGCACAATTATGTCGGCGGAGAGACTTTGGATTTCATACGTCTTAGCAATAGCGGCGGAGAAGCTGAAATCGACATTCCAGACATTGAAGGAGCGGATATTTACGTCACGTTTAATTATTGCACGGTTGAGGCTTTAAATAGATAATACCGTTTTGTATCTATCTATATTATATTGTTGGCGAGGTGATTTATATATGACTTTATTCCCAAAGGCAATACGCAACTTTTTTATCTCAATATATTGTAATTTGACAGCGATATGTGGTATAATATCAATGATTTTGCCGTCGTGTAAAATTTAGAGGGAGTGACAATGAGGATTTGGTACAACAAAACCGCGTCAAAAAGAACAGTAAAAAGGGCACAGCGCGCCGACAGGGAACAGAACAGATGGCAGCAGCAGGCTTTGCCGCTTGGCAACGGAATGTTGGGCATTACCTTGATGGGCGAGCCGTATGACGAGACTGTCATTGTCAACGAAAAGACTTTGTGGACGGGCGGACCGTCTCCGAAACGTCCAGATTACAACGGCGGTATCATAGCTAAGGATGCCGACGGCAGAGATATGAAAGAAGTCTTTGCCAGCGCAAGGGAAAAGCTGAAAAACGGCGAAGACGCGGAAGGCGAGTGCCAAAAGCTTGTGGGCGGCACAGACGGATACGGAAGCTATCAATGCGCCGGCAGCTGGAACATACGCGCTAAAAAGCATAGGGCAGAAAATTATAGTTGCTCTTTGGACTTTGACAAGGCGGAAGCAAGCGTCATATGGAGACAGGACAGCGAGAGATTTGCCCGCAGCGCATTTGTATCTTATCCCGACAAGGTTGCAGTCATTGAGCAGACAAGCGCAGTAGCATGCGATTGGGAAATAACGTATAAAAGCCGTTTGGACGCAAAAGAGATATCCAACGTGGGCGAAAAGAACTTTGTGTTGCAAGGACAGCTCAACGACAACGATTTGAGATATGCTATGTCGTGTGAAATCGTTAGCGACGGACGGATAAGCGTTGAGGAGACGGGATGGAAAGTCCACGGCGCGACAAGATTTGCAATAATTTTTACTATCAAGACAGATTACAAGGACGAATATCCAAGATACCGCAGCGGCGAAAGCGCGGAAGATTTGCGGAGCGCAGTAGTTGAATTGGCTGCTAATGCGGCAAGTCTTGGAGTGGAAAGGCTGCGGGAGAATCACTCGGCAGATTGGAAAAATATATATGGAAAGGCTTCTTTTTCGCTGCACGCCAACGAGCCGCAGATATCCACAGACAAACTTGTACGTAATTATATACGTTTAAATTCCAACGATAAAAAATGGATAGAGCAGTTGCTCTTTGCATACGGCAGATATTTGATGGCGTCGTCGTCGAGAAAGGACGACGTATTGCCCAACAACTTGCAGGGTATATGGAATATTTCGGATTCGCCTGCGTGGGCAAGCGATTACCATCTCAACATAAATCTGCAAATGAATTATTGGATAGCTCCTCTTGCAGGACTTCTCGATTGCGGTGAGCCGCTAGTGCGATATCTTGACGCATTGAGAGCGCCGGGGCGCGTCAGCGCGGCTACTTACTGCGGCATTGGCGACGGCAAGAGCGAAAGCGGATATCTTTATCACACGCAAAATACGCCGTTCGGCTGGACTTGTCCGGGATGGGAATTTAAGTGGGGATGGTCGGCGGTGGCTCCGGCATGGATACTTCACAACGTATATGAATTTTATTTGTTTGGAGCAAAAGAAGATATGCTCAAAACAATTTATCCTATGCTCAAAGAAGCTACTTTGACGTACGACAGCCTGCTTGACAAGAGCGGCGAGAGATGGGTGACGTCGCCGTGTTATTCGCCTGAGCATGGTCCGATTACGCACGGCAATGTATATGAACAGATTTTCTTGTGGCAATTATATTCCGACGCGATAGACGCGGCGACAAGGTTGAATGCCGACGAAGATAAGATAGCCGAATGGAGAGAGACTTTGACAAAACTCGATCCGTTGGCGGTGGGCGAAGACGGTCAAGTGCTTGAATGGTATCACGAGACTCATCTCGGCGCGATAGGCGAGAAGCGCCATAGACACGTGTCGCATCTTATGGGACTTTATCCCTGCGCGCTTATAGACGAAAGCGATTTAAAATGGCTTGAAGCAACCAAGGTGTCGCTTGAAGACAGAGGCGACAAATCTACGGGTTGGGCGACTGCGCTGAGGCTGTGTCTTTGGGCGAGACTGTATGACGGAGACAGAGCGTATAAGGTGGCGGAGAGATTGATTGCCAACAATATATATCAAAATCTTTGGGACACCCATCCGCCGTTCCAAATTGACGGTAATTTCGGATATTCCGCAGGTGTGTGCGAAATGTTGATACACTCGCACGGCAAAGCTGTCAAATTGTTGCCTACTATGCCAAAAGCATGGGCGGAAGGCTCTGTACGCGGATTGGGCGCAAGAGGCGGATTTGCTTTGGATTTCAGTTGGAAGGGCGGAGATTGGAAGGAAGTCAGCGTACATTCGCACGTCGGCGGAGAATTTAAGATAGTCGTGAAAGAGGACGTCAAAGTCACCGACGGCAACGTTACGGAAGTTCAGATACGCAGAGAGGACGATATTGTGTCTTGGCAATGCGAAAAAGGTCACGTATACAGAGTATGTAAGAAAAAGTCATGTTAATATATTGATAAAAAAGACGGCGTTAAGCCGTCGTTTATATTTCAAGCAAGTTTAATTTGTGTTGCCGTATTTTATTTTGAATATGGCTTTTTTTATTTTACCTCCGCATTTGTCAAGAGAAGGGGCGTGCGCTTCGCCGGGCATAAACAATGCCCAATCGCCTTGTTGCATGGCAAGAAGGGATACGTCGCCGTTAAAAAACTGTATGTCGTTGAGACTGTCGTAGTCGCCGACGCGCGATAGAAGAGAAGTTTTGTTATATCCTATATACTCTTCGCCGGAAAGTATTAGCTGTATGTCAGCATAGACGCGGTGTACTTCGCTTGTTGCATTTTCGACGGGCTTTGGGGTGTATTCGACGACGTTGAGATAACAATCGTCGCTCAATTCATATCTGCCGCACGGCGTGTGCTCATTAAGTTCTTTGCTCTTTTTAAGACAAAGAGATATCTTGTCGTCTATTGAGCTGTAAAAATCATTATCTTTTATATTGGAATGAATCATACAATCGCCTCTTTAATTTTGTAAAATTATTATAACATTATGGCGCTAAAAAGAAAAGCCCAAAAGGGCAAAAAAATACAATGCTTTCGCATTGCCTCATAATTCTCCGTTGCTACGACTTTATTTCTCAATAATTTTCCCGATTACCATGTTCTGAAATTAAAGCCGTATTTGTTGATGTATTCTTTCCATGCTTGCCATATCTTCTTCATATTGTTTACCTCCTTTTTTATTTTTCGCCTAGATAATAGCATTGAAAAATTGCTTTGTCAACGGTTTTGTGACATTTTTTTAAAAAATATTTTTTTGTGCGAGTTTATATGTATTATTGCCGCATTTTTTTGTTGTTATACATAGATAATTTATAATATATCATATTATTTATACTATATATAGATATTAAAATCTGATATGTTGTTATTATATACCTTTATGAAGTATTTTTAATCTATTTGTTGAAATATGGTCGTTACACTTGATTTTCATAGAGAAATTACAATAAAAATACGTCAAAATCCGTTGACAAAGCAAAGTCGCTATTCTATAATATTGTTGAACATTGTTCAAGATATATTACGGAGCGTATTATGAAAGTAACGAAAGAAGCGATAATCGACGAGGCGATAGCCGTACTCGAAGAAAAGGGCGACGACCCTCAAAAATTGACGATAAGAGAACTTGCCGGCAGACTTGGCATTGGAGTGGGACTCATCAACTATCATTTCGGCTCAAAAGAAGTGCTTGTCAACAGGTGCGTAAAGAAGATGATAATGGGCATAGTGGAAGAATTTCACAAAGTCAGGCAGTCGCTGGCGTTTATGAAGCCTAAGGAAAAGCTCAATTATCTGTGTCTTATGACCTTTGATTATCTTTATACCAAACCCAACGTGTCAAAAGTCGCGTTGATATACGATTTGGGCAACACGTCGCAAGACGACACGACGTCCGAGCTTATCGACGCGTATATTCCGATAGTAAGGGATTGCAAGCCGTCGTATGACGAAGAAAAGGCGTATTTGATAGCGTCGAGGGTGATATATATCATAGAGCAGTCATTCTTGCGCACCGACGTGATAAAGCAGCGCAGCGGCGTAGATTTGACTGTGGCTGAGCAGAGAAAAGAGTATCTTGAAAGTTTGCTCAAAGATATGATAAAGTGAGCGGGGTGAGATATGCCTTCTATCTATGCTCATTATTTATTCGGGGACAGAAGTATCTCAAAGTTTCCCAAACAGTTGCAGGAAATAATCAATGACAACCGTAAGTTTTTTGATTTGGGTACGTCGGGGGGCGATTTGCTCTTTTACTATAAACCGTACAAGAAAAATCCGGTGAGGTCTCACGGGTCGCAGATGCACCGGCAAAACGCCGCGGCTCAGCTTGCCGCATTCAGAGAGATGGCGGCGGAGAGCTGCAATAAAGACAGAGATATTGCTTATCTTGCAGGGTATTATACTCACTTTATTTTAGATTCGCGCACGCATCCTTTTATCGACAGGATGGACGAAGAGGGCGTGGCGAGGCATTTTGTCATAGAGACGGATTATGACAGAAAGCTTTTGATAAAGTACGGAGAGGATCCGTATGACAACAAATATCTGCGTTTTCAGATAAACGATAGCGATACGCAAGAGATAGCCGCAAAGTATATGAATACGACGCCTAAGATAATCAAGAAGACGCTCAAAGACCGCAGGAAATATCTCGGATATATATCTTCGCAAAACAAATTTATGCGCGGACTTCTCAACTTTTTGTTTAGGATAAGCAACAATACTATCGCATTCGACATACTAGTGCAAAAACGGGAAGACCCAAAATGCGACGGCATAAGGGATACTTTGGAAAAATTGGTATTCGAGGCGTTGGCTGAGGTGGAGAGAGGCGGCAAAGCTTTCTATGAATTCCTAGTTGACGGAGGAGATTTGGGCGGGAGATTTGACTGCGATTTTCATATGCGACAGGTTGAAGGCGATTGAATTGAGACAAATTGCGCGTCAAATGTAAAATTTTGACAAATTTATTTTTATATTTTTGTAATGAGTATTTACATAAAAAATACTTTATGCTAAACTAGATTTATACAAGAGCCGACGCGGCTCAGGAGGACTTATGGATTATAAAGTTTTTGTAGTAGAAGACGACGAAAGCCTGAGAGGGCTGTATGAAATAGCATTTCAGGATACGTTTGACTGCCGTTGTTTTGAGAATGCGGAATCGATGTTGGACGAGCTTCCGAGCGACCGTCCCGATTTGATAATCTTGGATCTAATGTTGCCGGGTATGGACGGACTTAAAGCTTTGAACATACTCAAAGCCGACGCTCAAAGCAAGAATATTCCCGTAATAATCGTAAGCGCAAAGGGCGATGAGAGCGTCAAGGTAAGAGGACTCGACGCTGGCGCAGACGACTATATCTCCAAGCCGTTCAGTATGTTGGAACTCATTGCGAGAGTAAAAGCCAACTTGCGTAAGACCGTCGTCAAAAAACTCGACGAGGGCGTCATAGAGTGCGGAGAAATAAGGATAAACAATGCAGAGCACGCCGTATACGTCAACGAAAACGTGATAAATCTCACACTTAAAGAGTATAATCTTTTACAGCTTCTCATCACCAACGCCGATTGCGTAGTGACAAGAGAAAGAATACTTTCGGAAGTGTGGGGATATGAATTCGTAGGCGAGACGCGTACGCTTGATATGCACATCAAGTCGCTTAGGGCAAAGATAGCGCAGTTTTCCGACACGCAGTTTATTTCTACGATAAGAGGCGTGGGCTATAAGCTTGTGAGGAGATAAAGGGGCGCGAGGTCTTGATTTATTGACTTTGACGTCAAAACGGTAATATAATTAAATTATACTTTGTTTGAATTGCTTCGCCTTGTGAATTATATTGCAGGGCGAGCTTGGCATATGGAGCTATGAAAAACAAAATTTTGAGAAGAGTCATATTGATAATGACGGTAGCGGTATTCGTTACCGTTGCTTTGACGTTTTTTCTTTTCAATATCTATACTATAAATTCCATAAAAGATTTCCTAAAACAAGAGACTGACGCAGTCGCAAACACATTGAAGAGCGTATCCGATATTGAAGAGGCGGCAGAGTTTATTTCTGCTGACGGAGAAAGTTATTATAAGATAGTCATCTTTGACAGTGATATGAAGTTGCAGGCGCAAAATACGTCGGAAGAGCTTAATCTTGACAAGCGCACCGGCCGTCAGCTTTCAAAGGCTAAGAAGGACGGAGCCAACTTTTTCTTTGCCTCGTCTTATAAAAAAGTTCCTGCGATAAATTATGCCGTGCGTGTGGAAAATTCTCAACTTGAAGGCGGATATTTGATGTTGATGTGTTCCGTCGACGTAATATACAATACGGGACCGTATTTCCTCATCGTGATAATCGCCGCGCTGATTTGGGCAGGCGTCATACTCGCGTCGTATTTTGCATTGACGTTGAATATGAAGTTTGCGACGATACCTTTTGAAAAACTTGAAGAAGTGCTTGTAGATATCAACAACAGAGAATATACTCCTATGCAAGTGCCTGAAAAGCTCAACTTTCCCGAGTTTAAAGCTGTGCTTACAAAGGTTGACGACATAGCCGCCGAAATTGCAAAGAACTTCGTCAATCTTGAATACGAGCAAAAGAAGTCGTCGATACTTCTGCATTCCGTCAATCAAGGTATCGTAGTCGTTTCGGCAAGCGGCAGGATAGTCCTCAACAACAAAGTCGCGCTCAATATTTTTGGAAAAGAGGACGACGTGGTCGGTGTGGATTTGGGATATCTAATAGACAATGCAGAATTGCTTTCTACTCTCAGCCAGTCGCTGGAAGAAAAGCGTTATTACGTAGGAGAGGTGAATATAGGCGACGAGATATACAGAGTCGAGACGAGCTTTGACGCTGTCGAAGAGAGCGACGTCATCACAGGCGACGTAATGATAATCATATTCACCAACGTGACCATGGAGGTCAACAGCGCGAAGATACGCAGCGAATTTTTTGCCAACGCGTCGCATGAACTCAAAACTCCGCTGACGGCTATAAGCGGCTATGCGGAGCTCATGACTATGGAAGACGTGTCTAAAAAGCGGCGCGACGTATGTATAAAAGAGATAAATTCCAACGCGGGCAGGATGAGAGTGTTGATAGACGACATGCTCAAACTTTCCAAGCTTGACGCGGATATGGACAACGAAGAGATGTCGGTCACCGATTTAAAAGCACTTTGCAGAGAAGTCGTCAAAGAAGTCAAGGGAGTGGCAGAGCCCAAGGGAGTCGAGCTTTCGCTGACGGGCGGAGCCAGTCTTATATGCAGACCCAAGATGATGACGACGCTTGTGACAAATCTTGTCAACAACGCCATCAAATACAACAAAGAGGGCGGCAAGGTCGTGATATCGCTTGCCGAGAGCAACGACGAAGTTACTTTGAAAGTAAAGGACAACGGCATAGGCATTGCCAAAGAGCATCAAAGCAGGCTTTTTGAGAGATTTTATAAAGTCGACGCGTCGCGCACGTATATCAACGAAAGCTCGACGGGATTGGGACTTGCGATAGTCAAGAAGATCGCCGTCATACACGGAGGTAAGATATCTCTCAAAAGCGAAGTGGGCAAAGGCAGCGAATTTACCGTCAAATTCCCAAAAAGACTTATCGAATGATTTGTCGCGATATGTCAAGATATGTCGGAAGTTGGCGCAAAACATAGACGTATGTCGCAATATGTCGAGATATGGCAAAAAATGAAATAGCACAGCGTGCGATAAAAATAAATCAAGAGGTATTGAAATGAGTTATCCAATGAAGCTTGTCGCTGCTACCGTAGAAGCGGTGTGGGGCGGCAAAAGACTTATGAACGAAAAATGGAATAAGCATACAAACGGCAGCAACATTGCCGAAAGCTGGGAGCTGTCATGTCACGAAAAGGGCGAAAGTATTGTCGTCAACGGAGAGTTTTCCTCCCGCAGACTGTCCGGCGTGCTGGAAGAAAATCCCCAATTTCTTGGGAAAAAGGCAAGGGAGTTTTCTTTCTTTCCAATACTTGTCAAACTTATTGACAGCAAGGATAATCTGTCCATACAAGTTCATCCCGACGATGAATACGCGTTGAAAAACGAAGGAGAATACGGCAAGACGGAGATGTGGTATATCGTCGACGCCAAGAAAGGGAGCGGAGTGTATTGCGGATTTAAAGAGCCTGTGTCCAAACAAAAACTTGAAGAGGCGCTTAAAGACGGGACGGTGACGTCGCTGCTCAATTTCATAGAGGTAAAGAAGGGAGACTGTCTTTTCATACCGGCAGGCACCGTACATGCGATATGCGGCGGAATACTGCTTTGCGAAGTTCAGCAGAATTCGTCGGTCACTTATAGACTTTACGATTACGACAGAATTGACGCGTCAGGCAATAAGAGGGAACTGCATATAGGGAAGGCTCTTGAAGTAATAGATTCCGACAAAGTCGTCACGCCGAATGAAAATTCAAAGGCTATTGACGGCAACGTCATTCAACTTGCAAGCTGCAAATATTTCACCGCGTGCGAGTTGACTTGCAATGAAGAATACGTCCTCAACGTGGACGAAGATTCTTTTGTGTCGTTGACCGTAGTTGAGGGCGGCGGCGCGATAATGGCGGACGGCAACTGCATATCTCTTGATTTGGGAGATACGGTATTTTTACCTGCAGGGTTGGGAGAAGTCACGTTGTACGGCAATCTCAAAGCAATAAGCGCAAAGGTATAGGCAAAGGATAGAATTATGCAGACGCGTATAGAGACGTTGCAAAATGGATTGGGAGAGGCTGTCGAACTCATCAAAAAGGGCGAGGTCGTGGTATTTCCCACAGAGACTGTCTACGGGCTGGGTGCCAACGCATTCGACCCTAACGCAGTGCGCAAAATTTTTGCAGCCAAGGGCAGACCTGCCGACAATCCGCTTATCGTACATATTGCCGATATATCTTGGATAGACAGGCTTGCCGTCGACGTGTCGAGAAGCGCGAGAGAGGTGATAAAGACTTTTATGCCTGGACCTATAACCGTAATTTTGAAGAGGTCAAATCTGGTGCCCGACGAGGTGACGGCAGGGCTTGACAGCGTGGGCATAAGGTTTCCCATTCACAAAGCGGCAAGGGAGTTTATATCAGCGTGCGGAGTGCCTTTGGCTGCGCCGTCTGCTAATACGTCTACAAAGATTTCGCCGACCAGCGCAGAGCACGTATTTGAAGATATGCAGGGCAAAGTAAAGCTGATTTTGCAGGGCGGAGATTGCGAAGTGGGCATAGAGTCTACGATAATAGATATGACGTCGGATACGCCAACGATATTGAGACCGGGAGCAATCACTGTCGATATGTTGGCTCAGGTGCTTGGCAAGGTCAAGACGTTTGACGGCAGGATAGTAGTGGCGAAAGCGCCTGGAATGAAATACAGACACTATGCGCCAAGTTGCGATATGGTCGTAGCCGACAGTCAAGAAAGCGCGGCGGCGGAATATGCGGGCAAGGTCGCAGACGGCAAAAAACCTGTGATATTGGCAAAGCAAGATTATATTGACGGCATACGAAAACTATTAGGTAAGTTTGACTTTATAGACTTGGGTCAAAGCGATAATGACGCGATGCGTCTGATATATAAGGCAATGCACGAAGCTCAACAAAGTTTTGACTATATAATATGTCAGGACTTCGGCGGCGACGGCGTGGGAGCGTCAATAATGAACAGGATAAACAAAGCCAGCGGAGGGAAACGGGTGTGAAGATATTGTTTGTATGCACAGGAAATACATGCCGTTCGCCATTGGCGCAGGCCGTTTTGCAGCAGATTATCGACAGAGACAATATAGCCGGCATAGAGGTCGACAGCGCGGGACTGTGCTGTGGTTTCGGCGAGCCCATGAGCAATCATACCTCCGAGCTTATAGAGGAGATGGGCATATTTTTTACCCATACCTCCCAGCCTGTCACACAAAAACTTCTTGAAGAATGCTCTATGGTGGTGACCATGACGGCAGCTCATAAAGAGATGCTCGCAGGATTTGTAGACGGCGGCAAACTTTTTAGCTTTGAGGAGCTGTCGCAAGAGGGGGAAGTTGCCGATCCGTATGGCGGCGACAGCGCGGATTATCTTGCGGTCGAGATGCAACTCAGGCGCGGAATGGATAAAATCTTGGAAAAGGCAAAAAAGATGATTGAGGAAAATTGACTTATTTTAGGTTTTTTTGTAAAGTCTTTGCCAATATGAGGTAAAATTCAGGAACGTGATAAATAATTTTGGCGCGAAGTATTGCATAATTTTGGTAACAGTGATAAAATAATAACTATATTATAATAAGGTATAGGCGAGGTGCAGTTATGAAAATAGCGGTGGGATGCGATCACGGCGGAATAAATTTAAAGCCTTTTGTGGAAAAGGTTTTGAAAGATAGGGGTATAGAAATGATAGATATGGGATGTTTTGATACCGATTCCGTAGATTATCCCGACTATGCGTTGAAGGTCGCCGAGGCGGTTTCTCAAAGACAGGTCGACAAAGGCGTAATACTTTGCGGCACGGGCATAGGCATCAGTATAGCTGCAAATAAGGTCAAGGGCATAAGGGCGGCAGTATGTCACGATACGTTTACCGCGCAGATGTGCGCGCAGCACAACAATGCAAATATACTTGCAATGGGCGGCAGAATAATTGACGGCGAGAAGGCGGCTGAGATGGTCAAGATATGGCTTGATACGCCGTTTGAGGGCGGACGTCATACCGGCAGAGTTGCAAAAATAAGCGAGATAGAAAACAAATATTTTAAATAACGACACAGGATCGGGAGCGACGTATGATTGAAGAGATGATAGGCAGTATTATACAGGCAGAGGACGAAGCGCAAGAGATAGTAAAGGCTTCGGTCGCTGAATCCAACAACATCGTCAACGATGCCAATAAGCAAGCCGAGCAGCTTTTGCTGAGAGTCAAGGACGGTCAGTATGCAAAGGAGCAGGCTGCTGTCGAGAGAGGCGAGAAGGAGGGCGACGATTTGAGAAAAGCTCAAATAGAGGACGCCGTCAACGCGGCAAAGGCTATGGACTCGTCTTTGGAAAAGAATAAGAAAAAAGTCATCGACTGTATTATAAAAGAGTTGAAAGGTAAGTATGGCGTTAAGTAGTATGCAAAAGTTGCTCTTGGTGGGCAACGTAGCAGAGCGGAATACTTTGATAAAAAAACTGCATAAGCTGGGCTGTGCAGAAGTCGTCGCTACGCAAAAAATCGACAGCATGCGACCCACCGACATTCAGCAGGATATAGACGACAACAAGGTCAAACTTGCCAAGCTTGAATTTTGTATGCAGACTGTCAAGGAGACGAGACAGACGGCAAAGAAGCTTGCCAAGGAACATAAGATAGATTATATGCCCGTCAAAGGCAGAGGTATGTTTGCAATCAAGCAAGTCATGACTTTTGAGAACTTTGAAGACTTGCACAGGATCGAGGCTGATATATTTTCGCAGATAGACCAACTCAAAGCTTGCAAAGACCAAATGACGTCGCTCAAAGGCGATCTGCAAAAGACGGAGAATTTGCTGCATTCGCTTGCGCCGTATAAGAATATGAGCGCGGAGTTTTCCCGTTTTAAAGACACCGGGCTTGTCAGCGTATTGCTAGGCGAAGTCAAGAACGACAGACTTGCAGATCTTGAAGGTATTCGCGAGAGGGGCGGAGAATACGAGGTGTTTGACGCGGAGATAACAAGCGGCGTCGCGATAGTCATACCCAAGCATTTAAGAGAAGATATACAGGAAATTTTGAGTCAAGCCGAGTTTTCGATATGTCCGATAGAGAGCGACTTGACGTCAAGTCAAATGATTGAGAACTGTTACAGCGAAATAGACGGGATAGGCAAGAAGAACAATATGCTTGTCGAGAAGATAATGACGTATGAGAGCATTATCGAAGACGTAATGAAGCTGTATGATTATATTACTTTGGAAATTGCCAAAGAGCAAAGCAGAAACAATACGCAGGTGAGCCAATCGACTTATTATCTCGAAGCATGGCTGCCTCAAAGCGAGGCGGAAAGAGTGCAGAAGGAGTTGACGGAATCTCCGCTGACGCTTGCGTTTATCGTAAGAGATCCGCTTGAAGGGGAAGACGTGCCTACTTTTGCCGTCAACAACGGCGTCGTCGCGCCTTACGAGAGCGTGACGAATATGTATTCGGTGCCTTTCTATAAAGAGATAGACCCCAATGCCGGCGTTGCGTTTTTCTTCTTCCTTATGTTTGGTATAATGCTTTCAGACGCGGGATACGGCTTGCTTTTGACGCTTGGCGCAGGCTTGATACTTGCATTGCGCAGACCTCCTAAGGGAGAACTTAATCTTGTCAAGATAGTCTTTATGGGCGGTATATCCACGTTGATATGGGGCTTTTTGTTCGGCTCGTATTTCGGCGTCAGCGCAAAAGACCTCGGCATATGGTATTGGTTTAATCCGATAGAAGACCCTATGCCGCTGCTTGTAGTCTCGCTTGCGGTGGGACTTGTGCAGATGTTTGTGGGTATGGCGATAAATATGGTTGCGCTCATCAGAAAGGGCGAGGCTCTGTGGGGTATTTCCTCTGCGTTCAGTTGGTATTTCCTTGCGCTTGGTATCGGCGGTATCGCGCTTGCAGGCAAGATAGGAAGTTGGGCAAAGATAGTAGGTATCGTATTGTTGGCGCTTGGACTTATACTGTTGATGCTGTCGGGCACTTTCGGCAAGAAGGGTGCAAAAAAGCTTTCGGGCGCATTCTCTTCGCTGTACGGAATAATCAACTTTTTCTCCGACCTTATGAGTTATACCCGTCTTTTTGGACTTGGACTTGCTACTGGCGTTATAGCCATGGTGTTCAATCAAATTGCGGACGTAATATCGGGCATGATGCCCGTCAAATTCCTTGGCGTGATAGTGTCGATAGTGATATATCTCATAGGACACGTGTTCAACGTGGCTATCAACTCTCTTGGCGCGTACGTGCATAATTCCAGATTGCAGTTCGTCGAGTATTTCGGCAAATTCTATACGGGCGGCGGAGAGCTGTTTGCTCCGCTGGGCAGTCAAATGAAATATTACAGGATAGGCACGCCTGAGCCAAAGAAAGAAAAGAAGGTAAGAAAAGAGAAAGCCGTGAGTAAGTCTTAATTGACCGTATGCAATATGGCTTATAGTCCAGAAATAGGGGCATTTCGACAGTCAAATATGGTCACCTCGACCGCAGCGGAGAGGTCTCAACGAATTGAAATAATATTGATATTATACGCATATGCGTAAACAATATAAAGATATAAACCACAGGAGGTTAGTATAATGAACGGTGTTTATATAGCAATGGTCGGAGCGGCTTTGGCTGCGCTGTTTGCAGGTTGCGGATCGGCGATCGGCGTAGGCGTGGCAGGTCAGGCTGCCGCAGGAGTCACAAGCGAAGATCCAAGCAAGTTCGGTAAAGTATTGCTTTTGCAGCTTCTTCCGGGTACGCAGGGTATCTACGGACTTATCATAGCATTTATGGTATTCATGCAGGCAGGACTTTTGGGCGGAGCTTTAAAGGATTGGACAACTGCGCAAGGCTGGGGTATGGTAGCGGTATGCGCTCCTATGGCAATCGTAGGTTTGGTATCGGGTATCTATCAAGGCAAGTGTGCGTCCGCGGCTATCGCAATGGTTGCTAAGCGTCCGGAGGCTTCCGGTAAGGGCTTGTTGATGACGGTCATGGTCGAGACGTACGCACTTCTCGCGCTTTTGATCTCATTCTTGGGCGTAATGTTCTTGGTAAAATAGGAAAAGGAATTTATGAACAACAAAGAGGCTATCATCCAAAAGATCATAGACGACGCCAATGCGGCAGCGCAAAAAAATCTTGACGAAGCAAGAGAGAAGGCGGCGCAGATAATCGGCAGGGCGCAAAAGCAAGCCGATAAGTACGTCGCCGACAACGCTCACAGAGAAGAGCAGCTTTATAAAGAGTCTCTTCAACGCGGAGAAGTTGTCGCAGGTCTCGATTGCAAGAAGATTTTGCAGGGCGCGAAAAAAGCCGTCATAGACAAGGCGTTTGACGAGGCGTTGCAAGCTATCGTGGCGGACAAGAAGTTGTATCCTGCGCTTTTGCAGGCAATGATACTTTCTTGCTGCGAGAGCGGCGACGAAGTTGTCGTGGCACAGAGCGACGACAAGATAGTCACCAAGAAGCTCATATCCGACCTTGCTAAGAAAAGCGGCAAGTCTATAAAAAAGAGCGGCGAGCTTGGCGACTTTAAGGGCGGAGTTATACTCTCAGGCGAGAAGTATGATAAGAACTTGACGTTGGAGCTTGAATTGTCTGTGATAAGAGAAAGAATCGAGAGCAAAGTCGACGAGATTTTGTTTGGGGGCAAGTGATGTCAAACAACAGCTTAGTCTATTCAAATGCAAGAGTAAAGGCAATGGAAAATTCCTTTTTGACCAACGAGAAGATCGTGCGTATGGCATACAGCGATTCTCTCGAAGAGGGATTTAGAGTATTGTTGGAGAGTTCATACGGCGGCGGCTTGGTGGTCGACGCTAAGGACTACGACGCGCTTTTGCAGACAGAAGACGCAAGGGTGAGCGAGTTTGTACTCGAAGCTATGCCGAGCGGACAGGGCATGGAGAGTTTTGTCGTCAAGAATGATTACCACAACCTCAAAGCCATTGTCAAAGGCAAATATATGAGGCTTGACGACGTTGACTTTATGCTTATGCCTAAGGGCAGCTTTGATCCCAAAGAGGTCAAAGATATGGTCTATGCCGACGACTATTCCGTATTGACAGACTTGCAAAAGACCGCGCTTTTGGAGATAGACAGCGCAAGGGCAAACGGCAATACGTCCCCGAGATTTATAGATTTGACTCTTGATAAGGCATGCTATAAAGAGATTATGTCGTCTTTGAAAAAAGTCAAGAACAAGTTTATGCCCAAATATTGGCAGACAAATATCGATATGATGAATATATCGTGTTTTGTCAGAGCGTGCAACGCGGGCGATAAGACGTTGTTTGACGAGAGCTTTATAGACGGCGGAAAGCTGGAAAAGAGATTTTTCACAGGCGAGTTGAGCGGTGTGCTTGACAAGCTGGCGTATACGTCGTATCCGCAGATAGCGGAAGCTTTGAAGACAGGAGATTTTGTCGCATTTGAAAGGATATGGGACAATACGTTGCTCAACATATTCAAAGACGAGCGCAACGATATATTTTCAGTCGCGCCAATCGCCGGATTTTACGTGGCGAAAAAGATAGAAATAAAAATCGTGAGAATGATTTGTATACTGCTCAAAAACGACGTAGACAAAGACGTTATCAGAGACAGATTGAGGGAGCTTTATGCGTGAGGGCAAGATAGCCGTAGTAGGCGATAAAGATTTGATATTGGCTTTCAAAGCTATAAGTATGGAGACTTTTTGCGCCGACACAAAAGAGGACGGCGAGAAGATAGTCAAGAAGCTTGCCAAGACTCATTCTGTGATTTTTATTACCGAAAATCTAGCAGAGCAACTTGACGGATTGCTCGCAAAGTATAAGACCAAGGCTTATCCTGCCATCATACCTATACCCAGCGGAGGGAAGTCCAACGGATACGGAATGAAAGGTATCAAGGCTGACGTGGAGAGAGCCATTGGCACTGACATATTGTTTAATAAGGAAGATTGATCATGCAAGAAGTAGGAAGAGTAATTAAAGTTTCCGGACCGCTAATCGTTGCGGAGGGAATGCGCAGTTGTAAGATGTTTGACGTCGTTAGAGTTGGCGAAGAAAATCTTATAGGCGAGATCATCGAACTCAGAGACGATAGGGCGTCTATTCAGGTATATGAAGAGACGAGCGGACTTAGCACGGGCGCAAAGGTAATATCCACCAATGCTCCCCTCAGCGTAGAGCTTGGACCCGGCATAATCGAGGGCATATACGACGGCATTCAAAGACCGCTCAATAAGCTTGTCGAGATGACGGGCAACAGAATAGGCAGAGGAGTTGAGGTATCGGCTATCGACCACAAAAAGAAATGGAGTTTTGTCGCAAAGAAGGCAGTAGGCGACGACGTTATAGGCGGAGACATTATCGGAGTCGTGCAGGAGACTAAGGTCGTCGAGCACAGAATAATGGTGCCTGTCGGCGTTGAGGGAAAGATAAAATCCATATCTTCGGGAGAGCATACCGTAGACGATGCCGTATGCGTGATCAAGACTGCAAAGGGCGACGTCAAAGTCACTATGTGTCAGAAGTGGGCTGTGAGAATGGGCAGACCCTTTAAAAGCAAGATGTACCCTGTCGCTCCGCTTGTGACGGGACAGCGTACGATAGATACCTTTTTCCCTGTCGCAAAGGGCGGCGCAGCTTGCATACCGGGACCTTTCGGAAGCGGAAAGACGGTAGTTCAGCACCAGCTTGCCAAGTGGTCGGACGCGGATATAATAGTATACGTGGGTTGCGGAGAGCGCGGAAACGAAATGACGGACGTTCTCAACGAGTTCCCTGAACTTATCGACCCTAAGACGGGCGAGGCTCTTATGAAGAGAACCGTGCTTATAGCAAATACGTCGGATATGCCTGTCGCAGCGCGCGAAGCGTCAATGTATACGGGTATAACGATAGCAGAATATTTTAGAGATATGGGATACAACGTTGCAATCATGGCTGACTCTTCGTCGCGTTGGGCTGAGGCATTGAGAGAGATGTCGAGCCGTCTTGAAGAGATGCCCGGCGACGAGGGCTATCCTGCATATCTTGCGTCGAGACTTGCCAGCTATTATGAAAGAGCGGGTATTGTCAACGCGATAGGCAGCGACGGCAGGGTTGGCTCAGTCACCGCTATCAGCGCGGTGTCGCCTCCGGGAGGAGATTTGTCGGAGCCTGTCACTCAGGCGACTTTGAGAATTGTCAAAGTATTCTGGGGACTTAGCTCTTCGCTTGCATACGCGCGTCACTTCCCTGCGATAGATTGGCTGCAAAGTTATTCGCTGTACGTCGACAGACTTGGCGAGTGGTACGGCA
>CAJTVJ010000013.1 GCA_910579785.1 uncultured Christensenella sp. | reverse complement strand
ACAAAGGTCAAAGTAAAAGAGACAGAAGTGCCGATAGGAGATAAGCAGGCTTATGATACTGCCAAAGATATGGTTGACCTTAGGATAGATCAGATCGACCGCTATAATGATTTTCTTAAAGAGCAGAGAGCTTTAAGAAAATCATAGCGAGTAAAAGCGACCGCGTATAGCGGCGCGCCTTCCGCCCTAACGTCAGGACTCGGGAAGTCGACGTGTACGCAAGTACACTTGGCGACTTCACCTCGCCTTAGCACGGACGAAAATCACACCACTCTCCGCGGTCGTGCGTGAGTTGAGGTA
The DNA here is from genome assembly GCA_910579785.1 of uncultured Christensenella sp. Lineage (GTDB taxonomy): Bacteria > Bacillota > Clostridia > Christensenellales > UBA3700 > RACS-045. The sequence goes on along the minus strand of CAJTVJ010000013.1, from coordinate 40,788 downwards.
ATAGGATAAGAATAATAAAATAGTCATTTCGACCAAGCGTAGCGCGTGGAGTATCTCAACAATTTAAAAAGGATGAGACCTCTCCGCTACGGTCGAGGTGACAGAAAGGACGGCTTGCCGTCCTTTTCCTCTGTCGTCGCACGTACAAAAATACAACTAATCTCCGCATTTTATTTAGGCAAACAGTTAATAGGATAAAAATAATATAAATAGTCACTTCGACTGAAACGCAGTGAAATGGAGAAGTCTCATCGAGTTAATAATAGGATTAGATTTCTCCGCTTCGTTGCACTTCGGTCGAAATGACTTAAAGTTTGTTATCTATAAGCAATATTTGCTACCTCGACCGCAGCGGAGAAGTCTTATCGAGTAAAAAAGACATCTTGTAATTATCGAGTTGACAAAAAATGGACGTCGATACGTCCTTTTTGTTTTAAATAATTTAATCTATTAGATTTTCTAGGATAAATTCATAGAGCGTCGAAGCTTTGTCGCTCCAATTTTTGAACAGCCATTTTGCTTTTGTGCGGTTTTGGACGGTAAGTTTTAGGTCCATAAGCGGATTGGCAGGACTGTCAATTCTCAATACTACGGTATAGGTGCCGTCGGTGTTTTTGTAATAGTCAGAAAAATAATCTTGTTTTTTTCTGTACTTTATCTTGTTGAGTTTAATGACCTCGGCAATATTGTCTCTAAGAGAAGATGGGATTTCTACAAAATAATGTTTGAGTCCCTCTCTTGAATCGGTGGTGATAGCATACCGTGGGTTGCAACCTTTGGTAGCGATATTGGTGATCATATTATTTTTGATAAGTTCTGTAAGAGCAAGCTTGCAGTCCATATATGACAGCCAATTATTCTCCGTGACCATATCCAAAATGACGTCCTCTTGGAGGGCGACTTCCATTTTGTCAAGCGCATAGAGCAGTATCAGTTTGTTTACAGTAGAGTTGTCAAGCATTATTGATAAATATATTGGGATATTTTTTGTATAAGTTCGCTGCAATCGCTGTCGCTGTGTATCTCCAAGACAACGGGACGGTTGAGGTCCAAAGAGAATATGCCGAGTATGGATTTTGCATCGACGACGTATCTTCCGCAACGCAAGTCCATATCAAAGTCATATTGCGAAATCACGTTTACGAATGACTTGACGCTTTCTGTCGTGTTGAGGAGAAGGGATATAGATTTCATATTTCGCTCCTTTCGAGTAAGTTCCGTTGGGATAAATTATTGAGCAAGTCGCTTGAATTGTGCATGTCGACAAAGATCTGCGAGTTGCAAAATGCCTATACTCACACCTATTATATATCACGCAAGTGGAATTTTCAAGTGCTTTAAGACATTTTTGCATTTTGCTTGCTTGATATTTTTTGTTTGTTATTGTATAATAATAAAAACGACAGGAAATTTGAGATACTTATGATAGAATTGTCACCGCAAAGAGCATACAGCATATTTTTGAATTATTGTGACGAAGTTGCAAATTCGTCGTATCTTTTGTCGTCGCGCGCGATAAAAAATCTCTTGAAGTTCATTGCATCTACGCCGTGTCTTATGACGTACATTTCCAAATGCAATTCTACGATAAAGGTCAACGAGACGTATGACAACATATTTGGAGAGAATACACTCAATTTGCCGACGGACAATATGGCAATCGTGTCTGTTGTCACCAAGTTGCTTTTTGACCTCGATATGAATAATATAGATATGGATAAGTTCTTGGCGGCTTACTATAAGTATGACGATTATTCTGCCAGGTACTCACACTTTTGCAATACGGTATTGGTGGCGTACGCGAGAGCTTTCGAGGACGTCGTGACGTATAAAGAAAGAGTCATAGAGGGTGAAGAGGAGAAAAAAATAGACAATGCCGTCAAAGAAGAGATTGTGCCTTATATATCCAAAATGACGCATATCGCCGAAGACGACGTCAATATATCCGACGCTGTGAAAGACCAAATAGTCACGCTGTTGGAAGGGCTTTATTATTCTTTTGATACTCAAAGAGCAAAGCTTGTCAAAGCAATGTGGATAGGTCTTTTGGCAGTGACGGAAAAGTATAAGCCGATAGGGTCATATCTCAAAGAGGTAAAAAAAGTATTAGAGACGTATGCGCTTATATAAATAAAGCAAAAACGTCTTCTAAACGCAGTATAATTGAAATAGGTATGAAAGCGCATGGCATGAAGTGCCTAAGCCATACCTAAAAAAGGCAAAAAATTGAAAATAAACGATAAGAAAAAAGCTTTGAAAATAATCAACAAGGTTGCGATAGTTACGATAGTCGTCAACCTTGTTTTGGCTGTCGGCAAGTTTTTGGCAGGCATATTCGGACACAGCACCGCAATGATTTCCGACGCAGTGCATTCGTCAAGCGACGTGCTGTCCACGCTGATAGTGCTTGTCGGAGCGAGGATAGCAGTCAAAAATGAAGACAAAGACCACAATTACGGTCACGATAAATTTGAAAGCATTGCTTCGATACTTTTGGCTATGTTGCTCTTTGCCACTGCGCTTGCGCTGGGTTGGACGGGAATAAAGAGTATAGCCGCCGCTGCCAAAGGCGGAGAATTTGTCAAGCCGACGCTTGCCGCGCTTATTGCAGCCATCGTCTCGATAGTAGTCAAAGAGGGGATGTATTGGTATACGATATACTATGCAAAGAAGCTTGATTCGCAGGCGTTAAAAGCCGACGCTTGGCATCACCGATCCGACGCCTTTTCTTCGGTAGCGGGTTTTGTCGGCATACTTGGAGCTATGCTCGGCGTATACGTATTGGAGGGAATAGCGACTGTGCTTATCGCGCTTCTAATTATCAAGGTGTCTTACGATATCGTCAAGATAGTTTTGCGCCAGCTCACCGACCACGCCGCGCCTGAGGAACTTGTCGGCAAGATTTATAAGACTATAAACGACGACGAGGATGTCAAGAACGTGGATTTGTTGAAGACGCGTATTTCAGGATCGATAATCTACGTCGAGGCAGAGATAGCAGTCGATAGAGAATTGAGTATCGTAGAGGCGCATGATATTGCGCAGAGAGTACACGATAAGATAGAGACTACTTTTGAAGAGGTGCGGCACATAGTCATACATGTCAATCCGTATTGATTTATTGCAGACGGCATTGAGAAATTATATAACAAAATCGCTGCCGAGTGTGCGACAGCGATATATTTTTATATCTTCCGTATTATGTTATAGTATTTTCCATTCGTCGGGAACAAAGAGTTCTCCAAATACTCTTACGCAATATCTGTCGGAGAATGACGCGATATAGTCGCACACAACTCTGTCGGCAGGATAGCTGTCAAGCAAAGTTTTGTAAAAGTCGGGTAGCTTGTTGAGATTTTTGAGATAATATTCAAAAATCAATTCTATCATTTTGACAGCCTTTGCCTCTTGGCTTTTTGCCTGGGCATTGAGATATACTCGCTCAAACATAAACTCATGCAGCGTTGCGGTAGCGTCGTCAAAGTTTGCAGACTGTTTGATATACGGCTTATCCCAGCTGTTTTCCACCATATCGGCAATGAGGTTGTTTATTCTCTTAGACTTTGAATTTCCCAGCACTTCTACGCAAGCTTTCGGCAAGTCTGCGTCAGTTATCACGCCTCCGCGGCGCGCGTCTTCTATATCGTGATTGATGTATGCGAATCTGTCGGCGTATTTGACAATCTCGCCCTCCAAAGTCGACGGCGTGTCGTTGTATCTGTGATTGCCTATGCCGTCGCGTACTTCAAAGGTCAAGTTGAGTCCCTTGCCGTTCTTTTCAAGAAGTTCTACCACTCTTTGACTTTGTTTGCTGTGAATAAAGCCGCCGCTTACTAAATCGTTGAGTTTTCGCTCTCCTGCATGACCGAACGGGGTATGTCCCAAATCGTGCCCCAAAGCGATTGCTTCGACCAAATCTTCGTTGAGGCGCAACGCCCTTGCGATAGTTCTTCCTATCTGCGCGACTTCGAGAGTGTGCGTAAGCCGCGTACGGTAGTGATCGCCTTCGGGAGCAAGAAATACCTGCGTCTTGTGTTTAAGTCGCCTAAAAGATTTGCAGTGCAGTATCTTGTCTCTATCTCGCTGAAATTCGGTGCGTAAATCGCTGGGGGATATTTCATGCTCTCTGCCTTTTGAATTGACAGAAAGGGTAGCGTATTTGCTCAATGTCCGAGCTTCGTTTTCCTCTAAGAATTTTTTTACGTTTTCCATAATCATATTATATTATATCGACAATGTATTTGTCAAGATGCTCGCTATATTACGTTGCTGTGTCGATTTTCAGATAGGCAGGGAACAAGTGTCATATTTATAAGGATGAGATTTCTCCGCTTCGGTCGGAATGACATGACTTAAATATAGTCAATATTACTTAGGATATGAAGCATTTGGAAAATAACAAAAGTTTGCTAAGTTGAATACAACATGTGGTCACCTCGACCAACGCGGAGAAATCTAATCCTATTATTTAACTTGATAAGACTTCTCGACTACGCTCGAAGTGACTATATGTTTACTTACAAGTATGAGAGGGAATCGTCACCGACGCTCGCCCAAGACGCTACCGCTGGCTCGCTATTCCGTCGCTTCGCTCCTTACGCCCAACGCGGAGAGGTCTAATCGAATTGCAAGAAGCATTAAAAAAGCTCGCATTTGCGAGCTTTTGGTTAGCATTTAAAAATTGTCTTTAAGAAGTTGTGTTGTTTTGCAAGCGAATTAAACGTATTTTTTGCTTCGCTGATGTCAACTTCCTGCGCGATAAGTTTGTCAACTTTTACGACTTCCGTCGCCAGCATATTGATAGCCGTTTCTATTTCTCCAAAGCCGTCGCTGATGCCGTACACTGTCAAATTATTGATAATAATAGGGGACAGATCGCCTTTGAGCGGAGGAATAGCCGTGTTGTAACCTACGATAGCGACGTTTCCGTTTTTGCGTACGTAGTGCAGCATTTTGCCAATTTCGTCGCATACGTCGCTGCTTAATATTAGGTATTCGACAAGCTTGCCGCTGGTGATTTCCTTTATCTTTTGCAATACGTCTTCTTCATTGTAATTGATCGCGTAATATACGCCGAGATCTTTTGCAATATTGAGTCTTGCGGCGTCGCTGTCTATGACTATAGGTATCGCCTGATAATAGATGCACAGTTGCGCGATTATAAGATTGACGGAAGTGCAGCCGTAAAGCATAACGTATTTAGTCTTTTCGATATTGAGTTTTTCGATGACGTTGATAGCCATCGCGATATCTTCTATAAAAGTAAAAGCAGTGTCGCTTACCCCCAGCGGCACCGTATAAATATTATGAAGCGGAGCATATACGTAGTCTGCAAGATAGCCGTCGCCTTTGAGTCCGTTGATGACGTATTTGCCGTTTTCAAGTCTGGTATAAGGGGAGAGCATAACTCTTTGTCCCTTTCTCAACGTGATGTCTTCGCTTTCGCTGACAAGACCTATAGCTACTCTTGTGGGGCTTATAGGAAGCTCGGCGTTAGTAAGTTTTCCTGCAAACAACGCCACGTCGCTTTCGCATACGCCTGCGCGAAGTATTTTTATTTTGGCGTATTCTTTTAAACTTAGAGAACTGTCGTTGTTCTCTTCCTCGATAGTGAAATTTTTAGTTATTTTAAAAGATTTCATATACTCCTTCTATTTCGCCGCACGTCGGCGAATAAGCTTTGACGGAGATCGTCCGTCATTACATTTATGCGCTTTTGCGCCTATCACATACATTTAACTATATGAATTATAGCACATTTTTAATTGCTTGGCAAGTGTGATAATTCAATTTGAGGTCAAAAAGCGTTAATATGAGAAAAATCGACATATATCGCGCAAAAAACTTTTTAATTCGTATTTTATTAGACACATTTCAATTAAAAAATTTTGATAAAATGCCTAAAAATAATAAAATTCAAAATTTTAAGACGTATTAAAACAAGCATTTTAGGAAAATTGTAATGAAATTTAAGCTTTTTGTCATGCAAAGATTTTATAAAATACGACAGTATAGCAAAATATTCAAAAATACTCTTCAATTCTGCTTGACTTATAAAAATAATGTATGTATAATCATTGAGTAAAGAATTTTGCAAAGGTAGGTGATAATATGAACGAGAATATCCAACCTAATTATCATGACGTTACTGTCGTTTGCGCTTGCGGAGCCAGCTTTGTATGTGGCACGACCAAGGACGGCGACACGATTAAGGTAGAAGTTTGTAGCAAATGCCATCCTTACTATACCGGCAAGCAAAAGTTGGTAGATACGGGCGGTAGAGTTGATAAGTTCAAGAAGCGTTACAGCCTCTAATACTTGTTGAAATGAAGATTTGCGGAGAGCAGTTTTGTTCTCCGTATTTTTTATAACAGTTATTAGAATTGTACTTTGCTGTATCAATTTATTGTATCGAGTATTCTTTTGTGTATTTAAAATATTATAATCAAATCGTACCAAAATACACACAAATGTTAAAATAGAGTTGTAAAAACAACCGTACGGAGGATTGCATGAAATTAAGCACGGCAGTAGCTTTAAGAGTAAGCCAGATATTGAATCAACGCAATATTTCGCAATATCGCTTGCAAAAAGATATAGCTATGTCGCGCAATACGATGCGAACTCTTATGAGTGAGAGAAATAGCGGCGTCAATAATAAGCTAAGAGATTACGTTTGATAAAGATTTAAAACGCTTTTACAAAAATTATTTAAAGCATTCGACATTTTTCATATGAAAAATTATTGTCAAGTCGTCTATAAGGAGCGCGTACGCCTTGACTTATATATTATATGTATGTTAACATAACACTTGGCAGATTTTGCCAAAGGTAGGTAGTGATATGGGATTGTTCAGGAAGATATTTCCTAGCCGTAACGACAGAAGATTGAAAAAAATAAATAAGATAGTAGATAAGATAGAGGCTTTGGCTGATACCTTTAAGGCAATGACCGACGAGGAACTTCAAGGCTGCACACAAAAATATATCGATAGATACAACGAGGGAGAGAGCCTTGACAGTTTGCTTCCGGAGGCTTTTGCCACGATGAGAGAAGCCAGCGAAAGAGTGCTTGGCATGAGACATTTCCGCGTGCAGCTTATCGGCGGCGTGGTGCTTTATCAAGGCAGAATAGCCGAGATGCGTACGGGCGAAGGAAAGACTTTGGTCGCAACCTTGCCTGCTTATCTTCAAGCTATTGCCAAAAAGGGCGTGCATATCGTCACTGTCAACGAATATCTTGCAAAGCGCGACGCTGAATGGATGGGCAAGGTATTCAAATTCTTGGGACTTACCGTAGGCGTAAACTATTCTGGATTGAGAGAAAAAGTCGAGGCGTACAACTGCGACATTTTGTATTCGACCAACAGCGAGTTGGGATTTGACTATCTCAAAGACAATATGGCAAAGGACAAGAGTCAAAGAGTGCAAAGAGGGCTTGACTTTGTTATCGTCGACGAAATGGACAGCATTTTGATAGACGAAGCGCGTACTCCGCTCATTATCAGCGGCAGGGGCGGAAAGCCCAGCGACGAGTACGTCAGAGCCAACGAATTTGTCAAAAGACTTGTTGCGCCTGTGCAAAAAAAGGTCGAAGAGGAAGAGCTTGACGAAGAAGAGATAGACTCGCAAGACGAAGAGTTTGAAAGCAAAAAAAGCAAGAAGCAGAGCAAACAACAAATCGAAGAGACAGTGTTGGACGATGCCGAGCAGGAAGAGGAGATACAGCCAGATTTTGAGATTGGCGAAAAGGAAAAGTCGGTATATCTCAACGAGTACGGCGCGCAAAAGGCAGAGCAGTTCTACGGTATAGAAAATCTGTCGGATTATGAAAATCAATCTATAAAGCATTATATCGACAATGCTCTTCGCGCCAATTTCATAATGAAAGAGGGCGTCAACTATATCGTCGTCGACAAAGAAGTCATAATAATCGACGAATTTACGGGAAGACAGATGATTGGCAGAAGGTTCAGCGACGGACTTCACCAAGCTATCGAAGCAAAAGAGAACGTGCCTATACGCTCGGAAGATAAGACTTTGGCGACTATAACTTTCCAAAACTTTTTCCGACTTTATAAGAAGATGTCGGGTATGACGGGTACTGCCAAGACGGAAGAAAACGAATTTGAGGCAATATACGGATTGGACGTCGTAGTCGTTCCTACCAACAAGCCAGTGCAGCGTATTGACGAACCTGATAGGCTTTATAAGAGCAGAGCAGGCAAATACAACGCGCTTTTGCAAGAGATATCGCAGTGCTATCAAAAGGGACAGCCTGTGCTTATCGGTACTATAAGCGTAGAAAAGTCAGAAGAGCTGTCGCGCATACTCAATAAAAATAAGATAAAACACAACGTTCTCAATGCAAAAAATCACGAAAAAGAAGCCGAGATAATCGCGCAGGCGGGCAAGAAAGGCGCCGTGACTATCGCCACCAACATGGCAGGCCGCGGCACGGATATCTTGCTTGGCGGCAATCCCGACTTTCTTGCAAGGCAGGCGCTTGAAAGAGCCGGCGTTGCGCATGAGATAATAGAGCAGGCAACTATGCTGACGCAGACCCAAGACGAAGAGGTTTTGGCTGCAAGAGCGGAATATAAAAGGCAGTATGACAATTTTGCCAAGCAGACGGCGGAGGAAAAACAAGAGGTATTGCAACTCGGCGGTTTGAGGATAATAGGTACCGAGCGCAACGAGGCGAGACGTATCGACAATCAGTTGAGAGGCCGAAGCGGACGTCAAGGCGACCCGGGCTCGTCGGTATTCTTCATATCGCTTGAAGACGAGATGATAAAGGCTTTTGGCGGAGAGCAGTTGAAAAGACTGTCGGATATGCTCGACATACCCGACGACGTTGTGATTGCAAGCAAGATAGTCAGCAAATCTGTCGAAAGAACGCAGGCAAGCGTCGAGGACCGCAACTTTTCCGTGCGCAAAAACGTACTTGGTTATGACGACGTCATGAACACCCAGCGTACTATAATTTATGAACAGCGTAATTTGATACTCGACGATATGGACGTGCATCAACAGGTGTTGGCAATGATGCGCAGCGTGATAGAGAGAATATGCAATTTCTACGTCAATACCAAAGAGGACCACAGCCTTTGGGACTACGACGGCTTCAACAAGGCTCTTGAAGACGGCGTACTTAAAGAGGGTACGCAGCTTGTATCGGAAGATTACGTTTCAAAAGTTGAGGACAATTCTTTTGACGGACTTGTGGACAGTATCACAAAAGTTGCAATAGAGCAGTATGAGGAAAAGTGCAAAGAAGCCGACGAGATATTGGCGGAAAACGGAGAGACGTATACTTTCAGCGCATTTGAAAAGGAGTGTATGCTCTACAACGTCGACAAGAAGTGGATGGACCATATCGACGCTATGGACCAGCTCAAACAAGGTATAGGTCTTGTGGCATACGCGCAGAGAGACCCCGTAATGCAATATAAGATCGAAGGACTTGATATGTTTGAAAAGATGGTCGAGTCCATACAGGACGAGACGGTGCGCGTGCTTGTCAAGAGTAAGTTGGAAAAAGCTCCCGTCAAAAAAGAACAGACAGGCGAAATCTATACCAACGAACACGCAAAGCCAAAGACGGAAAGACGTCAGACAAGAAAGATAGGACCCAACGAAAAATGTCCTTGCGGCTCAGGTAAAAAGTATAAATATTGCTGCGGAAAATAAAGTGTTGCCGCAAGTAACTTTAAGAAAATAATATCAGTAATAATCCGACGGGAAATACGCTCGGTTTGCAAGGAAGAAAAGGAAGAAAATGATAACGATTGAACAGGCAAAATGGGACTTAGATAAGATAAACAAATCGCTTGGCGAGGTGCGCGAAGCAATGGCTTATGACGCGCTTATTTCAAAAGCCGAAGAGCTTAAAGAGCAGCAAGCCAAGGACGGATTTTGGGACGATATGGACAACGCCCAGAAGATAAATAGGGAGTTGTCGAGAATAGAGGGCAAGATAAAGCACTTTGACAAGTTGTTTTCGCAGGGCGAGGATCTGCAAGTGCTTATCGAACTCACCGAGATGGGCGACGCCGGCGAAGAGGAGATGCAGGAGGTCGTGGACGAACTCGGCAAATTTTCGCAAAACGTAGAGGCTTTGAGATTGGAGACTTTGCTCAAAGGCAAGTATGACGTCAACAACGCAATACTCACGCTCCACGCAGGCGCAGGCGGAACGGAAGCGCAGGATTGGGCTAGTATGCTGTATAGAATGTATACTAGATATGCAGAGCGCGTGGGCTATAAAGTAATCGAAGTGGACAAGCTTGCAGGCGACGAGGCAGGCATAAAGAGCGTGACTTTCAAGGTGGTCGGCGAGAATGCCTACGGATATCTCAAAGCGGAAAAAGGCGTGCACAGACTTGTGCGCATATCGCCTTTTGATTCCAATGCGAGACGTCACACGTCCTTTGCGTCTTTGGAAGTTATGCCCGAGATAGAAAATCAAAATGAGATAAAGATAAATTCCGAGGACTTGAAGATAGACACCTATCGAAGCGGCGGCGCAGGCGGACAGCACGTCAATAAGACGGAAAGCGCGATAAGAATTACGCATATACCTACGGGTATCGTCGTGCAGTGTCAAAACGAGCGCAGTCAGATACAAAATAGAGAACAGGCTATGGGTATGCTCATCTCCAAACTCATCGAGAGACAGGAGAGGGAGATGCAGGAGAAGGAGCTTGAACTCAAAGGCGATATAAAGAAAATCGAATGGGGCAGTCAAATACGCAGTTACGTATTCTGTCCTTACACTATGGTCAAGGACCACCGCACGGGTTGCGAGACGGGCAACGTCACCGCTGTGATGGACGGCGACATAGAGCAGTTTATATTTGATTATTTAAAGAAGGCAAACTAAGATGAGCTATATCGAGCGGGCAAACAAAAGATTGGATGAGCTGAGGAGCAAAGACGGCGTCGTCATATTGGCGATAGAGAGTTCTTGCGACGAGACTGCCGTCGCCGTGACGAGAGACAGGCAGCTGCTTTCCAACGTGATTGCCTCGCAGATAGAGATACACAAGAGGTATGGCGGAGTTGTGCCGGAGATAGCTTCGAGAAACCACACGCTTGCGATAAACAACGTCGTCAAAGAGGCATTGGCAAAGGCTGATATGACGCTTGACGACGTCGACTGCATTGCCGTCACGTACGGCGCGGGACTGCTTGGCGCATTGCTTGTGGGAGTGTCGTATGCCAAGGCGTTGGCCTTTGCCTCCGACAAGCCTTTGATAGGCGTCAACCATATCAAAGGACATATCGCAGCCAACTATCTCGCCAAACCTGATTTGCAGCCCCCTTACGTATGTCTTATCGCCAGCGGAGGACATACGACGATAGCGTACGTCAAGTCGCTTACGGAGATAGAAATAAAGGGATGTACTCACGACGACGCGTGCGGAGAGGCGTTTGACAAGGTAGCGAGAGTGCTTGATTTGCCTTATCCCGGCGGACCGCAGATAGAGAAACTTGCCAAAGAAGGACGGGCGACGATAGAGCTTCCCACTCCTTATAAAGACAAGGAGACCTATGACTTTTCTTACAGCGGTATTAAGACGGCAGTGATAAATTACGCTCACAAGTGCAGACAGAAGGGCGAAGAGCTGAGACGGGCTGACCTTGCGTGCTCTTTTCAGGAAAAAGTCACCGACATTATGGTGCGCAATACGATAAAATGCGCAGAGGATATGGGCGTCGGCACAGTCGTAATAGCAGGCGGAGTAGGCGCCAACGGCGTGCTTAGAGAAAAGATGAGCAGAGCTGCGGAAAGCAAGGGGATAAAGGTCTTTTATCCTCCGCTGGTGCTGTGCACCGACAATGGGGCCATGATAGCGTCGCAGGCATACAATATGATAAGATGCGGCGCAAAGGCGAGCAATATAGATTTGGACGCAAATGCCAATCTCAAAGTTTTTGAATAGATATTTTCAACAGTTTTTAAGCAAAGAAAGCCAAAGTATTGATTTATCGCAGCAATTATATTATAATAAAAGCATGCTTGACGATTATTTAAGTAATTATATACGTTCTTTTGATAAGTTGGCATTGGCAGTCAGCGGCGGCAGGGATTCGATGGCTATGCTGGCTTGGTTTTGCAACAACATACCCAAGAGTAAATTTTTTGTCATTACGGTAAGTCACAATATCAGAGGAGAAGAGGGCTTGCGTGACAGAGACTTTGTCGTCGACTATTGCAAAAAAGAGGGTATACGATGCGAAGTCTATGAAGAGGATATCCCCAAGTTTTGCAAAGAGAATAACTATACTGTCGAGCAGGGCGCGAGGATAAGGCGGCGTGAGATATTTGCCGATACCGTATTATCCAAGAGGGCAAGCCGAGTGGTCTTGGCGCACCATATGCAAGACCAGGTAGAGAGCATACTCATGCACGTATTCAGAGGCAGCGGAATCAGGGGCTTGAAAGGTATGTCGCTTGACGACGGCGTTTTGCTCCGCCCTATGCTCAACGTGCCGAGGGAGGATATCGAAAGGTACGTCGGACAAAACGACGTGCCGTACGTAGACGATTCTACCAACAGCGAGGAGAATTATACGCGCAACAAACTGCGCAATCAAATAATGCCGCTTATAAGGCAGGCTTACGGAGGCGTTGACGGCAACGTAATAAGGCTTTCGCGATTGGCAAAAGAAGTGAGCGATTTTCTTGACAAATCAAGCAGAAACTTTGAAGTAAAAGACGGCGAGGTATTTATTCCCATCGAGGCGCTTAAAGGCGAGCACGTCATTGCCGCCGACACCGTTGTCAACGCAGTTGACAGCATTACGACAAGAGTGGATTTGACAAGCAAACATATTCAACTCGTCATTTCGCTTGCCGATAAAGAGAGCGGCGCGAGCATAGCCCTTCCTTTCGGGCTCAGCGCGCATAAAGAGAGCTTATACGTCGTATTGGCGGTTGCAAAAACTATTGCATACAGCGGAAAGATAGACGGCTACGGCAGTTACGATTTGAGGGATAGGACGCTTGTCGTGAGCGAAGAGAAGCGCGGCAGATTGAGATGCGATATTGACAAACTCAACGGTTGCGAGATACGCAATAGACGGGCAGGCGACGTATTCAAAAGGTTTAAGGGGGGCAGCAAAAGCCTCGGAGATTATTTCACCGACGTCAAAGTCCCCAAGCGCAACAGAGACAACGTAGTCGTGCTTGCCAAGGGGGCGGACGTATACGCTCTTCCCGAATACGAGATAGGCGATATCGTCAAGATAGACGAAACTACGCAAAGAGTGGCGTATTTGGATATAATTAAAAAATGATTGCACAGAGGCGGTTATGGAAAGGATAAGCGACGTACTTATAGACGAAGAGAGAATAGCAAAGAGAGTAGAGGAGCTTGGCAGACAAATCGAGCAGGACTATGCAGGCAAGGCTCCTGTGGTCGTCGCCATACTCAAAGGCTCTATAATATTTTACGGTGATTTGGTGCGCAAGATCGATTTGCCGATAAAGTTTGACACGATGGCTGTGTCTAGTTACGGCTCGGGAACGTCGTCGAGCGGCAACGTCAAGATAAAAAAAGACTTGACCAACGATATATGCGGAGAAGACGTGCTTATAATTGAGGATATAATCGACAGCGGCAATACTATGAAAGCTTTGACTTCTCTGCTTGCGCATAGGGGAGCTAAGAGCATAAATGTGTGCGCATTTTTGGACAAGCCCAGCAGAAGGACGGTCGACTTTGAGGCTGATTACGTCGGGTATAAGATACCCAATGAGTTTGTAGTAGGTTACGGACTGGACTATGACGAAAAATATCGAAATTTGCCGTATATTGCGATACTTGAATTGACTGATTGAAGAGGGAACTTTGAAGATAATCGATTGCAAAGAACTTGAAGAATTGGCAGAATATTTCCCGGGCGACAGCCCTTTATATGCGGTCGGCGGATGTGTGCGCGACGCGATAAGGGGAGAGAAGTGCTATGACGTAGACTTGTCGGGCGCGGTCGAGCCGCATGAGCTTGTAGAATTGCTTGCAGGCTCGCCTTTCAAGGTGACGAGCGCGTCGCCGAGATTAGGCACGGTGATAATCAAGGGCAAGGACAGCTATGAATATACCACGTTTCGTATTGACAGTTATCCCTCAGACAGCGGAGTGCATACGCCCAGCAACGTGGAATTTACGCGCGACTTATATACCGACGCGAAGAGACGGGACTTTAAGTGCAATGCGGTATATTACGAGATAAAGAGCGAGAAGATAATAGACCCGCTAGGCGGCGTCGACGACATTCAAAAAGGCATTCTTTCAGCGACAATAGATCCGGACGTCGTGCTTTCGCAAGACGGACTCAGAATATTGAGACTTGTGAGATTTGTCTCCGCATTGGGATATGAGGTGGAGAGCAAGACTTATGAGAGCGCAAAAAAACTCGTATCGAGACTTAGGGAAATAACCGTTGAAAGGGTGAGGGAAGAACTCAACAGGATATTAGCCGGCAAGTATTGCTATAAGGCGTTGACGATGATGAAGGAGCTGGGGATATTGAAGATAATACTTCCTGAACTTGCATTCAACGACGGCATAGCGCAAAAGCCTCAATATCACAAATATGACGTGCTTGAACACATTTTCAAGACGGTGGAGTACAGTCCTGTCAACGTACGCCTAGCCGCGCTCTTTCACGACATAGGCAAGGGCAAATGCCAGGTGCAGGACGGCAACACTTATATGCACAATCTCGTCGGCGCCGATTTGACTTCGATAATCATGAGGAGGCTCAAATATCCCACCAAGCAGATAGAGAGGACCGTGAGGATAGTCAAGTCGCATATGTATGACGTCAACGGCGACGCAAAGGAATTTAAGTGCAGGAAATTTATTGCAAAAAATCTCGACATACTCGACGACTTGCTTGCGCTTATGCAAGCGGACTGCCTTGCGACGGGATACCTGCAAAGTTCGAGGACTGCAAAGAAGCTGAGAGACGTCTATGAGCGTATGGTCGAAAAGCAACTGCCTTTTGGCATAAAGCAGTTGGATATATGCGGAGAAGATTTAAAGGCGATAGGATTTGGCGGAGTTGAGATAGGCAATATGCTTGAAGAGCTTTGGCTTTTGACGTTGGCGGAGAGTATCCGCAACGAAAAGCGGCATCTTATCGATTACGCTAAGGCAAAATTTAAAAAGAACAGACGGGATGAGGATAAATGATGGAAAAGATATTGTTGATAATTGCAGTGTTGTTGACGGCTGTCGGAGCTGCGGTAAGCGTCGTCAATTTGGTGCTGTCCAGAAAAAATCGCGGCGGAGCGCAATCGTCTTCTTTGGAGATCGACGAGCTCAACAACAATCTCAACGAGGTCAAGAATATCATAACGGAGCACGTCACCAAGGAAAAAGACGGCGCTGTGCAGAGCATATCAGGCGTAGTCACGGCGGTAAATAATACGCTCAGCGTTATGATAAACAACAATATGCAGAATTTCAAGAATTCGGTAGACGGCAGTATAAATACCACCGAGGCTAATCTTGAAAAGATAAGGCAGGAGTTGAAGACGGCGACAGACGATATGCGTAAGAGTACGGCTGAGTCTATGGAGTACTTAAAGAGAGATACGGCGAGACAGCTTGAAAATATGCAGAGTTCGCTGTCGAATTTGATACAGTCGCAAATGAATAATTTCGGCAACAGTATCGAGAAGATGAACGTTACGTTGGGCGAATCGCTTGACAAGATGAACAGCGGACTTAAAACCTCTCTCAAAGAGGTGCGCGACGACAACAGAAGCCACCTTGACAGAATGAACGACAACAACGCCCAACAGCTTGAAATGATGAGACAGACCGTCGATGAGAAGCTTACGGCTACGCTCAACGACAGAATATCCAATGCCTTTGCCGTAGTAAGTCAGTCCTTGGAGAGCGTCAACAAGGGCTTTGGCGAGATGAAAGAGCTGACGGGACAGGTAGGTAATTTGAATAAAATGTTCAGCAATATCAAGACGAGGGGAAATTGGGGCGAAGTTGAGCTTGAAAGCATACTTGACAACATACTTTCCCCCGATCAATACAAGAGACAATTCAAGATAGGCAAGTCGGCTGAGCTCGTTGACTTTGCCGTTGTTATGCCGGGGCAGAGCGGCGAGGAACTGTATCTGCCTATCGACGCCAAATTCCCAAGTGATAGATACGTCGAGCTTGTCAACGCAAGCGACAGCGGCGATATGGCAAGGATAGACGCCGCAAGAAAAGAGCTTGTCGCGCAGATAAAAAAGGAAGCGATAAGCATAAAACAAAAGTACGTCAAGCCTCCCAAGACGACGCCGTTTGCAATAATGTTTTTGCCCAGCGAAGGGCTGTATGCAGAGGTCATAAAAGACAGCGCGCTCACAAACGTGTTGCAAAACGAGCATAAGATAACGGTGTGCGGACCTACGACGGTGGCGGCGTTGCTGAGCAGTCTGCAAATGGGATTTATGACGTTGAAGATACAAAAGAACAGCAACGATATCGCCAAGGCGTTGCAGCAATTCCAAAAGGACTTTGGGACATACACAGGACTCGTGTCCAAAATCAAGAGAAGTGCTGACGACATAATAAAGACGGTAGACAAAGTCGAAGATAGGAACACTAAGATAAACGCAAGACTTGGCAAAGTTGTCGGCAATCTGCCGCAATACGGAGAGAGCGGCGATATTGTGATAGAGGGCGATAATGCGAAGCTGATAGCCAGCGATATAGACGGGACGGATGAATAATGAAGATAGACCTACACACTCACAGCATATTGAGCGACGGCACTTGCGAGCCTAAGGAAATTGTCGATAAGGCAAAGTCCATAGGTTTGGACTGTCTTTCTATCACAGACCACGATTGCATAAGGGCAAACGTAGAGGTAGGCGAATATGCTGCAAGCCTCGGCATACAATACGTCAACGGCGTAGAACTGTCGACGTACTCCAATCAGGAGATTCACATTCTCGGCTATTGCTTTGATGAAGACAATGCTCAGCTTTTAGATAAGTTGAATTATTTTGAGAAAAAGAGAAGGGAGAGAGCAGAGACGATACTCGACAGACTTTTTGACGTGGGAGTCAAGCTTGATCGTGATAAATTGCCTACTGACAGCGCGAGCGTGGGCAGACTTCATATCGCAAAGCTTATGGTGAATGAGGGATATGCCGCAAATGTGTCGGAGGCTTTTGACAGATATCTCGGTCCCAAGGGAAAAGCCTATTTTCCGTCAAAGAGAATTACGCCTATGCAGGGCGTTGAGCTCATCTCCAAGGCGCACGGACTTGCCGTGATAGCGCATCCCAGCAGACTTGTTCAACGCAATCTGCTCAGTTCTTTGATAGATGGGTTAAAACCTTTTGGACTTGAAGGAGTAGAGGCGTATTATCCAACTCATGACGACGGGCTGCGAGGTATGCTTTTGTCATTGGCAAAAAGACACAAGCTTATTGCGACGGGCGGCTCCGATTTCCACGGCGAAAATAGGAACGTGGAATTGGGCAGCGTAAATTACAATTTAGATGCTTACACCGCGTCTAAATTGGGTATTAAGATAACCAAGTGATTCGTCGCTATTATAGACGACGTCCGCAAGAGCGCAAATAATGGCGGATATTGTCGAAATTACACGAAGTATAAGATATTACTTTTGATTTTTCTATGGGAATTTTTGTTGTAAAAAATCAAAATTTACAAAAAAGTTACCCTTTATAACTTTATTATTATACGCAAGCGCCGCCATATCGTTGACATATAAAGCTAAATTATTGCATAATGATAAACGGTGTTTGATGCCTATCTGAATAGAAAGACATTAGAGATTTAAAAAACTCATCGCGTATAAGTGAATATAATTATGAAACATATATTTATTGTCAATCCTACTGCCGGAATAAAGAACTCTTTTTCCGATATAGAAAAGAAACTTAAAGAAAGAGAGAACTTTGATTACGAGTTGTACGTCACCAAGTCAAAAGGCGACGCCACTAAGTACGTATCGCAAAGATGTCAGTCAAGCGACGAAGATATGGTCTTTTATTCATGCGGAGGCGACGGAACTCTCAACGAAGTGGCAAGCGGTATGGCAGGATATGACAATGCGATTTTGGCAATCTATCCAAGCGGCAGCGGCAACGATTACGTAAAGTATTACGGCGATAAGAAAGCCTTTTTAGACCTTGACAATTTGATAAACGGCAAAGAGACAAGAATAGATTTGATAAAAGTAGGCGACAGATATGCGGTCAATGCCTGCCATTTCGGCTTAGACAGCGCAGTTGCAAAGAAGATGAACCAGGTCAAGTCAAAGAAAATCATAGGCGGCAGGAATGCTTATAATACAGGAGTGCTGTACGCTCTATTTACAGCCTTGAAGACCAAGTGCAAGGTCATTGGAGACGGACAGCCTCTAAATGACGACAAGATACTTATATGTACGTGCGTCAACGGCAAGTATGTCGGCGGTTCATATAAGTGCGCTCCGAGGTCTATCAACAACGACGGATATATGGAAGTATGCTGTATTAAGCCCATATCGTTATTCAAATTTTTGAAATTTTTAAAATTATATAAGTCGGGCGAGTATCTTAACAGGCAAGAACTTTCAAGTTGTTTTACATACAAGCGTTGCAAAAAGGTTGAGATAATAGGCGGACAAAAGAACTTTATCATCAGTCTTGACGGAGAAGTAGTCGCAGGCGATAGCTTTGAAGTCAATATTATCAAAGACGCGTTGAGATTTATCGTACCGAGAAGTCTTTGCGAAGACGCAGAAAATAATTAGTTTATATTTATATTTTAATTTAATGAGACGGCATAAAGGACTGTATTGCCGTCCTTAATTTTTTTACAAGGATTAGATTTCTTTGCGTAGCGCGTGGAGAAATCTCATCGAGTTAATAAAAAGGATTAGACCTCTCCGCGTTGGTCGAGGTGACCACTTTTGCTTGTAGATAATCAAACTTAAAGTCATTTCGACCGCAGTGGAGAAATCTCATCCTTATGAAAATAAGATACAATCGTCATTGACGCTCGCACGAGACGCACAAAGCCTTCCTCGTTATGCCGTCGCTTCACTGCGTTTCGGTCGAAATGACTAAGCTATGCTTATAGCGCACCAAATTTTGTCACTTTGAGCATAGTCGAGAAGTCTCATCCGCTTTCTTTTTAACTTAATTAGACCTCTCCGCGTTGGTCAATGTGACGAATATTCAAACGGCAGTCGGTATTTTTTTGTAAAATCTACATAATTTTGTCAAACCTTACATAAATAATATTTGATTTCCTTTTTATAAATCTATATAATAAAATAGGAATTGAAAAAAATTTACAACAGAGGGATTTTATGAAAAAACTTAAAGCAGAACTTTGGGACAAAGTTCAATACATTTTTAGAAATTATTACGACAGAATGATACACTGCGCCGTATATTACGACGGAGAGGTCAACTTGCAATATTTGCGCAAAGCGGTATATAAGATAGTCACGCACTTTCCCATATTGCGTTCTACGTTCAAAAGCAGCTCGATAGATCCGCATTGGGTAGTCAACGAAGACTATACTTTGGACGAGATGGTCAAGAGGGTGGATTGCGACGATTTGCGAAGCAGTACGCTCAACGCGCTGTCTAAGGAATTGGATTGCAAGGGCAAATTGCAATTTGAGATAGTCGCGCACTATTGCAACGGCAAGAGCGCAGTGTCTTTGCTTATCAATCATATGTGTCTTGACGGCACAGATTTTAAGTACGTCGTCAACAAGATGGTAGAAGGCTACAATCTTCTTGCCAGCGGCAAGTATTTGGATGAGTTGCAACTCAAATTCGGTTCTCGCAGCTACTCGCAAATCTATAAAGATATGACGGAAGAAGAGGCGGATAAGGCAAAGAAGCTCTACAAAAACATCTCGCGCACAGGCGTGAAGAATAAGTTTGATTTCACAGACGACGGGGCGTGCTCGACAAGATTCAACTTCAAGAAACTTGCTCCTGCGACAGTCGATGCGCTTAAAGCCAAGGGAAAGGAGTACTCGGCTACGCTCAACGACGTATTTATGGCGGCATATGCAAGGGCAATATATCCGCGTCTTGCAAAGAGCGACGACAAGCGTCTTGTCATCACGAGTATGAAGAACTTGCGCGACCATATCGACTCCAAGAGCTCTGAGGAGATAACCAACCTTACGGGATTTATGCCTTGTATGCTTGAAGATATCGGAGAGAGCTTTACAGATACGCTCAAAGCCGTTGCGCTCCAAAACGAGAAGTCAAAAGAGGACGTATATTGCGGACTTTACGGCATACCGCTGCTTGCGCTGGCGTTCAACATCTTCCCTTATTCCATTGCGGAGATGGCAATTAAGATAGGATATGAAAATCCGCTTATAGGTATGTCCAACATAGGCATTATATCTCAAAGCGGCACTCAGCTTGCCGGTCTTGAATGCACCGACGCTTTTATGACAGGCGCGACCAAGTTTAAGCCGTATATACAGTTGACAAGTACGACTTACAATGGCGAGACGACGCTTTGCATAGCGCAAAAGTGTTCGGACGAGGACGAGAAGAGAATACGCGAGCTTCTTGACGAAATCGAAGCCCAGCTTTTGAATTTCATTGCCTGACAAGACTGCGCCGCTCCTTATTGGAGCGGCGTATTACTTATTTATAAATGTCTGCGTATGCAGGCATGTCTCGCGCTGTTATCAAGTTTAGTTATATTTTTAAATATATATTGAAAAAAGTTTTTTTATGTGGTATAATCGTGTCATGAAGATACTTTTTATATGTATGTCCAACATTTGCCGTTCGCCTTATTGCGAATACGTATTCAGAAAAACAGTCGAAGAGGATAGCGTGCTGTCACACAACGTGGAGTGGGTAAAGAGCTCCGCCGTGTTCAACAAATCCTACCGTATCAATCCCAAGTCTGAGAGGGTGCTTCTTGAAGAGGGTTTTGATAGAGACTACGTGCTTGCGCATAAGCCGACTTTTAAATACGGAGCGGGCAAGAGATATTTTGAAGAAGCCGATATAATAATCGGTATGACGAGATCCAACAAGTTCTTTCTGCCGCATAAGTATCACAAAAAGTTTGCGCTTCTGAGCGAATTGGCGACGGGGAGTTATAAGGCGATTCCCGATCCCGTACTCATAAAAGATAGGGAGAAATACAAAAGAGCAATGGACGAGATAAAGGGGTATCTTGCGGCGTACGCGGACAAGCTCAAAGAGGAGTTTTGCAAATAGCCAAAGCTATTGACGCAACAACAAAAAACTTAAAATATATTATATGACGGCAAGGCAAGTTTATGTAAATTTTTTAAAAATGGGTATTGAAATAAGTCATATTATATGATATAATGTCATCACAGGAAAAAGAAATAAA
This sequence comes from uncultured Christensenella sp., assembly GCA_910579785.1. Taxonomy (GTDB): domain Bacteria; phylum Bacillota; class Clostridia; order Christensenellales; family UBA3700; genus RACS-045. The sequence continues at coordinate 19,393 of CAJTVJ010000013.1, read as the reverse complement.
TTTTTTTAAATAGGAAGTGTAATAAATGGAAAAGGAATTGGACAAAATTGCAATTATAGATTTAGGGTCAAATTCAACGAGGTTAGTATTGGTCGACATATTGAAAGGAGGGTATTTTCAAGTTGTCGACGACATAAAGGAGACGGTGCGTCTGGCGCAGGATATGGAGATAGACGGGTCTTTGCAAAACGCAAGGATAGCGCAGACGATAAAGACGCTCAAAATGTTCAGACGTCTTTGCGACGCCAACAACGTCAGCCACATCTACGCATATGCCACGGCGGCGGTGAGAAAGGCGAAGAATCAGCGAAGTTTTCTTGACGAAGTGCATGCCAGCACGGGCATTGAGCTCAAAGTGCTCAACAGCGACGAAGAGGCTCAACTCGTATATCAAGGAGTTATCAACTCAATGGATATACCCAGGGGCATCATAATGGATATCGGCGGAGGAAGCACCCAGCTTATCTATTACAACAGAAAGAACATTCTCAACACGGTCACTTTGCCGTTTGGCTCGGTAGTGCTTACGGACATGGTCAAGCAAGAGGGGCTTACTCCCGTTGAGAAATCGGATATGATAGAAAAATACGTCACAGAAGAGCTTGAAAAGCTTGAATGGCTCAAAGATATTTTGCCTGACACCAAGCTTATCGGCGTGGGCGGTTCTTTTAGAAATATCGGCAAAATCAGCCGTATGCTCAAAAAGTATCCGCTGTCTATGGCACACAACTACGTAGTTGGCAAGAATGAATTTGCAAGCATATACGGCAATATCCGCTCGCTTGAACTTGACAGGACCATGAAGATAAAAGGGTTGTCAAGCGTAAGAGCAGACATATTCCCGGCAGCGCTAGCCGCTATCAATGCGTTTCTCAATATAGTAGGTCTTGACGAGATAGTAATATCGGGCAGCGGTCTGAGAGAGGGCGCGATGTTTAGATACGCAGTGCCGTCCACCAACGAAAAACCAATCTCCGACGTGCTTGGACACAGCATATATTCGCTTCTCAACTTCTTCGGAGAGAATATTCCGCACGCAGAGCAGGTATACAACCTGTCGATACAGCTTTTCAAGCAGCTCAAAGTATTGCACAAACTGCCGAGATTTTACGTCAAGGTATTGCGTACTGCGGCGATGTTGCACGATATGGGCAACAGGATAAAATACTATGACCATCATAAGCATTCCAGCTACGTTATCCTCAACTCAAATCTCTACGGCATATCTCACAAAGATTTGATAATGGCGGCATTCGTGGCTTCGATGCACCGCAAGGGTGATCTCAACACAGTCGAGTTTATGAGATATAAGGACTTGCTGACAGAAGAAGATTACGACGCAATTCTTAAATTGGGCGTGATTGTCAGAATTGCCGAGAGCTTTGACAGAAGTATGTCGAGCGTCATCAAGACCATCAACTGCGACGTGCTTGGCGACAGCGTGATAATGAAGACCGACAGTATGGGACAGGACTGCTCTTTGGAGATAAAGGACGCTATGACGGCAGTGCAGGATTTCAGAAGGGCTTATAAGAAAAATCTTCAAATTCTTTGATTCATTCGCAATAAAAATAAGGAAGCAATAATTGCTTCCTTATTTTTATTATGCTAAGTTGGCAATATAAGACTCATTTATAAAATATTTAATCTAATATTTTGAATATTTCAAAAAAAGTATACTTTTACTGACTTAAATTTTTTTATCCCGAAATGGCGATTTTTTACAAAAATATTATAGTTCAAGCATATAAAAGAGACAAATTTTTGGGGTCAGTAAAAGTATACTTTATTTGGAATTTACATAAAGTGATTTTTGAGGCAAAAAGTATTTAGGGCATTGGCGAGTTTTATTTGATAAAAAAAATATATATTGGAGGACAGTATGAAACAAAAGAAAACGCAGATGATTTTTTGCTTAGTATGTTTGGTGTGTGTAATGTTGTGCATATTGGCGCTGAGTGCCTGTGCGCCAAAAGACGGCAATCCAGACAAAACAGAGAGCGGCGAACCGTCAGGTGAAATTATTGAGAGCGGCAATATTTCAAGCGGAGATACACAAACGCCTAGCGGAGACGGCAACGAGCATAAGCATACTTTTTCGACGGAGTATTCAAAAAACGAAAGCGAGCATTGGAAAGAGGCAACTTGCGGACACAACGTTGAGATAGAAAGAAACGCCCATAAGTTTGCAAACAACAAATGCGAAGTGTGCGGTTACGTCGACGTTTTTGCGCCATATAATTTTACAGAGGTGTTAGAAGACGAAAACGTAATAGGATATGCGCTTAGCGCAAAAGATATATACAAATCTTCGTCAGAAGACTATATTGAATACAGCGAATTTATAATTCCGCAAGAGTACAATTCAAAACCTGTTATTGAAATTGCAAACGAGGCTTTTGCAAATACGGCTATAAAGACAGTGACGATTCCTGCAAGTATTAAAAAAATCGGCAACAACGCATTTTACGGTAGCGACTTAGAGGAGATTGTAATTCCCGACACGGTTACGGAAATGGGGTATGCGTTTTATAGAAGTGCCAAACTAAAATCTGTGAAAATAGGCAACGGTATTACGGTAATAGCCGGCTCAACGTTTAGAGAGATTCCCTCTTTAACATCAGTTATACTAGGCAATTCCATAACGAGTATTGGAAGTTACGCATTTTATCAAAGCGGAACAGAAAACGGTATTGATAAGATTGAGATTCCCAACAGTGTAGAGACGCTTGGTGATGGAGTTTTTATGGAAAGTGGGGTAAAAGAGATAATAATGAGTACAAACGTTGTTGAGATACCGGCTTACGCATTTAGAAATTGCATTGAATTGAAAGCATTTGCTCTCGATAATATAACAAAGTATAACAATTATGCGTTTAAGAATTGCATGAATTTTGAAGCGGAGGTTTCATTAGTTGAAGGTATGAGCGCATCGAGTACTGCGTTTAGTAACAGCGGAGTAAAAAAAGTGTTTTACAATCTAAGCAGTTGTCCAAACGATATGTTTTCAGGTTGCACAAAGCTTGAAAGCATTGAATTCGGCGACAACGTAACGGGCGTAAAAAACAGAGTTTTAGAAAACTGTTCGGCGATTAAATCAATAAAAATAGGCAAGGCAGTTAACAACATCAATCCAAATACTTTTGCAGGATGCGGGAGAGGCGAAATTGTTGTTTCGTCAGACAATACAAAGTATTCATCTAGAAATAACATGCTGATACAAACATATGCGAACGGAACAATAGAGTTAGCTTATGCAAATGCGGCGGGAGAGATTCCAAGCGACGTTACTCAAATCGGCGGCTATTCATTCTATGGACATGAGGGGATAATAGATTTAGACTTGTCGGATAAGCCCAACTTAAAATTTATAGGAGATTATGCTTTTGCCGAATGTCCCAATTTAAAGACCGTAAAACTCATTACTAATCCAAATAAAGGAGCGTTTTGCATCAACTCGCACGTTTTCGAGAATTGCAAGACTTTGGAAAGCGTATACATTCCGAAAAAAATAGGTTATTTGGGATTCGGCGTTTTGAAAGGTTGTAGCAATCTTAAAAACGTAACCTTTGAATATACAACAGGTTGGCAAATTAAAAACGGTGGAAGTGTAAAAGTTAGCTCTCTTGACGTGAGCGATTCGTCCAGGAATGCGGAATATTTCATAAATGATTATGCGGATGATTATTGGAGTAATGATGATGCTCAAAATAATTATTGAAAGACAGCTCATTGAAAAAGCGTCACCTCATTTGTAGTTGGGGTGGCGTTTTTATTTATTGGAGCAATTACTTTAAATTTTGTTGAAAGACATCGCAAGATATGTTACAATAAAATAAATACGACGGAAAGATGGCATATGGAAGTGATATTGGCGTCAAGATCGCCCAGAAGAAGAGAACTTTTGAAAGACTTATTCGAGGACTTTGAAGTCATTCCATGCGACGTGGAGGAAAAGACGTCGCTCAAAAGAGGACACGCGATATGCCAATACCTTGCCAAGATAAAGCTTGGCGATCTGCCGACGCGCAGACCCGATGCGCTTATAATATCCGCCGATACGGTGGTGTATATGGACGGCAGGGTATACGGCAAGCCACAGGACGAGAGGCAGGCAAAGAAGTTTTTGGACGAACTCAGCGGCAAGAGGCACAGCGTATATACGGGCGTTGCGATATATTGGCAGGGCGATATCAACGTGTTTTATGACAAGTCTTACGTCACCTTTAAGACTTTGAGCGAGAGGGATAAACTTGATTATATCGCTACGTTGAGCCCTATGGACAAAGCCGGCGGATACGGCATACAGGACAGCGCAGTCGTAAAAAGTTATGACGGCAGTTATTCCAACATAGTGGGGCTGCCTATGGAAAAACTAAAAGCACAACTTGCAAAAATACTCAAATAGACACACGGAGTTTTTATGAAAGAGATAGCATTGGCAATAGATCTGGGAAGCACCTCCACCTCGATACACAAGGTGGGAAGCGGACTTATAGTCAGCGACGAGTCGAGAGTGACCGTAATGACGAAGAATAATAAGATGACGTTAATCGCCAGCGGCAAGGACGTTGAGAAGTATATCAAACTTCCCTCGCAGGGATATCAGACAATCAACACGGTAGACGGCGGCGTAATCACCAACGAAAAGGCTGCTGTGTGTATGCTCAAAGATTTCATATCCCGTTGTTTGCCCGGCAATTTGCTCATCAAGCCAAAGATTAAGGTCATTGCCTTGGTAGGCTGCGGCGTGGGTCTTGCCGAGAAAAAGGACATTGAAAAGGTGCTGAGAAAGGCAGGCGCAAGCGACGTGATAGTATTGGAATCGCCTATGGCTATTGCAGGCGCGCTGGGATACGGCAGAGGACACTTTATCGTCGATATGGGCTCTTCAAAGACAGAGATAGCTATTGTCGGCGAAGACGGAATAGTCACGGGGTGCAGCGTGGATATAGGCGGCGACAAGCTGACGAAGGCCATTGCCGATTATATGGTGACGAGCATGAGCAGTACGATACCTTTCTCGCTTGCAGAGAGAGTAAAAAAAGAGCTTGGCAGTATGTATGAGACCAACAATATGTCCATGCGAGTCAACGTGCATAAGCTGGGCATAAGCAAGACGCAGAGCGAGGTCATCACTTCTAAGGAGATACTCGGCGTTATCGAGCCGTATATAGCAGAGCTTGTCGGTATCATATACAATATGTCTTTCCAGATACCCGAGTCGCTCAGCGGAGATATAATAGCCGAGGGCATAACTCTTTGCGGCGGCGGAGCCAAGCTTGCAGGTCTTGACGAATATATATCCAAATATATGAAGATGAAAGTCAAAGTCGTCGACGACCCCACGACGATTGTGTCAAGAGGCGGTATGCACTTCTTGGAGACCAACGCCGACTTTGCAAGGCTGCTTAACGTAATAAATTATAAATAAACTTGCGATAAGAAAAACGCATATGATTTATCAACGCATATTGACGTCTTCCTCAACGGGAGCGTCTTTTTTTGACAAAAAAAGCCGAGAATTTACAAAATCCGTCATTTCTCCCCTCAGCCCATGATTTATAATGCTTGCAAAGGAGAATTTTATGGCAAGAAAAATTGTCGTCACTTCGGGAAAAGGCGGAGTGGGAAAGACAAGCGTGCTGGCAAGTCTCGGCATTTGTCTGGCAAGCAAGGGTAAGAGCGTACTTATGATAGACGGAGACGTGGGACTCAACAACTTGGACGTCGTGATGGGTATGGAGAGCAGAGTGGTATACGATATGGCTGACGTCATTGACAACAAGTGCCATATCAATCAAGCTCTTTTGCAAGAGGAGGGCATGAGCCTCTATCTATTGCCGTCCGCGCACGCATACAGCAGCGAGAAGCTCACTACCAATGCTTTTTGCGAATTGATATCGAGGATTGAGAGTTCCTTTGACGTGATACTTATAGACTGTCCTGCCGGTATTGACGGAGGCTTTCACAGAGCGGTGAGTTGCGCCGACGAAGCTATTGCCGTCACCACGCCGCATATACCTGCGATAAGAGATTGCGACAAAGTTTTGGGATTGCTGAGAAGCTATAAGCTCAATTCGATAAATCTTATCGTCAACCGTATGCGGGGCGACTTTATCGTCAGCGGTAAGATGATGGGCGGAGGAGAGATATCCAAGCTGCTGCGCTGTCCTCTCATTGGGGTGGTGCCGGAAGACGACACCATCACGGTCTATTCCCAGCTTGGCAGGATAGGTATGAATACGTCGACGTCGAGAGACGCGATAGATATCATTGCGTCCAATATCCTCAACAATACTTTTAAACTGTATGACGTGACCAAAGGACACAGGGGCTTGCTCGGCAAGCTGAGAAGATTTGTGTCGGGCAGGTGAGTATGCGAGAAAACAAGATGATAGAGAGCCGTCTCAAAAGGATGTTGCTGCAAGACAAGATAAATGCCTACGAGGGCTTGACAAAGGCGTTGGAGAGCGATTTGAGATTGCTGCTTGGTTGCTACATGTCGTTGAGCGGCGACGTAAATATCAACATAGATATCTTGGACAGCGGCGAATATCAGATAAATATATGCGCTAAGGCGGACAATATAAATTCTCCAAATATAATTTAAAAATTTTTTAATTTCAAGTCATAATCGTATAACATGGCAAATAAGCTATACTATCATATGTATAGGAGTTTGTTATGAAATACGACGATTACAAAATCACAGAAAGCGTAAGTTTTCCCAATCAAAATATCACAAGAGCAAAGGCTGCGCGCAAAAAGAAGAAGGTCAACGTATTGGACGTCTTTATCGTTCAGGCGATAATTTGCGTGGGCATAAGCTGCGGAGTATTGATATCGCGAATAATAGAAATGGGCTTCTAAAAGCGTGAAAATAAAGTTCCATCCGCTGTTTTTTCTTTTGACAGGGGTACTTGTCGTATTGGGGCAATTCGAATTGCTGTGCGGCTATCTCATAGGCGTGGTCGCGCACGAGATAGCGCACAACAGAATGGCGAAATTGCGCGGTTATGCAATGGGCGTCATCACGATAATGCCATACGGCGGAGCATTGGAGACAGGCGAAAATTACAGCGACTCCGACAATATCCTTATTGCTTTGTCGGCTCCGTTTTTTAATTTGGCGGTCGCGACTTTTATAGTATCGCTTTGGTGGCTGATACCCGACGTATATACTTATACCAGGGATATATGCATTGCCAATCTGTCGCTGGGTATCGTCAATCTTTTGCCGCTCTATCCTCTCGACGGCTCTCGCGTCGTCACTTCGCTTGTCAAGAAAAAACTTCTTGCCGTCAAGGTGCTCAAATGGCTGACGGTATGCGTAGGCGCGCTGACGTTTGTCGGCGGTATAGTCGGCATATTTTTCACCGCCAATTTGACGTTGCCTATATTCGGTGGGTTTTTGATGCTCAGCGGAATTTTCACAGCCAAAGGTCAGCAGTATTATCACCTCGCCAATTCCCGTCCTTTTGTCAAAGATTATGACCACGGCTTGCGCGAAGAGGTAGTATATATATCGCAGGACGCCCAGCTGTTTAGATTTTTGCGCTATCTGGGGCGCGATAAAGTGTGCAACTTTATTATAGTGGACGGCGAGGGCGCGGAAGTATGCCGTGTGAGCGAAAAACTGCTCGAAAAACTCTGTATGTCGAATGAGTTGAGCGAGGATATTATATCCGCGCTTAGGGATAGAAAGGATTGAAAAATTGCCATATACGACTATATTTACTCAAATGTCTTGCAATAGCAAGGCATTTTTGTTATAATATAATATATTTATTATACGGCGACGTTTTGGCGCCGATGTTAGTGTGGAGAGGTCGAATCATGTATTATGCAGGAGTCGATATAGGTGGAAAAAATATCAAGATGGGAATAGTCGACGATTTTGGCAGCGTCGTCTATTCCATGACGTACAAGACTCAATACGAGAGAGGTTACGACGCTATCTTGTTGGAGCTGATAAGCAACGTCAAGCAGATGTGTTCGGAGGCAGGTTTTGACTTTGAAGAGCTGTGCGGCATAGGTATCGGCGTGCCGGGTATCGTCAATTCCGGAGCAGGTCTTGTGATGTCGTGCGCCAATTTGAATTGGAAGGGCGTAGACCTTGCGGGCGACGTCACCAATTTGACAGGCAGGCCTTGCAGAGTATGCAACGACGCCAACTGCGCCGCGCTTGGCGAACAGAGATTCGGCAGCGGCAAGAATTTTAAAAATATCGTATTTATTACTCTCGGCACAGGCATAGGATCGGGTATTATCATCGACGGCAAGCTTTTTGAGGGGCTTGGCTGCGCAGGCGCGGAGGCAGGTCATATGGGTATTATGGTCGAGAGCGAAGACAAGTGCAGGTGCGGCAACAAAGGGTGTTGGGAAGATTATATTTCGGCGCAGGCGTTCGTCGCGCAGACAGAGGCTGCGATAAGACAAAACCCCAACGGCATTCTTGCCGATATTTGCAAAGACGGCATCAGCGGTAAGTCGGCGTTTATTGCCGCAAAGCAGGGCGACACCGTTGCAAAGGGCGTGATAGATAAATACATCGGGTACGTGACTTACGGACTTATCAGTCTTACCAATATACTTCATCCGCAGGCATTCGTACTTGGCGGAGGTATCGCCAACGAAGGCGCGACTTTGATCTTGCCTATAAAGAGTATGCTCAACGATTATATAGACAACAACGGTTTTTATCCATACGTAGACGTCGTGGGCGCAAGCCTTGGCAACGACGCGGGCTTTATGGGTGCCGCCGCGTTGGTGATGTAGCGCAGAATAAACGGGTATACCGTTTATTTTGCTTTAAAAAAGAAAACATAAGGGATTTTTATGCGCGGCGCAAGCGCTGCGCGGCATAGACAAATGAGGGACAAGCTTAAAGATATTTTATTACAGGTGCAAAAGCCGGCGAGATACGTGGGCGGAGAATACAATTTGCCCGATATGGACAAGGAGTGCAGTGAGCGCGTCTTGCTGTGTTTCAGCGACAAATACGAAGTGGGTATGAGCAATATAGGCACGAGAATACTTTATCATATGCTCAACGATACCGACGGCGTAGTATGCGAGCGTTGCTATGCTCCCGATTTGGATATGGCTGAACTCTTGCGAAAAAATTCTTTGCCGCTTTTTTCTTTGGAGACAAAGCGCGACGCCAAGCAATTCGATTTGATAGGCTTTTCCATAGGATTTGAATTACAGTTTACCAACGTGGTATATATGCTCGATTTGATGGGCGTGCCGTATTATGCCGACCAACGCGGCGAGGAGTATCCTCCCATTGTCGCAGGCGGTCCGTGCGTCGTCAATCCTATGCCTTTTGCTCCATTTTTCGACGCGGTGCTTATAGGCGAGGGCGAAAAGAACTTAAAAGAGCTTACGCTTTTGCATATGCAGTGCCGAGAAGGCAAAGTTTCTAAGGCAGAATTTTTACAGCGCGCCAGCAAGCTTGACGGCGTGTACGTTCCCTCGCTCAACAATCGTACCAAGAGAGCCGTGGTCAAAGACCTAGACAAGGCGTATTATCCCACCAAAGTGTTGGTGCCCAACTGCGATATAGTCCACGACAGGTCGTCGATAGAGCTTTTTAGAGGCTGCGCCAACGGTTGCAGATTCTGTCAAGCGGGGTTTTATTACCGTCCGATAAGAGAGCGCAGCGTAGATACGTTGGTGAGGCAGGCGTGCGAGCTTATGGACAACACGGGGTATGACGAATTGGGGCTGCTCAGTCTCAGCACCAGCGACTATTCACAGCTCAAAGAGCTTGTCGATAAGATTAAGGTCGAGGCGGACAAGCGCAAGGTCAAGGTGGCTTTGCCGTCGCTGCGGCTTGACAGTTTTGAGGCGGAGATATACGACGGCATACAGGGCGCTTCGCTGACTTTTGCGCCGGAAGCAGGCACTCAGCGACTGCGCGACGTGATAAATAAGAACATAAACGAAGAGGACATACTTACGTCTTTGACGACTGCAATGAAGTACGGAGTAAAAAACGTCAAGCTGTATTTCATCATCGGTCTGCCAACGGAGAGCGAAGAGGACTTGCAAGGTATTGTTGACATAGTGCATCTGATAAAAAAACTGCATGCGCAATGCGGCACGTCAAAGCTGTTGAACATCACGGTTTCGACGTCGGTATTTATACCAAAACCTCTTACTCCATTCCAATGGGAGAGTCAAATAACCATTGAGCAGATGAGACAAAAGCAAGCCTTTATGCGCGAGAAGCTGCGTATAAAGAACGTCAAATATTCATGGCACGGCGCAGAATCGTCTGTGATAGAGGCGATATTGGCGCGCGGCGACAGGTCGCTTGCAAAGGCTATCGTCAAGGCTTATGAGCTTGGCTGCGTATTCGACAGTTGGAGTGAGAATTTTTATTATGACAGATGGATGGCGGCGTTTGAGCAGAGCGGCGTGGACTATCAAAAGTTTTTGGACGGCTTTGCAGAGGACGAGGAATTGCCTTGGGATATCGTCGACAACGGCGTGACGAAGAGTTATCTTCTCAACGAAAGGCACAAGGCGTATGCCGAACAGAGCACGCCCAACTGTCTCGACAAGTGCAACGGGTGCGGAGCCAACAGATTGGAGAGGTGCCGCATATGATAATACTCAAACATTATAAAGAGGGCGACGTAAGTTACGTATCTCACAAGGACATATTGAGAGTTCTGCAAAGGGGTCTTAAAAGAGCAAAGGTAGACGTCAGATATTCGCAGGGCTACGTGCCTCATATGTTGACATACACGTCCACTCCCGTACCTTTGGGCGTGCAGTCGCTGGCTGAATATTTTGCCGTTGATTGCACGGGCATAGACGAGAAGGAATTGCTTAAAAGATACAATGCGTCAATGCCGACGGGAATGCGCGCAGTGGCAAGTTTTTATAAGGACAAGAATCCCAATCTTGCCGCTATCGTCGTTGCCAGCGACTATGTTGCCACAGCAAGCGAGCCTTTGCCGCTGTCTATCGAAGAGATTTTAAAGGAAGAGAGTATCATAATAAAGTCAATGAAAAAGGGTGAAGCCGTGCAAAAGGAAATCAGAAGTTTGGTGTTTGACGTCAAGGTGCAGGGAAATAAGCTTTTTATGCGCTTGGCAAGCGGCAACTCCAATTTAAGAGCAGACGACTTTGCCGCTCATATAAATGCTAAGTGCGGTTGCGATATCAAGACCAACGACATATTGCGCACTGCCCAGCTCGTCAGCATAGCGGGCAATTTTGTCGACGTGGAGGAAATTCTAAAATGAAAGACATACTCATCTCAGTAAATCCATGCGACACCCAGGTTTGCATAGTCTCCGACGGAGAGCTTGTTGAATTTTGGGTAGAGCGCAAGAATATGACGAGACTTGTAGGCAACATCTACAAGGGCAAGGTGCAGAACGTCCTCAACGGAATGCAGGCGGCTTTTGTCAACATAGGTTTGGAGCGCAACGCCTTTCTGTATGCAGGCGATACGCTGGAATACGGAGAGATACTCAAAGACGTCACGGATAAAAAACTCAATCTTAAATCGGGCGACGTCATTATGTGTCAAGTCACCAAGGAGCAGTTTGGCAACAAAGGCGCAAGGATAACCATGAACGTCACTTTGCCGGGACGTTCCGTCGTACTCATGCCGCAGATAGATTACGTCGGCGTAAGCCGCAAGATAACCGACGATGTAAAGAAAAAACAGCTTGTCGATTACGTCAATTCAATAAAGCCAGAGGGATTTGGAATAATCTTGCGTACGCAGTCTGTCGATTGCAGCAATGAAGAGATAAGAGACGAGATATTTGAGCTTGTAGACAAATGGAACGCCATAAAGCAGGCTAATATGACCAAACCTGCCGGATCATTGATATATAAGGAAGAAGGCGTGGCGATAAGAGCTGTGAGAGATATGCTGCGCGACGACGTCGATCATATCATAATCAACGACAAAAAGCTTTTAGAAGAATTTAAAGGCGCTTTTTCCGTTCTCAACGACAAAAAGCCTGACTTATTTGTACTGTATGACGGCAAGGAGAGCATGCAAAAAAAGTTTGGACTCACCAAGCAGATATCAGAACTTTTAAAGCGAAAAGTCGTGCTTGCCAACGGCGCGTATTTGATAATCGACCGCACTGAGGCGTTGACCGTCATTGACGTCAACACGGGCAAGTACGTAGGCGAGAAGAACTTAGAACAGACGGTATTCGAGACCAACTGCATTGCCGCCAAGGAGATAGCAAGGCAGTTGCGAGTGCGCAATATCGGCGGCATAGTCGTCGTCGACTTTATTGATATGGACAATCCCGAGCATGCTAAAAAGGTGCTTGACACCCTGCAAGAGGCTTTGTCGCACGACAGGACCAAGACGTCGCTTATCGGTATGACTCCGCTTGGACTTGTGGAGCTTACCCGTAAAAAGACGAGGAGTATGTTGGATAGCGTAATGTTGCAGACGTGTCCGTATTGCGAAGGCAACGGATTTGTGCTTTCTGACGAAGTCATGGCGAGCATGCTCAAAAATAAGCTCAACGACGTCTTTGCATGTGCCGACAACAAGGCTGTGCTTGTCACGGTTGCGCCCAGCGTATTTCATAAGATTTTTGCATACAGATTGTTGGAGAGGGAGTGCGCAGGCGATTGGAGAGATAAGAGAATTTATATCGCGCCCAGCGAAACCAGCCATATAGAGAATATCCAAATTCAAGTATTGCACGGCGCAATTTTGGATCTGCCGGATAAGGCTAAGATGTTATATTAGAATAATAAGGTATAATTACAAATCCCCCTTGACGTATATATTTCCAAATGGTATAATTAAATAAATAAAATATATATGAGGCTGCATATGAAGGGGAAGATCAAAATTGCAATATCGTCGTCGTTGGCAATATTACTTATAGTGGCGATAGTGATAATATGCGTATTCTTTGCGCCGAGAGCTTTGAGAAATGACGTTGCAAATCAAGGGGCGATAAGCGTCAAGTTTATTTCCAATCATGACGCTGGCGTAGAAGTGCTACTTGAAGGTCAGCAGTTGCAAGATTTTTGGAAGCAAGTAGACAAGGCAAAGTATTCTCCTAAATATGATAAGATAAAAGGCGTCTCGGACTTTGACGTATCGATAGAATATGATGACGGAAAAAAGATAGTTTTCAGTCAATACAAAATTAAGAAATATTCCTCAGATGGGACTTTGTATCAAACCAAAGATATGATTCTTAAAATGGATATCTTTGATGAGTATGGAGATATGTTCCGCAAATAAAAATACGCCGCGATATTGCGGCGTAAATATTTTGTTTTTTTGATTATTTAGCGTATACGCTAACTTGCTTTTTATCTTTGCCTTTGCGCTCGAATCTTACAACGCCGTCGATAAGTGCATAGAGAGTGTCGTCCTTGCCGATGCCTACGTTGTTGCCGACGTGGAACTTAGTGCCTCTTTGTCTTACCAAAATGTTGCCTGCCAAAACGAATTGACCGTCGGATCTCTTTGGTCCAAGTCTCTTGGACTCTGAATCTCTGCCGTTACGCGAGCTTCCGACACCTTTTTTATGAGCGAAGAGCTGAATATTTATAAACATATCAATTTACCTCCAACTTTATGAATTTGGGGAAGCCTTTTTGCATATCTGCGATACCTGCAACCATAGTGTAGAGTATCACGTCGCAATCGTGCCTCGTTGCGTTGTCGATATTTGAGGGGAGAGTGGCTTTGAGATAACCTCTTTTGTCGTCTGTCGTATAGTCGACTTTGACCTTTATTACTTCTTTAAGCCCTAGGATCGCCGTCTGTACTATTGCCGACAGCGCGGCGCATACAACGTCTTCTCCTTCCACGCCGTAACCTGTGTGCCCGACGCACTCTATTTCGACAATGCTGTCATTTTGTTTTGTTACGAATACTTTGGTCATTTATGCGTTGATTTCTGCGATTTTCAAAGCAGTAAACGGCTGTCTGTGACCTTGACGCTTGCGCTCGTTTTTCTTGGACTTATACTTGAAAACAACGATTTTCTTTGCCTTGTCCTGAGCGACCACTTCTGCAACGACCTTAGCTTTTGCCACTTCGCTGCCGCAAGCGATTTTGCCGTCATTGTTGAGCATAACAACGTCCAACTCGACCTTAGCGCCTACTTCTTTGTCGATTTTCTCGACTTTGATTATCTCGCCTTGGGCTACCTTGTATTGTTTTCCACCTGTCAAAACTATTGCGTACATAGAATACCTCCTCTTACCAGTCTCGCTGAAACGGGTGGTCTAAGACACTTTTGGACCCTACTCATGCGGCTCAATGAGTATGTTAGCATATAAAAACAACCTTGTCAAACGATTTTGCCCAATATTATATATATTTAATATGCTTACGCGCACTTGTTTAGCAAAGGCGCGCCAATTTAGTATTCAATAAATGATTTTAATTTTTATCGTTGAGGCAAAGCAATTCGGCAGGGTCTACGTCCAGCACCTCGCATAGATTGGCAAAGGTATCGAGCGCGGGCATCTTTTTGCCAAGGGCATAACACGACACCGTTTGATTGGTCACGCCAAGCCGTCTGGCGATTTCCACTCTCGTCATACCGCTGTTGTTTATTTCTTCCTGTATCTTCTCTTTGATTTTGTCTAATGTAACCATAGCTTACCTCAAAATCAATATATCATCCAATGGGTTGATTATTCTTGACGTCCACCCATTAGGTTGGGTATAAGGTTGATAAATATGCGTGATAAGAAGGATGGTTTATGGAAAAATATGAGTCAGCAATATATCAAATGCTCAACGGAAAACGAGGAAACATGGAAAGCATTTATCTAGATGATGAGTATAAGGAGATGCAAGAAAAAGTAGTGCAGTTGGAAAAGGCTTTTAAAAAGATTCTTGATAAGCAGGCTTTTGAAGTTTATGCTGAACTTGAAAATGTAAAGTGTAAAAAAGATTTACTATATTCTAAGGCTATTTATGCAGAAGCTTTTTCTTTTGCATTTGCACTTGCACAAGAAATTTTAAATAAGAAATAATTTATAATTTTTGAGCATAAGATTGCAATAATTCCATGACTTTGCAACTCAAAAGGCAATAAAGGCGTAATTACGCTTAAAAGCTATTGAAAAAACATATGATTTGTGCTAAAATTAGACAAAAAACATCAAAAGGCGCGAATATGTTGATTGAAAAGAATAGTATAATATTGACACAGCTTGAAGATTTTGATATCCGTCATATCTTGGAATGCGGACAGATATTCAGATTTGAAAAGCTTAACGAAGGGGAATACGTAGTATATTCCAAAGATAAAAAGTGCACCGTAACTCAAAATGATAGCAGCGCTGTGATAAAGAGCGACGATTGCGAATACTTTGCCAATTACTTTGATCTTGCAAGGGATTACTCGCAGATAAAGCAAAAGCTCAAAGGCAAGCCTTTTATGGACGAGGCGATAGAATACGGACACGGAATACGCATTCTCAATCAAGATAAATGGGAAATGCTCATTAGTTTTATAATATCCGCCAACAATCATATTCCTCGCATAAAGGGTATTATAAGCAGGCTTTGCGAAAGTCTTGGCAAGAATATGGGAAGTTATTACGCCTTTCCTACACATGAGGCTATGGCGAGTAAGGATGAGGATTTTTATAAGGCATTGGGCGCCGGGTATAGAGCAAAATATCTGGCTGTCACGTCAAAGGCTGTTGCCGACGGCTTTGATTTAGAATCTATAAGCGAGATGGACGGCAGTATGGCCAATAAAAAGCTGTGTTCGCTCATGGGTGTGGGCAGCAAGGTGGCGGATTGCATTTTGCTCTTTGGATATCACAAGCAAGACGTGTTTCCTGTCGACACTTGGATAAAGAAAGTCTATAAAGACGTCGTGGGCGAAAATGAGGATAACAACAAGGTCATAAGAGAAAAATTGATAAGCATTTACGGAGAATATTCTGGATATGCACAACAATATTTATTTTTTAACAAAAGAGAAAATTAGTGGAAATATTGTATTCGAACAATGTTCAAATTGCTGAAAATCAATGATGAAATATAAAACTTGCTTATGTGGCAAATATAAGGATAAAAGATAAATTATCTAGATAATCGACATATAATAAGTATTTTATCAATTTGAACAATGTTCAATTAACAAAAACATATACATAAGATGTCAAAACACCAAAGATGGACAAATTTAAAATTAAAGGAATAAGTGTTATGACAAATTTTGCAGTATTGATAGATCTCAACAGTATGCGGCTCTCATATGAGAGTTTTGCAAAGGCAATATCCGGTATTGACGGCAAGGTAGCCTATGCCAAGTTGTACGGATACAACAACAAGCGCAACAATGACTTCAATGCCTTTATCAAATCGTACGGCGCGGAAGTTGCGTTGCCTGTGAGCAACAGAAAAAAGGTGCGTATAGATATACGCCAAGTTATTGACGCGGTGACTATTGCATGCACTCGCAGTAATATCGACGCGTTTTTTATAGTATGCAGCGAGCTTGACTCTATCGCAATGATAAATGCTCTCAAAAAACTTGGTAAAAAGGTCATTATGGGCATAAGTTCTCCAAGCTTTGTGGCAGAGCAGTGCGACGGCTATGTGCTTATAGAGAGAGCATTCCCGGACGACGACGATAAAAAAAGTGAAAGTAAGTCGGTCAAAGAGGATAAGAAGGACAGTCAAGTGGAGTTTTTGCCATATAGCGGAGTGCAGCAGACTTCTCAGCAAGACGAAATGGATAAGATAAAGCAAGAGCTTGCGATGATTTTAGAGGGCAAACGCCGTCAAAAGAGCGAAATAGAAATGGGACAAAGCGTCTTGCAATTAGACGAGCTATTGAAAAAGTATTTTTGATATAAATGATATATAATATATTGTATATAATATTATAATAAAAATAAAGAGAAATAAATAGTCAACCTAAAAGTAGTCATTTCGAACGAAGCGATAGCGTAGCGAGGAGATTTGTGCGTTTCGTGTGAGCGTCGGTGACGATTATATCCCAAACTTGTAAGATATATATAGTCACCTCGACCGCAGCGGAGAGGTCTCATCGAGTTAAACAAGCACCGACAAAATGTTAGCGTAAGCGTGCATTTTCGTTTGGACGGCATTAGCGGAACCCGACTGTCAGCTTAGCAATCACTTAGCAAAGCAAAGTGATTGTGTATTTTAATATTATATTCTATTACTTGGAATATAATCGTCACCGACGCTCGCCCAAGACGCTACCGCTGGCTCGCTATTCCGTCGCTTCGCTCCTTACGCCCTACGCGGAGAGGTCTAAACGAATTGAATAGGATAAAACTTATCTGCCGCGTTTGAAGTCTAATCAAGTTAAATTATGATTTTATATTATATACTAATTCACTTCTTAAATTTAGCTTTGAATTTTTGCACTAATTGATTTTCTTTCTCCACTATTTTAGCTCCCCACGGTGTGGAATAGTTGTACGGAGTTACGTAGCCGCTAAAATCTGTCTGTACCCGTTCAAGTAACAAAGTAATTATGACTATTAGAGCCATAAATGGATAGGCAATAAACGTGCCGGTATCCAACAGCGAATATCCTTCAAAGCCTATAAGCAGAGCAAGACAGAAGAGGTTGAAAGAATGCTTTATATTTTTAAAAAGAATTTTGAGCCTGACTATGTAGAAGTATGCGTATGCCGCAAGTCCCACTATTCCCATACATGCTATGACTTGGAAGAAGGTGGAGTGGAAGAAGTATACTCCTATTGCGCTTGGCGGCGTATTGGGACCCATATATCCTTTGCCTACTCCAAAAATCGGGTGGGCTTTAAAAAGTTCCCAGGCTTCTTTGAATAGTTCAGTGCGACCGGAAGAGCCCATTCCGCGCTTGATAAGTGACAAAACCATCGTATTTACACTGTTCATGACAGATAAATAGAATATTATCATTCCCAATAGGACTAATCCTATGTTTAATAACTGTCGTTTTTTATCAGGCGCTTTTATTATAGTAAAGATAACTGCGACTATGCCGCTAAGCACTCCGAATATTATGCCGCCGCGGCTAAACGTCGCTATGAGACATCCGTATTGGAATATTCCAAGCGCTAAGAATATCCATCCTTGACGGTATCGGGTGGATAGATACATCGTCATACTTGCGGTGCATATAAGATAAGTCGCGACAGGATTTCTATTGCCCCAACCCAAATCCCATGCGATATTATGCCAATTACGCACAGGCTCGTTGCTCAATGCGATGACGGTGATAAGTTCTAGACATATCGCCAGACCTATGTACATCATTGTTTTGGCAAAATATAAGGGGATATCTCTCTTATCGTCGTGCTTTAAATAATGATTAAAGAACAGATATACCACAGGTACGCCCAATCCCAATATGACGAAATCAGGCAAAACTCTCATAAAGTCGTCCTTGATAAGTACCCCTGCGCCCCCTATAAGCATGGCGTAGGCGATAGCTAAAAGCGGCAAAAATAATTTTCCAAATGAGAAAGTATGCTTACCGTTTTTTATAAGAAAGACAAGAAAACATAGCCCAAGCGGAATTGCCAACGGCCACATTTTGGTATAGTCGTCAAAGTTGTGAGAGTACACCAATAAAGTCGCGCTAAAAAAGTTTACCGTCAATGGAAGTACGTCGTCAGCCGCCAGCAGGGTCATGCAGGAAATTGCGACAGCCAATGTGATTCCCAATGGCGCACACTTCGTTACCCAGCCCGTAAAGACGATTATACATACAAGTGCTAGATAAAAGTCAGTATAAATAAATTTGCTGAAAAAGTCTTTATATCTTTTATATATAGTATTGCTACCGCGCATAAGTTTGTTTTGTATTGTCATTTATTTAAATCCGTCTATTGAAAAATAAAATTATTTATCAAATAGGTTTTTAATATTTTTTTAATCAATCCACACCATTATATAGTATTTAAAGTAAAAGAGCAATAGAAAATGAAAAATTAAAAAACTTTACAAAACTGCAAAATTGGTATTGCAGTTGAAATATTTCTATCGCTCCATTGATGGTTAAGAAATTAAATAATATCTATTCAACTCGATTAGACCTCTCCGCGTTGGTCGAGGTGACTAGATTGCTTATAGCTCACCAAGCTATAAGTCACTTCGACCGAAGTGAAACGTAGCGGAGAAGTCTCATCCTATTGAAAAATATAATTACTTATCATACACTTTCATTCTATTTTTAAAGTCAATAACACCCATTCTAAGAAAAGTATACATTTACTGACTGCCGTTTTCTTATCGCGAAACGGCGTATTTTTTTAATAAGAGTATATTTCGCGCGCGAGTCATATTCAACTTTGCCAGGTCAGTAAATGTATACTTTTCTTGGAATAATTACATATTCCAAGGCGACCTAGATAAGGCAAAGTACGTACGCAA
>CAJTVJ010000012.1 GCA_910579785.1 uncultured Christensenella sp. | reverse complement strand
TTTCGCTCCTTACGACTGAAACGTAGTGGAATGGAGAAATCTCATCCTTATAAATATGTGATACAATAATTGTGCGAATGTCATTGCCAAAAATCAATATATAAGGTATCTTTTGACAACTTCATCAATATATGGTGTTTATATTTTTTATCAACCTAACTTCTTCTGTCGTTTAAATTATAGACAAAATCTTAATTTTTTCAAGTTTAGTTATTGCGGCAATTAAGAAAATCTATTGTTCTGCTTGCATTATTTTAACAATATGATAAAATAGAGTTGTATAAATTTTTTTAATTTTATAGGAGGAGTTACTGTGGCAGAGAAGAAAGCTACATCTACCAAGGGCGCAGCTGCGGCAAAGAAAGCCGAGCCAGCAAAGAAAGCGGCAGCGGCAGCAAAGGCAGAGCCGACCAAGACTGCGGCAAAGAAAGCCGAGCCAGCAAAGAAAGCGGCAACGGCAGCAAAGGCAGAGCCGACCAAGGCTGCGGCAAAGAAAGCCGAGCCAGCAAAGAAAGCGGCAACGGCAGCAAAGGCAGAGCCGACCAAGGTTGCGGCAAAGAAAGAAGAGCCAATAAAAGCTACTGCGAAGAAAGACGTTCAGGAAAAGAGCGAGGCAAAGACCAAGTCTTTTGCGCAGAGAGCAACTTCTAATAAGAAGTCTGACAAAGAAGTCGGAGCAGCTTTGGCGACGTCAAGCGTTGAGCCGTCGAAAAAGCAAAGCGCGAGAAAAGCGCCGACTATGGTTGCGGATAAGAAAGAAGAGAAGAAGAGTCGCATGTCTTCTTCAAAATCTGACGGCGGAGCAGGCGCAACGAGAGCTATATCTTTGGACAAAAACAAGAAGATAATTATAATCTGCGTTGCGGCAGTCGCATGCTTAGCAATACTTTTAACTATGATACTTAGCATAAAGTCTTGCACGTCAGGCGGCAAGGTAAATTATGACAGACCTTATATGAGCACAACTGAGGTAGGTTTTGCCGCCGAGTATCTCGGAGAGGTAGAGAGAAATATTCCTACGGAGATGAAAGACGGAGGATTGGAGCAAGGTTATCCTAAGTATGGATATACTCAAAAATTGACCCAAGAGCAAAAGCAAGCCGTGATTGCAGAGAGCTGGCAGCTTTGTTCTATCGACACGAGAATAGGCAGCGACGGTTATCCAAAAAATACTTTTAATGCAATGGATAAAGACGGCAATCTAATTCTCAACGGCGTAGCTACGGGTAAAAAGCTCTATAAGCATTCCGCTTCGGTGGGAATGTATATGGGTGACGTCGACAACAACGAGCCCGCTATATCAAAGAATATATATATCAGACCTAGACATTCTAATTCTTATAGTTTGACAGGTATGTTTGCTCCGGCAGGCGAGGTCATCAAGATAGAGATGAGCGAAGAGGATATGGACGCTACCGGCGGAATTTTGGTGCATATCGGTCAAGCGCTTTACAACAAAAAAGCCAACAACATCTGGCCGGCTAAGAACATCAACCGTATGCCTGTCATACTCAATTCTATGAAAGTCAACAAGAGTACGGCAACATATGACGAAAATACAAAGACATATACGGCATACGTCGGATCTTTCCTCGGCGGACCTATCTATATACATAATACGTCTGTCGCTACCAACGTCAAAGTTTCGGGAGGAGTGAGATATACGCACTTCATTCACGGATATACGACAGAGGAAGAATTTAAGGAAAACGCTAAGTCGTCCGCTCCGTATTTTGACCTTGAAGTGTGGGACGGAGGAGTATTGCACTCGGGACCTAAATCCTGCGCGGGTATTTCTACGTATGAAGAAGCAAAGAAAGCAGGCGTACTTTGGGAAAAGATTTCGTTGGTATCCAATTACGCTCGCAAGAAGAGAGAGGGTATCGTATTCCTTTACGACCCGTTTGTTGCAGCAGGCGCGGCTGTCGCATTCCCAAGCCAACAGAGCGTCAACTGTCCGGCAGGATGGATGTCGGGATCGCTTAAAGTCGACTCTTTTATCAAGACGGGCGCTTGGGGTAACATGCACGAATATAATCACAACTTCCAAGGCTTTGGAGTAGGTAACGGCGGTGAGGTCACCAACAATGCGCTCAATTTATTGGAATACAGCTGGTTTACGCACATTTCTTCCGCGAGAAATATAACTTCATATGGCGGCGGCGGTTTGTCGGGTTGGAATTGCTATACGAGCGCTACTTGGGCGGCAGACCAAGTAATCAACGGAAGATATAGCAACGGCAAGCAAGGACTTGCGATATATGCCAACTTGCTGCACAATTTCGGACAGGAAGCTTACGTAGAAATGATAAGAAATTCCGGCGGACAGTCTTATGATACGTGGTTTAACGCTTGTATGAACACAACGCACAACGATATGACTTATTATTACAAAGATTTGATAGGTTACAACGTGTCGCAGAGTGTGCTTGATAATGCTAAATCAAAGAATTATCCTTTGTTTATTCCTATGGCTTCCGTGTATCAGACAGGTAGAAGCTACGTATATGACGGAGAAAAGAAATATTTCAACACCCAGCAGCCGTACGTAATAAAATACGGTGAGGAATTTGAAATTGATTTGTCAAAATACACCGTTGACAGTGCAGGCATGTATCAAATCGGAAGCGTTGTCATTCCCGATAGATTCAGCTATACTGTCAAGAGCGTAACAGCTCAGGATAAGCTCAACGGATCGATTACTAAGAAAGACGATTTGCATTACATATTCAAACCTAACAAAGAAATCAAGTCGGGCAAGATAATTGCGACGTTGGAAGTCAAAGACACGCAAGGGGTATATACCAATATCGACGAAGTCGACCTCATACTTGAATTCGAGCAGTCGCATGAGATGAACAAGAACGTAGTTGAGCGTACCACTTATACTTATGCGGCAGGGGCAGGATATACCGACGCAGTCGCAGCGTATGACGCAGGATATGCCGGATATACTGACAAGGTTGAAGGCGATAGTATCAACAAAGTGCAAAATAGTAATACTGACGTATGGTATACCAATAAAAACGGCGATAACTGTCCTGAGAACGGAATTGTTGAGGTCAGGGGTAAATTGCATGTGGGTGCCGACGGCAAATACCGTATAGCATTAAGAGGTAGATGGAACATCGCTTTGTATATAAAAGTCAACGATGAGGAGAATTACCGTCTTGTTGCTTCGAGTAAGACTGCGACGGATACTGATATAAATAACAAGAATCTGCCGCACGTTGATCTGGATTTTAAAAAGGACGATTGGGTCTATTTCAAAGAAGTCATGGTCACAAGCACGGTCGGCAACAGAGCAAGTTTTATAGGTCTTGCCTTTAATAAGTTTGAGGACGCGACGCCGCTATTCGATGAAAACGGAGAGATAATAGGAGAAGTTGACGGAGACGTAGATCTAAGCTACGCAGTAGGTTACAGAGAGTCTTATGAGTCAATAAATAAGGACTTTGAGACGGAATATCACTATAAGAGAGATAACGTATACAGCTATGTATATAACAAAGCGCCAAAGGCAAAACAATCTATCGTGAGTTCGCAGGGATATACTCCGTATGATGCAAACAGAGATAAGATAGAGAATCTTGTAGACGGCAATCTCAATACTTATATACACACAAAAGGCGGCGTATCGGCAAAAAATCCATTGATCTTTACGGTAGATTTAGGTGAAGTTGTCAGCGCCAACAAGATGTATATCAACACTCAATATAGACCTAACGGAGATTATAGGTATGCGTCGGATTTCATTTTGCAAGGAAGTGTAGACGGTCAAAACTTTACCGATCTGGCAACCGTGCAAGACGCGAAGTTGGACGCAAGTCACAGAGTAAGCGTCGATTTTGCATTGACAGAGATGAGATATTATAGGTTGATTATAACAAAATCAACCGGAGGCAATGTGATAATCACAAGGATAGATTTCTCAGAACATTACGAGCAACTTAGCGGTATTCAATATTCTATCGATAATGAGATGATGAAATACGGCAAGGGGTGGAAGGCTAAGTCGGTCGCGTCAAGTTACGGTCACGTAGTTGTCGGCAAAAAGGGCGCAACGGTAGAATTTACGTTTGAGGGCAACAAGCTTGCATTGCTGTCGTCGTCGGCGTACAACAACGGCTTTGAGGTGACAATCGACGGTAAGAAGATAAACACCGAGTTGTTTAAAAATCTTGACAGAGACAGAATAGTGATGGCATTCTTATCGCCTCAGCTAAGCCAAGGCAAGCATAAAGTCAAGATAAAGTGTACCAAAAAGAATACTGCTCTCGATTCGATAGTGGTATGGCAGCAAAAAGAAGAAGCCGCTAAATAAACGGCGACTTAACAACGACAAAGCGCGGTAAGAAATTGCCGCGCTTATTGTATGAATTTAATTAAAAGGATGATATTTCTCCGCTTATTTTTTTCAATCTGTTGAGACCTCTCCGCTACGGTCGAGGTGACTTTAAGTTTAGTTGACTATAAGCAATAATTAGTCACCTCGACCGCAGCGGAGAGGTCTCAACAAGTAAAAAAATAAACATTGAGATATCTCGACTACGCTATATATGACGTAACAATTCTAAGTCGCGGTCAACGCTAAGTTTATTACATTTACTCAAATAAAAAAATAGGATGGCAACCGCCATCCTATTAGATATTATTGCAATAATCACAGTTCAAGTCCTTTAAGATATTTTACAAGTCCGTCTTTAAGTTTTTCATCTCTCAGTGCATATTCTATCGTCGCCTGAATATATCCCAACTTGTCTCCCACGTCATATCTTCTGCCGTCAAAGGTATATGCGTATGCGCCTGTCGAATCTGCAATGGTCTGTATTGCGTCTGTCAGACATACTTCGCCGTTTGGCATTGGGGGAGTGTGTTTCAATATATCGAATACGTCAGGTGTGAGGATATATCTGCCTATGCTTGCAAGGGTCGACGGCAATTTATCTCTGTCGGGCTTTTCCACAAGCTTTATTACTTCGGTATATTTTCCCTTAGTTGCTCCCGGTCGAACTATGCCGTATTTACTTGCCTCTTCCTCGGGTACGTTTTGACATCCGAGAATAATTTTTTCCGTCTTGTCGTAAGCGTCAATGAGCTGTTTGAGACAGGGGGTTTGCGGATTGTATATTATGTCGTCGCCGTAGAGCACTGCAAAAGGCTCGTTGCCGACAAAGGCTTCGGCTTCAAGCACTGCCATTCCGCTGCCGTTCATCTCTTTTTGGCGTACGTAATAGATGTGCGCCATCTGGGATATCTCGTGCACTTGTTTTAGATATTCGTCTTTTTTTGTACGGCTGAGTAGTTGTTCAAGTTCTACGGATATATCAAAGTGGTCTTCAATGCACTTTTTATTTTTGCCAAGTATTATCAGAATATCAGTGATTCCGCTCTTGACGGCTTCTTCCACGACGTATTGCAGGGTGGGAGTGTCAACGATCGGCAGCATTTCCTTTGGTATAGCTTTGGTTGCGGGCAAAAATCTTGTTCCGAACCCTGCCGCCGGAATGACGGCTTTTCTTATCTTAGTCATGTTATCCCTCTAATTATATTATTTATACTTATTATATACTATTCGACATAATAAATCAATATTTACACAAAATTTAAAAAAAATTTTGCATAAAAGGTATTGACATTGTCAAAAATAGTGGTATAATAAAGCAAAGGTCAAAGAAAGTCAAATATCTAACAAGTTAGAGTTTGACAGACAGGCTTAGAGAAAGTGAAATCTAAGAGGAGAGTGAGATGGCAAACATATCTGACGAAATAGAGCAATTCATACTTTCGATATTTGCCGACGAGGGCACGTTGAAGCTGTCGCGCAACGACTTGGCGCAGTATTTTTCAGTTGCTCCGAGTCAAATCAACTACGTACTTTCCACCAGATTTAATTTGGACAAAGGCTACGTCATAGAATCAAAGCGAGGCGGCGGCGGCTGTATCACGATAGTGCGGATAAGCGAGAGCAAGGACGATACGCTGAGCAATATGCTGCAAGAGCTTGACTCGATAGACGCCCTGTCTTTCAACCGAGCCAACTGTTTTTTGCAGAGATTGGAGAGAGAAGAGTTTGTCTCAAAGCAAGAGGGCGAGATAATAAAAAGCGCGATAAGCGATAAGGCTTTGAACTTCCCGACGGGCAGCGCGACCGTGCGTAAAAATATATTCAAAGAAATACTTATTGGATTGATGAGGAGATAGAGATGAGTTGTGAACTTTGCAGAATAAGACCTGCGAAATATAGGGTCAAGACGGGTATGGGCACCGCAGAACTTTGCGACGATTGCCATCAAAGATACTTATATCTTTTGGGCATTGGCGAAATTGACAGCCTTGGCGATATGTTTGATATGTATATGTTTGACGATTACAATCCAATTACCGCCTATATTCAGCGAAAATCTATCGTGTGTCCCAACTGCGGTTGGAGCATTGACGACGTAGTAGAAGAATATAAGTTGGGATGTTCTAACTGTTACGATTATTTTTCCGATAAGGTAGGCGAGTATTTTACAAAGCTGCAAGGCGAGGAATACAAGGGCAAATACTTTGGATATGAGGGCAAGAGCAAGGGCAGGCGTCTTTCGCAAATGACCGTCAAAGACATACCTTTCCTTAAAATCAAATTGAAAGAGGCGTTGGAGCGCGGAGAAAAGGAAAAGGCAGGCGCAATAGAGAGGCGGATAGCGCAGTTGCAGGGAGGCAAGATATGAACAGCGACGATTTTGTGATATCAAGTAGGATACGTTTTGCAAGAAACGTCAACAACTTGCCGTTCCCGCATAGGCTTGATGGCAGCGAGGGGCAGCTTCAAAACTTTTTGAACACAGTTCAAAAGGTGTGCAAAAGTAAATTCGACGGCAAGACCTACTGCACCGACGATATGCGTATCGGCGATGAGATATACCGTCAGATGGACTTTGAAGTATACAATATGCTTGTCGAAAACCATCTTATCAGTCCCACGCTTGCCAACAGTAAGTTCAGCGGAGCGATAATAAGCAAGGACCGCACTATATCGGTGATGTTCAACGAAGAGGATCATTTGCGCGAGCAGTGCATATTGGACGGGCTTAGACTTGACGAGGCTTATGCCAAACTTTTGCAGGTCGACGAGGCAATGCACGACAATTTGGATATAGCATACAAGAAGGGATACGGTCATTTGACTTCCTGTCCCACTAATTTGGGCGCGGGAATGAGAGCGTC
The DNA here is from genome assembly GCA_910579785.1 of uncultured Christensenella sp. Taxonomy (GTDB): domain Bacteria; phylum Bacillota; class Clostridia; order Christensenellales; family UBA3700; genus RACS-045. The sequence continues at coordinate 35,564 of CAJTVJ010000012.1, read as the reverse complement.
GGTTATGATGTTTTTGCCTGCGTTGGAGATAACCGGAGAATTGAAATCTCTTATCAAAAAGTTTCAGGCGGAGGACGTGACGATAAGAGGCGTTTACGGCGAGGGCAGCGGAGCAAGAGGATTTATGTATCAGATATCCAATCAAGCAGCCGTCGGTTGGAGCGAAAACAGGATATTGGATAGTATCAAACGTACAGTCGCATATCTTTGCGAGAAAGAAGAGTTTGCGCGGAAAGTTATATGGGAGAGCAAGGGCATAGACCTTGAAGATCAGATAATGAGGGCTTACGGCACGCTGCTTTTTGCAAAGCTGATAAGCTCCGACGAGTTTATGATAAATATCGCCAACGTCAAGTTGGGAATAAGTTACGGCTTGCTCAAACTTGATATAAAGGCGGTCAACAGACTTATACCAAAAGTCCAGCCGCATACTCTCAACGTGATTGAAGGCAGAAAGCTGTCGCTCAAAGAAAGAGATAAATTGCGCGCAGACACCGTAAGAGAGGGGCTTATCAAAAGCAAGATTTGATATTGACGTATTATTATAGGTATGTCGAGGCAGATCAGTATAAAAAACAAACATGCGCCGTATAAATAAAATTGACGGTCGCAAAATCAATAGAATATCATACTAATCAATATATTAGTATACGGAGGATCATATGGACAGATTGAATGATAATTGCAAGAAGATAATCGACACCGCAGGTATGCTGGCGATTAAGAGCGGCGGCATACTCGGCACAGAGCACGTCATTTGCGCAATGACGTACAACGAAAAGACAAGGGCAGCCGCGCTTTTGGCAAAGCACGGAGTCAGCAAAGCCAAAGCCGTTTCGCTTTTGGCAAGCGACGGAGCTATTCGCAGAGGCTTTGAGATATCCGACAGAGTGAGCTACGCCCTCAATTACGCCAGACTTATGAGCGATAAGATGGGCAAGAGCCAAGTCAATACGTTGATGCTTCTCATCGCATGTCTCAACGATTCCAATTCTTATGCGTGCCGAGGACTTGAACAGCTTGGAGTGTCTTGCGACGACATATGCCAGGAGGCTGCCGAGATTTTGTTGGAGGGCGGCGATTACCGTAATTCGTGGGAACGCAGGGAAGAGCCGTCTTACAGAGGCTATTCGAGAGGCGGAGACGAGAGCGATGAGGATATAGACTCTTCCGACAATGCGCTAAGCGGACTTGGCGAAGATATGACGGAAAAGGCAAAGGCGGGCAAGCTCGATCCCGTGATAGGCAGAGACGAAGAGATAAACAGGATAATCGAGATACTGTCCAGACGTAAGAAAAACAATCCCATTTTGATAGGTGAGCCGGGCGTAGGTAAAAGCGCGGTCGTCGAGGGGCTTGCTCAGGCAATAGTCGAGGGGCGTGTGCCTGAACAGCTTAAAAACAAAAAAGTCTTTTCTTTGGATATGGCAAGCTTGCTTGCAGGCACAAAATACAGAGGCGAGTTTGAGGACAGACTTAAAAAGGCGATAGATCAGCTCAACAAAAGAGGAGATACCATACTTTTTATCGACGAGATACACACCATTGTCGGCGCAGGGAGCACGGAGGGCAGTCTTGACGCCGCGAATATCTTAAAGCCGCAGCTTGCAAGAGGCGAGTTACAGACCATCGGCGCGACCACTCTTGAAGAATACCGCAAGTATTTCGAGAAAGACAGCGCATTGGAGCGTAGATTCCAGACAGTCACCGTCGATCCGCCGTCTGTGGAGGATACGATAACGATACTCAAAGGTCTTCGTTCAAAATACGAGGCGCATCACGGCGTGGAGATAACCGACAGCGCGTTGACTGCGGCGGCAGTGATGAGCGACAGATACATCAACGACAGATTTTTGCCCGACAAGGCGATTGACCTTATTGACGAAGCCGCGTCGAGGAAGAGAATCAACGCGTCTTCTTTGCCTGCCGAAATAAAGAAGCTTGAAGACGATATAAAGGCGGCGGATTCTGCTATCAAGAGCTATTATGAGATGCAGGAATTTGACAAAGAAGCCGAGGTGAAGAAATCCCGTCTTCAATTAGAAAAGCAGCTCAAAGAAGCCAAGAGCAAGTGGACGATAGATTCCGCTCCCAACCAAAAGAGTATCGACGATACGGACATCGCCAACATAGTCTCGTCGTGGACTAAGATACCTGTCACCAAGCTTACGCAAAGCGAGAGCGAAAAACTGCTGGGTATGGAAGACATACTCAAAAAGAGAGTTATAGGGCAGGACGAAGCCGTCGAAGCTATATCTCGCGCTGTGAGAAGAGCGAGAGTGGGTATCAAAGACCCCAAAAGACCCATTGGCTCGTTTATATTCCTAGGACCCACCGGCGTTGGTAAGACAGAACTTTCCAAGGCACTTGCAGAAGCTATTTTCGGCGACGAAAACCTTATGATAAGAGTAGATATGTCGGAGTTTATGGATAAGATAAGCGTGTCCAAACTCATAGGCTCCGCTCCCGGTTACGTGGGCTTTGAAGAGGGCGGACAGCTTACTGAAAAGGTGAGAAGAAAGCCGTATTCCGTCGTGCTTTTTGACGAGATAGAAAAGGCGCATCCCGAGGTATTCAACATTCTTTTGCAGATACTTGACGACGGCGTACTTACCGATTCCCACGGCAGAAAGGTGGATTTCAAGAATACTATTATTATCATGACGTCCAATATAGGCGCAAGCGAGATCAAGGCTATGCCAAAACTCGGCTTCGGCTCGGCTTCGCAAGAGGACTATGAAAATATGAGAGAAGTGCAGATGTCGGCTTTGAAGAGAACTTTGAAACCCGAGTTTATCAACCGTATCGACGACATAATCATATTCCGTTCGTTGCAGGATAACGATATGTCAAAGATAATCTCCGTCATGACGGACTCGTTGCAAAAAAGACTTGCCGCCAAGGATATCCATATCCAGGTCAGCGACGGCGCAAAACAACTTATCGTCGAGAAAGGCTCCAATAAGGAGTACGGCGCAAGACCTCTCCGCAGAGCTTTGCAGAGAATGATAGAGGACGAACTCAGCGAGAGAATACTCAAAGGGGAGTTTAGCATAGGGGATAAAATCTCCATTGACGTCAGCGACGGCAAGTTGACCTTTGTCAAGGGAGAATGATGTATATATACACCATTTAGATAATTTACAGAAAGGACGGCTTGCCGTCCTTTCTGCTTGTGTTGGGAAAGATAATGAATTTTGTATTGTTTAGTCTTAGGTGATCAAATTTTGCTTACATCCAACCAAAGTCATTTCCACTGCGTTTCGCTCCTTACGCCCTACGCGGAGAGGTCTAATCCTATTAAAACATATATAATAATCATACATTTTCATTCTATTTTTAAAGTCAGTTACACCCATTCTAAGAAAAGTATACATTTACTGACTGCCGTTTTTTTGTTGCGAAACGGCGAGTTTTTTTAATAAGAGTATATTTCGCGCGCGAGTTATATTCAACTTTGCAAGGTCAGTAAATGTATACTTTTCTTAGAATGAGTGTAAATGACTTTAAAAATAGAATGAAAGTGTATGATTATTATATGTATTTTTAATAGGATTAGACCTCTCCGCTACGTTGCACTTCGGTCGAAGTGACCTGGGCGTTCACCGCGACTTTAAAATACACAATCACTTTACAGAGCAAAGTGATTGCTAAACTAACAGTCGGGTTCCGCCCCTACCGACCAAACGAAAATGCACGCTTACGCTACATTTTGTCGGTACTTATTTAACTCGTTGAGACCTCTCCGCTTCGGTCGAGGTGACCAATTATATATTGTGAGTGGATCGTCATTGACGCTCGCACTAGACGCACAATGCCCCCCTCGCTATGCCGTCGCTATCGCTCCTTACGACTGAAACGTAGTGGAATGGAGAAATCTCAACAAATTAAACAAAAAGTCAAAAAAGAAAGGCCGTCAATCTTTCGACCAACGACCTTCCTTTATATGATATTGGTTTAATTTTTCTTATGCTTAGCTACAAACTCCTCTATCTTATCCATTGCTTTTTTCAACGAACTGAGAGAATATGCGTAACTTATCCTTACAAAGTCTTTGCCGCTTTCGCCAAACGCGTCGCCGGGAACTACTGCCACTTTGCTTTCTTTGAGAAGGGTGTTGGCAAAACCTTCGCCGTCCATGCCCGTGCTCTTGACGCAAGGAAATACGTAAAAAGCTCCCTTTGGCTCAAAACACGTCAACCCCATCTCATTGAGACGCTTGACAAGAAAACGTCTGCGCATGTCGTACTCGTCCACCATTGCCTTGATTTCGGCAAAGCCGTCCTCAAATCCGCCTTTGAGCGCGGCAAGCGCCGCGTATTGAGAATTGGTGGGCGCGCACATTATTATGTATTGATGTATTTTGAGCATTTGCTTAAAAATCTCGTTGGGAGCGCAGGCATACCCCACTCTCCAACCTGTCATAGCAAAGGCTTTTGAAAATCCGTTGATAAGCACGGTGCGCTCTTTCATGCCGTCGATTTCGGAAAAACACGTATGCCTTCTGCCACCGTAAGTCATTTCGCAATATATCTCGTCGCTTATCACCAATAAATCGTGCTGCTTGACAACCTTGGCTATCTCTTCCAAACTCTCTTTTGGCATGATAGCGCCCGTGGGATTGTTGGGATAAGGCAAAATCAAAGCCTTAGTCTTTGGAGTGATGACCTTCTGCAAATTCTCCGCCGTCAATCTAAACTCGTCGTCGACAAAACATCTTGCGGCAACCGCCTTTCCGCCGCACATTGCTACGCTTGGAGAATACGATACATAGCTTGGATCGGGAATAATGACCTCGTCGCCGTCGTTGAGGATAGCTCTCAAAGCAAGATATATCGCTTCGCTAGCGCCTACAGTGATAAATATTTCGCTGTCGGCGTCATATTCAACTCCAAAACGCTGTTTGAGATATCTCGATATTTGCATTCTGAGCGCAGGAAGTCCGCTGTTGCTGGTGTATTGAGTAACGCCCTTTTGAATGCTCTTGATAGCGGCTTCGCTTGCGCACCAGGGCGTGTTGAAGTCAGGCTCGCCGACTCCCAAAGAAATGACTTCTTTATCCTTGTCCGCGAGGTCAAAAAACTTCCTTATTCCCGACGGCGGAATGTCCATGGCCGTCTTGCTTAAATATTTTTGGTAATTCATAATATCACTTGTCTTTTTTGTTCGCTGTCGTCTTCGTCAAGTATCACGCCCTCAGTCTTATACTTTTTGAGTATAAAGTGCGTAGACGTGGATATGACGTCTCTCATAGTAGAAAGTTTTTCGGATACGAATCTCGATACCTCTCTAAGATTTTTGCCCTCAACGGTGATGCAAAGGTCGTATGCGCCGCTCATAAGATACAACGCCTTGACCTCTTCAAATTGATAGACCGCTCTCGCAATAGCGTCAAAACCGCTGCTCATCTGCGGCGTTACTTTGACCTCTATAAGCGCGGTAACTATGTCTTCGCTGAGTTTTTCGGTGTTGCAAAGCGCGGTGTATTTTGCAATGACTCCGCTCTCTTCCAATGCGTCTATTCTCTTTTGAGTCTCATCCTCTGCAAGTCCGACCATATCTCCCACTTGCTTGGCGTTGAATCTGCTGTCGTCTTGCAATACTTTAAGTATCTTAGTGTCAAAATTATCCATTGTTTTTTACTCCGTGATTTCAAGATATTCTTCGTATGTAGTAAGTTTGTCAAACGTCTTGGTGCCGTTGATCTCGATTATCCTGTCTGCGACAGTCTGCATAAGCTCCTGATCGTGCGAAGCAAACATCATACCGCCCTTAAAATTTATCATTCCCTTATTGAGCGCGGTGATAGCTTCCAAATCAAGGTGGTTGGTAGGCTCGTCAAGTATGACGAAGTTGCCGCCTTGCAGCATTGCCCTTGCCATCATGCATCTAACCTTTTCTCCGCCGCTGAGTACGCACGCTTTCTTCTTGGCTTCTTCGCCCGAAAACAACATTCTGCCAAGCCAACCTCTCAAATAGCTCTCAGTATGGTCCTTTACGGCATATTGATTTATCCATTCTACGAGTGAGAGCTGCACGCCGTCAAAAAAGCTGTCGAAATTCTGCGGAACGTAACTCAAACATACTGTCTTGCCCCACTTGAACGTACCGGCGTCAGGTTGCTCTATACCCATAAGTATGTCAAAAAGCATAGATATGTTAATAGATTTATCAGAAAGGAACGCGACTTTCTCGCCCCTTTGCAACGTGAAAGTTACGTCTTCAAAGAAACCTTTCTTCGTCAGTCCCTCGACTGTGAGGATGTCTTTGCCAAGTTCTTGCTCAAACTCAAAGTTGATATAGGGGTATTTGCGCATAGAAGGCTTGATATCTTCAAGAGTAAGCTTTTCAAGCTCTTTCTTTCTTGACGTTGCTTGGCGCGACTTGCTGGCATTGGCGGAAAATCTTGCGATAAATTCTTGCAACTCCTTGACTCTCGCCTCCGCCTTCTTGTTGGCTTCTCTCGCCTGCTTGGCAAGGAGTTGGTTGGTCTCGTACCAAAAATCATAGTTGCCGACGTACATATTGATATGTCCGTAATCGACGTCGCATATATGCGTGCAAACCTTGTTGAGGAAGTGACGGTTGTGCGATACGATTATGATAGTATTCTTAAAGTCAAGCAAGAAGTTTTCAAGCCACATTATCGACTTGGCGTCGAGATTGTTGGTAGGTTCGTCAAGTATGAGTATATCGGGATTGCCGAACAAAGCCTGGGCAAGCAATATCTTGACCTTTTGTTTGCCGTCGAGTTCTCCCATAAGTTTGTCGTGATACTCGTCTCCGAATTTAAGTTCGTTGAGAAGCGAAGCCGCCTCGCTCTCTGCCTCCCAACCGCCGAGCTCTGCAAATTCCGTCTCCAACTCGGACGCCAATATGCCGTCTTCTTCGCTGAAATCTTCTTTGCAATAAAGCGCGTCTTTTTGGTCCATTATCTCGACAAGTCTCTTATGTCCCATAAGTACGGTGCGCATTACCGTGCAATCGTCAAAGTCGTTTTGATTTTGATTGAGCACGCTTATTCTTTGATTTTTGCCGACGCTGACGCTGCCTCTCGTAGGCTCTAATTCGCCAGACAAAATCTTCAAAAAAGTAGATTTACCCGCGCCGTTGGCACCTATTATGCCATAACAGTTGTTGTCTGTGAATTTAAGATTTACATCCTCAAAAAGCTTTCTTCCGCCAAATTGCAAAAATACGTCGTTTACCTGTAACATTATCTCTCCTAACTATATTGTTATTATATTTATTTTATACTGTATCATATATAACGTTGATTATCAATAATAATCGGTCTTTATTTATACGTTGTTATCTAACTGCCGAAAATAACAGTGCCGCCCAAATCAATTTGCACTCCGTAGCCGTAAAGGAAATAGCTGTCGACTCTATTGTTTTCAACTTCGTACACAAGTTTGAAGGTCTTGCTCTCTCCTTTTTTCAACGCCGCCTTTTCATTGAGATAACCGTCTGCACCGTGCAAAATCCTTCTTCCGCCCTTTACCTCAAATTTATCAGGGACAACCGTCATATCCTTTTTGGCGTCAAACTTGACTGTCAACACAAAAAAACATTTGCCGTCTGCCGCAGTCTCTCCGCCCACGCTCTGCGAAATATTCATATCACTTACGCATACGTCCGCGCTCTTTGCCGACAAAGTCTGACCTATCGCGCCTTTCTTTATCCTGCCGTCTAAGTCGGCTTTTTGAACAAAATATATGACAAGCACTATCGCAACGACTACTAAAACCGTCAATACGATAAGTCCTATATTACGCTTTGCCTTGATACTTTGTTTCATTATCTCTCCATTATTCTATCGGTGATATCCTGACACTTTTGATATATCCTGTCGACGTCCTCGCCTACAAAATACTCTCCCTTTTCATATCTGACAGCTCCGTTGACAACCGTCATAAGCACGTTGGCTTTGCTGGCAGCATATACGAGATTGTTGAGCGGATTGTTGATAGGCTGCATATTGGGCTGGTGCAAATCTATCATAATAAAGTCCGCCGCCTTGCCTATTTCTATCGAATCCATGCTGTCAAGTCCCATTGCCACCGCGCCGTTGGAAGTAGCCATATTCAGCACGTCAATTCCGCTTATTGCCGATGGGTCGTAAAGCAATCCCTTTTGCAATCCCGTTGACAAAAACATCTCCCTAAACATGTCAAGGCAGTTGTTGCTGGCAGGTCCGTCCGTGCCGAGCGCGATATTAAGTCCGCTGTCTGAATACTTTTTTAACGGAGCGATGCCGCTTGCCAACTTCAAGTTGCTGGCAGGACAGCTGACAACGCTTACCCCCCTCTCTTTCAGCACCTTTATATCGTCGTCGGTAGAGTGTACGAAATGGTACGCCCCTCCGCCGTACTCAAACATTCCTTGTTCCGCAAGATATACGGCAGGCGTCTTGCCGTGTCTTTGCACACATTCTTCGACTTCTTTTTTAGTCTCGCAAAGATGCGTATACGTCGGCAATTTCTTAGCTTTGGCAAAATCTGCAAGCGCACGGATACTCTTTTCGCTGTTGGTATATTCTGCATGAAGACCTATTCTGTATTCTATCAGACCGCCCTTGCCGTCGAGTCTGTCTATTCCGTCTTGCAATTTTTTGTCAAGTCCGCAAAGATTGCCCTCTGTCACGCCCTCCATTATGACGTTGCGAAATCCGCTGTCTACGCAGGCGTCGGCTATGCACTCCAAGTGGAAATACATATCGCTAACTACGCTCATGCCGCTAGATAGATATTCAAGCACCGCAAGACGGGTCAGCCAATAGCAATCGTCGGGAGTAAGTTTTCCCTCTCTTGGAAAGACCTGCTTAAAAAGCCAATCTTCAAGCGCCATATCGTCGGCTTGGGAGCGCAGACACACCATTGGAGAATGCGCATGCGAATTTTTAAACGACGGCATAATAAGATTGCCTTTTGCATCAATTTCTCTGTCCCAAGGCAATAAGATAAGCGGAACAATTTCTCCGACGTGCCGGATATGACCGTCTTCTGTCCACAGCTCGCCGCATTCCATATAACGCTCGCCCGTCCAAATCTTCGCATTGTATATTCTCAACATCATACGGCTATATAATCTCTCCTATATCCTTTATTCCCTCAAAAATCAAAGTCTTGATTTTGTCTCCCGAAATCCTAAACGCGTCTTCTTCCACGACGTTGTCCAAGCTCTCGCCAGTCACTCCGCAGGCTGCATTGACGACGCACGACATACCCACGACTTTGAGCCCCATATGCCTTGCGGCTATCACCTCTATTGCCGTCGACATACCGACGACGTCAGCGCCGAGTATCTTTGCCATTCTCACTTCGCTTGCCGTCTCAAACTGAGGACCTTGCATCTGTATATACACGCCCTTTTTGAGGTCGATGCCGTGCCTTTGAGCCACTGCGTCAAGCACGCTGCCAAGTCTCTCGTCATACGCCTTAGTCATATCGGGGAATCTCACTCCCAAGCTATCGCAGTTGCCGCCCCTCAAAGGCGATGGAACAAGCGAGATATGGTCGACTATACGCATAATCGCGCCCTTGTCGGGATAGGTGATGCCGCCCGACACGTTGGTCGCAAACAATACCTTTGCTCCTAGCATACCTGCAAGCCTTGTCGGCATGACGCACTGCCAAGGCTCGTATCCCTCGTAATAATGTATCCTGCCTTGCATGACGCAAGTCGGCACGCCGCTTATATATCCGAATAAATACCTGCCTTTATGTCCGCGCACGGTGCTCACAGGCATTCCTTCGATATCGCGATAATCGACGATATCTATTATATCCATACCGTCGATGGCATTGCCAAGCCCGCTGCCAAGCGTCAAAAGCACCTTGGGACAAAAGTCTGTCTTCGCCCTCAAAGATTTAAAAGCTTTGTCAAGTATGGCGCCTATATCTGTCATTATTTAAATACCGCTCTTGATCCCGGCTTGGTGAGCTCTATCTTTCCCTCTTTGCAAAGCGGACATTCGTCGGCGTCGTAAGACACGACTTCCATGCTGATGAGATTGACGTACTTAACGCCGAAATCCACGTTGCCGTTGCTTCTGTCGACAAGCGAGGCAACCGCTACGACTTCCGCGCCCAAACCTTGAACGAGTTTGACGACTTCTTTGACAGATCCGCCCGTCGTAACGACGTCTTCGACGACAACTACCTTGGTGCCTTTCTCTATCGAAAAACCTCTGCGCAAAGTCATTTCGCCATTCTCTCTCTCGGCAAATATGTTGGGCACTCCAAGCTGTCTTGCAACTTCATATCCCATAAGTATGCCGCCTATCGCAGGAGATACCACAAGGTCTATCTTCTCGCCTGCAAGCTTCTCTGCCAAAGCCTTGCATACTATCTCGCTTTGCTTGGTGTCGATAAAAAGCTTGGCGCTCTGCATATAAGTGTCGCTGTGTCTGCCAGACGTAAGTTTGAAATGTCCTTTCAATATAGCTCCCGTCTTTTTGTAACAATCAAGTGCTTGTTGCTGTGTCAACATTTTGTATACCTCTCAATTTATTTATTATATTTCGTATTATTTATCTTATTTGTTGAGTATAAGCGTACCTACAAGGTCGTTTATATCTATATCGTTCTCTTCAACATAGTTGGCAAGATCCTTTGCAATGTCTCTCGCGCCGTAAGGATTGGTGAAACTGTAAGTGCCTATCTCGACCGCGCGCGCGCCGCAAATCATAAATTCAAGCACGTCGGTATAACTCGTGATACCGCCAAGTCCAACGATAGGTATCTTCACGGCGTTAAAGCAGTCCCACACCATTTTAAGCGCAACGGGTTTTACGCATGCTCCGCTCAGACCGCCGTTGTTGTTGAAAAGTATAGGCTTTCTCGTCTTATAATTGACTGCCATACCCAACAGCGTGTTGATGAGCGATATCGCGTCGGCTCCGCCTGCTTCGGCAGCCCTTGCATTGTCGGCGATACAAGCTACGTTTGGCGACAGCTTGGTCATGACAGGCTTGTTGGGACAAGCTTTCTTTACCGCAGCAGTGACTTTCTCAACGCTCGCAGGCAACACTCCGAATGCCATTCCGCCCTCTTTGACGTTGGGACATGATATGTTGAGTTCTATCATATCGGCATTGGAAGTATTTATCTTCTGAGCTATCTCGATATAATCGTCAAACGTGCTTCCCGCGACGTTGGCTATTACGACAATATCTCGTTTAGCAAGATATTTATCATCCTTTTGCAAATAGTGATCTACGCCGGGATTTTGCAGACCTACGCTGTTGAGCATACCGCCGTAGCTCTCCGCGATCCTCGGAGGAGGATTGCCCAGCTTTGGTCTGATAGTCAAGCCCTTAGTACACATACCGCCAAGCTCTTCGATATTATAAAATCTGTCGTATTCTCTGCCGAATCCAAAAGTTCCGCTCGCAGTGATAATAGGATTTTTAAACTCGACTCCCGCCACGTTGACCTTTAAATTACTCATAATACCACCTCGTCCAAATTCATCACAGGTCCTTCGATACATACTCTGACGTACGTCTCTTCCTCGCCTGCTCTTCTGACCTTGCAGTTGCATACAAGACATGCGCCTATGCCGCAGCCCATTCTCGCTTCAAGAGATACGACGATTGGCACGTTGTGACCGTCAAGCGACTTTTTAAGCGCTTTATACATCACCTCGGGTCCGCAGCAAAAGACTACGTCGGGGCGTATCCTGTCGATATCTTCGGCAAGGATATTGGTGACAAATCCCTTTTTGCCGTAGCTGCCGTCGTCGGTCGCCACGACAATATCTTTTGACTTGCCTGCCATTTCATTCTCTAAGATTACTTTATCTTTGTTGGCAAAGCCTAAATATGTGTAGTATTCTAAATTAGGATACGTCGTGGGTATCGCAGGCAATACCGCGCTGCCCATACCGCCGCCTAGCAAGACAACCTTCCTGACGTCTTTTGACGGCATATATCCGTTGCCGAGGGGAAGCATTGCCTGCAACCTCTCGCCCGTCGTATATTCCGACAGTATTTTAGTGCCTTCTCCCACTACCGCATAAAAGACGTCGATAGTCTTTCTCTCCATATCGTAATCGCATATGCAAAAGGGTCTGCGCAAAATATGCGCGCTGTCGTTGAGTTTGACGTGGACGAATTGACCGCCCTTTATCTCGTCGGGCATATCGTCAAATTGCAAGACCATTTTATATATATCTTTCGCCACTTTCTCATTGAGTATGACGGTGGCTGTTCTGTCCTTTAAGTTTGCCATTATATCCTCTTATATTTTATCAAATTTTAGATTATCACTTTATGCACTTTGATATGTCTTTTTGCATATCAATCGAGGCTTTGAGCGCGGCAGCCTTATAATCAAGTCCTCTGTAAGCGTCTTTCTTATACGCGCATAGTATGCCCCTCGACGAGTTGACTATACCGCCTATACCGCCATCAAAACATACCGCCAAGTCTTCGGCTTTGCCGCCCTGCGCGCCATATCCGGGAATGAGGAAAAACGTATTCGGGTGCGCCTTGCGAATGAGTTTCGCCTGCTCCATATGCGTTGCGCCGACGACCGCGCCGATACTGCTGTATCCGTACTTTCCTATAAGCTCGCCGCCCCAACCGTCGACCAAAGTCGCCATATTGTCATAAAGCGTCTTGCCGTTGTCCATAGTCTTGTCCTGCAACTCACCGCTTGTGGGATTGGACGTCTTTACAAGCACGAAGGCTCCCTTGTCATACTCCTTGCAGTCTGCGACAAAAGGCAATATACCGTCGCTGCCCAAATATCCGTTGATTGTGATAAAATCGCTCTCAAACGGCGTGACCTTGCTGCCGTCGGCAAGCGTAGTCTTGCCTATATATCCCTTGCTATACGCGCTTGCAGTGGATCCGATGTCGTTGCGTTTTACGTCGGCTATAACAAAGAGCCCGTTCTCCCTTGCATACTTTATAGTATCGCGGAAAGCTATCATTCCCTCGACTCCGTACATCTCGTAATACGCCACCTGCACCTTTACTGCCGGTATCACGTCTTTGAGAGTGTCAATAAGGTCAAAATTGAACTTCTTTATCTGCTTGCAAGTCTCCTCCAAAGTCACGCATTTTGACTTCATTTCCTCCGGCAAATAGTCTATGCACGTGTCAAGTCCTATTACCGACGGATTGTCGGTGAGTGTGATTTTGTCAATAAGTCTGTCGATTATCATATATTTCTCCTTTGATATAATTCTTTTGATTATCTCGCAGACGTCTAAGCTTGTCTGCGCAGAATACATGAGCTTTTAAATTATTACGCCTTGTATTTTATCTTGCCCTCGACCACGGTCGCCGTTACCTTGCCCTTTACCTGCCAGCCGTCAAACGGAGTATTCTTTCCCTTTGACTTAAACTCGGCGGAATTTATCTTATACGTCTTATTCAAATCGACAAGCGCGATATCGGCAAGTCCGCCCTCTTTCAAACAACCGCTCTCCAATCCCAGCAGTTTTGCAGGCTTTTCGCTCATCACTTCGACCAGCTTGTCCAACGATATTACTTTGCTATCCACAAGATAGGTGTATGACAGCGCAAAGGCGGTCTCCAATCCGCTTATGCCGTTGGCAGCTTGCGAAAAATCTACGTTCTTATCCTCATAATGGTGCGGCGCATGGTCGGTGGCGATGACGTCTATCGTGCCGTCGGCAATGCCTGCCAATATCGCCAGCCTGTCCTTTTCGCTGCGAAGAGGAGGATTGACCTTGGAATTGGTATTATAATCAAGTATAAGCGCGTCAGTACCTGCAATATAGTGCGGACACGTCTCGCAAGATACCTTGACGCCTCTCGCCTTTGCCTCTCTTATCAGCTGCACTCCGCTTGCGGTGCTGACGTGGCAAATATGCACTTTGGTGTCAAGCATTTGCGCAAGGATTATCTCTCTTGCGATCATTATATCTTCCGCGCTTGACGGTATGCCTTTAAGTCCTGCCTTAGTCGCGTTTTCGCCCTCGTTGACAACGCCTTCGTTTATCAAAGACTTTTCTTCGCAGTGCGAACATAAAAGCAAGTCGAAGTCTTTTGCATATTCAAGCGCAAGTCTCATCATCTGCGCCGTGGTCACAGGTTGACCGTCATCGCTCATAGCTATCGCGCCCGCCTCTTGCATACTGCCCATCTCCGCCATCGTCTCGCCTTTGAGACCGACGGTAATCGCGCCGATAGGATATACCTTGGCAAGGTCTACCTCTTTTGCTCTGTCGACGATATACTTGACGATATATCTATTGTCTGTCACAGGCTTGGTATTGGGCATACAGCACACGGCGGAAAAGCCTCCTGCCACTGCCGCCGCGCTGCCGCTGGCAATATCTTCTTTATATTCAAGCCCCGGCTCTCGCAAATGCGTGTGCATATCTATAAACGCAGGCAACGCAGTCAAACCTTTTGCGTCATACACCTCGTCATACTCGCCCTTAATGCCCTCGCCTATCTTGACGATCCTGTTGTCCTGTATTGCTACGTCTTTCTTTTCTTTACCGATAAAACAATTTTTGATAAGTAACGACATATCATCTTCTCCTTTTTTATCTGCCTGCTGTCGCCCATTCAAGAAGCGCCATTCTCGTTGCGACTCCGCTTGTCACCTGATAGTCTTTGAGACACATCGGGCTGTCAAGTACGTCGCAATCTATCTCGATACCTCTGTTGGCAGGTCCCGGGTGCATTACTATCGCCCCCTTGTTGCACATCGCCATTCTCTCGGCGGTAATGCCATAAAACCTGTTGTACTCCTCAGCGCTTGGAAAAAGTCCCTTTTGCTGTCTTTCCAGCTGTATCCTCAATCCCATTATCACGTCGCTGCCGCGAAAAGCTTCTTCTGCATTTCTACATACGGCGCAGGGTTGATTCTCTATTCCATGCGGTCTCAACGTTGCAGGCGCAAATATCTTGACCTTGGCTCCCATTTTTGAAAGTCCTACGATGTTGCTCTGCGCGACGCGGGAGTGTTTGACGTCGCCTATGATAGCGACTTCCAAGCCTTTGAGCGTGCCGAAGGTCTTTTGCATAGTATACATATCAAGAAGAGCTTGCGTGGGATGCGCGTGCATACCGTCTCCGCCGTTTATCACGCTTGCTTTGACGTGCTTGGCAATCAGCGCAGGCGCGCCGGCGACGGAATGTCTTATCACTATCGCGTCGGCTTTCATACTGTCAAGCGTGATAGCCGTATCTATCAGGCTTTCTCCCTTCTTGACGCTCGATCCGCTTGTGGTTATTCCCACGCACTGCGCGCCGAGATACTTGCCTGCAAGTTCAAACGAACATCTTGTGCGAGTGGAATTTTCATAAAACAACGTGACAATGCTCTTTCCTTTGAGTATATCAAGCGACTTATCCTGACCGGATATACTGCTTTCCATAAACTCCGCTCTCTTCAAGAGTTGAGTTATGTCGGCGACGTCGACTTGCTCCATCGTCAAAAAATCTCTTTTCATTTGTCCTCCAAATGCCTATGCTTTTTTATTTTAGCATATAATAAATAAAATTAAAAGAAAAATGTAAAATTTTTTGCATTTATTTTATTTACTGCAAATGCCCAATTTCATAAATTGCGACCTAAATTGTTTTCTCAAACACTTTAAGTCGCAAAAGCTCATAAAAAAACGCCGTCTGAACGGCGTCTTTTTTATTCTTCGCTTATTGTCGATACAGGACATCCTGCCGCACAAGATCCGCAACTGATACAAGCGTCGGCGTCGATAACGTACTTGTCATCTCCCTCCGATATTGCGCTTACGGGGCAACCCTCTGCGCATGCGCCGCATTTGATGCAGTCATCACCTATTACATATGCCATAATAAAACACTCCTTTTATGTTTTGTAAGTTTATTTTATCACAGCCATTATCCTTTGTCAATGCCTTTTTGAATACAATTTTCGACATTTAAACAGTAGTTGGAAGTGGCAGTATATTGCTTTTAATTCATTGAGATTTCTCCGCTACGTTGCACTTCGGTCGAAATGACTAATTATCGCGTACAACTTGCCAAACTTTCGTCATTCTCCAAATGCTTCATATCCTTAACAATCGTCACATAATACATAAGCTATGTCATTTCGACCGCAGCTGAGAAATCTCATCCGCTTATTTTCCGGAATCGCCATAGTTAGACAGCACACGCGCCGACGGGTCGTCTACGTCGCAACCTTTCCAAGATTTGTTGGGCATCCAAAAATCTGCTATCATATGCGATTGACGGGGATAATATTTTTCAAATATTTCTCTGTACATAAGGCTTTCTTTTGTAAAAGGCATTGCATGGTCGGCATACTTTTTACGCTTCTCTTGGAAATCTTCGTCAGTGTAAAGAGTGTCTGCATACTCCTTGATATAATCGACCATAGAATGTCCTACTGCATCGGAAAACGCCGCTTTTTCTCTATACAATATACTATCTGGCAGGTAGTCACCCTCAAAAGCTTTGCGCAGCAGATACTTGCCTTTGTTGTAAGTGTTGAGTTTTTTTGACGGGTCGATAGACATCACGTATTTGACAAAGTCTAAATCGCCGAACGGCACTCTCGCCTCCAACGAGTTGGCGGAGATACATCTGTCGGCGCGCAGTACGTCATACATATATATCTCGCTTATTCTCTTGACGGCTTCTTTTTGAAATTCTTCCGCTGACGGCGCAAAGTCAGTATATTTGTACCCAAAAAGTTCGTCGCTTATTTCGCCCGTCAACAATGTCCTCACGTCGGTCTTCTCGTGGATCGCCTTGCATATCAAATACATACCTACGCTTGCCCTTACTGTGGTGATATCAAAACTTTCAAGCACTCTGACGACTTCGTCTATCGCCCCTATCACGTCGTCTTTGGTAATGATTATCTCGCTGTGGTCGCTGCCTATGTAGTCGGCGACTTCCTTTGCATACTTTAAATCTATCGCGTCTTCACTCATGCCTATTGCAAAAGTTTTGATAGGCTTTTTGAGTATCTTTTGCGCCACGCTGCACACAAGCGAGCTGTCAAGCCCTCCCGATAGCAAAAAGCCAAGCGGAGCGTCGCTGTCAAGTCGTTTTTCTATACCTGCAACAAGTTTTTCTCTTATTTTTGTGCATATGGTGTCAATATCGTCTTTGACGTAACCCTCTACTGCCGTAATATCGCAGTATCTGACAAATGCGCCGTCTGCATAATAATATCCCGGTGGAAATGGCATAACTTTGTCGCACAGCGGCATGAGGTTTTTTGCCTCGCTGGCGAATGCGATAACACCCGACTTGCTATATCCGTAAAAAAGCGGCCTTATGCCTATCGGATCTCTTGCCGCTATCAAACTTTGCTTTTTGCCGTCATAAATCACCAGTGCAAATTCACTGTCAAGCTGTTCAAACATTTTAAGCCCTATTTCCCTGTATAGCGGCAAAATGATTTCGCAATCGCTGTCTGATTTGAATGTATATTTTGCTTTTAGTTTTTCTTTGATAGGTCTAAAACAATATATTTCACCGTTGCAAACGCAGATATCACCGTCCATTTCAAAAGGCTGCATACCCTCGTCTGTCAATCCCATTATCGCAAGTCTGTGAAAACCTAAAATCGCGGTCTCAGTCTCAACAACTTTTGTGTCGTCAGGACCTCTTGAAATCGTTGCGTCAAGAGCTTTTTTAAACTCTTCGACGGCTATGTCCTTGCCGTCATACCCCATTATTGCGCACATAAAATGCACCTCCTAAAAAAAATACAGCATCTATCCTTTATTTTAGGACGAATGCTGCAATCCGCGGTGCCACCTAATTTATTGATACGCTATATCAATCACTTTTACTTTCTGACAAAAGTTTTGGCTGTAACGGGCCTTCCCGTCTCCCCTACTCTCTTTCGATTTGGGTTTGCGCTCATGAGTGTTATTCATTGCAGGCTGCCATCGAGTTTTCACTGTCCCCGATTCACTGTGTGCAGTAGACTTCAACTACTTCTCTCAATCTTCACTTTCTATTTTGATTATATGCCTGCATATTAGATTATGTCAATTATTTTTGAAAAATTTTTTGAAATTTTTTATGTAAAAAAGACGGCGCTTATTTGCCGTCTTTAAATCGTCTCTATTCTATTCCGTCTTTGGGCTTTCTTCCCCGTCTGCAAAAGCTGCTTCTTTTGGAGTTGCCGCTTCGTCCGCCGTCGGTTGCGTAACCTCGCTTGGTTGAGCATCTTGCGTTGGCTCCGCCGTCGTGTCACCGCCTTGCAACACCGCAGTATCTCCTGCCTGCAAAGCCTTCTTTGCTTTGACCTTTGCAGCTATAAATTTGACAAGTGCGATAAGACTGTATTCTTCGTTGTTGCCTGCAAAGTCGGGATATTTTTTGATCTTCTTGTCATAACATTTGTTGTTGACCAAATAGAACGACCAAAGTATCAATCCTAGCAAAATCATCTCGCCGATGATTGTAAAGACTCGCAAAGCCACAGGCACCGTTGAGCCGGCCGGCATCAAATATTTTAAAATCGTGCCGTTCATAACAAATATTATTATCATGTTGTCATGATTTTTATCCGCTAAATCGGGATAAATAATTCTCTTATATACAAGCGCGGAGAAAATAAACATCACCGCAATGCCTATGACGGATATCCATACGTCTTTTATGTTGTATCTGTCCGTATTAAATATTATCATCAATCCGCCGAAGAGCAAAGTTTCATGTTGCAACGTGCTTTCTATCCAACTATACTTTGTAGCCGCGTCCTCAATCATCGGCGTAGGCGAAAAAATTCCCGCTAATACAAAGGCAAGTCCTGATATGAATGCGCACAATCCTGCAAACGGTCGCATCTTCTTGACGCCTGCCACCATAGTCGCGCCTAATATAAAATACGAGAAGTGTGAAAACTCTATGGGATATTTATGGTCTGCTCTTTGCAATCCGAATCTTATCGACTTATACACCAGCAATACCGAAGATACTGCCACTAATACTATCATTCCGATCTTTCTGTCTTTTCTCAAAAGCCACGCGAATAGTACCATTAGTGCAGCGACGGCAATTATTGTTAAAGATACCCACCAATATTTCATTGTTTCCTCCAAAAAAAGTTTCTCTCTTTCCTATACACATACCGTCCCTGACTATGTAATTTGCTTTTTAGAACAAAATGTAAATTGCATAACCATTATGTATTGTAAACCCTTTTTGAATATTTGTCAATGTATTTTTTTAATTTTAATTTAATAATTGACAGCTGATGTATAACTCAAAAATTTTAACTGCCTTATTATTTTGACAGGTATTTACTTGCTGTATAAAATTTGATATAATATTATTAAATCATTTAATTGATATGCAGAAAATAAAGCGGGTGAAAAATATGAACGAATTAAAACTTATACCGTATCCTAAATACGCGAAAGTGACAGAAGGCATTCTTGATTGCAAAGTATTACAGCCTGTCGGCGACAGATGCTTTGCATTTGATGATTTTAAAGAAAAAATCGAGACGTACGGCGTCGAATTTTCTGCCAATCGCGGCGCTGTGCTTAGATACAGCGTCAAACAATGCGACGTACAAGACGAAGAAGGATATTGTATCACCGTTGACGTCAACGGAATCAACGTATCTGCCCCTAATCAAATAGGACTTGGTTATGCCTTTTGCTCGCTGAGACAGTTGATTTTTAATCATGACGGCAAATTGCCGCATTGCAATATTAAAGACGAACCGTATATAAAACATCGCGGCTTGCTGTTTGACGTGGGCAGATATTATTTTGAAAAAGAATACGTTTTTAAAATTATCGACCTGTGCTATCTGCATAAAATAAACGTGCTGCATTGGCATCTCACCGAGGACCAGGGCTGGCGCATACAGATAGATAAATATCCACTGCTTACTCAAAAAGGAAGCAGACGCTCGCACACCAATTTCGGCGTCAAACCGCACGGCGGTTACTATACGAAAGAGGATATAAAAGAGATAATCGCATATGCAAATCAACGCAACATCCAAGTCTTCCCAGAGATAGATATGCCGGGACATATTCAGTCCGCATTGGCTTGCTATCCGCACCTTGGATGTTTTGACAGAAAACTCAAAGTCGCCACTCATTGGGGCGTCAAACACGATCCCCTTTGCGCAGGAAAAGAAAGCACGTATCAATTTGCATTTGACGTAATTGACGAGGTGATCGAGATGTTTGGAGAAAATACCAAATATATACACATAGGCGGCGACGAAGTATTCAGACACCGTTGGCAGCTCTGCAAAAATTGCCAAGATACAATGCAAAAGCACGGGCTTAAAGACGAAGAAGCTCTTCAAGGTCACTTTATGAAAAAGCTGTGCGAATATATCGTCGACAAAGGATATATCCCCGTGATGTGGAACGGCGTTGACGCCGACATTGACGTCCACCCGAATGCCGTCTGGCAATTTTGGAGCGGCGAAATAGACGCGTCAAAAGAAAACGACGCCAAAAGAAGTTTTCAACCTTCCAAAGGCTTTATAGTCAGCAACTCCTCGTTTACATACCTCGACTTTCCCTACGGTATGCTTGATTTAAAAAAGGCATATTCATTCAATCCTATTCAAAAAGATTACGGAGATAATATGCTTGGCGTTGAGGTGTCGCTTTGGACGGAATACGTGCCGAATTTCAAGACCGCATGCGCCAGACTCCTGCCAAGACTGTGCGCCCTTTCAGAAGCTATGTGGTCAAAAGAAAAAACCGCGTACCCTCAATTTGAAGAGCGCCTTGCCTTCACAGTGCAATTCCTTAAACACGAAGGATATAAATCCCGACCGCTTAGAGTGGCAAACCCCAACAAACTGAGAGGAGCTGCACAAAAAGCTTGGTTTGGTCGCAGAGTATTGCATTGGCAAGGACTTCACAATCTCATTGACGACGCTTGCGTCACAAATAAGCTTTCAAAAAAGCAATAACGAGCCAGACTAGTTTATTTCACAGTTGCAATTAAATGCCTCCTTAAAGATACAAATAACAAAAGGAGACATATTTATCATACAATCTAAAAAAAAGTTCTAAGTATTTTGTTGTTTGCATTGATTAAATTTTAATGACAACAATTTATTAAATTCCCGTTAACGTTAAATAAGTTATTACTTATTTTGTCAACAACCATTACTTTCAATTTATCAATTCCTTTACACTTGTATGCGTTAAAGTTGTTGCGCCGTCGCTCAGCAAATCTTTGTTCAATCCATACATTTTATCTTCACAATGAGTTTTATGATCATAGATAACAAATCTTTTAACAAAACCCTATTCCTTCGCCTTTGCAATTGCGTGCCTGCTTCCGCTATCCCCTTCCTGGAACCAACTATCAAAACAACCGCCTTAACAAACATTACTTGCAGTCTATCTCTTTCAATAAATCTGTTAATGCTTTCATATTTATTCTTTGCTTCTAACACATATTCAGTAATTACTACCCCTCCATTTTCGGCAATTTCATCTACTAGATTTTTATTGACTTGGGGATAAATATTTTGTAAAGTCGATGACAAAAACGCGACGGTCTTTTTGTTATTTTGGATGCAAATTTTATGAGCAATACTATCACAACCAATAGCTATTCCGCTTACAACGTTTTGATTGCTTTGAGATAAGATTTCAACATACTTTATAAACTTGTCGCGCTTGCCCGCTATCGGCTCTTTTCGTATCTTGTAGCCGTAAATCAGAAAGCCGCCGCAAAACGTGCCGTTTTCCACGCTGGTGTCAAGTCCGTTGCGTACACGCTTTGACAGTCGCTTGCTGTATTTCTCGTCGTTCCACTCTAAAAACATTTCGTAGAACTCGCCACTCTCGTCGTCGCTGATGGGCTGGGTAGCCGATAATACCCGTATGCCGTAGTCTTGCTTTAACATTTCTTTATACATTATGCTGTCGCGGCGGTTACGGGCGAAGCGGTCAAACATATACACGATTATGTACTGAAACGCGCCGCCGGCGGCGTCTTTAATCATACACTGAAACGACGGGCGGCTGTCATTTGTTCCCGTCCTTGCCTTGTCCGAATACGTTTTGACAATCGCATAGCCTTAACTTTTCGCGAACTCTGAACAAGTGCGAATTTGGCTCTCGATTGACTGTTCATTTTGTCCTTGTGAACTGAAACGTGCGTAAATAACTGCGTTTTTCATTGTCTGCTCCTTTGCGCCGTCCGTGCGGACTGCGGCTTAAATAATTTGTTGTTCGCTTTGGTGCTTACCGTCTTAACCAGCCAAAAATGCCGCCGCAGATAAATTGTCAAGGGTTTGCACCATAGGCGACGACGGCTTTATGCCTTACGGGAGATAAATCGTCGCCCTTTACAATTTGTCAAGGCGGCGTATTCTGTCCCCCAGACGGTAAGCACAAGCGAACACAAAAACTATAAAATACTTAAAAAATGGATTATCTTTTATTCAGCACATTTTCTAAACGTGTAAAATCATTTGCGGAACACGGTTGTCGTACCTTATTGATTGCGTATAGTTCAATACCGAATTTATACATTTCAATGACAGATTTACATAGTTTGTTGCCGAGTTCAGTCAAAGAATATTCAGTTTTAGGTGGCACTACGGGGTAAAGTACACGGCTTATTATGCCGTCGCTTTCAAGTTCTTTTAATTGTTCAGCAAGCATTTTTGGCGTTGCTTTTACAAGTTTTGCAAGTTCACTATAACGCAAAGTTCTATCAAATAAATAATAAATAATATCTAATTTATATTTGCCGCCTATAACTGCAATAGTTGCGTCTAACGGGCAACTGCAAGACATTAAAATATCAATATTCATAAAAAACCTCCTTATACTTTCTAAAAGGTAAGTATAGTACTTAAAAGTGCGTTCTTGACAAAATGAAAGTATAGATTTATTATAGTAGCAGACAAGTAATTTGTCAATATTTTTATGGAGGTTTCTATGAAGTTCATAGAATTAGCAAAGTCGCGCTATTCAGTGCGCTCGTTCTCTGATAAACAAATCGAGAGTGAAAAACTGAATAAGATTTTAGAGGCGGCAAAAATTTCCCCGACGGCGGCAAATCAACAACCTCAAAAAATTTATGTTTTGCAAAGCGAACAGGCAATTCGGAAAATAAATTCCGTTTGTCAATGTATTTTTGGGGCGCCGACTGTAATTATAATTACGGCAGACGAAACAGAAACGTGGAAAAATCCGTTTTCTAAAAATTATAACACGGGCGATATTGATTGTAGTATAGTATGTACATATTTAATGTTACAGGCTTGGGAATTAGGCATAGGTTCTTGCTGGGTAGGCTATTTTGATTTAGCAAAAGTGGAAAAGGCTATGAATATTCCCGATAACGAAAAAATCGTTGCAATTTTGCCGCTTGGCTATCCGTCTGAAAGCGCAAAGCCGTCGCCTATGCATTATTCTCGCAAAGAGTTAAAAGAAACGGTTAAATATTTGTAATAAAAAATGGTGCTTGACATTAAGCACCATTTTTTGAAACTATGAATTAAGCAATTCCTTTATTTCTTCTTCCGAATAAGGACATACATAATCGGGCGCACATAAATGTGTTTGGCTCCAAATCATCATTTGCGTTAAAACGGGAACAAAACTTTTTCCGAGTTCTGTCAAAGTATATTCTACTTTCGGCGGAATTTCTTTATAAATTTCGCGGTGTATAAATCCGTCGTCCTCTAATTCACGCAACTGTTTTGTTAAGGTCGATTGCGTGATACCGTCCATTCGGCGTAATAATTCGCCAAAACGTTGCACTTTATAAAAAGCGATATACCAAAGAATAAGGAATTTCCATTTACCGCTTAAAACGGCTTGCAACGTATTCATAGGAACACACCGCGCCATTACTTCTCTTTTTCTAAACTTGTTATCTGTCATATTAACTCCTTTTTTTTTCATTATAGCGTATTAAGAAAAGTAAGTCAAATATATTAGTATCATTTTTGATAGTACTACTAAATGAAGACAGTACTTGTATTTCAATACTATTTTGCTTTATAATAAAGAAAAACAAAAGGACGGTATTTTATTTATGCACTACACGGGAACAGTTTGGCGTCCACCTTATGAGGCTTGGTCGGCTCTATTGCAAGTTACAGCGGGTTGTACACACCATAAATGCAAATTTTGCACATTATACGAAGGTATACCTTTCAAATTCAAAATGTCGCCTATTGACGAGATAGAGGACGATTTGAAAGAGTTGTGTTATTTTACCCCCGACGTAACGAGAATGTTTTTAGTCGGAGCAAATCCATTTGTATTATCAACGGAAAAATTACGGCAAATAGCATATTTATCTAAACAATATCTTAACCGATTAAAAACTATCGGCTGTTTTGCACGCATAACTGATATAACGCCGAAAAGCGTTGACGAGTTAAAACAGTTACATAGTTGCGGTTATAACGGAATTACAATCGGCGTTGAAACAGGCGACGACGAGGCTTTATCATTTATGCACAAGGGCTATACCTCTGCCGACATTTTGGAACAGTGCCGTAAACTCGATGAGGCTGGGCTGGAATATAACTTTTTCTATTTGACGGGTATCTACGGCAAGGGCAAAAGCAAAAATGGCGTTGAAAATACATTGAAAATATTTAATCAATTAAACCCAAAAATCGTCGGCGCGTCAATGTTGACAATTTACCCTACGTCAGAATTATACGGCGAAATTCAAAACGGAAATTGGACGGAAGAAAGCGAAACGGAAAAATACGAAGAATTAAAAATGCTTGTACAAGGTTTAGATATTAAAACACATTTTGCCGCTTTGGGAGCATCAAACGCAATTCAACTACACGGAAGTATTCCAACCGATAGAAAAGAGTTAATAACTACTATCGACAACTTTCTAAACCGTTTTGGGGAAAGCGAATTAAAACAATATAGAAAGAATTTGAAACACCTATAAATAAGTATTTTTTATGGAAAAAGAAATAGAAAACAATAAATCAAAACTTTATTACGCGTGTTGTCCTCATTGTAAAACCGTACTCGTGCAAGCACAGAACGGTATGGACGGCTATATAAAATGTCAAAAATGTGATAAATATATACATATCATAATTCGCAACGATACGGTAACAACCAAAACAAAATCATAAGGAGCATAAAACAAATGACTTATTACGTTGTATGTCCCGAATGCGGGTATAAACTGTTAAAGGCTGGCGACGGCTCAAACATAGAAATCTATTGCCCGAAATGCAAGGGCAAAAAGCTAATCGCCGTAAAGGACGGAAAAGTTATCGTGCAAAAAGCACCCAATAATAAATAATCATTAGTATTACTTTTATATGCCACTCCGTAACGTGTAACGTAACTTAAATAATACAGACAATGTACGGGCGGCGACAGCCGCCCACAGTAGCGTTTAGTATTACCTTACGCCACTATGTAACACTGTAACACTTTTGGCGTAAAAAAGATAAAAATATGTAAATCTATGACGAAAATTATCTACTATGATTTACGTTCCATAGGGTGGATGGGGCAATAACCATCCACCCGTCAAACGGGTGGTATTTCACAATATCGGGTAAAACCCTTTGGTACTAGCCACGCCTAAATGGCGTATGTAGGTCTGCCACTTGCGAACTATTTGCCGTGCTTTTCGAATGGATCAAACGCTTCTGCTATGCACAGCTGTTCTACTGTTCTGTCTTCTTCCAACTGATTCTGTATGTATTCCTTTATTCTCTCGGTGTTTTTACCTACCGTATCGACATAATACCCTTTACTCCAGAATTCCCTACTTCTGTATTTATATTTCATATTTGCCCACTTTTCATATATTAGCAAACTACTTTTGCCTTTTAGAAATCCCATAAAACTCGCTACGCTTATTTTTGGTGGGATTTCTAAAAGCATATGCACGTGGTCTGGGCAGACTTCTGCTTCTAATATATTTACTCCTTTCCATTTGCACAATTCTCGTAGAATTGCTCATATATCTAATCTTTTTTGACCGTAGAATACTTTTCTGCGATACTTGGGTGCAAATACTATGTGATATTTGCAATTCCACTTCGAATGTGCTAAACTATGTATGTCATTCACTTGACTGTACCTCCTTTGTTTTCGTAATTAGGTGGCAGACCTAATTCCATTATACCAAAGGAGGTATTTTTCAGCACTCATCGGCTAAGCCTTTCTTGAACCACGCGTCTAACGCGTGGATTTCTTATACATTCAAAGCCCAAATTCCTTACGGCGTCTGGGCTTTTTATTATAGAGATACTTGACTATCTACTTTTTAATTTTTAATAAATGTAAACACATTGGTAGATTTATTGCTCACATCTAAATAAGCACGGAAATTATTACTTACTAATTGCCCACTTTGTCCGCTATAGATTTTGAAATCAAAATCAATGTCCAAATCTACTCTGCTTGGCGAATTATTATTTGGTTTTATTTCTTTTTCTAATCTACTTTTCAACTCGTCAAATTTATCAGTGATATCAGTAATTACCTCAATTGAAAAACCTCTTACTTCTACAGTAGCAGGAGTCAGTGTGACGCCTGAATTTACTTCACCAACAATATTTACAGTCTTTTCCTTTTGCCTTTCTTATTAGACTAAACTTCTTTAAATGCAACTTATACTTCCTGCGTGGATTACGCCTATATGTTTCCCTTTGTATCTCGCGCACCTTTTTAAGAACGATATTTCCGAGCCGCCTACGGTAGTCCCACTCCAATCTTTCTATGGTATGAATTGTCCTTATGCCTTGATGGTCAACGAAGTTCGGCACGGCTTCTGTTTGCCGCTTTTCTATTTCCAATCGCTGTTTGTAGTAGTTCCCCATTATGCCCTTCAATGCTTGCTCTTTCTCACGAAGCTCTTTCCTAAATGCGTGGTCTGCTTCGCGTGTTTTGTCATCCAAATCAATGAGCCACTCAGCTACCATATCTATCTTCGGGCGATGCTCGGCTATCTCTTTGTTTCCGTACCATAACGGCTTGTCCTTTGGCAGTTCGTCTGCAAGCTCTTTCAGCCAACGGCGCAGTATATCGTCGAGATGTGCTTGGTCGTATTCGTTGCTTGTTCGGGTAAGTTCTTCAATTACCTTTTTCCGTTTCCTTGCAAGGTCGTCGTCGATTGTATAGGCGTTCAATCGCTCGGTCATTTTGTCTATTACATCAAGCGGTATTTTGCCTTTCGCTCTGTACTTGTACCCTGCCGCTCTCTGGTTTTTCACTTTCGATTCTTTCTCCCAAAAGACGTAATGAATATGCAAGTGTTCGGGACGGTCTAAATGCAATGCGCATAACAAGTCCATATTGTCGGGATTAAAGCCCGCGTCCTTAAAGAATTGTCCGAAGGTTTGTTTAATGAGCGCGATACATTTTTCGGGATCGTCTATCTTTTCCGAGTTCTCTTTGTTGAACGAGATAAATCCGTGCCAAATATTTTTCTCGCCCGTCTGCGCTCGCCGCTTCATTTCTTTTACTTGTTCCATTCGAGGTGATTATCCAACCGACGTCCAACCACGCCCAATCTATTCCGTTAAGTAGGTGCTGCCGCGAAGCATACAAGTCGTTTTCTACGTTCGGGTGCATTCGCATAAACTCGTCGAACGATACGCCGCAATCCGTATTCGTTATAACTTCCACTTGATCGTCCGTTACCTTTACGCGCTCTTGCTTACCGCCTACCGCGCCGATTTTCTTGCGCGTTCTTGACAGTTCCAACTTCCGTTTAGCAAGTGCGAAATATGCGTCCACAGGCGATTTTAATTTCTGTTCCGTGCCGTTGAACATATACTCGCAGATTGCCTTTACATACTGTCCGCTCTCCGCTTCGCTCATCAGCTTGATTGCTTTGTAGTATGTATCCACGAACGTAAAGTGCCGCATTTTAGCATTGAGATTTTTCGGTTGTTTGCCGCTCAATTCGATTTGTTTATCTTCTTCCAACAAGTCCACTATGTTACTCCAAAAGAAGTTTTCTTTGTCGTCTTGCGGCTCGGTTACTTCGTCATCGGTAAACATATACTGACAAATATTCCGCACCATACGCCCTGCCGAAGAGTCGTCCGATTGCTTAATTAAATCCCAATACAAGCGCACGAAAAAGGAAGTCAGTAAGTTCCGACTCCCTTTAACCGTTTATTAAGTTGTTTTCTGCCTATTTATCAGACAGATTAAACGCTTGAATAATTTCAATCAAAGTACAATCTTATTTCATTCTCATAAAAAAAGATTGATAAACGACTGCAACGCAAACGTCATATTTACGTTTTTCGGGAGTGCCATTCCTACCGAACGGACCGGCAAGGAAGGAAATACATTTAGCTCGAACAGCGAGCCTTCTTTTAGCCTATTCAATGCATACTCGCGTGGGATACAGCCTATGCCCATACCGTCGATAACGAGCTTTTTCATAAATCCCCAGCTGTTTACTTCAACCGCAGGCTTAAAATTAACGCCGTGACTCACTCCGTAGTTGTTTACTGATTCACGCGATACCGTATGTTCTTCCATAAGCAACAACGGATATTTTTGCAAATCTCTCACACTCAACTCTTTTCCTTTAAGTTCGGAAAACCGTTCACCGCCGATAAATATGTCGTTCAGAAACACTATCGACTTGTCTATAACAATATCTTCGTCGTCTGCAATCGGCAAGTTAACAAAACCGATATCACATTCATTCTTCTTCATAAGCGCAAAGATTTTAGGTGAAACATCGGATATAAGCTCGATTTTCACTTGCGAAAAAAGCTTGTTATATCTAACGATTTTCTCTGACAGAATGTATTGAAAAATTGTTTCCGAAGCACCTATGCGTATCGTGCCTGTCGCATTCTGTTTGAGTGCGGCAAGCTTTTGTTCCACTCCATAAAGCAACTTAATAGCTTGCTCTACATCATCGAATATGATTTTTCCGCCCTGAGCGGAAAGCTCCATTCCGTGATGCATACGATTGAATAACGGAGTATCAAGCAATTCTTCCAATCGTTTAATAGACTGAGATGCCGCAGGCTGTGAGATAAACAGTTCTTCCGCCGCCTTGCTCAGACTGCCGTATTTTGCCACAGTATAAAATAACTTATATAATTCGAAATCAATCATGCTCATATCATATCACATAAAATAAATTTTGTAAACTTTTCAATTATCGGTGTACATACGTTTATACGGATTTTCGCTGTTCGGCGTCAGCACAAAATAGTCGGCGTCGAGCAAATGGTCGGCGTTCATATCATCAAAATATTTGCAATAGTCATCTATTATTCCTATCAGCTCAGTATCTTTGTTGCCGCATAACTTTTCGGCGCGCACTTGCGACGGAATTCTATGTGGCAAACTTTTACAGCGTAAATATATTTTACCGCCGTGCATACCCGTACCGCAAAAATTGTTTATTATAGGCAAACCGTCGTCATTTTGACCGAGTACGACGATAATTCCCCCCGCCTGATATTCCCCAAGAAACGATCCCGCTCGACCGCCTATTACGATGACCGGCTTGTATTCCATATACGCTTTCATATGAATACCTGCACGGTAGCCTGTATTGCCGTGAACATAAATTTTACCGCCGCGCATAGCGTAACCGGTAGCGTCGCCGGCATTACCGTGTATAACTATCGTACCGCTGTTCATAGTGTCGCCCGTAGCGTCCTGCGCGTTAGCATAGACATAGATCTCGCCACCGTTAAGATACGCGCCCAATGCGTTGCCGAGAGTACCGTTTATGACTATCTTTTTATCCGATACCCCCGTGCCTATATAGCGTTGACCGATACAACCGTTCAAAACAGTTTCTTTATCTACCGCATCTCGTATTCTTTTATTGAGCATTTGAAAATTCATATTCTCGTCAATATTGATTACCATATTACACCATCCTTGCAAGTTTGCATTTTCTCGTTTCCTCGGAAAACGCCATAAGCTGTGGCTCATCAAATAGCAAAGCTTTGTCCAACGTGTTCAAATCGGTTTTATTACGGATAAGCGAAGTGTATATTCCCGCTCGTGCTATATTTCCGATTAAAATAAAACCGACAAGCCGGTTATTCTTAACAAACAATTTTTTATAACCGTCTTTATACTTTTCTTGCAAACACTCGCCCTCATATACTCCCGCACTTAAAACGTGCAACCCGAAAAAGCCTACGGCGTTCATCGGAATACCTATTTCGAAAGAGTTTTCTTCGCCCGCCAAATTTATTCCTGCGCACCTGCCTTGAAAATACGCATTGGGAAGAATATCGAGCACGCGATTCTTGTCAATCGAACTGTCGTAACCCTCCGCACAATCGCCTGCCGCATAGACGTCGGTAAGCGAAGTCTTACATTGCGCATCTATGACTATTCCCCTATTGCAATCGCCGCCGGCATCCTTTACAAGCTCCGCGTTCGGAACAACGCCAACGGCTATAACCAGAATATCAAGCGGTGCATTGTTCAAATTACTCTTAACATTATATTTATCCTTTTTTTCGCTCGATTTCTAAGTACCCGAAAGCCGCACAGCCAAATAATACTGCACGGCTCCCGAATAATTTGATTGTGAGCAAAATTGTTAGTCTGTAACCTCGTTGGAGAGTGCCGCTTTGCCCGTCTCGCCAGTGCGAACGCGCATCACATTTTCTACATTGCTTACAAAAATCTTACCCGCGCCATAATTTCCGTCGGCAAGAACCTTTTGCGCTACGGCAACCACAAGCTTGGGATCGACTTCGGAAACAACAACCTCCACTTGAATTTTGGGAAGAAGGTGCATAGAAGTTTTAACGCCTCTGTATTGCCCCGTCTTACCGCTTTGCGCTCCGCAACCCATTACGGTAGAAACCGTCATGCCTGTAACGCCTATCTGTGCCATAGCGTCTTTGAGCGTTAGGAACTTGTCTTGGCCGGTAATAATCGTTACTTTAGTGTAGCTTTCGGCTGTGTTAGGAACAAGCTCTATATTTGCGGGCTGAACTCCGCTTACATCCACAGTTGCGCCCTCGCCGTCATAGGAAGGCGCAGTGGGTAAAAAGTCTGCGTACGCACTGTCAAGCCCGTGTTCGGAAATATCCAGTCCCGCCACTTCGTCGTCTGCCGAAGCACGAAGCCCATTCCATGTCTTGCCGATCTTGATTGCCTTAATAAGCCCGCATTTTTCTTTGATCATTACAGGAATATACTTGATACCACCAAAGATGAGAATCATCCACACAACGGTCCACGCTATAATTGCAAGAACACCCGCAAGCTGTATGCCGAGCAAATATCCGTTTCCGCCGTAGAACACACCAAGCATTGACTTGTCGATAAGATTCCCCGCAGCATCAATACCCGCCGCACCGCTTTGGAAATCTACGCAAGCAAAGAAACCGACCGCGATTGTTCCCCATATGCCGTTTGCACAGTGTACCGCAACAGCCCCCACGGGGTCGTCTATATGCAATTTTTTATCCAACAGTTCCGCCACGACAACAACAAGAATTCCCGAAACCGCGCCGATTACCGTTGCGCCAAGAGCGTCAACGGTATAGCAGCCTGCGGTAATCGCCACAAGTCCGGCAAGCGATGCGTTAAGGCACATAGACACATCTGGCTTTTTGTTCTTGATCCAAGTGAATATCATACACACGACTGTTGCAATAGCCGGCGCTATGGTTGTTGTCAGAAAGATGTTAGCAAGTGAGCTTAACGACGTCGCCGCCGCGCCGTTGAAGCCGTACCAACCGAACCAAAGGATGAAACAGCCGAGTGCGCCGAGCGTCAGGCTGTGACCTTGAATCGCGTTAACCTTTATAACTTTTCCTTCCGCATTGCGTTCGTACTTACCGATACGGGGTTTGAGCATAATCGCACCGATAAGTGCAGCGATACCGCCTACGGTGTGGATACAAGCCGAGCCGGCGAAATCGACAAATCCCAAATTTACAAGCCAGCCGTTGCCCCAAACCCAACCCGCTTCCACGGGATAAACTACGAGAGAAATGAGCGCCGAATAGATGCAGTAAGAAATAAAACGCGTACGCTCTGCCATTGCGCCCGAAACAATAGTCGCCGCAGTTGCACAGAATACAAGGTTAAAAACAAAGTTCGAAGCATTTTCGGCAACGAAAGTTGAAAAGTCGCTGAACAGTCTCATCGTGGGCACGCCTATAAAGCCTCCGACCGCCTCCTGCCCTATGAGCAGAGAAAAGCCGAGAAGCATAAACACAACCGTACCGATAGAGAAGTCCATCAAGTTCTTCATTATAATGTTGCCTGCATTCTTGGCACGGGTAAAGCCCGTCTCCACCATTGCAAAGCCGCATTGCATAAAGAACACGAGTGCGGCACCTATCAGAAACCAAATGCCGAAAGCATAGTCACCGACAAGTGCATAAATTTGTTCGTCTAACATATATTTTCTCCTAAAAATGTAATACTATTTTAATGTGGCAGGCATATTTCTTTTATGCTCCGACGCTTGATGCATTTGCTCAATCTTGCGAACGGTTTCATAATCGATGTTTGTCATATCGCCGCTTATATAGTCATCGAGAGCGACATAGGTAAACCCAAAGCTATCTTCATCGGTCTTACCGCACAAGCCGTCCGACGGCGTCTTTACAACATACTTTTTATCCAATCCAAATTGATCGGCAAGCAGTTCACCGAGAGCCATAACTTCCGTACAGGTTAAATGTGCGATGGGATTGAAGTCGTATGCGCCGTCACCCCATTTGGTTGTCCAACCTACATATGCTTCACTTGCGTTACCGGTACCGATAACCCTATATCCGAGCGACTGAGCAATCGCATACAAAACTGTCATTCGAAGTCTCGGCGCGACATTCGTCTTTGCCTTATCGGTAATACAACGGCAATTCTCGACCGCGTTGACAAGTGAGTTGTAAGTAGTATTGATATTGACGACACAATGTTCGATGCCAAGAGTCTTAACTATATTAAATGCATCGTCTATATCTTTTTGAATTCCGTTCGGCATGAGTACGCCGAATACTTTGTCACCCCAAACTTTCTTTGCAAGCATAGCAACCGTTGTGCTGTCTTTGCCCCCACTTATTCCAATGACTACGCCGCGACACTGTGTACTATCTTTGTACCGGCACAACCATTTCATAATTTCCGATAACTTATTTTGCATATTTAACTCTGTATAACATATCACTGTATGAAGGATACGGCCAATAGTTGCTTGCCGCAAGTTTTTCGGCTTCGTCCGCTACCGTGCGCACGTCTTCCATATCGGGAATAATCGTATGAGCCATCGCTTTGGATGCGGCTCTTACGTCGTCTTTATCTATGTTCGCCAAATCGCCTTCCAATTTGCGCACCGCCGTAAACAATTTGTCATTAAGCGTCGCAAGCTCGGTAATAAGAGTGGTTTCCGCAAGCGAAGGCGCACCGCTTACCGCCGACTTCTTTGTCGTGAGATTTGCGCTGAGCTTCGCAACGTAATCGGAAAGAGCGGGTATAATATCTTGTTTTGCCATATCGAGCATAGTAAGCGCTTCTATATTGATTATCTTACTGTAGTTTTCGAGTGCGACTTCACCTCGCGCAACCGCTTCCTGCTCGGTATAAACACCGTTACGGACAAATACGTCTATATTTTTCTTTTCAAAGAATACAGGCACCGCATCGGCTGTGTTTTTGTTGTTCAAAAGTCCTCTTTTCGCCGCTTCGGGTTCCCAATCGGGACCGTAGCCGTCAAGGTTGAAAATAATACGATAATGCGCCTTTAACTCGCGCTTGATGATTTTATTCGCCGCAGCTTCGATATCTTTCGCTTTCTCGAGCTCGTCGGCAAAAGCAGCAAAGGCGTCGGCAACGATTGTGTTCAACACAATGTTAGGATCGGCAACGTTTGCTTGTGAGCCGGGCATACGGAATTCGAATTTATTGCCGGTAAACGCAAACGGCGACGTACGGTTTCTGTCGGTTGCATCTTTTGGAAATATAGGACTTTCCGGAACGCCTATACTGCCTTTTTCCGCCTTGACGGGAACATAGCTTTCCCCTTTTACAATACAATCGACAAGCGCTCCCAGTTGATCGCCGAGATAAACCGATATAATTGCGGGCGGCGCTTCGTTTGCACCCAATCTGTGATCGTTGCCGGCAGAAGCAACCGACGCACGCAAAATTCCCTGATAATCATCCACAGACTTAATAACCGCCGCAAGCACCAGTTTGAAAAGCGTATTATTCTCCGGCTCTTTACCTGGATTAAGGAGATTTAAGCCCGTATCGGTAGACATCGACCAATTGTTATGCTTGCCGCTGCCGTTTATCCCCTCAAAAGGCTTTTCGTGCAAAAGACAAACAAGCCCGTGCTTTTCGGCAACCTTTTTCATGATTTCCATAGTGAGCATATTGGCGTCGACCGAAATATTGCTCGTAGTGAATACCGGAGCCATTTCGTGTTGCGCGGGAGCCACCTCGTTATGCTTGGTTTTGGATAGAATCCCGTAACTCCACAGTTCGGCGTCCAAATCGCGCATGTATGCCGAAATTGCGGGTTTAAGCACACCGAAATAGTGATCTTCAAGCTCTTGCCCACGCGAAGCCGGTGCACCGAAAAGAGTCCTTCCGCATAAGCGCAAATCTTTTCTCCTTTCGTAGTCCTCTGCCGAAATAAGGAAATACTCCTGTTCCGGACCTACTGTAGTAGCAACCTTTTTGCACTCTATACCGAATAACTTCAATATTCTCTTTGCTTGTTTGTCGAGCGCCGACATGGATTTTAACAGCGGGGCTTTTTTATCAAGCGTTTCGCCGGTGTACGATACGAAAATAGACGGTATGTAAAGCGTTCCGTCTTTCACAAATGCGGGCGACGTCGGATCCCACGCCGTATAGCCGCGCGCCATATACGTTGCACGTGATCCCCCAGACGGAAAACTCGACGCGTCGGGTTCGCCCACTATTAAATTTTTACCCGAAAATTTCATTATAACGTGATCGCTTTCGGGCTCTATGAAGCTGTCGTGCTTTTCGGCGGTAAGCCCCGTAAGCGGCTGAAACCAATGCGTGAAATGTGTCGCGCCCTTCGATATCGCCCACTTTTTCATAGCGGAAGCTACAGAGCCCGCAATAGCAGTATCCAGTGGTTTACCTTCCTCTATGGTTGCGCGTAATGCTTTGTACGTCTCACTGGGCAAAGTATCCTTTTGCACCGCATCGTTAAAAACATTCTCTCCGAAATTTTCAGGTAATTTCATTTGTTTACTCCTTTCAAACTGTTTTTATTTTACGGTATTAAGTATAATCACACTATAATATAATGTCAATCAATAGGCATACACTTGAGATTTGTATATTTTAGTCTTTGGTATAAGCTCACATTATATCATAATAAATATCCACCAGCTCAGCTGGTGGTTTTTCAGTTTCGGGCGTAGCCCTTTGTTACTAGCTGCACGAAATCGTGCATACGTTGTCCGCCTCGTGCATTTTTACTGTTTGAACGGATCTAGCAATTCGCTCATACTCATTTGCTCTACCATCTTATCTTCTTTCAGTTGATTCGCTATGTATTCTGCTATTTTCTTTGTATTTTTCCCAACTGTATCTACATAGTATCCCCTACACCAAAATTCGCGATTGCGGTATTTGTATTTCATATTCGCCCACCTTTG
>CAJTVJ010000011.1 GCA_910579785.1 uncultured Christensenella sp. | reverse complement strand
ACGCTCGCCCAAGACGCTACCGCTGGCTCGCTATTCCGTCGCTTCGCTCCTTACGCCCTACGCGGAGAGGTCTAATCAAGTTAAAATTGGACGTTGATTTTAAATACGTTTAGCTCAATTAAAAAGAATTAAGAATATCCATGAGATAGTCCATTGCCTCGTCCGCTACGTCGGCAGTGGTATTGAGATGCCTATAAACCTCTCTGTATTTAAACACAGATTTGAAGTCGTCGCTCTCGAACAACGTCGCAAGCGCCTTATAATACCGCGCGCCCATTTTATTTTCTAAGCTCTTGGCTTTGACCGCCTCGTCCTTGGCTATATATTTATGCTTCTCCATATTGACAACCGCTTTTTGCATATGCTCTGCTATATCACTCAAAATGCCTACAAGGTCTATCATGTCATCGTTGGGCTCTATCTTAAAAAGTCGCATCTCGTCGACTGTCGTCTTGGCATAGTCAAGCACGTCGTCGAGCTGACGGGATAAATCAAAGATATCGTTGCGCTCCATTGGCGTGATAAAGGTGCGATTGAGTTCGTCGACAAGCACTCTTCTCATCATATCCCCTTCGTCCTCTATCTTTATCACCTCGTCGCCAAAGCTCTCGTGATCGGGCTGTCCCACCGACTGACAGTATTTATACAGCGCGTCGATACCTCTGCACATTATTTCGCACTGCTTGCACAAAAGCTCAAAAAAATTGACTTTCTTTCTAAAAATTTTCATATCTACCTCCGCAAAGTTATCTGATTTACACCTTTTGTCTTTAAAATCCGACATATTGTCATTTATACGTCTATAAAAATATTGCGCGCAATATTAGGCATATCAACGCGCCTACGCACATTGCTATCGGAAAAGTCAATATCCAATTTGCAAAAATCTTTTTGACTCTCGTCCAATGCACGCCGCTTATTCTCTCGGCTATGCCCACTCCTATTATGCTCGACGAGACCACCTGTCCCGTGCTGACGGGTATGCCGATAAACGAACATGTCAAAGCCACGCTTGCCGTAGACAGCTGAGCTACGACAGACTGTATCGTACCCATTCTGTATATCTTTTTGCCGACGGTGTAGATGAGTTTATAGCCCCCGAAAAGCAATCCCAGCATGATGGCAAACGACAGTATCGCGACCGTCCAAAAGTTGAATTTGTACCCCTCCATACTTTCTCCGCTGCACATAACCGTTGCAAGCAAGAATACTCCCATGGACTTTTGCACGTTGTTGATGGATATAGACGTACTCAAAAGTGATACGTTGACGACTTGCGCCGCCTTAAAAAACTTCTTGACGCCCCTGTCCATCCTGCGGCACATCCATATAAAAAATCTGTCAAACAAAATACCTACCGCTATGCAAATCAACGGAGTCAAAAATACCATGAGTATGACGTTGAGCCCCACTGCCGTCCAATCAATTCCGGAAAAACCAAAGCTGGCAAGCCCTGCCCCTACAAGTCCTCCCAGCAAAGTGTGCGACGTGGAATTAGGCAACGCCGTGAATATGCTTATCGCCGACCAAATAAGCGCGGCAAGCATCGTCGAAAACAAAAATATAAATCCCTCTTTTGACGATATATCGGCAAAAGACGATCCGTCGATAAGAGAGCCGACCGTACGGGCTACGCTGTCGTTGCCCAGCCAATAACAAATTATCAGCGGCGCGATAAATTTGACGGCGCCTGCTATCAGCACCGCATAATAAGGCTTTATCGCTCTTGTCGCAACGCAAGTAGCAACGGCGTTGGCTCCGTCGGAGAACCCCATATAAAACGTATATGTTATCGCCATTATTAAAATCACTACCGTGTATGCGTTCATCTTACCTCTCAATTTGTTTTGCAGTATAATAAAATCATATGCGACATATAAAAATATATGTCGATAATATGACGCCTTTTATATATAATACAATATATTGCAAAGCAAATTCAATATAAAAGAAAAATTTTTTATGGATTTTTTAGTTATTTTTAAT
Source organism: uncultured Christensenella sp. (assembly GCA_910579785.1). Taxonomy (GTDB): domain Bacteria; phylum Bacillota; class Clostridia; order Christensenellales; family UBA3700; genus RACS-045. The sequence continues at coordinate 50,118 of CAJTVJ010000011.1, read as the reverse complement.
AATCTAAGATTTTAACGAGTCGCCGAACGCTATCAGCATTCTGTGCATATTGGTGTACTCCGTGATTATCTCCAAGTATCTGTCTTCTTCCCCGTCCTCGCCGCCGATTATTATTTCGTCTGTGCCGGGCGTCTCTTCATACGATCCCGTCCCCTCACTTTGCCCCTGTAATTTAAGATACAAGTCGTTGACTATACTGCCGAAATCACCGAAGCTTGGTTGATGCCACCACCAAAATAAAATTATTCCGCAGTCCCTGTCAAAGCCCTCGGGCGTGTCATACAGCTTGACGTTGTCAAAATAAGTCTCGTCATATCTTATGAGGTCGTCTATATCGCTGTATGCGTCTACGTAAGCGCAATATTTCAAATAAGCGTCGCCGCTGTTGAGAAGTACGTACGTCGCGACCAAATTAGCCTCGTATTCCCTCATCACTCCCTTGGTGTGCGCATATTCGTGCGCAAGAGTATGCACCCTCTCGACGATAGGCATTTCCTTATTATAGCAAGGCTCGCAGGTTGGCAAAAAAGTAATGCCTGCGATACTGTTGTAGGTCATAAGTCTGCTGGATATCACAGCCTTTGCCTTGGGCGTATAGCTGTAATAGTAGTCGTCTTTAAGTATATCGTCCACCGCTTTTCGCACCTTGTCTTCAAGCTCCCTTTCGCTGTAAGGACATATCACAGATCCGTCTTCATTGTAATTGCCTATCTCGTCATAGCACGTTTTTATATCGTCTATTAGAGCGATATAAGATTCAAGAGCATGCTCTTTGCTGACGTCGCCTTGATATTTTACTAGCGGCGCCGCTTCTCTGTTGTAAGCAAATCCTGCGGCAAAAATATATAAATTCGCAATGCAAAAGCAGATAACTATCAGCGACAGCATAACTCGTCTTGACGCGACTCTTTTCTTCTTGCAAAACAAGACTATCGAAGTTATTATCATTGCAATAGCAAGCGCCGCGCCGATAGCCGCAGATATCTCAAAAATATTAGCCCTCGTCACCGAAAAAAACCTGCCTGCCACCGCTTGATAACCGCTGACCAAATTTCTGCATATCCATTCGCATACGCTTTGATTTGTACGCAGTATCAGCAAAAACGCCATAAGAACCGCAAGCGCGCAAACTGCTATCACCAGCCCCAGCGTGCCTTTGGAAATCTTTATTTGCTTTGCACCGTTTTTTGACATAAATATATTGTATCACAACTTTTACTTTCAGTCAATAACCGTATTGTCTTAAAGCGTCAATAGTCGAGTATATATTATCATTATATTAGATTTCTCGACTACGCTCGAAATGACCAGATATTATAAGTCGACGCAATCGCATCTATGCACACAATGGAAAATATATTCATAAACTGTATTGGCTAACGCCAATTCAAACCAAGGAGAAAAAATATGTTCTGTAACTCTTGGTGTAACAATAACAGCACCAATTTCAACAACAATTCTTGTCCATGCAATCGCAATAATTCCTGCGGTTGCAGATCATGCGGCTGCAACTCTTGGGGCAGCGGACGCAGCGGCTGCGGTTGCAACAACTCATGGGGCAACTTCCGTAGCGATGGCTGCGGCTGCAACAACGGATGCGGCAATTTTAACAATGGCGGCTGCGGCTGCAATCAATGCGGACAGCGCAGCAACAACGGCTGCGGATGGTATACCTGTCCATGCGGATCCAACAATTTTTTTTGGTTGCCGTCGACGGTGAGTAACCAAGTCCCGCCGACAACGCGAACTATCAATATTGGTTATTTTACAAATCCAAGCGCAACTTCGATTGCAACCGACGGGATTATTCCCCTGACCCTTTCGAGACAAATCGGCTCGCAGATCACTTCCAGCGGTACGGGAGCGCTGCTTCCTACCGGCGTGTATGACGTGAGCTATTCTTTGAGCGGCACGCCTACCGCGGCTCCCGACCCTGCGCCGGGTACTGCCGCAGTCGGCGTAAAACTCAACGGCAACACTGTCCCGATATTTACGCAGTCCGCAAGTACGACGTCTACGGCGAATCCTTACAATATCTCGTCACACGGAATTTTAGAGGTCACGTCGCCTAGCAGTATTCTTACTTTGAATAATCTCGGCGAAGAGGCTCAAAACTTCACCGACGTCAATCTTGTGATTCGCAAGTTGGCTTAATATAAAAGCAAGGCGGTGAAAACCGCCTTGTCTTTTGTCAAACAAATCATACTTATGATATCGCGTTGCCGCATAATATACCGAATTTTTAAATAAAGTTTTTCTCGCTTATATATTAGAGCAATATGCAAAGCACTCCGCCCTTGCCCTCGTTGACGATACGCGTAACCGTCTTGCGAAGTTTGCCGCGCACTTCTTCGGGCATAGCCATCAGCTTGTTGTTGAGCCCCTCTTTGGCAATTACGTTGAGGCTCTTGCCAAACATATTGGTATCCCAAATGCCTTGACCGTCTTCGCCAAACTCTTCAAGCCAAGCTTTGAGATTTTCTTCATTCTGCATATCTGCGTTGAGCACGGGATTGACCTCAGTCTCTACGTCTACTCTCATTATGTGCATTGCCGGAGCGGTAGCTTTGAGCTTGATACCGTATTTTGAACCGCGTCTTACGATTTGCGGACTTTGCAAATTCATATCTTCAAGCGTAGGCGTGACCACACCGTATCCGTAATTGTCGACGTCGGCAAGAGCTTGCTTTATCTTCTCATATTGATTGCGCGCTTTTGCAAATTCCTTGATATACGACACAAGCTGACACTCGTCGGCAATCTCCATACCGCACTGATCGGAGAGCACTTTGTAGAACAACTGCGGTTTTGGCGATACTGTCAGCGCACACACTCCCTTGCCGAAGTCCACCTTGACCATGGTGTCGTTTTGAAGATACTCGTCATCGACGAATATGTCGCTAAGACGTCTGTAATCCCCCATGACTTGCATATCTTTTGCGACGGCGCACACCTTGTCGACTATGTCGGATATAACCTCGCTTTCTCTCGGCAACGCCTGCATCCAACTCGGCATATTGACGTCAAGCATACGCAAAGGAAATTGCAAAAGCACGCTTTCCAAAAGTTCGCCCATGTCCTGAGCAGTCATCTCTTGAATGTTTTTGAGCATTACGGGTATGCCGTATTCGTCGGCAAGCGCGTCTCTCAATCTTATAGACTCGCTGTCCTGCGGATGCTTGGAATTGAGAAGCAGTACAAAAGGCTTGTCAAGTTCTTTCATCTCTCTGACAACTCGCTTTTCTGCGCTGAGGTAGCCCTCTCTCGGCAAATCTAGTATCGAGCCGTCGGTAGATATCAACACGCCTATCGTCGAATGGTCGGTGATGACCTTGCTTGTGCCGTATTCAGCCGCCTGCGAAAACGGCATTTTTTCGTCGCTCCAAGGAGTATCCACCAATCTGTCGGAATCCCCTTCTTCAAAACCTTGCGCGCCCTCAAAAGGATAACCGACGCAATCCACAAGCCTGAGCTTTGCTCCGCAGCCCGGCGCAAGTTCTACGTCAACGCCTCCGTCCGGCACAAACTTAGGTTGTGTCGTCATAATAGTCTTTCCGTCCGCAGACTGAGGCAATTCGTCGACTATGCGTTGCTTGTGATAATCGTCCTGCAAATTCGGCAAGACCATCGTCTGCATAAATTTTGTAATAAAAGTCGACTTTCCGCTTCTCACCGGTCCAACGACTCCGATATAAATATTTCCTTCCGTGCGTGTTGCAATATCTTGATAAAGGTCAAATTTTTCCATATACTCCTCCAATTTTTAGTACGTTAAAATATATTAGAGGTTTATGCAAAATATTCTAAATTTTTTAAATTTTTGTTTTGAAATGTAAAATTTCTTGATTTCTTATATTTTATCTATTTATATAATAGTGATATTGTAAAGTAAATTGTAATTACTTATTTAATTGGATTAAATTGTTGAGACTTCTCCGCTACGCTATCGCTTCGGTCGAAATGGCATTACTCTGTATGTAAATTATTATCATCAAGGATATGTATCATTAGGAAAATACTCAAAGCTTCATATCCCCTACAATCGTCAACTTTACGTAAGTTATGTCATTTCGACCAACGTGGAGAAATCTCATCCTATTAGTTAATTCGTTGAGACCTCTCCGCTACGGTCGAGGTGACTAAATATAAATCATACAAGCTTGGGAGGGAATCGTCATTGACGCTCGCCCAAGACTTGTAGGTATATATAGTCACCTTAACCAACGCAAAGAGGTCTCAACGGTTTGATATAAATAATTATCAAATTATATGTTTATATTACGCTCGCCGATAAGCTCTAATATTTCACTCCTCAGCTTTGGTGTGTCATAATTCTGCTGCAATCTCCATGTCCAATTATCTCCTGTCGTTGACGGCTCGTTGATTCTGCCCTCTTCTTTTATCCCAAGATAATCTGCCATAGGTATTATCACTCGCTCCGCTTTTGTAGACATAGCCGTGCGGATAAGGCAATGCGTGTCGCTCTCCTTTCTCTTCGGCTTGCACTTCTTTTTGTAAAAGGCATACTGCTTTTTGTCAATACTCTCAAACCACTGCGGAGTCGTCATATTGTCGTGCGTGCCCGTATATACAATACAATTAGAATTCTTTATTTTCTTGGGCAAATATTCGTTGTCTTCGCCCGAAAAGGCAAACTGCAAGACTTTCATGCCGGGATAGCCCGTCTTTTTCAAAAGCTTACGCACCTCTTGGGTTATAACTCCCAAATCCTCTGCAATTATCTTTGCATTGGGAATATGTTTGTCAAGCTCTTTAAACAGCGATATGCCGACTCCCTTGCGCCACTCGCCGTCAATGGCAGTCTGCGCTTGACTGTCAACTACGTAGTATGCCTCAAAACCTCTAAAATGATCTATTCGTATAATGTCGTACAGCTTATACGCGGTTTTCAACCTCTCTATCCACCATGAAAATTTATTTCTCTTCATTCTCTTCCAATCGTATATGGGATTGCCCCAAAGCTGTCCCGTCTCCGAAAAAGCGTCGGGCGGAACGCCGGCAACGCACGTCGGCGCAAGGTCGCCGTCAAGCAGATAGTTCTTAGGCTCTGACCACACGTCCACCGAATCGTATGCGACGTATATCGGCATATCTCCTATTATCTCAATGCCGCCTGCATTGGCATACGATTTAAGCTTAGCATATTGACTATAAAATTCATACTGCACAAACTTCCAAAACTCTATGCTGCCTGCGTATTTTTTATTCAGCTTGTCCAAGTGCAAACGGTATTTTTCCTGTTTGCCCCATTCACTCCAAGCCTTGTTGCCGTTGTATTCTTTTATCGACATAAAAAGCGCGTAATCGTCGAGCCAAAATTTATTTTCTTGTTTAAAAGTTTTGTAGTCGTCTGAATTTATGTCAAAAAGTTCAAAGGCTTTTTTCAACAAAAATTCCCTACTGCCAAATAGATAGCCATAGTCAATTCTATCAACGTCTTTCTCAAAAGCCTTTGCGTCTTTCTCTTCTAATAAGCCGTCTTCGACCAATAAATCGGCATCAATAAAATAAGGATTGCCGGCAAACGCAGACGGAGACTGATATGGCGAATCGCCGTAAATCGTCGGATTGAGCGGCAAGACTTGCCAATAGCTTTGACCGCAGCCCTTTAAAAAGTCGACGAAATCGTACGCGCTTTTGCCGAGAGTTCCTATCCCGTATTTACCAGGCAATGAAAATATAGGCAACAATATGCCTGCTTTTTTCTTGATCAAACTGCTCTTGTCTGCCATAAATACCACTTCCTTTGAATTAAATTTATCGTTACTTTATTGGACGTGAAGCAACTCATATAAATTACAGTCCGTATTTTATATTGATTAGACCTCTCCGCGTTGGTCGAGGTGACCATATATTTATCTACAAGTATGGGCTGAAATCGTCATTGACGCTCGCCCAAGACACAACTGCTGGCTCGCTATGCCGTCGCTTCGCTACTTACGATCGAAACGGAGAGGTCATCCTTTTAAAAATTATAATATATATTTTACTGTTTTGCAACACTAACGAAATAAGTTGAGAAATTATTGCTATTATTTTGTCAAAGTGATATAATTTGCTTAAAAACACAGCGAGGAAATAAACCATGCCATACAGCGTATATTTGAAGAAAAACGAGGAAAAACGTATCGTTGCAGGTCACCCGTGGGTATATGCCAACGAAGTCGCGCGCATAGAAGGTAAGGACAAAAACGGCTCTTTGGCTACTGTCTACGATTACAGCGGTCGATATATCGGCAAGGGATATATAAATCATCTGTCAAAGATACTTGTGCGCATATTTATACGCGACGAAAGTATACCCGACCTCGAATTTTATAAAAACGCTATCAAAAAAGCTAATGACGCCCGCCTTGCTCTCGGCATGGACAACTGCTATCGCATGGTATTTGGCGAAAGCGACAACCTCCCAGCACTCATAGTCGACAAGTATGCAGACGTATTGTGCGTACAACTGCTCTCGCTTGGAATTGAAAAAAATAAAGAACTTATCATACAGGCACTTGTAGAGCTCTTTCACCCAAGAGGCATTTATGAGCGCAGCGACGTAGCAGTACGCGCAAAAGAGGGACTTGAAGAGAGAAAAGGTATCATATACGGAGACTTCGATACCAAAGTGATAATTCAAGAAAACGGTTTGAAAATGCAAGTCGATTTGCAAAACGGTCAAAAGACGGGTTATTTCTTGGACCAAAAGGAAAACAGATTTGCACTTCGCAGATATTCTTGCGGCAAAAAGGTGCTGGATTGCTTTTGCAACAGCGGAGGCTTTTCGCTCAACGCTGCATATGCAAAGGCAAAAGAGGTCATAGCGCTTGACATATCGGCGCAAGCTCTAAACGACGTCAATATCAATGCCAAGCTCAACGGTCTCACCAACATAACTACTATGCAAGGAGACGTATTTGAAGTCCTAAGACAATTCAAAAGAGACGGCGAAAGTTTTGACACTATAATACTCGATCCGCCTGCCTTTTGTAAAAGCGCAAGCGAAGTCAAAAACGCCTATAAGGGATATAAAGACATCAACATACTTGCAATGAAGCTTGTAAAAAACGGCGGATTTTTGATAAGCTCGTCATGTTCGCATTATATGACCTTTCCGCTCTTTCAAAATATGTTGCGCGACGCCGCCAGAGAAAGCGGAAAGAATGCGCGCATCGTTGAGATACGCACACAGTCGGGAGACCATCCGTCTATGCTATCCACAGACGAAAGTCTATACCTAAAATTCTTTGTGTTGCAAATATTATAAACGATACTCAAAGCGCTCACCCAGCGCGGAAAGTAATTTATATCAAATAAAAAAGCCTCGCTTAAACCATTCAAGCAAGGCTTTTATTTTGCTAAATTATTTTAATCTTATTCCTCTGCCTTGACAACGTCAGCGTTAGCTGCGGTGTTGGCAATCGACTTCATGCCGACTTTGCAAGCGTCCTTAGAAAGGTAGCCGTCGTTGGGAGTGCAGACTACTTCGCCGTTTGCAGCGAGAAGTCTAAATCTAAATTCTCCTCTTGCGTCTTGGAAGATTATCCACTTAGGGCACTTCTGCTCTTCAACGTTGATAAGAGTCTGATCCTCGATAGGAGCAATCTTTGCATTCTTAATAACGCTGTTGATACCTGCTTTGAGCGCGCTGAGCGACGAGTATGTACCGCCGTTGGTAGCTATTACCTTGTGGTTGGCTGCATAAAGCTTATATACATAGTTGCCCTTGTCAGTCTTTCTGTACTCAAATCTGCCCTTCTTCTTAGCAGCTTCCAGCTTCTTTTCGGCAGCAGGCTTAGCCGCAACAGGCTTACTCTCCTTTACAGGAGCTGCTTTTGCAGGCTTAGCTTCTTTTGCAGGAGTAGCATTTTTATCTTTTGCAGGAGCGGCTTTTGCCGTCTTTTCCGCAGGTTTAGCTGCCGCTTTTGTCTCCTTAGCAGGAGCAGCTTTCGTTGCCTTTGCAGGCTTGCTCTCACTTACGGCTTTTGTTGCCTTAGCGTCCTTCTTGGTCTCTTTTGCTGCCGCAACCTTAGCGGTCGCTTTCTTTGTCTCTTTCTTTTCCATCTTTGGTTTTTCCTCCGCTTTTTTAGGCTCCGACTCAACTACTGCCGACGCCGCGATATTTTCTTCCGGCTCTTCCTCCGGTACTTCTTCAACCATCTCTTCGCTCTCTTCTACAACTTCCTCTTGGGCAATTTCTTCTACCTCTTCTTCGACAAAATCTACTTCTTCAAAATCGTCGTCAAACTCATCGATCTCTTCATACTCTTCTTCAACTTCGACTTCTTCTTCAACTACGTCGGCAACCTCTTCTTCCGCAGTCTCTTCCTCGACGGTTTCTTCCTCTACAACGTCCTCTTCAACTTGTTGTTCCTCTACTTGCGCCAGCTCTTCTACGGCAGTAGTAACTTGCTCTTCAACAACTTGTTGCGATACGACTTCTTCCTGTATTTGCGGTTGAGTATTGTCAACTATCGGTTGCTTCTTTTCGTCTTTATTTTTTGCGGCTTTCTTTGCCTCTTCCTTTTTGAGCTTCTCCAATCTCTCTGCTTCTTTTTTTTGTTGCTTTGCTAACTTTTTAGCTTCTCTTTTCTTCTTAGAAAAACACATATTCTTTATACTCCTTAACTTTAACTGCTATTATCTTATCACAAAAAAAATACAATTTCAACGGTTATTGACAATAAATTTTACAAATTTTTGGTAAAATGTATATATAATAACACCATGTTAGAGCTAATTAGACGTAAATCGTATTTTTTATTTTTTTTCATGCACGTTTTGACAGGCTTAATTGCAAATCGAATTTACAAATCGAAATACTACTTTTACAAATAGGTATCAACGAATTTTTACTGTCAACATTTGCAATTTTAAGACCTAGTTTTTAGCTTTTCAATTATAGTTTTTTCTATCATACCTATTTGTAAAACGATACGATTTCTTTTTGTGATTTGCAAATTGTCTTACAACTCAAATACAATGCTTTTGCGCCTTGAAAAGACCTCCCCCGCATAGGGCGAAATAGCGAGCCAGCGGAGCGTTTTGGGCGAGCGTCGGCGACTACTTGTAAGTAAATATACGGTCACTTCGAGCTTAGTCCGATAAGTCTTATCCACTTATTCATTTAACTCGTTTATACCTCTCCGCTGCGGTCGAGGTGACCACGTATTGCTTACATCACATAAAGCTTAGTCTTTCGGCTCTATTATATTATGAATTATCGTACAAAACTGTGACAGAGATAAATCTTGTATTGCAATTACCCTTACATTTCGACGTCGTTCCCCATTTAGTTTAATTATGTGCAACAAATATACGCAACACGCATTTATTTTATTTAATATCTATATTATAAAAATTCAATAAATTGCTGAAAATATTTTGACAAGGTAAAAAAAGTATGCTATTATACATTATGCAACATGCCTTAGCGACTCTCTTTGGAGAAATACCCAAGAGGCCGAAGGGGCTCCCCTGCTAAGGGAGTAGTACGTGAAAGCGTAGCGAGGGTTCAAATCCCTCTTTCTCCGCCACAAATAAAAGTTGCTATTGCTAGGCAAAAGAAAGTGAGATATGCGAATATCTCATTTTTCTTTTACCGTGTTTTCGCGCAACTTTTCTTTTTTTCTCTTTGATATCGTGATAACGAATTTGTGACGCTCGCCCAAGACGCACAGCCGTCCTCGCTATTCCGTCACTATGTTCCTTATGAGCGTAGTAGAAAAGTTTAATCGCGTTAAAAAAATAGGATAAGATTTCTCCGCTACGTTACACTTCGGTCGAAATGACTTTAAGTTTGGTTAGCTAAAAGCATACATTGTCACCTCGACCGCAGTTGAGAGGTCTCAACAATTTTATAAACTTGCAATAGTGCCACCCATACCGAATAAATCTGCATTAAGCTACGTTTTATAGTCACTTTCGACACTTACGCAATTTGTTGATAGCTTGTCAAAAATACTTCGACATAAATCTTGAAATGTATTGAAATACAATCAATTATTATGATAAAATAAATATATCGCATACTAAAAGCGAAAAATTCAATAAAGAGGAATAATTGTGAAAATTAAAGACAGTAGATATGACAACGGTGTTTTATTAAATAAGCGAAATTATAATTTTGAGGACTTTGACGCGTTATTCGTAAGCAATTCAGACAGATACATACAAGACGATTACGACAGAATATTAAAAAGTCCTCAAAAGAAAAGCTTAGATCTATGGGCTTGGAAAAACGACAAAACCTGCGCTCAATTTGCTATATTATGCGCGGAACTCGATCTTGATAACGTCAGAATTTCCGTCACGGATTTGACAGGCGAGCAAGATACTATCCCCTCTTCAAACGTTAAAGTATCATATGTAAAAGAAGTGCTAGCTTATACGGGACACGCAGGTTGGTATGCCAACAATCCCAACAATAAAATGCCTAAGGGCGAAAGAAAATACTATCCCGAAGTAATATATTCTGACAAGCCGATATCTATTGAGAGTGGCAAATTGCAATTAGTTTGGACAGAAATCAATACTCCAAAAGATATTCTGCCGGATATATACAGCGGAAAAATTACCGTGTGCGCAGACAATACTGACAGAACTGTTACACTTGATATATCTGTGGAAGTGTTGGATATATCTATGCCTGACCAGGAAAATTATAAATTCGACGTAGAATATTGGCACCACCCGTATAACGTCGCATATTATTACGGCGTCGAGCCCTTTTCTGAAAAGCACCTTGATATTCTCAGACAGCATATGCTGCTATATAAAAGTCTCGGCGGTCATGCCGTAACTGCTAGTATTGTAGAAGAGGTTTGGGGCGGTCAAACGTACGGCTTTGACAGAGATATCCACTACCCCTCTATGATAAAATGGATAAAAACCACCGACGGCAAATGGAAATTCGACTATACGCATTTTGATAAATGGATAGCTCTCAACAAAGAAATTGGAATAGCCGACAAAATAATTTGTTACAGTATGATGCCATGGAAGAACGTGGTCAGATACTTTGACGAATCAAAGAAAAAATACAAAAAGATAAGAGTAAACACTGCCAACAAAATAAAATACAATGAAGTATGGCGACCGTTTTTGCAATCTTTCGTCAATCATCTTGACGGTATGGACTTGTTTGACAGCGCATATATCGGCTTTGACGAACGCCGCAATATGGAGACCGCGCTGGACTTGATAGCAAGCATAAAAAATAAAAACGGCCGCACGCTCAAAACGTCGGCGGCATTCAACGATTTTAAACACAACGCCGCAGTCTTTGACAGGCTCGACTATGCTTCCGTAGGTCTGCAACAAATTAGAGATAATATGCAAGACTTTAAAGAGCAAGTTAAATCAAGAAGAGTCAACAAGCAAGAGACAACTATGTATACGGCGACGGAACACGTCCCCAACAGTTTTACCAAATCCATACCTGCGGAAAGCTATTGGACGGCAATGTTTGCCGGCTCGCTGAATGCTACGGGCTTTTTGCGATGGGCTTTCGACGCATGGGTAAAAGATCCGTTGACAGAGTCTACCCATTGGTCTTTCCCTGCCGGCGATTGCTTCCTTGTCTATCCGTCGTATAAAGACGAAAAACCCGAAAGCAAATTCTCGCTGCGTTTGGCAAAGCTTGACGAAGGAGTGAGAGACGTCAACAAACTTTATCTGCTGCGCGAAAAATCGCCGCAATTTGCCATAGAAGTTGAAAAGCTTTTGAGTAGCATAAAAGGCGGCGAAGAAAACTGCTATGAATTTTATACAATGGCAAAGACAAATTTTTGGGGACGCAAAGCAAAGTGGCTCACTGAAAATGGAAAAAACGAGATGCTGAGCGATATGGAAAAAGTAAAGAAGGAAATATATAATATCTCTAAGTCTTATTGCGATAAAAAAATGTAATATAGGTCGAAGATAGCAAGCAAATTCTCATATGAATATTTATGCAACTTGCCAATCGCTTGACTTGAAATCTACTCTGCAATATAATATAAACCGTGAGGTCACCTATGGATAAAAACGAAGTATTTGAATTTATATCTCAACAAAAAACGGCGTTTATTGCGTCAGTAAACGAGCAAGGTTATCCTATTGTTCGCGCTATGCTTGCTCCAAGAAAAATAGAAAATAATCAAATATATTTTTCTACAAACACGTCGTCAAAAAAGATAAAACAATATTTAAACAACGACAAGGCTTGCGTATATTTTTATAAACGAGGAAAATTCAAGTATCAAGGCGTATGTATTATCGGCGAAATGGAAGTGTGCACAGACCAACCGACAAAAGATAAGATTTGGCGTATCGGCGATAAACTTTTTTATAAACAAGGCGTGACAGATCCCGATTATTGCGTACTCAAATTTAAATGCAAAACCGCAGAGTATTACTGCGACTTTAAGACGGCGACAATAGAATTATAAACGATACTACCCTAGCAAAAGACGGCTGATAAGAAAATTCTTACCTGCCGTTTTTAATTAGTTCATCTATATCTTTGCGAATGTCAACTACCCTTTTACATATGTCAAAGAACATTGACACAAAAGCATATCTCTCGGTTTAACCGCCGTTGCGGCAGTTGCTTATTTCATTGCAAACTTTATTTGATATTCCTCGCCCTTTTTCAAATCGGCAGTCTTGACTTCGTCAGAAAGTCCGCATGATAGGGTTAGCTCTTGGTCTATATCGGACACTATCGAAGCGACAACCGTCTTATTTTTGACGTCCCACTGCAAATTCGTAAGCGTAGCTTGCGTGCGCAATCTCAGTCCGCTCAACTGACCTTTATCAAATCCGCTGGTGGGCAGACAAGGAAGCAGCTCTACTTCGCCTTTGTTGGAAAACACTAAGCATTCATTGACCATGCCGAGATAGCCAATACTGTAATCTGTGCAGTATCCGCTACGCCTGTTGGTATGGTGATTGGTCATAAGAGATTTGTAATAAATGCTGGAATTCATAAGCCCCACGATAGCGTTTGTCGCGCGCTTTCTGTCTTTAAGTCTGGCGGCGATAAGCGTGCGGTGAATAAGAGCATGGCTTGCATTGTTTTCGCTTTTTCTGTTTTTTACCGCCAATATCGCCGCTTCGTTCAATTCTTCGTCATACTTAGTATCAAAAAGCGGCCACGCGCAATAAAGGTGGCTCAAATGCCTATGCTTGTTGTTTTCCTTAAAAGAGTTGCTTGCCCATTCTTTGAGCGAACCGTCTTTGTCATATAGCAGCTTGGGCAGTTTTTCTTGCAGCCTTTCCCACTTCGACACGTCGTCTTGCGGAGCAACGTCTTTTGCAATGTCCAACAACATTTGGATATTGCTATTGCATGCCGATATATCTATCGCCGAATTGGCGCAGGACGGACTCGGATAGTTGGACGGATTATTCTCCGGCGAATAAGAAGGTATGATGCAGTAGGTTTCGCCCTCTTCAAGAGAGGTCTTGCCCTTTTGATATCGGATATATCCGTCGGCGTCGGTATAATACTCCGGCGTCAAAAGCTGCTCCCAATAGTTGGCTGATTTGATGAGGAGCGGATACAGGATGTCCTCTTTTAACGTCAAATACCCCCTTTCTTTAAGCGCATTTATCTTGCTATTAGACAACGGCGTCTGCGTAGTAGAGAGTATCGTCTTTAATTTATCTAAATCAAATTCATCGCAAATAGGTACTTTGAGGTCTCCGTAACAAAGCACGGTCTCATACAGAGGCTGCAACATCCAACTTGCGCCTGCATTCCAATATCTAAAAGGATAAGGATAGCAACTCTCCGTAAATATCGCCCTGTCGCCGTCGCTGTTTACCGGCGCCTGCAATGCGTTGGTGTACCCGTGCGTAGCGTACGCATTGTCTTCCCAATCGTTGACCTGTCTTAAAATAAAGTTGACGTAGCCGATAGGAGCGGAGGAAATATTACCCGTATTCATAGACGAGGTTTGCAGATTTACGTTGGCGTCCATCGTATATTTAGAACCCCAAGCGGCGTTCCACTCTCCCGTCCACATTCCGTAAAGTCTGCTTGTAGACACGCCTGAACAACAAAGATAGGCGTACCGTCCGGCATAATAAGCTCTCTCGGCAAGCGTGCCGGATATGGACTTTTTGAATCTCACATTGCTCAGTAATTTCTCGTTTGACACGTCGATATCCGCGCCGAGGTCTATTGATAAAGCATTGAATTGCGGAGTGAATATATCGGTATGATTTTTGAATGCCATACCATAATCAAACTTGCCGTCGACGTCGTATTTATCTGCCACACCGCGGACTTTGTCATAGAGTTCGTCAACCAGTTCATAGCTGTCTGCATTTGCAAAGTCTGCATATTTGCCCATATCAAACGTGCGGTCTGACACACTGATTATATATACGTTGTCTGCATCCGTAACTGCAATCGCAGGATTGTCTTCTCCGACGTACTGTTTCTCACCAGGCGCCTTTTTAGATACTCTCTCTTTCTTGCCGCCCTCGCATATGACGTAACATACCGTGGCGTAACCGCCCTCTTTGAGTTCGCTGTTTTCATAATCGGGATAATGAGCCACAAAGGTCAAAGCCGTTGAGTCTGTATCGACCAACTTCTTATATCGCAAATCTACCTCGTTGCCCTTGCCGAAATTTGCCATACTTGATATATTGTCCATGGATATCGTAGCGTTGACTTTATTGCCCTTGTCCGACGCGCTCAATTTGGTGATAGATACGCCGTCGCATTGAGAAGTGAAACTCAATCTTTCCCACTTTCCCATAGAATCTGTATACTGCACTCCGACGCAAGCGGTCGTGTAATCCGTATACCTTTTGTAATCCTTTACTCCGATATACTGCTTGCTCTGCTTTATTCTAAGCGTAGCTCCGGCATGATACGTATATACGTCGTCATAGCTTTGTTCGTCCACGATATCTTTGGAATTGACAATGCTCTGTCTCACGTAATCAAGATCTTGATAAGATATGGGATTGACTCTTGCATTCTTGTTGGGCAAGATAAAATGTATGTTTTGATATATAAAGGTATCGCTATATGGCGCGCCGCTCGTCACAAAGCCTTGAAGCCCGTTGCCCGACACCATACCTTCTCTCCATTTGCTTGACCTATTGCTTTTCTCAGAAAGTTCTTTATATGACATAGAATAGCTGCTTTTATTTGTTTGAAGCGGATTGGTGCCGCTTTTTGGCGCAAAGACAAGAATGCAAACGACAGCTATTGTCGTCAACAATACGACGCAAATCGTAACTATACTAAAAATTCTAACGGCAGATTTTTTCATAATACCCCCACGTTTACATTTAAATAATATACTCGGCAAAAATTTAAGTCAATACATAACGCTAATATTTAACATAGATATAAAGAATTTATAATTGTTACAGTGCCGACACATGCTTTGACAATTTTAATATCATTGTCAAATATTTAGCTTTCTAGGGACAATAATATATTTGCGACTATGTTTTATAAACAAATACGAAAAGATATCAGCAAAATAAATGCTGTAAAAATGGAGAAAAAATAGACTTTGTCAAAAAATATACAAACTTATCATAATTACAAGTCCAAAACCGCTCTTCAAAGTTTAAAAAACTTTACCGTTGCAAAGACGTATCAACCGTTGTTGTTTATTCCTCGCTCCACTCCACCAAATCATCTAAGGATACGTCAAATATCTCAGATAACTTGCACAATGTATAGATGTCAGGAGTGCTGTAACCCGTCTCATAATTTGAAATCAAACTCTTTTTGGCACATAGTTTGCTAGCCAACTCCGACTGAGTCAGTCCCATCTGCTTTCTAAAAAATTTTATATTTTCTGCAATTTTGGTCTTCATAATTCTTGACAAATGTACAACTTACTTGTACAATTTAGGCAAAAGTACAAGCTATTTGTACTTTTTGATATCGTTATTATTATATACGTCATTACAAAACCTATGCGAGGAGAAAATTATGAGTTTGACAAAAAGATTGAATTTTGCATCCTAAAAACATTCAAAATAAATATACAATAGAAGAAAAGTTAAGCAATTTGCAAATAATATTACGCTTCTTTTTTGAAGAAATAACGCTCTGTCAATCAAGAAGTCGCGACAAATCGGACGCAGCCAACATACTCTGCACTGCAACAGACCTTACTTATATAGCAATGATATTTCAATATAATAGCCGACATAATAGCCGACGTCGCATACATAACTAAAAATATTTTTAATAATAAACCGAAAAATTTTGCCAACTTAACGCAGAAGAAATGAATAAACACCTTACCAAAGATAAATATGCAAAAAATTAAATGCAGATAGAATATATTTTATTGAGTGTTCACTCAAAAATACATTAAATTATAAATCTCTTTTAATTTTTAGCGCCATTTAAATGAAACTAGAATGAAGTAGAGTGAGAGTTTTTGCAAATTTAGGCTATAAATATTTTTATCTAGTTTATAAATGTGTTACAAATCTACACTTTTACTTCTGTCACATAGTTGAAAAAAGAATTTTATTGTGATATAATAATAAAAATAATAATAGGAGAACGTAAATGAACCTACCAATCAAGGTATTTAACATCAAAGGCAAAGAATACGGTTACATCAAAATGGAAATCGTAAAAACCTACGGATTTCCGGAAAGCCTGTCTTTTAGAGGCGGCTATGACATTAAGTGCCGTCTAGAAATTTCAAGCGGCGTTTACACTGCAAAAACCGACACCTACTTTACTACGACGGGAGCTTTATTTTCATTTTACAGATCGTTGAGCAGTTGCTACGAAGTATCGCAAGGCATTGGCTCATACAGCTTGTACTGCCCCGAAAGCATACTGCTTTTTGAAATCAAATATGAAGATAACGGAATGGCAGTTGTCAGCGGCACATACAAAAACGATCCTCAAGTACCTAACACGCTTAAATTTGAATTTAAAGCGACACAAGCGGATTTAGAGCAAGTCGTGTTTGATTTGAGACATATCGTAAGTATTTTCGGAGATATGCAAGGCAAAAAAATATTTTAATATCAGTACTGATATTTGAGACGCTATAAATTGCAACACCCAATTAGCGAAAAGCTTATGCAATAAAATTGCCGTCATACCAAGCAGCGCGCACTGTCGCGGCTGCTTGACGTTAAACTCAAATATTTATACTTTCAACTTTGCTATGCACATGCTTTTTTCTGCATTGCAAACTTTAATATTTAAGAGGCAAACGATAAATTATCTGCCTCATGGTTTTTGCACCTATATTTATTTATCCATCACAAAATCAACTATATCCATCGCCGCATTGGGATTGACTGCTCTCTCATCCGCATTAGCCGAGCGCTGCTCTGCTGCGTTTTCTTTATAGAGAATATGCAAGGTATGTCTTATTGCCTGTCGATTGGTCTTGCAATAAGTCGCCATACCGCGCCTGACAAAATAACGCTGGTTGCACGTCTCGCATCCAGGTATTGCTTTGAGCAAAATAAGCGGCGTACCGGATATTGCAAATTCGGTGCTTGAAAGTCCTCCGGGTTTTGTCATAGCGACGTCAGCCGCCTTGACGTAAAGATTTATATCGGGAGTGAAATCAAGCGCATTAAATCTTTTATCGTTCCCAAGCGACTTGTCTATCGAACTTTTGAGCTTTTTGTTTTTACCGACAAAGACGTATACGGACGTATCGTCGTCTATCGACCGACCAAGACTTTTGCACAGCTGTCTTATCTTTCCGCATCCTGCGCCTCCTGCGGAAATCACGACAACCTTTTTATCTTGCGATATGCCGAGCAACTCCCTCGCCTGCGCTCTGTCGACAGCTGCCGCATACTTAGGACTTACCGGTATACCCGATAGGATAACGCTGTCGTACGGGATACCCTTTTTTACCAGCATACCGCGAGTTCTGTCGTCAGGCACAAAGTACGCGTCAAGCTTAGAGCCTCTGTAAAACGGTATAGCGGTATAATCCGTTATCACCCCATAGCAAGGAAGATCAGGCATATATTTATCGCGTATTGCCGTCGCCGTGTGCATAGAAAACAAGTGCGTGCATATCACACAGTCAAAGCCGCCCTCTTGGATATATTTAAAAATCTTTTCAGCATAACTTTGATGATATGACTTGATAGGAGAGGGCAATCGCATATTGTCGTACGCCGCGCCCAAAACGTATGCAAGCCCAAATAAAATAGGGGTATGCCGAATTATCCAACTGTAACCGTCTGCTATAAATGAATGGGACTTTTTGCCCTTAAATTCTACCGAGTCGACTATCTCGCACTCGATATTTCGCTGTCTTAAAACCTCAGCTATGGCACGCGCCGCGCTGTTGTGACCTTCTCCCGTAGATACCGACAACAACAGCACCTTTTTAGGTCTGATAATTTTATTGTCTTGTGGTTTATTCATGTTGATCCAGCTCCAATGCACTGATTGCATATATAGGAATTTTTCTCAACAATTTTTTCACTTATACTTTTCTGTCCTCGCTATTCTATCATAATCACATATAAATGTCAATAGTGAAATTATTTTAATCAAGATTTATTACGGTGGTTTATTAAGGATGAGATTTCTCCGCTACGGTCGTAAGGAGCGAAGCTACTGCATAGCGAGCATGCAAGGTGCGTCTCGTGCGAGCGTCAACGACGATTTCCTCACAAGCTTTTAAGTATATATTATTGTCATATCGAGCGTAGTCGAGATATCTAATCAATATAAAATACCGCCATATTTACAGCGCGTATTATTTTACCGCAGTAAAATTATTAAAACTCTCCAAACTACTATCCTTAACGTAACCTTTCGCTACGTTGATATGCAATACGCTGTTGCTCTTCTCAAAGTCGCTGCCTATAAAATCTCTCATTATGATATTTACTGCGGCAAGTTGGGCGCCGTTTTGCTCTATCCCTCTTACACACTCGCTCATTGCCTTGTTGTGCCCGCTCTCCAAGTTCTTTAAATTACCCATGAGCGACGAAGACGTCAGCTGCCCTTGCAATACGGTTAATCCGCCCTCTTTCTTTAAGATATGGTCGAAATATTTTGGTATCGTCTCTGCTATAAACTTACTGCTGGACTTGGTATTATCCTTCTTGCTGTACATCGAATCAAGTACTGCTCCGCTTATAGTACAAGCGTCGTTGTTGCGCCTGAAAAGATAGGGATACATGTCGCCGTTGGCTTCGTTGCTGCCCCATATAATTATTACCTTTCCGCGCACGTCGCCAAGTTTAAGTCCTGTGACAAAATCTATATCAGACATATCGGTATCATTGACAACTGCATATTGCAAAATGCCGCACGATTGAAGCTTGTCTATCACAGCCTGTTGAGAATTGTTGTTGAAATGCTGAAAATCAAGCACCAAAAACTCAGAAGTATGCGCTTTGATAAACGTCAATATGCCGTCGATAGTGTCGGCGAATTTCTCTCCGTTGGTGTCCATACTGCTGTGAAACCCAGTGAGATTATCATTATCGTTGTTGTTCTTGCTTATTCTGATATCAAAATATCTACATCCAAATTCAAGTTGTTGCGCGATAGTGATATCCTGCGTCTTGGTCATATTTTTTATTGCGCTGTCAGTCGTCGACATAGCGCTGTCATGCGAGCCAAGCATAGCTATCTTGTTGATAGGAGTATCGTCTTTGATTGCCTCCATCCAATTAGTGTAAAACTCTTTTTGATCTTCTTTCAGCACGACTGGCTTTGAGCCGTCTTTGTTACATGCCGACAAAACGACACACAGTAATATGACGACCAACAAAACCAAAGTAAAACTTTTCTTTTTCATAATCTACTCCTTGAAAATCTTACACAAGTATGAGCATTGTCATACCAACTGTATTATAAATTATTGCCTTTATATTTTAATTTATTTTGAACGATTTGTCAAATTGACATTTACAATCTGCAACTTTTGCAATATAATTGATATAGATATGAAATCAATAGAAAACACCATAGAATATCATGAACTTATAATGACGCTTGACGATTTGAATTCATACAATAAATATCCGCTTCCCAACGGATATCATATAAGCTTTTGGAAAGACGAAAACGACACCGCAGATTGGATAGATATACATATCAAAAGCGGAGAATTTCAAAACAAATCACAGGCAATGAATGTTTTTCATGATTTTTATGATACTTTTTATGAAGAACTGCCCAAAAGATGTTTTTTTATCTCAAATGAAAAATATGAGAAAATCGCAACTGCGACAGTATCTCCCTCTTGCGACCGCAATTATCCTTGCGTGATTGATTGGCTTGCTATCACTCATTCATATCAAGGCATGGGATTGGGAAAGCCCTTGATATCACAGACTTTAAAAGTAGCAAAAGATTTAGGCTACGACAAAATTTTACTACATACCCAGACTACGACCTGGCTGGCGGCAAAACTTTATTTAGACTTTGGCTTTATTCCCCTTGTTCAAGACGACGTCAAAGGCTGGGATATTCTCAAAACTTTGACAAACCACCCCCAATTAAAGCGCTTCAATACGTTAAAGGACTGTGAGATATATTCTCAACTTATGCTCAACGTCAAATCTCAGCTTAAAAAATTGCATGACGATTTCGACTTTGAAGTATGGTATATAAATAATAGAAACGACGTCTACGTCAACTCCAACGGCAAATACTTTCAATATAAATTTTTTGACAACGGAAATAAATTAGAGCTTGTATTTACCGGCGAAAATTAAAAAACGTACTTGTTTTGCGCTCAGTCATAACTGCCGTATATATTTTTTATATTTATATTTACTTTATCAATATAAAATGCTATAATAAAAATATAGGGGTAATATTATGATAGGCAGCAATATCAAAAAATACAGAAAGGCTCTTGGATTGTCGACAAGTTATCTGGCAGAATGTATGAATATCTCGCCCTTTGCCGTGGCGATGTGGGAGAGCGGTTTTTGCCGTCCTAATGCCGCCAGATTAAATCAATTAAGTCAGATACTATGCATATCCGTTGACGAATTGACAAGAAGCGACGTTGACTATGCAAAAAAGAATTTGACAAATTATAATTTGCTTATTGCCAACTTACTTGCGGCTTTATTTTGTATCACGGCGTTTATAACTCTATGGCGATATGCTCCGCAAGTAGTGCCTATGCACTGGTCAGGCGGTCAAATAGACAGATACGGCAAAAAAGCAGAATTACTCATTATGATTATTGTGCCTATAATATTTTTGGCAATAGACGTATTGGTTTATTTTCCACTCAAAACCGACAGCGGAAAAGCTTCAACGTACGTATCCCACTTTCTTTTTCTATTCTTCCAAATTGGATTTGCCGCTATGATGTTGGCGACGTACGTCAAATATATTCAAGAAGTGCTGCCCTTCGCCGTCTGCACATGCGCAAGTTTTGCATTATCTGCATCTCTTGCTATGAACCCGAAAATAATAAAAAAACCAACTATATCAGTTGTCAAAAATAAAATATTATCTATATCAAGCCTTGCGCTGTCAACCATATCTTTGATAATTTATATTTTAAGTATGATACCTGTATCGCCGTTGAAATAAAATTATGACAAATTATTAGTTACTCTGCATAGCGGACAGCAGTTGAATCTTAAAGGCGACGACTCCGTATTTTGCTTGCTCTTCTTTGGAATAATACTGCTCCATATCCCTTGGGGCGGCGCTTGCTATATTTTCTTTATCGTATCCCAAATCTTCAAGAGGCAAACTATCATATATCTCGCCGAAGCAATTTGCTGTAATTACGTCAATTACTTTGACCTCGCATTGACCTCCGCTTTGCATATTCTTAAAAATTATCTTATCGCCAATACTCACTCCTCTTCGCTTGTCGTCATACAGCCTCAATTCATATATCTTCCTCCCGTTGACGATTTGTTCAAAGGGTTGATTTTTTAGTTTCATAAAATGTGTTGTCATAGATTTATTTTACTATAAAAGGCAATTTAACACAAGAAATTTTTTATAAATCTGCTCATTTGAAAATTTATTATATGCACCTTTAAAATTACAAATTTATAGTGATTGCAGAATAATAACGATCTCGCGCCTTTATGCGCAAAAGTATTTTTCAATATGTTGCTATACGCATTTGATTTTGCATTTTGCCTGTGATATAATATCGCAAATGACACGTAGCAATTCACTAGGCAACTCCACCGATAGACTTGGCGAAGGTAAGATATTGCCGCTTGTATTCAAGCTGACGATACCTGCCGTCATAGCTCAGCTCATCACTTTTTTATACAACGTAGTCGACAGAATGTTCGTCGCCAAAATCGACGGCGCAGGCATGGACGCATTGGCTGCTCTGGGCATTGTATTGCCGATAACGTTGATAATACAGGCATTTGCAGGTTTGATAGGTCTCGGCGCCGCGCCGCGCGCAAGCATAAAACTCGGCGAAGGAAATAAAAAGGAATCGGATAAAATTTTCAACACGTCGCTGGTGCTTTTGCTTATTGTCGGCATTGTGATAAGTCTGCTCACATACTTTTTTGCAAAACCGCTGTGTATTGCGTTCGGTTGTCCTCAAAGCGCGTTGGAGTTTGCAACTTCATACCTCAAAATCTATTCTTTCGGCACGCTGTTCGTATTGTTTGCACAGGGGCTCAACCCATTTATCACCGCACAGGGCGCGTCGATGATCGCAATGTTTTCGATACTTATCGGCGCGATAATAAACATTGCCCTTGATCCGCTCTTTATATTTGTGTTGAATATGGGCGTCAAGGGCGCAAGTCTTGCCACCGTTGTTTCACAATCAATATCATTCCTGTGGATAATCGCATTCTTTTTTAGCAAAAAAAGCATATTCAAATTTTCGTTTAAAGATATGCGTTTGCAGCCAAGACGCATTATGAGCATATTCTCACTCGGCTTTACGCCATTTGTCATGACCATCACGGAATGCGCCATACAGATAGTATTCAATATCAACCTCAACAACTCCACAGGCGGAAATAAGGATTATACCGCCGCGCTTACTATTATGCTCAGCGCACTTCAACTCATATCCCTGCCCCTCAACGGTCTGGGATACGGTATGCAACCCTTCGTAAGTTACAATTACGGCAAGGGTGACGCCGCCAGATTAAAAAAGGGAATCAACTACGTCACTTTGATAGCGTTTATCTTCGCATTGGTATTGTGGACGCTATCTCTTGCCTTCCCTCAACTGTATGCTTATATATTCTCCGCAAGCGACAGCGTAAGAGCTATCGTCAAACAATATACTCCGCTCTTTTTAATGGGATCGATAATGTTTTTTGTACAAATGACTCTGCAAAATATCAACGTCGCGCTCGGACAGGCTAAGTCTGCTCTGTTGCTTGCGGTAACTCGCAAAGTCATAATACTCATTCCTCTGTGCTTTGCGCTCACTCATTTCCTGGGCTTTAAAGGCGTATATATGTCGGAAGGTATCGCCGATTTTATCGCCGGCGCGATAACGAGCGCCGTGATATTCACAACGTTTCCCAAGATATTCAAAAAGCGCGAAAATTACGTAAAAAGTCAATTGGAACAATCTGAAAACAAAGATGATAATGATATAAAATAAGACGCGATTGATATCGCGCCCTGCCAATTCTATTTTCTTGAAGATTTACCGTCAGCCAACAGCTCAAACTTTATAGCGCAAGCCGCATATTTTTTCTGGTCTTCTTTTGAATACACCCTGTCCATATCAAGCGCAGTCGCAAGATTTATCGTTTCTTGGTCATATCCGCATCTCTCCAACGGAAGACGTCTGTACAGCTGTGCAAAGTTCTCATAAAAAAGCAAATCGAGCACCTTGACTTCGCAATGCTTATTGGTGTCTTGCTTTAAAAAAACAATGACGTCGCCAATAAAAATATTGTGCATTCTCTCGTCATACAGTCGCATCTCATAAATTTTTTTACCCTCTACGACCATATCAAATGCTTTATCGTTCAATTTCAATATGTGTCTGTGCATACTAATACTATATCACATTATTTTACGTTTGCCAAGAGGTTATTGCAAATTTTTTTATTTTATATAAATTTTTACATTTCAGCTAATTTATTTGCATTTATTCAATAAAATGTCTCATAATTACCTATTGTGTTCTCAATATTTGGAAGCTAGCTCAAAAATTAGTACTTGCAAATTGTCGTTTATTGTTGTATAATATATTGCAGTGGATATTATTATCTGACTGAGGTGGAGTATGTGTGAAAATATTAGACGTCAAAAGGCGTTGAATACTATTTGTATTTGCGCGGTAATTGCTTTGCTTTTATCGTTGGTTTTTATGGCGATTTTTTCTACAACTACTGCAAGTGCGGAAGATCAACTTACGTCAGGGGCTGACAGTACTATATCTACGCCCTCCGATACGGCAGCTGACTTAGGCGCAATAAAAAATATAACGATAATACTTTGGAGCAGCGTAGGCGGAGTCTTCGTATTGTTTGTGATTGCATTGATATTGGTACATAACCAAAATATGAGCGAAGAAAAGAAAGCTGCAAAAAAAGCTAAACGCGAGGCTAAGAAAGCCAAAAAAGCGCAAAAGAAAGAAGATAAAAAAGCAGACGCAACTAATTCAAAGAAAGGCAAAAATTCTCAAAAGCAAGATAAATCAAAATCTGACAAAGACAAGAATAAACTCAAACCTATAAAGAACACACACCGCGACGAAGACGACTCCCATGCCGAAGATAAACGTGCACGCAAGCACAAAGAAGACGCGCAGGAGTCCAAGCTTAAACCTATCAAACAAAAGCATGGCGTCGAAGACGAAGAAGAATCGACAAGCAAACGCAAAAAGCTCGCTCCCCTTGCCGCAGACGCAACTGACGACGAGTATGTTCTCAAACCGATAAAGCATGAAAAAGAAGAAGTAAAGTTGTCTCCTATCACAGCTGTTCGCAACGACGAAGACGAGCAGGAAGAGTCGTTCTTAACACCAATTAAGCGCAAGACTAAAAAGATTGCCCCGGAAGACGAGCTGATACCGATAGAAGATATAATGAAAGACAAGAAAGAAGAATACGCCCCTGCTCACGGCAAGCTCAAAGCTCTCAAACAAGAGGATATCGAGAGCGAAGAGGACAGCGCCACGTCGGGACAACGCCCCGGCGCAAGGACCCGCGCAAGAGTAAGCTCACAAAAAGCGACGGGCGAAAAGACGTCGACAGCCAAGAAAACCGCGACTGCAAAAACTGCTGCAAAGTCTGCCGCAGACGATAGCAATAAAAAAGCGACAAGCGCAAAAGCCGCAACTGACGGTGCAAAGAAACCTGCAAAGACGACCGCTGCAAAATCAACCAAAGCAGACACAGACGGCGAGAAGAAGACGGCAACTAAGTCAACAACGGCGAAAACCAAGGCTAACACAGGCGAGACAAAACCAAAATCAACGTCGACAAAAACTACTAAGAAGTAAAAATCAAAAAGCTACGCTGTGCGTAGCTTTTTCTTTTATTTGACTTTATATTTACTCTTCAATGCAAGGTTATAGCTTATATTCAACCGCCTTTTCAACTCCTCTATATCGCAAGAGCCGTCAAGACATAAAGTCAACCAAGACCTCTTATTCATATGATAACCGTTGAAATACTTTTTATTATCGACCAATCTATCTATCTCGTCAGACGTGGCTCTGACGTCCAATATCTCTACCTTGCCGTCGCCGTGCAAGCCAAGCTTGCTCTTCTTTACGACTAGTATCGCTCCGTACCACTTCTTGTTGTCTTTTCTGCGCCATATAGCATTGTCGTCAAACTTCTTCCAAAGAAATTCCAATTCGTCGCCGTACTTGTCTCTGACGTAATCTATAAGGGCAAGCGTATAAGGACTTTTATATATCTGGCTTTGACAGCAATTTTCAGCTATTTCGGTCAACGCTTGTCTATACTCATTCCTCACCTGATTGACAAAATCGCCGTCGGCGACGTCCGTCAAAAACAAAGTATACTCCTCACTCGTGTCCACGTCTGTGACTTTGGTATCTATACTCCCCACGCTGTCGACGTAAATGCTCATCTTCATTTGACGGTCTGCAATATACTTTTCAATAACGTATATATCTCCGTTTTTCTCAAAGCCGTACTTTTCAAGACTTTGCAACAGAATTCTTCTATGTTCAAATATTTCTTCGATTATCCTATTCATAGTCCTATTTCCTTTAATTATTTTGCTTTACCGACTAACAAAATTTGCTAAGCCAATTTGCAGTCTCTTGGCGAGTAGTAAATATCAAATACGGCACGTTAGATTTTTGCAATCTCTCTATAAATCTGGGACGAACGTCAGTCTTGTACGTTTGTATCCACTCAATAAATTCCTCGTCAGCCTGCTCATTGCACCCTTCCGTCATATCAGGGCGCGACGTACCCTTATATTTCTCTACGCGCTCAATCACACTTTGTATACATAGCTGGGTGTCGTAATCAAGAAATATACACAAATCGGCATACCTAAGTCTCAACTCAAAAGTCCTGTCGTAATTGCCGTCGACTATCCACTCATCCTTTTTAAGTTGATCTTCAAGCAAGCTGTCAAATTCCTCAGACGGGCGAATTTCCCAATTTGGAAGCCAATACAATTTATCTAAATGCACTACGGGCAATTTAAATTTATTTCCCATTTCAACAGCCAAAGTACTCTTGCCCGCTCCGCCGCAACCTACGATAAGTATTTTTTTAAAGTTTAATTTCATTTTATACTTTTATCCATGTCTAATTTATGCAAATGTATATTAAAACTTTTAGCAAATCTAATAACAACAAACGTCAAGATATGTCAATCAATTTTCTTCGTATGCGTCTTTGAGCAAGGTCTTGGCAAGCGGCACGTCACTTTCGGATTTAATTATCAACTGTAAATCACCACATCCCCAATGTCCTATATTTCTAATATCACGCAAATTATCTGATAATCTATATTTATCAGGACTCAGCCTAAAATTTATTCTAATATTGCTTTGATAAATTTCCATTGTTGCAAAGTTTTTGATTTTCTTAAATGCCATATAAAGCTTCAACGTATTTTCAGAAACGTCGTCGCCTAAATTTAAAGTGTAATCTTTTAATTCATCAAATATATTTTTGAACTTTGCAGGAGCATTCTCATACTGAATCAAGAACGTCTTATCATTCTGACGGTTACTCTGCGTATCCTTTTCCAATTCCAACGGAGCAACGGTATTTGTATTTAGAAGTTCAAAGAGCAACAACTCTCTGCCATACTTTTTATACCTTATCAAAGATACGTTTCTATTGATTTGCTTGATAGCTTCTTCGTCATATTTATTAAAATCGCCCGCAATACAAATAACTCTCGGCATCGACCAATCTATTTCGTCAGCCTCTTCTATACCAAGCTTTTCTATGACCAACAATTTAAAATTAGCTTTATGCTCCAACAACCAATTTAAATAAAACAATCCTTGATTGATTACGTTTTCATTTGAATGGCATTTATACTCAAAAATAACAGGACAGTTATTTTCGTCTATTCCGATAGAGTCCATCCTGCCGTTGTCAATTCTATATTCACTTTGCAAAAATCTTACGCCAAAAAACTCAAACATATTTTTTTCAATGATATTTTGCAGTTCTTTTTCTATTGTTGCGCTGCTTGATTTTAATTCTTTAACTTCTTTTTCAATATTGAATAATTTTAGCTCTGCCATACTATACCTCTTTTGTTAAATTTATTTTAACATAAAAGTTTTATTTTTTCAACTATACATTTTAAATTTAGAAGTTTTCTTTTAAATACAAAAATGCAACTTGCAAGATTAACTATAAAATATTACTAAATGCGAGAGTATCACTCCTCGTCAATCTTCTTATCAATTATCTTAAATACCGAAGAATGCTTGACAAATCTTCTCAAATTTTCGTATTTCATTGCGTCCTCGTCAACGGTGTCGGGTGAAGTTATTTTTTCTCCGTCCAATTTGACTATAAACATAACGGTAAATATCACGTTGAATATAGAAGTAATATCAAGTGTAATATAAAGTTTGTCAGTACGCGCCAACACGTCGCCAATATCGCCGTCTTTAAGACCGGTATCAAAAGATACGCAGTTGTATCCTCTATCAAGTATATTGGAAGCATAGTCCGTAGAAACAGGTCTTTGGCTATTTATGTCAAGCAAAGTATTATTTGTCTTGTCCTTTGCTATTACCGAATAGACGTCAGCTTTATACATAGGTTTGTTTATATAATCGCTTACCTTCATAACAAACCTAAAAAATTTATTGCTTCCCTCTTGCTGCAATACGTTGTTGACGTCAATATCCTCGTCACAGTTAAACGTGGTGATTCTATTGCCGATATCTATCAACGAATAGTTGTTGGTAATATATACGTCATCTTTTTTAAACAATGTCTCGTTGATTTCGTTTTGCTTTTCACCTTGACGGTAAATGTCCATTGAAAAAATACGCTTGACATCAAACTTAAAAAGGCAATTATCAACGATGAAATAGACAACGCGTCATATACGTAGTCGATATCCTTAAAAAAACTACATATTATAATCGCAAGAATGTTTACTATTAAAACGGCGATAGATACTGCAAAAAACAAAGTAAACATCTTCTTGTTTTTATTTCGGCTTTTATTATCATTCCTGCTGGCTTTCATTTCTCTACCTATTTTGTTTTTCTCTATAGTTTTACACAATTTGCGGTTTAAAAATATTTGATGCAATTCTTTTCAATAAGTCATAGATAATCGCTAAAATCATCTGTCGCAATAAATCAAGGCAATAATAGATACAAAGTGCAAAACGCACAACCGTGCGTTTTATTTTGGTGGAACTGAGGGGAGTTGAACCCCTGTCTGAAAAAGCTCATATGACACTTTCTACACGCTTATTGAACATATATTTGTCCCTGATGTTCTCTATTCACGGAAAAACACTTTGGCAAGCCTTTGTTATTGTCAAGCGTTAAAGGCGTGTGCGCTCGACCCTGTTCCACTGATTGATGCCGTATCCCAAGCCGTGGAATCCTGGGGCGACAGGCTAGCGCCGATTAGGCAGCAAAAGCCAATTCTTTGTTATTATTTGCGTTTAAATTTAATTTCCGTTGTTACGAAGACGAGCCTTCGGCGTGCTTATGCCATACCTACTTCCCCATCGAATCCGGTACAGCCCCATATTATTGTAGCATTATTATAAATAAGTATAGACATTTTGTCAACTCAAATTAACAAATTGGAATAAATTGTTAAGCGAAAAATATATCACCGTCAAAATAAAATGTCGCATAGACGTCATATATGGCACCTTGCTAGCCGCTGAGAGATCTCAAAGAGTTAAATCTCCATTCCACTGCGTTTCAGTCGAAAAGACATTAAGCATACCGAGGCAAAATCACAACTGAGATTGTCAAAACTTGCGTTCAATAACTCCGCCGCCGAGACAAACGTTGTCTACGTAAACTACGGCGTACTGCCCCTCTGCGATAGCTCTTTGCGGTTTGTCAAATACAAGCTCTAAGCCGTTACCTCTTAAAATAGCTGTGGCGTCTTGCTCAGGCTGACGGTGACGTATACGGGCTGTGCAGCGAAACTGATTTTGCTTTGGTCGATACGTGATAAAGTTGAAGCCGTCGCACTGCAAATGCGAGTGATATATCATTGATTGGTCGCCTTGCGAGACGTACAACACGTTGTTTTCAACGTCTTTACTGACGACAAACCAAGGCTCGCCGTTGCCTCCGCCGCCTATGCCAAGCCCCTTTCGCTGACCAACCGTATAATAAAATACTCCGTCGTGTCTGCCCACTACCTTGCCGTCCAACGTCTTTATATCCCCTTCTTTCATAGGGATATACTCGCTCAAAAATTTACGAAAGTTGCGCTCTCCGATAAAACATATGCCTGTGGAATCCTTCTTTTCCGCAGTCGACAGCCCGTACTTTGCCGCAAGTGCGCGCACCTCGCTCTTCTCCATACCGCCGATAGGAAAAAGTACTTTATCAAGCTGTTGAGAAGAAAGCTGATTTAGAAAATACGTCTGGTCCTTGTTGCTATCCTTGGCTTTGAGCAGATAATTATATCCGTCGTCTGCGTGGAGTACGCCGCAGTAATGACCCGTGGCAATATAGTCCGCCCCCATAGAAAGCGCATGTTTGACAAACGGCGCAAACTTTATCTCTTTGTTGCAAAGCACGTCGGGATTGGGCGTCCTGCCCTTTTTATATTCATCAACAAAATGCTTGAATACTCTATCGTAATATTGATCTGCAAAGTCGACGCTGTAATAAGGGATGCCTATGTTGTTGCACACGGAGCGAACGTCGTAAAAGTCTTCGTCGGCAGTGCAACATCCGCCGTCGTCTTTTTCGTGCCAATTACGCATAAAAAGCCCTATGACTTCAAAGCCCTGCTCTTTTAAAAGCAAAGCCGTCAAAGAGGAATCGACGCCTCCGCTCATACCTACTACAACACGTTTTTTCATATCTATATCTTAGCACAAAGCGGTGCCCGCTGGCAAGCGTTGAGAGGTATGATAGGAAACAGCTAAATATCAACTTATATTTGATTGCACCTTGACAACAAAATGCAAATGGGTGTATTATAAATTAAACAAAAAAGTGCGAGGCATATTATGAACATAGATTTTTTTAAGAAAGAAAAAGTAGCAATGATGAAAGAAAAGAATAAAGACGCCGTATCAGCCCTTAACGTAGTGATTAACAAAATAATGCTGGCTACGATTGAAAAGAGAGCAAAGAACGAGGAGCTGAGCGAAGGCGACGTACTATCCATACTCCAAAAGACGGAAAAGGAATTGATAGAAGAGAAAAGCGGATTTGAAAAGGCAGGAGAAGCGTATGCAGATAAGGTCGCAAGTCTTGACAGTCAAATCAAAACCGTAAAGAGCTATTTGCCGCAAATGATGGGCAAAGATGAGATAAAAAAGATAATATTGTCTTTGGCAGACAAATCCGTGCCGTCGGTAATGCGCCATTTCAAGGCAAACTACAACGGCAAATGCGATATGAAGGAAGTCAACGAAGTGCTGAGAAGCCTTTGATAAAATCAAAGCAAAGTAATTCCGCCGAAGAATACTCGGCGGTTTTTTTTATTACTAAATAACATTAAAATTCAAAATACCCCTTATATTTGACAAATAATATTAAATTGGTATTGAAAAATACTTTTTTTTATGTTAAAATATTAAAGTATAAACTTAGGAGGTCAATTATGATTGACGAAATTAAGACACTTGTCACCAAAATGACTTTGGAGGAAAAAGCCGGTCTTTGTTCTGGATACGACTTTTGGAGTACTAAACCGATAAAGAGATTGGGTGTGCCAAGTATTATGATGGCAGACGGTCCTCACGGACTGAGAAAAGAAAACGACGAAGACGTCAACGTGGGAATGAAACAGTCATTCCCTGCCACAGCCTTCCCTCCTGCCGTCAACCTCGCGAGCAGTTGGAGCATGGAAATGGCGTCTAAGATGGGCGATATGCTGGGCAAAGAGTGTCTTGATCAAAACGTAAGCACGATATTGGGACCGGGAACGAATATTAAAAGAAGTCCTCTGTGCGGACGTAACTTTGAGTATATGTCGGAAGACCCCTATCTTGCAGGCAAACTCTGCCGCAACTATATAGAAGGCGTACAGGCGAACGACGTAGGCACGTCGCTCAAACATTACTGCGCAAACAATCAGGAAATGAGACGTATGACGATAAATTCTATCGTCGACGAAAGAGCTTTGAGAGAGATATATCTGCCGGCATTTGAAGAAGCCGTCAAGGCTCAGCCCGACACGGTGATGTGTTCTTACAACAAGCTCAACGGCGTGTATCTGTCTGACAACAAGAGACTTCTCACCGATATATTGAGAGAAGAATGGGGCTTTAAGGGCATCGTCGTCAGCGATTGGAACGCTCTCAACAACCGTATCGAGGCAATCAAGGCAGGACTTGATTTGGAAATGCCAAGTTGCGGCGGATCGACAGACAAGCAGATAATCAAAGCCGTAAAGAGCGGAAAGCTTGACGAAAAGTTGCTCGACAGCGTGGTGGAGAGACTTCTTGCATATATAATCAAAAGCTACTCCGCTCTGCAAAACGAATATAAGGCGGATTACGACGCGGCTCACGAAGTAGCAAGAGAGATAGCCGAACAGTCCATCGTACTTATGAAAAACAATGACAAAGTGCTTCCTCTCGACGAGAGCGAGGACGACATTGCTATCATAGGCGAACTTGCGCACAACCCGCGTTATCAAGGCTCGGGCTCTTCTAGAATAAACCCATACAAACTCGTCAACTTCTTGGACGCTATGGAACAAAACGGCAAGAAGTATGAATTTGCGCCCGCATACAACGTCAACTCAGACAAGCTTGACGAAAAGTTGCTTGAAGAGGCTATCGCCGTTGCGAAAAAACATAAGAAGGTGCTGCTCTTTGTCGGCTTGACCGACCAATATGAAAGCGAGAGCTATGACAGACGTCATATGTCAATCCCTAAGAGCCACAGCGACCTAATTGAGGTAATGACCTCGATAAATCCAAATACAGTAGTCGTACTCTTCGGCGGCTCTCCCGTCGTCATGCCTTGGATAGACAAAGTGGGCACTATGTTCAATGCGTATCTCCCCGGCGAAGCGGGCGGAGAAGCTCTTTATAACGTCATATTCGGCAAAGTAAACCCAAGCGGAAAACTCGCCGAGACATATCCTATAAAAGAAGAAGACAACATCGTCAGCAAATACTTCCCCATGGGACCTAAAAACGTCGAATACAGAGAGTCGATATACGTAGGTTACAGATATTTTGACAGCGCAAACAAAAACGTGCTCTTCCCGTTCGGCTATGGACTGTCGTATACTACTTTTGAATACAGCGACTTGAAAATAGACGGTATGGAAGTGTCCTACAACGTCACAAATACCGGCAAAGCAGATGGCTATGAGGTGTGTCAGCTGTATATCAGCGATCCAAATCCAACGGTGTTCAAAGCTAAAAAAGAACTCAAAGGCTTTGACAAAGTATTTATAAAGGCCGGCGAAACCGTCGCAGTCAAACATACGCTTGACTATCGCTCATTTGCATTCTACAACACCGTTATCGACGATTGGTATGCGCCAAACGGAGATTACAACGTGCTGATAGGCGCGTCAAGCAGAGACATAAGATTGCAAGGCGTGATAAAAGTCAACTTTGACCAAGAAGAAAAAGCTGTCCCCGATTACAAGACGATATGTCCGTCATATTACAACCTGGCGCAGATAGACGAAATACCCGACGGCGAATTTGCAAAGCTATACGGCAAGGACATCCCCGTCAACGCAGATACCAAGCGCGGATATTTTGACTACAACACCACGATAGGAGAACTCAAAGTGTGCCTTATCGGCAAACTTATCGTCAAAGTCGCTCCGTCGATAATCAAAAGTCAAGTGCCAAACGCGGATATCACCACAATGATGATGCTCAAACAAGGTATGGAAGAGATGCCGCTGAGAGGTCTCGTGGGAATATCGTCTGGTCTTATACACTCCTCTCTTATCGACGGAATGTTGATGTGGGGAAATAAAAAATATTTTAGAGCAATATTTAAATTGCTCGGCGGCGTATTCGGAACGCTTGGACATATTATCAACAAAAAGGCAACCGAAAGGCGAAAGAAAGAGGGCAAGGTCGTAATGGTCAACGACGTGATAAAAGAGATAAAACAAAATGAGAAAGAAAGAAAAGCTCTCGAAAAAGAAAAAGCCAAAATGGCAAAGAAGGACGCTAAGCTGATAGAAAAAAACGAAAAGCGCGAAGAAAAACTTGCAAAGAAAGCAAATCAAAATAAATAGTTTATCAATCGAATGCCTGCCCTAAACGGCAGGCATTTTTATATCGCAATAATATTTCAAACAATTAAGATTTCTATATTATGTCTATCTGCGTCTCCGTCATTCTACATATTTCGACAAAATAAGTAACAGGAAAATTTCATATATCACGGACAACCCTCATAAACTTTAATATCAAAATACTTGGAGGATATATGAAAAAGCTTTTTAAATTTATTTTACCAATAGCAATTCTCGCAGTCGTACTTGTCGCTTGCGCAGGTTGCGGCGAACAAAAGACAAATCTGGAAAAGCTTGTCGATCGCACCAGCTATATGCAAGAGGGGCTCTACACTGCTGCCGACGACAACTTTGACGTAACTCTCAGCGTGATAAATCAAGAGGAACATTTTATTGCAGACGGCAAAGTCGGAGGTATTATGCTTCTCTCTACCCTCACTCTCACGCCTCACAGCACAGACAGCCTTTCAAAGACGTATGAATATACTCTGACGGGCGACGTATCCAGCGTAAGCGGCACAGTCTCTAAGAGCAGACTTGGAATCAACCTCGCCTGCAAGATAACGGACATTTCAAGCGTAGGCAAAATTCAATCTCTCACTTTGAAAGAGGGCGAGACAAGCATAGAATATCAACTTACCGATATCTGCCCTGCCGAATTCGGCGCGCAAAACGCCTTAGAGGTCGCATATACTCACTTCCAACAAAAAATCGATCCGGCGCTTGACGACAACAGCTTTGACAGAGAATGTTACATAAAATTATTGGGACAGGGCGAAAATGACGGCAAATATTATTGGTACGTCTCTTTTATAAAAGATAAGGGCGACTATTGGGCTGCGGTCATCGACCCGGAAACAAAAGCCGTGGTCAGCGCAAGAGAAAGCAAATAAAACTATTATAAAATATAAAAAATAGAGGGAAGCACAATACTGCGCTTCCCTTTAATTATAGCGTAATTGATTATTTCTTCTTACCGTAGTATGCGTTGAGATACATTTGCTTGATTTCTTTCATAAGCGGATATCTCGGATTTGCGCCGGTACATTGATCGTCGAACGCGTCCTCTACCATCTGATCGAGGTTGGCAAGGAACTTCTCCTCTTCTACGCCGTAATCTTTGATGGTGTCTTTGATACCGACAGTCTTCTTCAACTTGTCTATCTCAGCGATAAGAGCCTCGACTTTATCCATATCCGTCTTGCCCTTCAAGCCCATCATAGTAGCCACGTCAGCATATCTCTTCAATGCCTGCGGATATTTGTATTGCGGGAAGGTGCCCATCTTTGTCGGGTCTTCTACGCAGTTGAATCTGATTACTTCGTCTATCATCAAAGCGTTGGCAACGCCGTGCGGCAAATGGTGATAAGAGCCAAGCTTGTGAGCCATGGAGTGACATACGCCGAGGAAAGCATTGGCAAACGCCATACCTGCCATACAGGAAGCATGAGCCATCTCCTCTCTTGCCTCTGCGTCGTGAGCACCGAGCTCATAAGCTCTCGGCAAATACTCGAATATCAACTGTATAGCCTCTTTTGCTATGCCATTGGTGAAATCTGTCGCCATGATAGAAGCTATCGCCTCCAAAGCATGGGTCAGCGCGTCGATACCGGATGCGGACGTCAATCCCTTTGGAATGTTCATCATAAGGTCTGCGTCAACTATCGCAACGTCAGGCAAGAGTTCATAGTCTGCAAGAGGATACTTTGTGCCTGTATTTTCGTCTGTGATAACTGCAAACGGAGTGACCTCGGAGCCTGTACCTGCCGTCGTAGCGACTGCTATAAACGTAGCCTTGTCGCCCATATGAGGGAAGGTATATACTCTCTTACGAATATCCATAAATCTCATTGCAAGGTCTTGGAAATCAATTTCCGGATGCTCATACAGTACCCACATTATCTTACCTGCGTCCATTGCGGATCCGCCGCCGACAGCTATGATAACGTCAGGCTGGAATTCTTTCATTGCCTTTGCACCTTCCATTGCGCAGCCAAGCGTAGGGTCGGGAGCAACGTTGAAGAACGTCGTATGTCTTATGCCCATCTCGTCCAATCTGTCGGTGATAGCCTTTGTAAAACCGCTCTGATACAAGAAGCCGTCAGTTACGATAAATGCCTTCTTCTTGCCCATTACGTCTTTGAGTTCTCTCAAAGCCACGCCGAGACAACCCTTTTTGAAATATACCTTTTCAGGTGCTCTGAACCACAACATATTCTCTCTCCTTTCCGCTACTGTCTTGATATTGATAAGGTGCTTGACGCCTACGTTTTCACTTACGCTGTTACCGCCCCAGCTTCCGCAACCGAGCGTAAGCGACGGAGCGAGTTTGAAGTTGTAAAGGTCGCCGATACCGCCTTGCGAAGACGGAGTGTTGATAAGAATACGGCAGGTGCGCATTCTCTGTGCAAACTTCTCAATCTTTTCCTTGCCTGTCTCTGTGTTGACGTACATTACGGAAGTATGTCCAAGACCGCCGTCGTCGATAAGCTTAGACGCCTTGTCGAGAGCGTCGTCAAAATCCTTAGCCTTATACATTGCAAGCACAGGAGAAAGCTTCTCGTGTGCAAATTCTTCGCTGAGCTCTACGCTCTTGACTTCGCCTATCAAAACTTTTGCAGTCTCAGGCACGTCAAATCCAGCCATCTTAGCGATAACGTGCGCAGGCTGTCCCACTATCTTAGCGTTGAGCGCGCCGTTGATAATAATAGTCTTGCGGACTTTCTCAGTCTGCTTAGCGTCGAGGAAGTAAGCTCCTCTGTATGCAAGTTCTGCCTTAAACTCCTCGTATACCTTGTCAAGGACAATCGTAGATTGCTCGGAAGCGCATATCATACCGTTGTCAAAAGTCTTGGAATGAAGTATCGAAGACGCAGCCATCTTGATATCTGCCGTATCGTCGATTATCGCAGGAGTGTTGCCTGCGCCTACGCCAACTGCCGGTTTGCCTGACGAATAAGCCGCTTTGACCATTCCCGGACCGCCGGTAGCCAATATAATGTCAGCCTCTTTCATTATCATACCTGAAAGCGGAACAGACGGCTCGTCTATCCAACCGATTATTCCCTCAGGCGCGCCTGCCTTTACAGCTGCTTCAAGCACGACTTTTGCCGCCTCGATTGTGCATTTCTTTGCTCTTGGGTGCGGCGAGAAGATAAGTCCGTTGCGAGTTTTGAGCGCAAGCAACGACTTAAATATTGCCGTAGACGTCGGATTTGTCGTCGGTATGACAGCTGCGATAACGCCTATCGGCTCTGCTATCTTAGTGATACCGAAAGCTTCGTCTCTCTCCACAACGCCGCAAGTCTTGACGTCTTTATAAGTATTGTAGATATACTCCGACGCATAGTGGTTTTTGATAACCTTGTCTTCGACGATACCCATGCCCGTCTCTTCGACAGCCATCTTTGCAAGAGGTATTCTCTGCTTGTTGGCAGCCATTGCCGCAGCAAAGAAGATCTTGTCAACTTGCTCTTGGGTGTAGGTCGCGTAAATCGCCTGTGCCTTTTTGACTTCATCAAGTTTAGCCAAAAGGGTTTGCTCATCTTTTACGATTAGAGTGTCCATTATATATTCCATCCTTTAAAATTTTTGTCTGTATATATTATTGTGTATACCTTTAAAGTGTTTATTCTTTTGCGAATGTCATTGTTAATACTTTACGCAAAATCATTCCCTTTGCCTTTGTCAGATATACGGCGCAATATTCGTTAAATTTTTAACAATATCACATTACATACATTTTATACAATTAAAATAGTTATGTCAACAAAATCAACGCACATTTTTTAAAAATAGTTAAATTTTTCACAAAACGCGTTTTTAGGCATATTTGAGCGTAGTTGAGAGGCTAATATTTTAATTTGTTGAGATTTCTCCACGCGCTACGCTTGGTCGAAATGACTTTACTATAATTAGTACCATTGTTACTTAGGATATGTTGCATTGTGAGTATACTCAAAGCTTCATATCCCCTACTACCACCAACATTACGTATGTTATGTCATTTCGACCGTAGTGCAACGGAGCGGAGAAATCTAATCATATTTACTTTTAAATTAAAGACATTACAATATATAATCATACGCCTTCTTCAAATCGTCTCTGTCGCCCTCTCTATACTTATCGTATGGAAAAGGCATATTAAGCCGCTGATACTTGCTTTCGCAAAGCTTTCTAAACGCCAAGAATTTGACCTCTTTGATACAACTAAAAGTATCTTTGAGCCTCTTTATTTCACCTAGCTTGCGCTCGCTGTCATTGAGCGTGGGCACAAGCACGTTGGTCAACGTGACGGGCTTGTCAAGCTGTTGACATACCTTCAAAAACTCGACGGCTCTTGGGTCTGCTTCCCTCTCTTGATTTTTTATATCAAGACGTATGCCGTCGCAAAGCTCTATGAGCTGTGTATCGCAAATAAGACCGTTGGTCTCTATTATCGAATTGATATTTTGTATATGGAGCTGCCGAATAAGTTGTTTGCAAAAATCAGCTTGCAAAAACGGCTCGCCACCAGACAAGGTGACGCCGCCGTTCTTAATATAGCTCTTATATCTCATTATCTTTGCGACCAGGTCGGAAAGCGATATCTCCATACCCTTTTCCGTCCAAGTCTCAGGATTGTGGCAAAAGCCGCAACGCATATTACATCCCGTGAAAAACACGACGCATCGCAGTCCTTTGCCGTCCACGGCAGACCCGTTGTATATCGAGTCTATCCTTGCCTTACATTGATCCATGATAAGTTCTCTTCAAGACTTCAAGCTGTTGAGCTTTGGATAGCTTGTGGAAGTTGACTGCATATCCCGACACACGTATTGTGATATTGGGATACATATCGGGGTTTTCCATAGCTACTACAAGTTTTTCTCTGTCAAGCACGTTGACGTTGAGGTGGTGACCGCCGTTCTCAAAATAGCCGTTGAGCATTGAAGCAAGGTTGTCTATTCTGCCTTCCATATTCTCGCCAAGCGCGTTAGGCAAAATTGAGAAAGTATTGGATATGCCGTCTTGGCAGCAACTATACGGCATCTTTGACACCGAGTTGAGCGAAGCCAGCGCGCCGCAAGTCTCTCTGTTGTGCATTGGATTTGCACCGGGAGCAAAAGGCTCGCCCTTCTTTCTGCCGTCCGGCGTAGATCCCGTCTTCTTGCCGTATACGACGTTGGACGTGATAGTCAATGCCGAAAGCGTATGCTCCGAGCCTCTGTAAGTCGGAGTCTTTTTCAGTTCTTCGCTGAACTTTCTCAATACGTCTACCGCGATGGAGTCTACTCTGTCGTCGTCGTTGCCGTATTTTGGGAAATCGCCCTTGATATCAAAGTCTTCTATAAGACCGCTCTCGCCGTAGATAGGCGTGACTTCTGCATACTTGATAGCTGACAGCGAGTCTGCAATTACCGAAAGCCCAGCTACTCCGCACGCCATAAATCTTGTGACGTTGGTGTCGTGCAAAGCCATCTGTATCTTTTCATATGCGTACTTGTCGTGCATTCTGTGAATGACGTTGAGGGTGTTGATATAGAGACGGCTCAGCCATGAGCTGTATTTGTCAAATGCCTCCATTACCTCGTCATAGACAAGCTTACCCTTGAATTGCTTGCCGACA
Source organism: uncultured Christensenella sp. (assembly GCA_910579785.1). Taxonomy (GTDB): domain Bacteria; phylum Bacillota; class Clostridia; order Christensenellales; family UBA3700; genus RACS-045. The sequence continues at coordinate 10,679 of CAJTVJ010000011.1, read as the reverse complement.
GGAGCGACCTGTATGCCCATATTCTCGTCTTTGCCGCCGTTGAGCGTCAAGAGAAGAAGCTTGGCAAGGTTGCACCTTGCGCCGAAAAATTGCATCTGCTTGCCCACTTGCATAGCCGATACGCAGCAAGCAATAGCATAATCGTCGCCGTACATCGGACGCATTATATCGTCGTTTTCGTATTGTATAGAATCTGTGTCGATAGATACTTGCGCACAGAATTTCTTGAAGTTGTCAGGCAACTTATCGGACCAAAGTATCGTAAGATTAGGCTCAGGCGCGCTGCCCAAAGTATAAAGCGTGTTGAGCACTCTGAAAGAGTTCTTTGTCACAAGCGTTCTGCCGTCGTTCGTCATACCGCCCACGCTCTCCGTCGTCCAAGTTGGATCGCCGCCGAAGAGGTCGTTGTATTCAGGGGTGCGAAGCTGGCGTGAAAGTCTAAGCTTGATGACAAAGTCGTCCATAAGCTCTTGCGCGCCCTCTTCCGTCAAGACGCCTCTGTCAAGGTCTCTTTGGATATATATATCAATGAAAGTCGAAGTTCTGCCAAGGCTCATTGCCGCGCCGTTCTGCTCTTTGATAGCTGCAAGATATCCAAAATAAAGCCACTGTATAGCCTCTTTTGCATCCTTTGCAGGCTGAGATATATCAAAGCCGTATTTCTGCGCCATGCCCTTTAAATCGTTGAGAGCCTGCAACTGCTGATGAAGTTCTTCCAACGTCCTGATATTTTCTTCCGTCATATCGTTTTTGCCGAAAGCAATCTTGTCAGCCTTCTTCTGCTCTATAAGAAAGTCTACGCCGTAGAGCGCGACTCTTCTGTAATCGCCTATGATTCGTCCTCTGCCGTATGCGTCGGGAAGTCCTGTGATTATGCCCACCTTTCTTGCGGCTCTCATCTCGTCGGTATATACGCTGAATACGCCGTCGTTGTGCGTAGTGGAATATTTAAAATTCTCTTCTATCTTGTCTGAAAGCTTGTAACCGTATGCCTCGCAAGCCTGTCTTGCCATACGCATTCCGCCAAAAGGATTTACTCCTCTCTTCAACGGCTCGTCTGTCTGGAATCCCACTATTATGTCGAGGTCCTTATCTATATATCCTGCCTCGTATGCCAAAAGTCCGGAAACTCTCTCTGTGTCCACGTCAAGCACTCCGCCCTTGTCAAGCTCCTTTTTCAAAAGCTTGTTGACCTTCTCCATGACCTTTTTCGTTCTTGCCGTCGGACCTGCCAAAAACGACTTGTCGCCCTCGTAAGGAGTGTAATTGAGATTGATAAAATCTCTTACGTCTATTTGATCTTGATAGACGCCTTCTTTAAAGCCTTCCCATTGTTGAAATTTCATTGCAAATTCTCCTTTATCAACTACATATTGTGTTTTGCTCTTAAAGTATAGGCAAAATATTGTGTCTTGTCAATTAGTTTGCCTAACTTGTTAAAAATATTTTTTAAATTTTTAACTGCGATAGCTGCCGCCTATATGCTCATTAGTTAGTATGACGCATTTATCAAAATCTAACCGAAAAACTTATGGGGAAAATATGGAAAAATTACGTCGGACTTCACAGAAATTTTCTCATTTGTATGACGTAGCTTATCACAGTGCAACTTCGTCTTATTGCGCCGTCTAAAAGCATTTGCTTATTTGACTTACAAATTAAGATCCTTTAAAATTTCTTTATACCCTTCCATTGCCAATATCTCTTCCAACGCCGCGGCTGTCGCCCCCTTGCCGTCTACCAAAATAAATTCCCCGTCCGCCGTCACCACTGCGCCGAATGACTTTAAAGAATTATCAGCGTAATAATTATTATAAAAGTTAAAAATTTCAGTACCGTCGGTGGACGTCAACACGTTCTTTTCATAGGTTTTTTCGCCGCTCACGCCAACTACGTTGCCGAAATACGACAGGTCGGACAAGAACTCCCCGACAAAATAGCTATTTGTCACGCACCCTCCGAAATATTGCATCTCGTCGCCGTTGTCAAAGCCCTCTTCGCGCACGTATCCGACAATACCGCCCACTCTTGCAGGAGTGTCGCCCGTCGCGTTGACGCTTATCTTACTTTGACTTATACAATAATCTACTTCTCCCAAATAGATATAAATGCTGTAATTATCAACTTCGCTGATGCCCGTGATTCCGCCCACGTACGCGCTTTGAGCAGTCACCGTGATATCTCCGCTCGAAAGACAGTAGGATATCTCCGCCAATGCCTGCGCCGTGATTCCGCCCACGTACGCCTCGCCGCTGCCGCTTACAACTATCGCGCCCTCGTTGACGCACTTGCTGACGTCTCCAAAAGCCAACGCCGTAATTCCTCCGGCGTATATAGTATTGCCGTTGTCTGCCTTGACGTTGACAGCAGCCATATTTTTGCAGCCGTCTATCTTTCCGCTCGACGAGAGACATACGCCTGCGGCATAAGCCTTTCTGTATTGCGCGCTGCAATCTACGTCGCCTGAATTGACGCTGTCTTTGATATACGGAGTTACCCTCGACCCTCTGTTTAAATATGCGATACCCACTGCGACTGCGGTAGGCTCGTTGGCTTGCTCAACGTCAAACTGTCCGCACGTAGACGTCGAAGACAGTCTCCCCTTGTTTTCGCATTTTTCCACCGCATACGCATTGCTCATGACAATTCCGCTTACTATCGGATTCCATCCCGTATCAGAAGACGTCTGCGATAGGTTCGCCTCGTTGACGTTTTTTGAAAGAAGTCCGCTGTTGACAGAACATACGCCCGCTATATCAAACGTGTCGGAAGTTATTTCTCCTGTGACAGTGCAGTTTTGCAAATATCCGTTGTTGATACCTGCCACTCCGCCAAAGCCTGCATTTGCGTTCGCCTCGCCGACAAGCTCAAACTGCGTATAGTTTACTTGGCAATTTTTTACAATACCGTTATAGATAATCTGTCCGACGTATTTTGCACTGTTGTTTTGCACAATACCGCCAAATGTAAGCTCTGAATTTGCCTCGTCGGACGAGGCGAGAGCATTCAGCTTGCCGCTTACGTTCAAAGTGACGTTTTCTATCGCGCCGTAATTTGTCAATGCGACAAAAGCAGTGCTCTCCTTGGCAGATAAATCAGCGTTGACGTTGAGGGTCACGTTTTGGAATTTTGCTTTTTCCGATATGGATTTAAAGATAACGTCGCCTTGGGTCTCTATCGTCATATCAGAGATACTTCCGTTGAGTTCTCCAAGACTTGCTCCCTTGCCCACCGTCAACTTATAACCGTCGCCGTTGATTGTGCAATTTACTTTGTCAACCTTGTAATTTTTGGGTATGTCTATATCTTGTTTGAGAGTATACGTCTTGGTGGAGCCAAAATTTATATGGCTGAGCTTCGTCACTTCACCTTCGACAGGTTTTGGCATAAGCGACACCGCAGTCACGGGTACGCCAATAAAAAGCACGACCGCCAAAAGCACGCAAAGACATATATTCATTATATTCTTCTTTTCGCGATAACTCAGCGGACGTCTGTCTATTACGACGCTGTCACCCTCGAATTTGACGCCGAGAGAATATTTAATATAATATATGGATTTCAACCGTCCTTTGACTGCGGTCGACGTGACCTTAGTCATTGGATAGGCACGTTTTAAATGTGCAGTCCTGTCCAATATCAAAAGCATTTCAAGCGGCGAGACGACTTCGTTGAGATAAAGCCTAAGACATTTGCCTGCCTTAGCCGTGAATTTTTTTGAAATCTCTATCGGCTCGTCAACTACTTTATAGTTGGTGATTTCCAAAAACTGCGCTTCGTATGCCGAAAGCAATTTGCGAGACTTATACAGATACATAAGCGACAGTACGGGAAATCTGCCAAAACGATATCCGCCGCACTGCGTTTTATCCATCAGAGCGGCAAATGCCTTTGTATCGTCGTTTTTTATAGCCTGCAACAAGCTTTCTTCAATAGATTGCATATATCTTCCTAAGTAATATTATTTCTTCTTTATTTTTACCTTTCTGTCAGCCGCCCATTTGTCAAACGCGTCAAATAGGTATTCCTCGTTGACGCTGCTGCCCTCGACCAACTTTTTCAAAAGCTCAGACGTCTGCGAAAACTCGGTGATAAGCACGGCAATATCCTTGCCCTGCTGAGCGACCGCCGCCGACAAATCCTCGTTTTCCTTGCGGATAGTCTCTATTTTGTCCGCGTTTTGTTTTAAGACGGACGCAATATCCTTGTTGATAAAATCGCTTATCTTCTCCACGTTCTTGTTGTAACCGTCAAGCGACCTTTGCAATTCTTTGAGATTGTAAGAAGATTTCTTTTCCGAAATCAAATTGTCTATCTGAGCAAGTTGGCTTTGCGCGCTCTTTTCGATCTTGCCAAGCGAGTCAATCCTGTTGACCACGTCGGAAAATCTCGACGACATATCGTTGACCGCCTGCGCGTATCTCTCGCTGGACGACGCGTATTCTTCTATTTTCCTGCCAAGTTCCTGTCCGCTCTTTGCCTGCGCGTTTATCGTAGAATGCACCTTTTCAAGCTGCGCCGCCGCATTTCCCGAAAAACTTTTGGTAAGGTTGTCCAAATCGTTCCTTATCTCTTCATACGACTTGCTGACAGAATTCAAGCTATCCTGCAACGGCGCGATCAAATTGCGGTATGCAATAAAGCTGTCGATAAGTTCTTTGATAGAATTTTCGCTGATTTTTTCGCTCATTATTTTTTCCTCTTTAAATTATTGTTTGCGGCTTTTAGGTTTGCCGCTATTTCACTGCAATCTCTGCTTAGTGTGTCAAGTATTATTTTCTTTGCCACGTCGTTGTCCTCGACCAGCGTATAAAACCTTACTATATCGGGATCAAGCGCGCCGCCGCCCTTTGCGCAGGCGTCCATCAACGGAAAGAGCTTCTCGTCTCCCGATCTGGTAAACATCTCGCGCGCCTCCACGTCCATACCCCGACGCCAATATTCAATGCCCGCGTCCCTTATCTTGCCGTATCGCAAATAGTTTTCGTGTACGTAAATATAAACGAGTTTTTTACTGCGAAGTTCGTCCGACGACAGCCTGTCGGCGGTATTTCTTGCGTTTTCATACTGTTCAAGCGAACAAAACTTTTCGATACGCTCTATAAACTCATCGTCGTCAATCTCTATCTTTCCTGCGATATCCTTCAAGTAGGCAAGCGCGCTATCCTTACTCTTTTTCTCAAAGCATTCGCTGAAAAGTCCGTTAAACATCTCTGGATGACTTGACTCGGCAACAAACAAATACTGCTTTGCGCGCGATATGCCCACGTAAAACAAATTGAAGTAATATCTGTATACTGAATTTTCGTCGGCTGTCTTTCTGTTGAGCGACATACTGTGAAGGTATCGCCACTTATCGGCATTGTCGCTCAGCACGTCGGCGAGAATTACAGTATTTCTCTCCAAGCCCTTCGCCTCGGCTACGGTGAGTATCTCTATTTTGCCAAGCGCCTTTCTAAGCTCTTCTTTTCTCTTTTGCGAAGCTACTACGACTGTGACGTTTTCAAATTTCTTTTCGCCGAGAGAGTAAACAAAATTTTTATCGGTGACAAGCACTGCCGCGGACGGCAGCGGCGACGCAACGCTCTCGCCCTTCAAAACAAAGCTGTGCGTGCCAAACCTCTGCATGTTCATTTCGCCCAGCTTTTCGGCGATCTTTTCTATTCTCTCCGTACTGCGATAGTTGTGTCTCAGCTGGTTGACTCCCGTGACGTCGCCGTACATCAGACGCTTTAAATACCCGAAATTAAAATACGACGGATTTATCATCTGCAACGCGTCGCCCACGCAAAACAACTTTCTGCACAGCATTTTCATAAGACACAGATTGACCTGCGTAAAGTCCTGCACCTCGTCTATCACGCCGACGGAATATTGAGGCGCGCATATCTTGCTTAGTATTTCGCGGCTCATAATGTTGTTGTCGGTATAGCCGCGCTTTTTCAAAAATTCAAAATAATCTTGGGCAATAGAATATATGACTTCGCACTCCCGTCTCGTAAAGCTGTCAGTCCTTGCTTGCACGTACTCTTCGCGCCCCATCATTTCGCGCGGTGCGTCGAGCTCATACTTGCCGAATATCATTCCGTATATCTCATTATAGATAATCTCTGGGGCGATATGTTTTATCTTCTCCAACGCGCCCGATAGGCGATAGTTCTTTCCCGCCCCCAAATATTCTTTGAGGAATACGCTCTCGCCGGCAACGCGCTTATTGCCGTATAATTTGGCATATATATCCTCAATCAAAAGATACTCGACCTTTTCTTTCAAAAAAGCTGAAATGCGCTTTAAAGACGAAATTATCTCGCCGTCTTCGTCTACGGAAAAGAGAATGCCGAGTTTATTTTCCACAGCCTTTTTATGATTGCTGTCGAGAAATACTACTCTTTTGCCCTCATATGCGGCAATGAAGCCGTCGATATTTCTTGCAAACAAATCGACTCGCTCGCGCGTCTCGCTCAAAAGTCCGCGGGAGAAAGTCGTATACAACACCGCTCCGCGATAATTTCGGCATGCGCAGTATACTATCTTTTCGACGCAGACGTTGGTCTTGCCGCTGCCTGCGATACCTTGCACCAGCATATTGGCGTCCTCAGTCTCGACGATTTTTCTCTGAGTGTCGTTGAGATAAGGAAAGTTGACGATACCGTCTGAACCGGATACGAGATACAACCTTGTCAAATCCTCTTCTTTGACAATATCGTCAGTCTTTTTTAAGACTATCGCGACGCTTGCGCGCTTGTCTATATACTCTCCAAGTCTTCTGTCCGTACCGCCCTCGGCCGGGTCGGCGCATAGGAATTTATAAAATATTATATCCCCCTCGCCAAGTCTTGAATCGCTCCCTTTTTGACGGAAAAATAACGTAAAAAGTTTATCGTCGGTCTGCGCGGTAAAACAACTGTCGGAAAGCGCGATATTCTCTCGAAATATAGCTTCCGCAACGCGAGATATAAATGCGTCGATCGCAATTATCTTTCGCGTAAGCGTGACAAATCCTTCCGTCTTATAAGCCGATCGGATGGATGACAACGCTATCTTTCTTGTGTCTGCCGTAATTTTTTGTATCATAATGCCATAAGCCCGTTTATGTATTGAGTAAATTGTTGAATCGTCAGCGGAAATGCGACCTTTGAGAATGCTTTGAGCCGCGTGTCGCTCATCGTATTGCTTGCCCCGTCAAAGCTTATCGCCGTATTCCTTTGAGAATGTTGAGCATATATATCTGCTTCTATACGTCTCTTTTCCGACTGCTCGCTTCTCTCTCTCAACTTCTTCTCGATGTTTTCCAAAGCGCGTTTTTTATTTTTGAGCTGCGATCTCTCGTCTTGACAAACCACGCTTATACCCGTTGGCAAATGCGTAACGCGTATTGCGGTCTCCACCTTATTGACGTGCTGACCGCCAGCTCCGCTTGAATGAAATACGTCTATCTTCAAATCTCGCTCGTCGACTTTTGGCATACTTGCCGCAGGCGTGACGGCGATACATATTTCTTCACTCTTTGACGGCGCAACGTAGACTTTGTGCGCCCCGACAAGCGGAATAAGACGCGCCATCACGTCCGCCCCTTCCGCGACAAAAGAAATCTCCTGCGTATATCCGCCCTTTGCAATACCTCTGTATTCCTCGGCTATCTTTGCTCCTCTCAACGATAAATCGTCCTTGATCAACTCAAATAAAGCAACACCGATTTTAGACGAATGCTCTTTGAGTTTCATCCTGCAATAAGCTCGCTCATGAATGTTTTTGCAGCCAAGCATATCTGCAAGACAATGGGCAAGCTTTGTCTGCAATATTTTCAAAGAGGAAATCTCTTGATATATTACGTCGCGCTCACCGTCGCTACTTGCCTCTAAAAGCATATCTTCATACGCCTTCTCCTCGTCAAGCGCAGATTTCAAACCGTCAAGCTTATCATTTAAAAGTTTAAGGTCATTATACTTTGACAAAATGCTTAAATAGTATGCCTTATCAGCCTGCACTTCGGGATATTCCAAAAGCTCCCTAGTCTCTTCCAAGCTGACAAGCGCGTTTTCCGTCGCAGCAATTATATCGCCGTAAATACCGTAATACATAAAGATATTATATCATCATTTTTTAATCTAGTCAATAAACTCTGTCGCTGTAAAATCATGCGCCAAAAATTTAGCCTATTTTTATTAACAATCTTTTAATCTTATACAAATAGAAAGCAGAAAGGACGATTTGCCGCCCTTTTATTTTTTAAATCGTTGAGACCTCTCCGCGTTGGTCGAGGTGACTAGATATAAGGCTTACAGGCTTGGGAGTAAATCGTCATTGACGCTCGCACAAGACGCATCTGCTTGCTCGCTATGCCGTCGCTTCGCTCCTTACGACTGAAATATAGTAAAATGGAGAAATCTCATCCTTTTGAAATTCTAACTCGTTGAGACCTCTCCGCGACTAGCGAGGTGACCATATTTTGCTTATAGACCACCAATCTTTGGTCATTCTCCCAACGCCTCATATCCCCTACAACCATGACCAATACCAAAGTCAAGTCATTCCGACCGAAGTGCAACGCAGCGGAGAAATCTCATCCTTTTATTAACTTGATGAGAATTCTCCATTTCACTGCGTTTCGGTAGTAATGAGCGAAAGCACTAGCATAGCGATGGGGCTTTGTGCGTCTCGTACAAGCGTCAATGACGATTATCTCCCAGACTTGCAGGTATATATTTGGTCACTCTGACCAAAAGAAAGCGAAGTGGACAAATGATAAAAGTAAATAAAAAACTCACCCTATCAAGGGTGAGCAAAATTCATTTGTAATTTTAGATACAGAAATAACAAATTGCATTACATAGCAGGCATGTAGCGCAATATGAACAAAGTCCGTTGCCCATTGCGGACGGCGACCTGTCCTGCGGCGCGGAATATCCCGCCCTCGTTGCCTGACGTTGCGCCTTCAATTCGTCGTCTGCACTTTTGTTTTGGCGATTGAGAATATCAAGATTGTTGCGGTATCTCGTATTGTTGGGATCGTGAGTCAAAGCCATTTCGAGTTGAGTTTTGCTCTCCAAAAACCAATTACGCTTATAGAAGATGTGCGCTTGCATAAAGTGCCATTCTCCGCCTCTCGGCTCGGTATCGTCGAGAAGTGCCTGAGCTTCGTTGAGCTTGCCGTCCTTGATAAGCTTCTCTATCGCTTGATAGATAGACCCGTCTCCGATAAACTCTCTCTTCCTTATATCCTCAATACAATCGCTATAAGCGACCTTTATTTTTGAGAGCATTCTTGCGGCAAAAGTACCGTCTTCGCCCTCTTCAAAACATTGTTTTTGATATTTTTGTTTGAGATTTTTATAGGCGTTTTCCACCTCTTGCAGGGTGGCGTTGTCCTTTAATCCCAAAATCAAATACGAATTTTCTTGCATTTTTCACATCTCCTCAGCAAATCCTCGGTGTTATTTAACATACCATACCAAATTATATTTGTCAATATGCCCTCGTACTTTTTTACCTGAATTTTATCAAAATCGCCTAAAATCGCGTTGTACGCGCTCATAAGTATGAATTTTAGGACTTCTTGATTGTCTTTCAAAAAAGCAGCTCTGTCAGTATATTGATAATTTTGCAAAAATACGTTGTACCCTTTCTTTTTGAAATCGTCGTCCACGTCGTCCACCGCATCGCATATGTATACCCATTTGCCCATGTTGTACATCATATCTTTGACAGGCTCGTCGTATTTATCCCCAAAGACAACTTCTCCTATCTTTGTCATTATCTCTGCAAAGGGATGGGCAACTCTGTCGGGACTTGAACACTTTTCTTTTTCTAGCTTGGCAAGATCGGCATATCTTTGATTGATAAATTCGTCAAGATCGGGATAACGCTTTTTTGCTTTTTTGTAATGGCGTCTTATCACCATCGCATCCGCCATTTTTTTTGACAGCGACTTTTCGTCTTTAAAATCGTCGACGCACTTATAATGCGCAAGTATAGTGCTTATATCCACTACCTTTTGAGTTATCTCGTCGTCTTGTGCGACAAGTTTTTTTTGAACGGCATTGAGTATACACGTCTCCATTTTCATAGGCAACTCGACGTCCAATACCGCGTGCGCCAAGACGTTGAGAAAGGTCATGTCGTACGTCGTATTTATCCGCATAAGCTGTCCGCAGCGCCTGCCGATACTCTTGCACAAACCGCAATAAAACCCCCTATATCCATAGTAGTCTTTCATAAACATATTGAGTTTGTCAGGTATGACGTATCCAAACATTACTTATCGTCTTTTGCTTCCTATATTTATTATATTATTATTTTTATCAATTATATGTGAGCGTTATGGGCGCTCACTGTGACTGTATGAGGTCACATCAATCGTATTTTTGTCATATCAAGCGTAGTCGAGATATCTTATCGGCTTATTTTGCAACTCGTTGAGACCTCTCCGCGATGGTCGAGGTAACCACATATTGTATTCAATGCACCAAACTTTGATTGCTCTCCCAAAGTTTCATATCCTTAGTAATCTTGACTTTTATATAAGTCAAGTCATTTCGACCGTAGTGGAGAAATCTAGTCCGCTTTTTTTAATTCGTTGAGACCTCTCCACGTTGGTCGAGGTGACTTGGGCGTTCACCGCGACTTTAAAATACACAATCACTTAGCAAAGCAAAGTGATTGCTAAGCATACAGTCGGG
>CAJTVJ010000010.1 GCA_910579785.1 uncultured Christensenella sp. | reverse complement strand
TGAGACCTCTCCGCTTCGGTCGAGGTGACCAATTATATATTGTGAGTGGATCGTCATTGACGCTCGCACTAGACGCATTTGCTTGCTCGCTATGCCGTCGCTATCGCTCCTTACGACTGTAACGTAGTGGAATGGAGAAATCTCAACGAATTAAAATTAAAAAGAGACCTTCGCAAAAATACGGAGGTCTCTCGCTTATTGAAAAGCTATTATTACTTCAATTCAGCAAAGTACTTAATAGTTCTTACCATCTGGCTGGTATAAGAATTCTCGTTGTCATACCAAGATACGACTTGTACCTGTGTGCAGCCGTTGTCCATTGGGATAACCATTGTCTGAGTAGCGTCAAACAAAGAACCGTACTTCATGCCGATAACGTCGCTGGAAACGAGCTCTTCTTCGGTGTAGCCGAAAGACTCGGTAGCAGCAGCCTTCATAGCTGCGTTGATTTGCTCTTTGGTAACGTTGCCTTCAACAACTGCAACCAAGATAGTTGTAGAGCCGGTAGGCGTAGGAACTCTTTGTGCAGAACCGATGAGCTTGCCGTTGAGTTCTGGAATAACAAGACCGATTGCCTTAGCTGCGCCGGTGCTGTTAGGAACGATATTGCAAGCAGCTGCGCGGCTTCTTCTCAAATCGCCCTTTCTTTGAGGTCCGTCAAGAACCATCTGATCGCCTGTGTAAGCATGAACTGTGGTCATGATACCCGACTTGATAGCAGCGAGCTTGTTGAGCGCGTCAGCCATAGGAGCCAAGCAGTTGGTCGTGCAAGAAGCAGCGGAGATAACCGTGTCGCTTGCCTTCAATACTTTGTGGTTTACGTTGTAAACAACGGTAGGAAGATCGTTGCCGGCCGGAGCGGAAATAACGACTTTCTTAGCGCCTGCCTGAACGTGAGCCTCAGCCTTAGCCTTGGAAGTATAGAAACCTGTGCACTCCAAAACCACGTCTACGTCAAGAGCCTTCCAAGGAAGATTTACAGCGTCTTTCTCTGCGTAGATTTTGATCGTTTTGCCATTGACGGTGATAGAATCCTCGCCTGCGACTACGCTGTCAGCGTACTTATAACGTCCCTGAGCCGAGTCATACTTCAAAAGGTGAGCAAGCATCTTGGGGCTTGTCAAGTCGTTGATTGCTACTACGTCATAGCCCTCTGCGTCAAACATCTGTCTGAAAGCAAGACGACCAATACGGCCGAAACCGTTGATTGCAACTTTTACATTTGCCATAATAATATTATTCCTCCAAAAAAATAAATATCTTTGAAAACAGTGCGTCTATCACACTTATATCTATTCTATCAATTATTTTTATCATTTGCAAGCATTTTTATGAAATACATAAAAAAACAGGCTTCTTTTGACAAGAAGTCTGTTATTTTTTTATCAATTATGCTATTGCTGCTTGCGGAGACGTTCCGCCGTCGGGATATCCGTCCAATTCCCCTTGCTCAATTCCGCCGTTTTCTTCGCCGCCTTGTTCGCCGCCTTGTTCGCCGCCCTGCTCACCGTTGTTTTCTCCGTTGGCAGGAGTATAGCTGACTTTCAGAACTTTGGCTACCTCAGCTTTGAGACTGTCTGCCATCTCCGGCTTACCTATTGATTCACATACAAAGTCGATAGCCTTACTTGCGCCGTAGAACAGCACTTCATTAGGCGTACTTGCTCCGTCTGCTTTTGCAGATTTAGATAGCAACGTCCAGCCTACGCCGAGCAATATGCCTATGATAAGAACTATGAGCAATGCGATTACTACATATGATCTCACCCATGCGGACCTGCTCTTGTTACCTACGCCGAAAAACCAGCATATCGCGCATATTCCGCCGATAAGCGGGATGGATAGCAAAATGAAAGTGCCTATCCAGCTGCCTACCGTCATAGGATAGTTGCGAAGATCCATCTCGTTAAACTTCTCAATCTTCTTAGCAATCTTCTTTTGTTTTCTCGTTCTCTTTCCTTGTTCAGGAAGAGATACTTTTTCTACGTTGGCACCTTTTGCCGCTTTTGCCTTAGGAGCTTTTGACTCTGCCGTCATCACTTGCTCGTTGGGACGGGCTTCTCCCCTTACAGGTATCCTACTGAACTGCATACCGTTGTAACCGCCGTTTTGCTGATTATAACCTCCGTTGGGATTATAGCCCCCGTTTGGGTTGTAACCTCCGTTGGGATTGTTGTAACCATTGTTCATATAGCCGTTGTTCCCGTAACCGGCATTGCCATAACCGCCGTAATTGCTACGGCCTGCATTCCTGCCTGTGTTTTTTTCCTTAGCCATATTTCCACCTCTAATAAGGTATTAAATATACCGTATTCTTAATATATTACTAATCATATTCTACATAAGATATTCCAAAATGTCAATATAACCTGCTTACAATTTCTAGCAATTTACCTAAATTTAAAGCTTTTTAGCGAATTTTGCAATATAAAATTGTATTTTTTAAGAATAAAATTACAAACATGATTTTATAATATTTATTTGGAAAGATTTTCGGGATTGAGCGCTTGGAGCTCTTTTAAGACAAAAATTCCGTCTTTTCTCACAAGCACGTCGTCAAAATATATCTCGCCTCCGCCCATTTCTTTGGTCTGCACCAACACCAAGTCCCAATGTATCGCTGAGTTGTTGCCGTTGTATGCGTCGTCGTAACAAGCGCCCGGCGTGAAGTGTATAGATCCGCTTATCTTCTCATCAAATAATATGTCGCCCATAGCCTTTTTGATATAAGGGTTGACGCCGAGGGCAAACTCTCCGACATACCTTGCGCCTTCGTCCGTGTCAAATATCTTATTCAGCTCTTCGCTCTTGTCCGCCGTCGCCTTGACTATTTTGCCGTCTTTGAACGTCAAAGTGATATTGTCAAATTTAATACCGTTGCTGACAGAAGGTACGTTGTATGATATAACTCCGTTGACGCTGTTCTTTACAGGAGCAGTATAGACTTCTCCGTCGGGGATATTTCTCTTGCCCGCGCACTTTACTCCGCCTATGCCCTTGACAGAAAACGTCAAGTCGGTGCCGTTGCCTACGATACGTACCTTATCCGTCTTATTTATAAGCTCTACAAGCGGAGTCATAGCCCTTTCCATCTTGGAATAATCGAGATTGCACACGTTGAAATAAAGATCCTCAAACTCCTCGGTGCTCATCGCGCACATCTGGCTCATACCCTGCGTGGGATATCTCAGCACGCACCACTTGGTGTTGGCAACTCTTCTCTCGTGATGCACGGGATGAGAATAATATACGTTGTATGCGCTGCGCTTATCGTCGGGAACGTCGCTCAGCTCATATGCGTTTTCGCCTCCGCGAATTCCGATATATGCGTGCATCTTGTCCATTCTGTAACATCCGAAGTCGCTCATTCTCTCGGCGCACTCTCTGTCCATACCCATCATTATCTGTCTTTGCACCCTGTTGTCATACAACTCGACAAAGGGATACGCGCCCACCTTATACGCCTCTTTGACCAAAGCGTTGACAAGCTGATAATCGACGCCCGTCGCCTCGATCAAAATATTTTCTCCCTTCTTTAACTCGCAAGAAAAGTTTATCAAATTCCTTGCCAAAGTATTTATTCTTTCATCAACCAACATATCTGCCTCCAATGTTTTTTATTATTATATTTCCCAATCGTAAAATTGTAAACGTCCGTATACTCAACGATTTATTATCTTATCGACAAAGATTACGCCTTTGCCGTCTTTAAGCTGTCCGCCGCTCATTATATATTGTTTTGCGCCCTCTTGCAGAGAAGTGTTGGGGGAATATTCGCTCAAATCATAATAAAAGCCCTTTTTTCTTTTGTTGTCCTGCAAGACTCTGTCTGCAATATTTATGTCGAATATCCAACGAAAATGATCGCACGCGCGGTCAGTCTCTCCCACTATCTCAAACAAATTCGCAAAATCGGCTATATTGCTCCCTTTCTTTATAAAGCAAGCGTTGGGCTTGCCAAGCAGCCAACTGTGACACATCATCACGTCGCGGCGAATTTTGGGAAAGCACTTAGAAAACACGTCGACCGCCCTCCTCAGCGAATCCACGCAAGCTTCTCTGTCAAGCCTGCCGCCCCTTGGAATATGGATATTAAAACACTTTTGCCCGAATGATATCGCCCCAAAAGCGTGCGCGCTGAGATAATAACGCGACTTTTGATACTGCAATCTGCCTATCTTAAATATCCGGCAAGCTATGTGCAGCCTTATCCAATTCATCTCCATAAGTCCTATCTCGCCGAAATGACGTCTGCAATCTTCGCCCCATATCTTGATATCGCTCATTGTGTCGAAAAATATTTCTTCGCTCATGCCCCTTTCTGCAAATCTCAGCTTGGCTGTCGCAAGAGATAAAGCCGTCGCCGAAAGCACGTCAATCGACGGCAACTTTGTCAATGCCTTCCACCTGCCTTTAAGCAGCAAAATAGCATATCTTTTTATTTCGTCATAATTTTCCTCAATACGTCTTGCGACTGCGCCGTATACCTCTTTATCGCCGTATACTTTGTTGAATAGCGACATATTTCTTTCGACGTCCAAATCAAAGCGCTTCTTGCCTAGACTACGCCGCATCTTTTAAGTTCCTTTTCAAGAAGCTCTACGCTGTCAAGCACAAACTTTACGCAAGGTCGCACCTTGTAATATTCCTCGTCCCTCTCTTGGGGCATATATCCCTCGGTAAGGTTTTTGACGTTGATTAAAAGCTGTCCGCAATTATCCGAGTTGTTGAGCGCCTTAAATTCGGCGTCAAGGTTTTGCAGCTTCTTATACATATCCGCCTTGTCTGTCTTCGGGTCGTCGCCGTGCGGCAATACAAGTCCAAGCACTATTGCAAACGCGCTCACCGCTCCGCACAGATTTCTTGTCCTGCCGAATCCGCCGCCAAAACCCACCGACACTCCTATCAGCTGCCGTCTGCTCAATGGCAGTATGTCCTCAAACGCCAATACGACAGATTGACAGCAGTTGTATCCTTCTTTAAATAAATTGTACGCCTTTTGTTTTCTTGTAAGTTCCATATATCCTCTTTATCTATTATTGATATATCTGTCAACGCCGATCGTTTAACTTGCGCTTGACGGTATAAAAATACGCCGCCCAAAGGCGGCGGTTATTTTGCTTTTTTATTACAGAACGTCTTTTGTAGATTTTGCCGCTTTGAAGTTGATAGCCTTGCTTTCTGCAATCTCTATCTTTTCGCCGGTAGCAGGATTAACTCCCATACGTGCGGCTCTCGTCTTGACCTCAAAAGTACCGAAGCCCGGAAGAGCTACTTTATCTCCCGCCTTCATTGCTTCCATAATACTCTCCAACATTGCATCATAACATGCCGTAGCGATTTCATTGGAGCAGTCTGCCTTTGACGCGATAGCGCAAATAAGTTGATTTTTGTTCATAATTTAACTCCTTTTTTCATAAATAGTATATCGGTATCGGTGCAACCAATTCCCACGTATCCGTCTTTGAGAAGTGCGGTATGTTTATTTACGTCAGTATTGCTTATCTCCTCTACGTTTTTTATTTTAACACCATTTTTTTCCAAATGCAATACCTTTTTTAAATTCTCTTTATTATTTTCGCAGTTGCCTTCATCATATAGCAGATATACAAAGTCGTATCCCTCGCTCATATGCCACACTGCTCTCAGCTCAAATCCAAATGAAAAGAACGTCGACATACTTGCTACGTTGCGAGTGTGAACTACTCCGCAAATTGCGATAGATAGGCTCTTAGCATAATCCATTATCTTTGCCATCATAAATTTAGCGATGCCCCGTCCGCGATATTCTTCCGCCACCATAAGTCCAGAACTCTCATATGCCCGTTGTAAATTACCGCCGTCAAAACTATTTATCAAGTCGGCGAGAGTCGAGGCATATTCCTCATCGCTATCGACCGCAAAAGTCGCGATAAGTTTGTCTTCGTCAATAAGCCCTAAGAAATATCCGCAAGAAAGCACAGCTCTCAGCTCATCGTCTTTATACGGATAAAAAAACTCTATATTGCCCAGCTTTGACCTCTGCGAGTCGAGAAAGTCTTTGACAAAGACAAAGTCACACTCTTGCATCTTGCAGAGAGTGTAACCTTTGTATGCGTTTTCTTCTAGCCTTATCATCAGTTGGCCATCAACTTGACAAGCACAGCCTTTTGCGCGTGCAGACGGTTTTCTGCCTCGTCAAATATCTCGGGATGTTCGTCCATTACGTCGGCAGTGATCTCCTCGCCTCTGTGAGCCGGCAAACAGTGCAATACCATCGCCTCTTTCTTTGCGACAGAAAGCGCCTCTTTGTTGATTTGAAAACCTGCAAACGCCTTCTTTCTCTCTTCGGCTTCGCCCTCCTGTCCCATCGACGCCCACACGTCGGTATAGAGTACGTCGGCGTCCTTGCACGCTTCTTTTACGTCGTCGGTGACAAATAGTTTATCCTTATAAGCCTTGGCAAATTCCAATACCTCTGCCGACGGCATATGCGTCTTCGGACAAGCAATCGCAACTCTCATGCCTACTTTGAGACAGCCCACGATAAGCGAGTTTGCCATATTGTTACCGTCGCCTATAAAAGTCAATTTGAGATTGTCAAACTCTCCTTTATACTCTCTTATCGTCATCAAATCGGCAAGCACCTGACAGGGATGAGCAAAATCCGTAAGTCCGTTGATGATTGGTATCGAGCCGTATTTAGCAAGATCTTCGACTTCCTTTTGTTCAAAGGTACGTATCATGATGCCGTCCAAATATCTCGACAGCACTTTTGCCGTATCCTCGACAGGCTCGCCTCTTCCTATCTGCAAGTCGCGATTGGACAAAAACAACGCCTGACCGCCAAGCTGATACATACCTGTCTCAAAGGACACCCTTGTGCGAGTAGACGACTTTTGGAATATCATACCAAGACTCTTTCCTTCAAGATGTCTGTGCGCGATGTTGTGTTTTTTTTCATATTTAAGTTGGTCGGCAAGGTTGAGTATGTCTATTATCTCTCCCTCTGTCAGATCCAATAATTTGAGTAAATGTTTCATAATACCTCTTTATGTTTTGTTATATATTTTGTTGAATATTCGTTGTGTCTTTTTCTTATTGGACAAATGTATAAATACGTCACTTCGACATACATGTCCAAATCATAGCTGTATATTCAATTTGATTAGACCTCTCCGCGTTGGTCAAGGTCTAATCATTTTTACTCAATGAGATTTTTTCACTTCGGTCTAAATGACTTTTCACTCTCCCCTTACTGCTTTTTCGCCATAGCTGCGATTATCGCCAATGCCTTATCTATCTCGTCATAGGTGATAACAAGCGGAGGCAAGAGACGTACTTTTTGTTTTGCCGTCAACATTATAAGTCCGCGCTTGATACCCTCTTTGACAAAGTCGCCCGATTCAATGCCGCTGACCTTAAAACCTATCATAAGTCCAAGACCGCTGACCTCTTCTATACCCTCTATCTCGGCAAGTTTTTCTTGAAAGTATTCACCCTTTTGTTCCGCCTCGTACAAAAAGTCACTATCCATTCTTGCCAGCACGTAATTTGCGCCTGCGCATACTATCGGATTGCCGCCGAAGGTCGTGCCGTGCATGCCGTATCCCAACGTCGACGAACACTTCTCACTCGCAAGCACAGCGCCTATCGGCAGACCTCCGCCAAGTCCCTTGGCAAGCGTAGTTATATCCGCCTTTATTCCAAAATGCTCGGCTGCAAGGAATTTACCCGTCCTGCCTACGCCCGTCTGCACTTCGTCGATTATCATGAGTATATCGTTGTCGTTGCAAATCTCTCTTATAGCCTTGACGTACTGCTTATCAAGCGGTATGACTCCGCCTTCGCCCTGCACAAGTTCTGCCATTATCGCGCACACTCCGCCCTTTGCGACTATTTCTTTAAGCGCGTCTATATCGCCTGCTGCCACGTACTCAAACCCATCGTTGAAAGGGAAAAAATAATTATGATAGACGTCCTGTCCCGTCGCCGTCAACGTCGCTATTGTTCTGCCGTGAAAAGAATTGACAAGCGTGACGACAGTATGTCTGCCCTTGCCGTATTTGTCAAAAGAATATTTGCGCGCAATCTTTATCGCACCCTCGTTGGCTTCCGCTCCCGAATTGGCAAAAAACACCTTGTCATATCCCGTGCGCTCGCAAAGGCTCTTGGCAAGCAAAGCGTCGGGCTGAGAATAAAACAAATTGCTAACGTGATTGAGCTTGCATAGCTGTTGAGTAACGCTTGCTACCCAACCCATTTCGCAAAAACCGAGACTGTTGACGCCGATACCTGCCGACAGGTCGATATATTCTTTGTTGTCGATATCGTACGCATTTACGCCCATACCCTCGACAAGCTCCAAATCGTATCTGTTGTACGTATTGATAATATGTTTCTTGTCAATATCTTTTATGCTCTTCATATATCTCCTTACTTTATCATTGTGCCGATACCCTTGTCGGTCAACATATCCATGATTATCGAATGCTTTATCCTGCCGTCGATTATGACAGCTTGGTCGACGCCCTGTCTGACAGCCTCGACGACGCAATCTATCTTTGGTATCATACCGCCGCTGATTATGCCCTTCTTGATGAGTTTCGGCACTTCGCTGACCTTGATTTCTCTTATAAGCGTACTCTCGTCGTCTTTGTCGAGAAGCAGTCCTCTGACGTCTGTCATAAGTACCAAGTTCTCAGCCCTCAAAGCTGCGGCGATAGCTGCGGCAGCCGTATCTGCATTGATGTTGTATACTTTGCCGTCCTCACCGCTTGCGACGGTGGCAATGACGGGTATGTAGTCATTCTCCAAAGTGACAAGTATCGGGTCGACGTCTATGCTCTGGATGTCGCCGACGTTGCCAAGATCGACTTCGCCCTTCTTCTTTTTTGCAGTGATAATATTGCCGTCTATACCGCAAAAACCTACGGCTTTGCCGCCAACGCCCGAGAGCAGTTTGACCAAGTCCTTATTGACCTTGCCGGCAAGCACCATCTGTACTATCTCGGCAGTCTCGTCGTCGGTGTATCTGAGTCCGTTGATAAACTTACTTTCCTTGCCCACTCTTTTGAGCATATCGTTTATCTCAGGTCCGCCGCCGTGTACCAGCACGACTTTTACGCCGACAAGCGAAAGCAATACCATGTCGTTCATGACCGCCCTTTTAAGTTCTTCGTTGAGCATAGCGTTGCCGCCGTACTTGACGACAATTATTTTATCTCTGTACTTTTGTATATACGGAAGCGCGTTGACAAGCGTCTCGGCTTGCAGCGCTCTCTCTGTATCTGTCATATTCTTACTCCTGTAACTATGTATTTTATCAACTGCGCAGTATGTTACGGCATACCGCCTGTGCGCAATTTATCAAGTCCTGTAATCTGCGTTTATCTTGACGTACTCGTAAGTCAAATCGCATCCCCACGCAGTAGCCTTGGCTCCGCCGTCGTTGCAAGTTACTATTATGGTGACTTCGTCCTGCGACAGTATCTTGCTTGCCACGTCCTCGTCGAATGGAATGCCCGACCCGTTTTCGCATACGCGTATCATACCTGCCGTTGATTTGAGGTCTACATCTATCTTGTCGACGTCAAACTTCTCGTCAGTATAGCCTATCGCGCAAAGTATCCTGCCCCAATTCGCGTCTGCCGCAAACATAGCCGCCTTTACAAGCGAAGAGGATATGACGGACTGCGCAATGGATTTGGCGCACTTGGCATTCTTTGCTTTGACTACTTTGCACTCCAAAAGCTTTGTCGCGCCCTCGCCGTCCTTTGCTATCTCTCTTGCAAGATGCGTCAGCGCCTTTTTAAGACACTTGCTAAATTCATTGTATTCCTTGCCTTTGCCCTCAATCTCTTTATTACCTGCCAAGCCCGACGACATTATGCTCAACATATCGTTGGTGGACGTATCTCCGTCGATACACACCATATTCAAAGTCTCTTTGACGGTCTTGCTAAGCGCGCAAGAGAGCATTTCGCTAGATATATTGACGTCAGTCGTGACAAAACAAAGCAGCGTTGCCATATTTGGATTTATCATACCGCTGCCCTTTGCGATACCGCCGATACGGCATTCCCTGCCGTCTATCTCAAAGCTGTACGCAATCTCTTTCATAACTCTGTCAGTCGTCATTATCGCCTTTGCCGCATACTCGCTGCCCTTATCCGACAGCCCCTCAACAAGGGAAGGCATACCCTCGGCAATAGGTTGCATATTCAGCACTTCGCCTATTACGCCCGTGGACGCGACTATGACGTCGCTTGCCGAAATAGACGTATGCTTTTGCACCATATCGCACATCATCTTGGCTTTTTCTATGCCGTCGGCATTGCAAGTGTTGGCATTACCGCTGTTGCATATCACAGCCTGCGCCGTTCCGTCTGCGATATTGGCTTTCGTCACCGTCAGCGGCGCGCCCTTGACCTTATTCTTGGTATATACGCCTGCCGCCTTGCACTTGACGTCGCAAGTGATAAGCGCGAGATCCAACTTGTTTTTATTCTTCCTAATTCCGCAATGTACGCCGTTGGCTTTAAATCCTTTGGGAGCGCACACTCCGCCTTTGATTTTTTTCATATTCACCTCTTTTATCAGAATGCCGGCGGAATATATTCCAATCCGCATTTTTCTTCAAGTCCGAACATTATATTCATATTCTGTATTGCCTGTCCTGCCGCGCCCTTGACCATATTGTCTATCGTGGACACTATCACAACTCTTTGAGTATGCTCGTCATAATGCACGGATATGTCGCAATAATTTGAATACTTGACGTTGCGCAAGTTGGCTACTTCGCCCGAAGCAAGCACTCTGACAAACTTCTCTCTCTTATAAAATTCGCTGTATATTTCATGCAGCTGCTTGGCTGTCATAGCCTCTTTTACGTTGAAATATATCGTCGATACGATACCTCTGTTAACTGGCAGCAAATGCGGTACAAACGTCACGTTGACCTTCTTGCCTGCAAGCTTTGACAACGTCTGCTCTATCTCCGGCGTATGTCTGTGGCTTGCGACCTTATACGGCGAAAAAGCCTCGTTGCAGTTGGGGTAATGCGTGTTGTCCGCAAGTCCTCTGCCAGCTCCCGTAACGCCCGATTTCGAGTCTATCACCACCGTATTGTCCACCGCATACTTTATCGCAGGAGCAAGTCCCAGCGCGATAGACGTGGGATAGCACCCGGGATTGCCTATGATAGGCTGATTTTTATATGCCGCCCTGTGGAGTTCGGGTATGCAATACACAGATTGCGTATGCAGCTTTTCGTCCTCATACTGCTTGTTATACCACTTGGCGTATTCCTCCGCGCTGTCAAGACGAAAATCCGCGCCGAGGTCTATCATCTTCACGCCCTTGTCCAAGCACTTGCCTGCAAATTTTTCACTGAGACCGTGAGGCAACGACGTAAATATGACGTCGCATCTGTCAATAATATCCTCGTTTTCCAACACGTCGTCGCATATATCTTTGAGGTTGGGATAGACGTCGCTTATCCTCTTGCCCTCATAGCTGACTGACGAAAGCGCTACTATCTGCGCCTGCGGATGCAATGCAAGCAATCTCACCAGCTCCACTCCGGCATATCCCGTCGCACCTATAATTCCTACCTTAATCTTCTTCATCTTCTTTAAGCACCGTATCTTTTATTTTTTGTATATGTTTCGCGACAGCGTCGGGCGCAGGTCCGCCTGTGACGCCGCGACCGTTGACGCAAGTCGAAAGCGAAATCGCGTCGTATACGCCGCTGTCGAATTTGTCGCACAGCTTCTTATACTCCTCAATCGGCAAATTGTCAAGCGTAAGACCTTTGTCTATGCAAGTCGACACCAACGTGCCTGTAATTTTATATGCGTCTCTGAATGCAAGCCCCTTCTTGACGAGATAGTCAGCGCAATCCGTCGCATTGATAAAGCCTCTCTTGCCTGCGTTTGCCATATTCTCGCAATTCACAGTCATAGTATCAAGCATGGGCGCAAGCGTCGACAGACACAGCTTGATTGTGTCAACGCTGTCGAATATCGCCTCTTTATCTTCCTGCATATCCTTGTTGTATGCAAGCGGAAGTCCTTTCATCATCGTCAAAAGCGTCGTAAGATTGCCTATACATCTTCCCGTCTTGCCCCTTATAAGTTCGCAAATGTCGGGATTTTTCTTTTGCGGCATTATGCTTGACCCCGTCGAATATGCGTCGTCGAGTTCAATAAACTTGAACTCCCAACTGCTCCAAAGCACTATCTCCTCAGACAGTCTAGACATGTGCATCATACAGGTAGCTATCGCCCCTGCAAGTTCAATGCAGTAGTCTCTGTCGCTCACTCCGTCAAGCGAGTTTTGCATTGGTCCGTTAAATCCCAGATACTCCGCCGTAAACTCTCTGTCGATAGGATAAGTCGTCGTCGCCAAAGCTCCCGACCCGAGAGGACACTCGTTCATGGTATCAAAACAGTTGAAGAGCCTTATCATATCTCTCTTAAACATCTCGACGTACGCCATAAGGTGGTGGGCAAACGTGATGGGTTGAGCCCTCTGCAAATGCGTATAACCCGGCATAACTGTATGCAGATTTTCCTCCGCCTTTGCGACAAGCACCCTTATAAGCTTTTTGATAAGTCCCAATATATTATCTATCTCGCTGCGCAGATACATCCTAAGGTCGAGCGCGACTTGGTCGTTGCGGCTTCTTGCGGTATGCAGTTTTTTGCCAAGATCGCCAAGCCTTTGGGTGAGCACCTGCTCGACAAACATATGGATATCTTCGGCGCTCATATCAAACTGCAACTCGCCGCTTGCCAAATCGTCGTATATATTTGCAAGCTCTTTGGCAATGACCTTGCTGTCTTTTTCGTCGATTATTCCCTGCTTTCCCAACATATTCACGTGGACTATGCTGCCTTGGATATCGTGCTCGTACATACGGCTGTCAAAAGATATAGACGAATTAAAATCGTTGACCTTTTCGTCCAATTCCTTTTTGAATCTGCCTTGCCACATTTTTGCCATAAATCTATCCCTTTTTTTGACTTTCTCTTTTTACGCCATAAAGATAGCACCTGCGCGGTGGCTATCTTTATTTGCAAAATTTCTATATTCTGTCCTTTATTTTACTTCTTGCGCTTTGCGTCCATCATTGCTTTGACCTTTATCGGCAGACCGAACAGGTTGATAAAGCCCTGCGAATCCATTTGGTCATATACGTCGTCCTCTGCAAAAGTAGCGATGTCTTCGTCATACAGCGAATACGGACTTGTCACGCCGGCGTTGGTGATGTTGCCCTTATAAAGTTTGAGCTTGACGTCGCCTGTGACCGTCTGCTGAGTGCTGTCTACGAATGCGCTCAAAGCCTCTCTCAAAGGAGTAAACCACTGACCGTTGTATACCAAGTCGGCAAATTTAATAGCCACTTGCTGTTTGTAATGCGCAGTCTCCTTGTCAAGGCAAAGCGTCTCCAACACCTCGTGCGCGTGATATAAGATTGCTCCGCCCGGCGTCTCGTATACGCCCCTGCTCTTCATACCCACAAGTCTGTTCTCGACGATATCGGCAAGACCTATGCCGTTGGCTCCGCCAAGCTCGTTGAGCTTGCGCACAATATCGCTGCCCTTCATCTTCTTGCCGTCTACTGCGACAGGTACGCCTTTGTCAAAACTTATCGTGACGTAAGTCGGCTTGTCGGGAGCTTTCTCGGGAGTTACGCCCATCTCCAAAATCTTGTCATACATTGGCTCGTTTGCCGGATCTTCAAGGTCAAGACCTTCGTGCGATAAGTGCCAAATGTTCTTATCCTTGCTGTAATTGGTCTCCCTGTTGATTTTGAGAGGTATGTTGTGAGCCTCCGCATAGTCAATCTCCTCGTCTCTCGACTTGATATCCCATATTCTCCAAGGAGCGATTATCTTCATATTGGGAGCAAACGCCTTGATAGCAAGTTCAAATCTCACCTGATCGTTGCCCTTGCCTGTACATCCGTGACAGATAGCGTCCGCGCCTTCTTTTAAAGCAATCTCTACGATACGCTTAGCTATTACAGGACGTGCAAACGACGTGCCGAGCATATACTTATTCTCGTATATCGCTCCTGCCTTGACGGTAGGAAATACGTAATCGTCGACAAACTCGTCAGTCAAATCTTCGATATAGAGCTTGCTTGCACCCGTCTTGATAGCCTTTTCTTCAAGTCCGTCAAGTTCTGTTCCCTGACCGACGTCGCCGCTGACTGCGATGACTTCGCAATTATTATAGTTCTCTTTAAGCCACGGTATAATTATCGACGTGTCCAATCCGCCGGAATATGCCAATACGACCTTTTTTATATCACTCATTTCAATATCTCCTTTAAAGATAAACTTTTTATATACTTATGATATACCACCAAAACAAGTTTGGCAAGCGATTTTTTATAAATATTCACAATTTTTTGTATTTTTTTCATTATATTCGTGTTTGATTGAATATTTGCGTATAAATATACGATAATGTTGAATATTTATGCAATTTTATGTATAATATTCATTTCTATAAAGAAAGAGCCGCTATTATACGACTCCCCTTGATATTTATCTAAATACGAATTAAAGAAATTCTCCTGTCATTCTATCCGCAAGCACGACGTTGTCTTGTGCCAAATCAAATCCCTTGTACGTTTGGTTGTAGCACTTGCCTCTCATAGCCTTTATCTGCACGTCGCTTGCCGCTCCCGACGGCGCGTCGGCAAAAGTAACGTCGTCGACTATGCTCAGCAGAGTCCAATCTCTGACAACGTTGTGAATATTAGTATCTCCGTACTTATCTCTCAGTCCTTTGCAGTTGACTATCGCACAGTTAGCTGACAGCTTCTCAAAGTTGGCGTCGCTTCCGTCGTATTTGTAGTACATTGTAGACGCCATGCTCATACCGAAATACATATCTGCGGCAACGTCTTTTTTGTCAACAACACTTTCGAGGACGTCGGCAAAGAGCTTGGCAGGAGTTCTGGCTTTAAGCTTCTCTCCAATGAGCGAAATGCTCTTTTTAGCCAGGTTGTCCCAACCTGCGATAAGAGCTTTGTCTCCGAAATACGGGTCGGCAAGAGTCAGCCGCGTGGGTATAATATTGTCATTCACTATCATTCCTCTCTTTTGAAATTCGATCAGCTGATAGGTCGTAGCAAGCGCCATCTGACTGCCGTAACTGTGTCCCACCATTTTGACATCGCTCTTATAGTCCTCGCCTAGTACGATAGCCAGCTCCATTGCAAACCTAGTCGAAAGAGCGTATCCGTCTTCAAAACTTATCCAAATACTTTTAAATAGCCGCGACAAATCTCTGGCATACGAAAACCAACTCAACAGCGCGACGTTGTATCCCTTCTCTTTCAACTGCGCGGCATAATCTCTAATATCGTCGGTGCCCGTCTTTGAGACGGTCTCCTTATGCGTGACAAAATCTTCAAACAAGCCGTCGGTAGAATTAGCTTTATCAGGCTCCCATCCGTGGGCGAATACAAAAGTCGGCTTGGACGGGTCAAAATACTTGACGTCCATATCTTTGCTGCTTCTCACGTAATCGCCGCCGTCCTCGCCTATCCAGTAAATTCCGTATTTACTCTTGGCGTCAAACGCCATAGGCACAGGACCGTTGTTTTGGCAAGCGCACGTTGCAAATACCATACTGCACACAACTGCGACAGCCAAAACCAAAAAAATCAACCTCTTACCTTTTGATATCTTCATATATCTCCCTCCACATATAGACATTATAATATAAACACAGCCGTAAATCAATATTTTGCAATAAAAAAGGGAGACCGAAGTCTCCCGAGATTTTTATTTTGCTGTTACAGCGTCACAAACTTGACCAAAGCTCCGCCCTTGACTGCTGCGTTTGTGCAAGAAGTCTCAACCTCTTCAACGCTGCCGTCGATGAAGAACGTGAGGTTGGCAATATCAAACTTAGCTACTGCCTTGATACTTGCATTTGCCGTCACGCCGCTTGCGTCGCCCTCAGCCACAGCCGCCATAACTTTGACGGTTACAAAAGCGTTGAGCGTCGTAGTCTCTACGTTGACAGCTCCGTTGAACGTTACGTTCTCGACAGTGCCTCTGTTGTCAGCCACTACGCCGGCTACCTTATAGTCTCTGCCCGTCTTGACTGCAAGTGTTGCGTTTACGCTGCCTTCAAAAATCACGTTCTTGATCACGCCGGTGTTGACGCCGATGAACGCTACGTTGCCGTCCTGCTCGCCCTCAACCGTGTAATTGGATATCGTATAACCGTTGCCGTTCAATACGCCGTTGAATAGCGCGACAGTGCTGATAACTGCGCCCTTCATGTCAATGTCGTTTTGGAGTACAAAGGTCTTGCCTGCAAAATCTTCGCCGTTGGACATGTTAGCGATCTGCTCAGCTGTGAATACGAGGTATTCGCTTCCTCTTCTATAACTTGATACCGTAGCTACGCCGCTTACGTTGATGCTTGCATAGCAAGTAGCGTCGTTTACCTTAATCTCAACCGAGTGAGTTCCGTTCTCCAAAGCCGCTACCGATTCAAACGGTATCGTAACTGTGCCTGCATTGTATCTTGCGCCGTCAATATTTGCGCTCACTTCTTCGCTGCCGTTGATCATTGTGCCCGACAACTTGATTTCGATATTGTTCTTATTGGTTGCCGCATTCGACTTGTTGTAATCAAAATCAGCTTTATCCATATATACGGTGCCGTCATACTTGAAGGTCGTCTTAACTTCGATTATCTTACCGTAGCCCGTATCGTATTGAAGAGTGAGAAGCTTGCTGAACTTTCTTTCCGGATTCAATACGGTGATTACTCCGTTGGAAATTGCAAGGTCGCTGCCGCTGTATTCGACGCTGTCCAAAGAAACGGTGGTCGGATAAGTTGCGCCTCTGTTCTTCAAGTTGTATCCAAACGCGTTGTACTCAGGGAGTTTTGTCTCTACTGCCGAAAGAACGATGGTGTTGTTGCTGACAATGTCTGTAATAACGCTCTCTTTGCCTGCCTTGTAAAGAACTATCTCGCCCTGTGTGATGTCGATAGCCTTGCTGATGTCGCCGATGCTGATGTTGGCAATTCTGCCGATAGAGATAGCAAGCAGCAAGTCGATGTCGTAATAGAAGCCGCCCTCGAAATATAAGGATGCAGATACGGTAGAGTTCTCGTCAAGCAAGTTGCCCGAGTTCAAGAAGCCGTAAAGTCCGTTGAAGTTGCCAACCTCAGCTCTTATGCCAAGTCCCAATACGCCTGCGAGTACGTCGAGCGATAAGGTGTTGGCAAGACCGAGTTTCATCTTTGCGCTGCCCGAGAGGTCTATCTCGACGCTCTTGACAGGATCTTTGTCAAGCACCTGCGCAAATGTGTCGACACCTGAAACCTTGTCATATGTCGCGCCTATCATATAATTGAAATCAGAACTTATCTTAACGCCGAACGAACCTGCAAACGAGAATGAGAAGGTCAAGTCGCATTGATATCTTACGGATACCGCGCCGTTGGCAATAGGAATTATCCACGTGAATATCGGAGCTGATACTCCTGCCTCAGCCTCTTCCATCTGAGCCATCTTCTCAATGACGTCGGTCAAGTTGGTGACGTCGGAATAGTCGTAACCCGATTGAAGTTTTACAGTCGTGTCAACCGTATTGTATACGTATGCGATTACGCCTGCGTCAACTTCGTTGCCGTCCATATCTACGTTGACGTCTGCAACTACTTTGATAGCGCAGTCAAATTCGATAACAAGGTCGGTCTTGAAATCGTCGATAGCAACTACGCCCGGTATCGTCATACCTACTTTGACTTTGATGACGTCCTCAACTTTCTTTACGTCAAAGTTGAACGTAGGCTTTGCGCCGAAGAAAGATACAGCCGCCTGAGCCAATTCGCTGTTTTCTACCGCTTCTTCAAGCTCGTCGTAAATAAACTCTACTTCACCGAAATCAGTACCCTTTGAATCGGATACGTTGAACTCGGTGTATACTTCGTTCATTTGAGGCTTAACGTATGCGATATTCAACATACCCTCTGCAATCTTAGTAGATTTCTCTATCTTGTAAGCCTCTTGGGAGTTGTTGGCGTCGTCGTTTACCAAAATAACGTCGCCTACGTTGACTTCCGCGCCGTTGGCCTGCAAGTTGAACGTGCCGAACTTCTCCTGTTGTTCACTGTTTTCTCTCTTAGCAAAATAATCGGTCTGTCCGCTGATTCTGCCCTTATCAAACTGTATAACTCCGTCGATGCACTTGATGCTCTCGGTGGAATCCTGCGTAACCGTAAAGACGATCTCTTTTACCTTAACGTCCTGCTCTTCAAAGCAAAGAGGATCTTTGATATTGATCTTGTAGATCTCGCCCTTTGTGTAACGTCCGGTCGGCGGATAGACTATGTATCTGCCATTGCCCTTAGCTACGATGTCGACATTTTGGACTTCGCCCGTCGCAACGTGTACGACCGATATCAAAGACTCGATGTCGCTCCTGTTCTCCCCCGCCGTCACTGCAAAAGTGATACCTCTGTCAGCTCCGTTGAGAACGATTGATTTGCCTTCTTTGTTATTGTCAAGATGCGTGCCGTCGTCACCCTTAATTTGACAGCCCGCAGCCAATGCCATGACAATCGCGAAGACAAGAATAACGCATATAGATATTATCGCCTTATTCCTTTTCATAAATTCCCTCCATCACATGAAATCTGTGTAACTATATTCTAATATATAGTATTTTGAGAATCAAGATGCAAGTGAAAGTTTTATTAAAGTTTTATTAAAACGATAATTAAATTATTTTCAACTAGATATATTTATTCTCATCTTCTATCGATTTTGTTAAACTTTTAACAATGGAGAGGATTTTAGCTGAATTTTTTCCTTCTGCCATCACTCTCACCTTATTTTCCGTACCCGACGCCCTGAGTACGACCCTTCCCTCGCCCTCTAAGGAAGCTGCTTGAAGCTCTACTTCTTTAATTATATTTTCCTTCTCTATTATCTTCTTGTCGGCGACCTCAATAGACTGTATTATCTGCGGATATATATCGACCTTGGCAAGCTTAGAGAGTTTTGCCTTTTTGCTCCTCATTATCTTGGCAAGCACAACCGCAGTCTGCACTCCGTCGCCCGTGGTGCTCTCTCCAAGTATCAGCGTATGTCCGGAGCCTTCTCCGCCAAGTACGCCGCCATCCTTCAAAAGCCTTCTCAAAATATACTTATCTCCCACGTCCTCTCTGATAAAATCTATACCAAGCTTTTCAAACGCCTTTTCTATTCCCATATTGGTCATGGTGGTACCTACGACGACGTTGCCGACAAGCTCTCCGCTCTCTTTAAGTTTTTTGCCTATCACAAGAAG
The DNA here is from genome assembly GCA_910579785.1 of uncultured Christensenella sp. Classification (GTDB taxonomy): domain Bacteria; phylum Bacillota; class Clostridia; order Christensenellales; family UBA3700; genus RACS-045. The sequence goes on along the minus strand of CAJTVJ010000010.1, from coordinate 38,256 downwards.
GCTCTTGTCGCCGTCCACTATATTTCCCGTCTCGTCAAGCGAGATAAGTCTGTCGCCGTCGCCGTCGAAAGAAAACGTCACGTCGTATTGCTTTGCCCTATCGCTTAGCAAATGCGCGTTGACGGCTCCGCAGTTTTCGTTGATAAGACTGCCGTCCGTGCTGTCGTTGACCACGTCTACTTCCGCTCCGAGCCGTCTAAATACCTGAGGCGCTATCTTGCCCGTCGCTCCGTTGGAGCAGTCAAGCAATATCTTCATACCCGACAGGTCGACTCCTTTCTCTGCAAGAAAATCAATATACTCCCTCTCGCCTTGCTTATACTTTATCCTCTCGCCCTTCTCGCGTATGCAGCTGTCCTTGCCAAGGTGCGACTCGATAAGTTTTTCCATCTCCTTGCTTATCTTGTGACCATCGCTGTCAAACACCTTTATGCCGTTGTAATTGGCAGGATTGTGCGACGCGCTTATGACGATGCCGAAATCGCATTTATGCAACCTTGCAAGATACGCCACGCCTGCCGTAGGCATTATCCCCACGTCCATAGCGTTGCCGCCTGCCGTCAAAAGTCCCTCTATGAAAGCGGCGGACAAATCGACGCCCGAGCTTCTGGTGTCTCTGCCGATAAGCACTTTGACGTCTTTCTTTATACGTCCCAATGAGTTGCCTACTTCAAAGGCTACTTTCTCGCTCAATTCTTCGTATGCAAGTCCGCGCATACCGTCCGTGCCGAATTTCATCTTGTACCTATTCTTTCTTGCTCCTTTTATTATTTGTCTAGACCTGCCTATAACAAAGCTGTCGCTGGGAGTTTCTTCCGTGACAGTCGTGCCTGCGGCGATATAGCTGCCCTCTCTCAACACGACGGGCGCAATGATATTACAGTTGGACCCAATGAAGCAGTCGTCCTCGACCGTCGTCTTATGTTTTGTCTTGCCGTCATAGTTGACGAATATAACTCCGCACCCGATATTACAGCGGCTGCCGACAGTAGCGTCTCCGATATACGCCAAATGCGACGCCTTGGTATAGTCTCCGATAGTCGAATTTTTTATCTCGACAAAATCGCCTATCCTGCAATGGCTGCCCACGCTCGCGCCCTTTCTCAAATATGCGTAAGGTCCCACCGTAGTCGTGTCGCCTACCCTAGCCTCTTCCATTACGCTGGCGGTGACGGTGCAGCCTGCGCCTATCACGCTGTCGGTAAGTATGCAGTTGGGCATTATCTTACAGCCCTTGCCTATGACCGTATTGCCTATAATATGATTGTTGGGATAGATGATGACGTCTTCGGCAATCTTTGCGTCAGGCGAAATAAAAGTAGTCTGCTTGTCTAATATGATCATAATAATCGCCTCCATTCAAAAACAGATACTATAATTTATGAATAATATTAGATATAGGTTACTTGTATAATATAAAATAAAATATAATATCTATGTAATATAGGCGAATATCCTACCTTTGCCGTTCAAAACGCAAATATTTGTTTTCAGCCGCTTTTCAATGAAAAACGGCTGACTTTATGCAACTTACAATCTATCGGCTATGTCGTATATCAGTCTCTCACTCTTCTCCCATCCAAGGCAGGAGTCAGTGACCGACTTGCCATAGACGTTGTCGGTGACCTTTTGATTGCCGTCTTCAATATACGACTCTATCAACATACCTTTGACGAGAGCCTTTATATCGCTATTATATCTCATATTGTTGACCACTTCGTTGGCTATTCTTATCTGCTCTATGTAATTCTTGCCCGAGTTGGAATGATTGGTGTCGATTATCACCGCAGGATTTTTAAGCCCCTGCGCTCTATACATATCCCCGAATTTCACAAGGTCTTCATAGTGATAATTCTGATGATTGTTGCCGTATACGTCTACGCTTCCTCTCAAAATAGCGTGAGCGTAAGGATTGCCCATAGTCTTAACCTGATAGTCGAGGTATTTGAACTCGTTGGGAATCTGCGCGGCGTAGATAGAATTGAGCGTAACGTTCATGCTGCCGTTCATAGGATTTTTCACGCCTACCGGCACGTCGACGCCGCTTGCGACAAGTCTGTGCTGTTGATTTTCCGACGACCTTGCGCCTATTGCAACGTAAGAGAGCAAATCGTCGAGATAGTGATAATTCTCGGGATACAGCATCTCGTCGGCTGCGCTCAGTCCGCTCTCGCTTATCGCCCTTATGTGCATATCCCTTATAGCCATTATGCCGGCAAGTATGTCGGTGACGTTCTTATGAGGGTCCGGATTGTGAAGTATGCCCTTGTAGCCCTCGCCCCTGGTACGCGGCTTGTTGGTGTATATCCTGGGTATTATAAATATCTTATCTTTGACCTTATCCGCAACCTTTGCAAGTCTTGCCACGTAATCGCATACCGCGTCTTGACTGTCTGCCGAACACGGACCTATTATCAACATCATCCTTTTGTCTTCGCCCGATATTATCTTCTTTGCCGTCAGGTCTCTTTCATCCTTTATCTTCTGACTTTGAGCAGAGAGATGCGTCAGAGATTTGACCTCTTCTTCGCTCATTATCTTCTTTACCTTCTCAAACATTTATCTATCCTCTTTGTATAATAGCTACATTTTAATACAAAGCGTAAATGTTGTCAACATTCTAGGCGCGTATGGCAATAGGTATTTATTCCACTTCGTAACCCTGCTTTGTTATGGCGTCTTTAATCTGCTCAACGTCGACTTTCTTATCGTCAAAGTCCACTTCGACAACGCCCCTGTCCTTGTCGGCATTGACAAAGTATACGCCGTCTATCGCTCCTACCGCTTTGTTAACTCTGCCCTCGCAATGAGCGCACATCATACCTTTTACGTTTATTGTCATAATATCTCTCCTTTGTTCGACGTATTGCCGAACGTTGTTTTCTTTTATTTCCTCGCCTGCGGAGACGTCTATTTCATTGTCTTGCGCCGAAGGACTTTCTTCTGTTGAAGGCATTGCGATAGCGCTTGACTCTTTTGAAATATTATCGGCTTTCGTCAGTGCGCATACGCCGTCTGCGCACGTCCCCTTGTCGGTATTTTTGCCATTTTTATCAAATTTAAACAAATTCAATCTCAATGCGTTTGCCACGACAGACACAGACGACAGACTCATCGCCAATCCCCCGAGCATCGGACTCATGGTATATCCGTTGATTGGATACAGCACGCCGCACGCTATTGGTATGCCTATGACGTTGTATATAAACGCCCAAAACAAATTTTCCTTAATGTTGCGCATAGTCGCCCTTGCCAACTTAACCGCGCGTACCACGCCGCCCATCTGTCCGCCGACAATCACCACTTGACCGCTTTCGATAGCAATGTCGCTGCCGCCGCCCATCGCAATACCCACGTTGGCTTTGGCAAGCGCAGGCGCGTCGTTGATACCGTCGCCCACCATTGCAACCTTTGCTCCGTCAAGTATAAGTCTGTCTATAACATCGCCCTTTTGATCGGGCAATACCTCGGCTATCACCTCGTCAATGCCCACGCTTTTTGCAATATACTCCGCCGCTTTTTTATTATCTCCGCTGAGGAGTATCACCCTAAGTCCCAGCGACTTCATCTCCTCTACGCACTCTTTGCTGTCGTCTTTTAAGGTATCGGCAATACCCAGCACCGCCGCCGCCTTGCCGTCGACAGCCACCGCGACTATGCTCTTGCCGTGCGATGAAAATTCGTCGGACTTTGCAGATATGGATGACACGTCTATGCCGTTGGACGTAAGCAGAGCCATATTTCCGCACAGCACTCTCCTGCCGTCGACAATACCGTCGAGACCATATCCCGAAAGAACCTTGACGTCTGCCGTCTTTGAACTTGGAGGTATCGCGTCTGTGATAGCCTTGGCTATGGGATGCTCGCTGACGCTCTCGACGGCTCTCACGTAAGAAAGCACTTCTTCTTCATTCCCCAATATATATCTATCGACAAGCTCCGGTCTTCCCTTGGTCACCGTACCCGTCTTATCGAGCACTATCGTATCAACTCCGCCAAGCCTCTCCAAACCTTCTGCATTTTTAAAGAGTATGCCGCCCTTCGCACCCCTGCCTATGCCTGTGATTATCGCCGTCGGCGTGGCAAGTCCCAAAGCGCACGGGCATGCTATGACAAGTACGCTTACGAATATCTTTATCGACATAGAAAAGCCGTTGGCTATCCACCAAATTATACCTGCAATTATAGCGATACCCATCACGACAGGCACAAACACGCCCGACACCCTGTCGGCGATACGCGCGATAGGCGCCTTGGAATTTTGCGCCTCTTCCACCAACGCGATTATCTTTGAAAGTTTTGTCGCTTCGCCCACGCTGTCCGCGACAAATTGCAGTATGCCGTTGCCGTTGACGCTTCCGCCGTACACCCTGTCTCCCACAGTCTTATCCGCAGGCATGCTCTCGCCCGTCAGCATACTTTCATTCACGCTGCTCTCGCCGTCAGAAATAACTCCGTCGCAACAAAAGCTCTCTCCTGCCTTGACAAGCACAACGTCGCCTTTGACGACGTCTGCGCTGTCTATCTCCACCCATTCGCCGCCGCGCTTGACAGTGGCTTTTTTAGGAGTGAGCATTGTCAGCTGTCGTATTGCGTCGCCCGTCTTTTTGAGCGATTTGCCCTCCAAAAATTTTCCCAGCGAAATAATAGCGATTATGACCGCCACGCTCTCGAAATAAAGCGCATGCACCTTGTGATGATCGCCATTGCATATCAATATGAAATTGACAAAGCTGTATATAAAAGCCGTCGTCGTACTCACCGCAACAAGCGAATCCATATTGGGTTTTGCTTTAAATAAATTTTTAAATCCTCTTACGTAGAACGGCATGCCGAGTATTATCACAGGTATGCAGAGAATCAGCTGAACGACAGTAAATACTATCGGGTTGTCGTCGGGAGAAATCGCAGAAGGATATTTGACGCCCAACATACTCAACATTGCGTACGCGAGCAGCAAAAATGACAGTACCAGCATTGCGATAAGTTTGCCTACGTTCTCCTTTTGAGCTTGGCTCTGCGCAGGCACCGCCTTATAGCCCGACCTGTTGACCGCGTCGTATATATCCTTGGGCGTCACCTTGTCTTTGTCATACTCCACCAGCGCGACGCCGCTTGCAAAATTGACGTTGCACGACTTGACCCCGTCAAGCTTTTGGATAGACTTCTGACAAGTGCTTGAACATACTACGCAAGTCATTCCGTGAATACTGAATTTTATCTTTTCCATAATCTCTCACTTTTAATTCCTAGTAAATTACTAGGTTTTCTACATCATACAACAACGAAGGGATTTTTGTCAATAATTTTTTCCTTATTTTTACATTTTTATGCCATATGTCACTGGCTTAGGCAAATAAAATATCGCCCTGACAAACCGTCGGGGCGACATTATCACTATTTGCTTATTTCATAAAACGCTTGATAAGTCTATACTTCTTATCGTCGTACGGCTGATAGCGCACGGGAATGTCAAGCCAAGTTTTTTTGTCCAATACGCTCTTGTAATGCGTGAAGGTGTCAAAGCCGAATTTGCCGTGATACGCTCCCATACCGCTCTGTTTAAGTCCGCCGAAAGGCAGCTCCGAAGAGGCGATATGCATTATAGTATCGTTTATACAGCCTCCGCCGTATTTGCAATAGCGAGTGACTTTTTCTTGATTTTCCTTTGACTGTGAGAATAGATACAGCGCAAGCGGAGTCGACATACAGTTTATCTTCTCTATCGCCGCGTCCAGACTCTCATAAGTGACGATAGGCAGTACGGGTCCGAACATTTCGCATTGCATCTCCGCGCAGTCAAAATCAGAATCTAGCAACGTCGGCTGTATCTTCAACGTCTTTTCGTCATACTCTCCGCCAAATATGACCTTGCCGCCGTCTATATAAGTTTTGATTTTGTCAAACTGTTTTTGCCCGATTATCTTGGGATAATTTTCGTTGGTCAAAGCATTGTCTGTGTATTGCAAAGTTATCTGTTTTTTCAATTCCTCAACAAGCTGCTGCTTGACAGATTTGTCGCAGTAAATAAAATCAGGCGACACACAAGTCTGTCCGGAGTTGAGAAATTTGCCGAATGCTATGCGCTTTGCCGCCAAGGCAATATTGGCGGAGCTGTCGACGATACACGGGCTTTTGCCACCCATCTCCAAAGTGATTGGAGTAAACTTCTCCGCAGCTTTCTGCATTACTATCTTACCTACGGCTGTGCTTCCCGTATAGAAGATATAATCAAAATCCTGTTCAAGCAAAAACGCATTCTCTTCTCTGCCGCCGCTGACGGTCATGACTTCGTCCTTTTCAAAAGTCATTGCAACAAGCCTTTCAAGCACAAGCGACGTGTTGTGCGAATATCTGCTGGGTTTAAGCACTACGCTGTTGCCCGCCGCCACTGCGTCGACCAAAGGCTCGACTGACAGCATAAAAGGATAGTTCCACGGGCTCATGACAAGCACGCTGCCGTATGGACATGGAATTATTCTCCCCTTTGACGGGAATTGAAAAAACGAATTTCTGACGCTCTTCGGACGCGAAAACTTCTTGATATGCTTTAACATATAGTTGATTTCGCAAAGCACCATGCCGACCTCGCAAGTATAAGCCTCAACCTCGCTCTTGTTGAGGTCGGCTTTGAGCGCGGCAAATATATCCTTTTGCAAAAGCAATATATTGGCGCGTAATTTTTTCAACGCGGCTATCCTCTTCTTGGGATCAAAAAACGGCACGTTTTTTCGCTGTCTTTTTATACAAGATACTATTTCTTCCCTTTGCATAAATACTCCTTTTAAGCCTTTTTTATATTCTCTCGAAAGAATATTTTGCACCGCTGCAATGCGGCATTTCAAGTATCGCCAAGCGACGTCTATTATTATATTGATAAAATATTTATATATTATATTGCGGTCTATCACCGCGTTCCCTTACGCTATATAACGTAATTGACGTCGCTACGTTTATTGTTTTGCCATACAGTATATAGCTGCTCACCAATCTTCATGACGGTCAATCTTTATATCGGTATAAAATTCCTTATATTTGCGCTTAAAAGCCTCGCTGTCGCTCTCATACTTCTCAGACGCAAGCAAGTCCTCTTCGTCAATAAAGTCTATATCTTCGTCGCAATCTCTGGCGAGTTTCATCTTGTCGTAATTGTTCATATCAAATTCGTCCTCTTTCTCAGCTCGCTCAACGCGTCGTACCCCTGCTTTTTGAGCTAGAAATTGCGGGTGGCAACTTCGACGATAACCGCCAAGTTTCTTCCTGCAAGCACAGGCACGTTTATCTGAGGTCTGCTCTCTCCCAATATCTCGCAGGTATTATCCGTCGTGCCCAGCCTGTCGTACTCCGCAAGATTTGCGTCGTTGTCAAGGTGTATCACAAGGTCTATATCCTCGCTGTCAAGCACCGCGCCCACGCCGTACATATCTTGGACGTCTATGATGCCAAGTCCGCGCACTTCGATAAAATGCTTTATCTTGTCGGGCGCGCTGCCCACCAATTCGTTGCGCACCTTTTTGACGATGACCGCGTCGTCCGCAATGATACGGTGTCCGCGGTTGATAAGCTCGATCGCCGTCTCGCTCTTACCCATGCCGCTTGACCCCGTCAAAAGTACGCCCACTCCGTTGATATCCAAAAGCGAGCCGTGCACCATCTCCGTCGGCGCAAGCAATACGTCCAAGTACGCAGACACCTCTTGCATCAGCCAAGTCGTCGTCATTTCAGACAGCAACACCGGTATGCCGTATTCTTTTGCAATGTCGACTTCCATTTTCGACGGCTTGATACCGCGCGAATATATCACGCAGGGTATTCTCTGCACAAACAGCCTTCTCAACGCCTTGCCCTTTTCGCAATCTTGCAGCGTCGCAAGATAATAATACTCGGCGTTGCCTATCACCTGCACACGGGAATTGCCGAAATAATCTTCAAAGCCGGCAAGCAACAGTCCGGGGCGGTTGACAAGCGTAGACTTGAACGTAATGTCGTCGTCCGTGCCGCCTATAAGTATGTCGAGCTGACACTGCTTGCAAAAGTCGCCCAGCTTTGTCGTCTCAACGATATTTTCTTCATGTATATTGTTTTTCATACGCTCCCTTGATTATCGGCAATTTGAGTTTTATAAGTTGTATTAGTTGCAACGTCTATTTTGCCAAGTTTTATTTGTCTGTCAGACAAAATTCATATATCACCTTTGCCACCGCGTCGTTGTCGTTGGTGTCGGCGATATAATCTGCTGCAAGCTTGACGTTGGGCATCGCATTGCCAACCGCTATGCCAAGCCCTGCCGCCTTTATCATTTCAATGTCGTTTTCGCTGTCGCCCATCGCTATCGTTTCGTCAGTGGATATGCCGTATTTGTTGCAAAGCCATTTGACTGCCTCGCCCTTATTTATCCCTTTTGTGATGGCTTCGACCACAAGTTGATGCGAGCGCATTATTGCCAAATGCGGAAATTTTTTCTGTCCTTCTTTGACAAGTTTTTGACAATGTATATCGTCTGCCAACACGACTACTTTTACCGGCAGGTCTACGCTCTCTTCCACAAACTGCGACAAAAGCCTATGCGTCTCATTAAAGCCTATTGCGCATATTCCGACAAATACGTCCACCGCCTCGTTGCGCTCCATGCAATGACAGGTATCGTTAATATATACGATAGGAGTATAGTCCTCTCCAAGAGATTCGACGTACTTCAAGACCTCTATCGTATCCTTTTTGTCAAAAAATCTTCCAAAAATCTGCTTTTTGCTCTTAATATCAAAAATTCCGCCGCCCTGATATACTATCACGTCGCCGTCGAGCCCCAACTCTTCAAGCTTTGGATAAATCGCAGAAAACAGTCTGCCTGTGGATATGACAAACTTTCCGCCTGCCTGTGTAAATTCTTTGATTGCTCTTTTGTTTACTTGCGAAATCGTATGGTCTTCCCTGTATAAAGTCCCATCAAAATCACAAAATATTGCCTTGTATCTCATGGCAGTATGATACATCTTTTTGTTGAAAATGTAAAGTACTTTCAGCTGGGTTTTACATACGGCAAAATTCAAAATTAAATCGGTCACTTCGAGTGCAAGTCGAGAAGTCTCATCATTTTATTTTAATTTTATGAGATTTCTCCCCCTCACTCCGTCTTAGGGTGAAAATGGTTGTAAATATTTTCGGCGGCGCGCCTGTCAATACACTTGACAAGAAGCAAATCTTCAACCGTCGCATTCTTGATATTTTCTAGATTCTTAAAGGCGTCAAACAATGCCTTGACGCGTTTTTCACCCACGCCGTCAATGACAAGAAGTTTGCTGTGCGTCTGACGCTTTTGACGAAGAGAACGGTGAAAAGTTATTGCAAATCTGTGCGCTTCGTCTCTTATGCGCTGCAATACTTTGAGAGCATAGGAATTACGCGGCAATATTATAGGCTGACTTTGATGCGGCACAAACACCTCTTCCTCCCTCTTAGCAAGACCTATCACGGATATGTCGTCAGCGCCCTTTGACTGCAATATCTCCACCACGCTGCTGAGCTGTCCTTTACCTCCGTCAATGACAAGCAAGTCGGGACGGGTAGCAAAGCTCTCGTCCTCGCCTTTTGCAAGTTCGTCTATACGTCTTGTCAAAGCCTCTTGCAATCCTGCAAAGTCGTCGTTGCCCAGCGCATACTTCATCTTAAACTTGCGATAGTGCGCCTTATTGGGCGCGCCGTTGGAAAACACGACCATAGACGCGACTTTATCGGTACCCTGCACGTGCGAAATGTCGTAGCATTCCATTCTTATAGGCATATTTGGCAAGCCCAGATATTCTTGCAACTGCATTATCGCGCCAAGCGTCATATTGTCTTCTCGCTCTTTTATCGACAGCGACTTTTCCAGATAATCGCCGGCATTATTGAGAGCCATATCCGCAAGCTGACGACGTATGCCTTGGTGCGGCAAAATGATATTTACCTTACTTCCTTTCTTCTGCGTTAGGTATTGACCGAGAAGTTCCGCCTCGTCTATCGCAGAGGCAACTACTACCTCGTCTGCTATATATTTGACTTTGTCATAGTATGCCAATATGAAATTCGACAACACCACCTCGTCGCTTGGCGCCAAATCGTTGACGACCTGCTTATCTCCGCCCACCAACTTGCCGCCTCGCACAAAGAGTACGCTGACAACGCTGTTGAGTCCGTTGGTCGCTATCGCAAAGATGTCCAAATCAAAGTCCTTAGGCAGAGCGGTGACCTGTCTGCGAACAAGCTTGTCAAGCACCTCCAACTTCCTGCGATAGAATATCGCAAGTTCAAAGTCCTCCCTCTCCGCCGCCGCAGTCATTTTTTCTTCGAGAAGCGCAGCCACCTTCTTATCGTTTCCCGACAAAAAAGAAATCACGCCCTCAATCTGCTTGGCATACGCCTCTTTGCTGCAATGTCCGTCGCACGGAGCCAAACACCTGTTGATATGATAATTGAGACATGGTCTGTGACTCTTTGGCAATCGCGATAGGTCGTGCGAGCAAGAGCGCAGACAAAACGCGCTTTCGACAAGCTGCAATATATCCTTGCTTGTTATGCCCTGCATATAGGGTCCAAAATATTTCGCGCCGTCGTTTTTGAGCTTGCGCACCACTTCTACTTTTGGGAAATCCTGCTTGACGTTTATCCTCACAAAGGGATAGGACTTGTCGTCTTTAAGCATTATGTTGTAAGGCGGCTTGTGTTTTTTTATGAGATTGTTTTCAAGCACCAACGCCTCTATCTCGTTGGCGGTGATTATATATTCAAAATCTGCAATATGAGACACCAGACGGATTGTCTTTTCCGTCTTGTTGGAAGAATTTGCAAAATACTGATTGACTCTGTTTTTGAGATTTCTCGCCTTGCCGACGTACAGTATCTGACCGCTTTGCGATTTCATGATGTATACGCCGCTTTGCGTAGGCAAATCTTTGAGCTTTTGTCTTATCATATCCATACCGCTATTATATCACCAAAGCGCGTTTCTAGCAATGGTAGGCATATGTATTTTTATAATTATTTGTATACGGCAAAGTGTAAATTTATATACCGCATATGTAATTACGCCGACGGGCATGAATTTTCTATACCGATAGTCAACGTCTTTTCGACGTTTTCGTTGACAATGCGATAAAAAACAATCTTTCCGTACCGTCTGCATCCCACTATCTTGTTGTCTCGCAGTAATTTCAACTGATGGGATATCGTAGTCTGATTGAGATTGAGAATATAGCTAAGATCGCCCACGCACAGCTCCATACTGCAAAGCGCGCATAATATCTTCAAACGCGTGCTGTCGGAAAAGATATAAAAATAATCCGCCGAGTTGCGAAGTATGCCGTTGGGCGGCAAACAGTCTCTGACAAAATTCTCCTGTTGTTCGCTTACAGTAAGACAAATCATATTGTTTCTCCTTTTTTTCAATTATAACTTAGTAACACTATCTGGTTTTTAGACATATTGTAGAATGATAAGGCTTTTTGACATAAAAGGAGGTATTTATGAACAATAATTGTACAAGTCTTTTACTTTTAGTAGCGCTTTTGAGCTACAACAACTCTAACGGATGCAACAACTGCAATAATTGCAACGATTGCGGATGCAATAACTGCGGCTGCAATAATAATTGCAGTCCTTTCAACAACGCAGGTATGCTGTGTCTGCTCTTAGCTTTCTTATCAAGCTCCAACTGTTCGCTCAATCCCACCGCGTAAACTTTGCTGATATTTACCGTATTCGGGAGCTTGATATAAACGACAAGTCAATGCAACTCCGTGTGGGGTGCATTGACTTTTATAATTTACTTTATTATATTTATAATTATCGACGTCAGTTAATTATTTACTTATCCGAAATACAATCTATCGGCTTACGCTTTGCAATAGAATATATGGACAGCAGACTTGATATAAGCGACGAGCCCAATCCAAGAGCAAGCATAAGCAGTACCTGTCTTATGCCAAATGATATCAACGTGATTTGCAATCCCAAATCACTTGCCAGCGCCGCGCCGACAAGCGCGCCTATTATAGCGGCGATGACTATTGAAAGAACGGTGTATATTATTGAAATAATCAAGCTCTCGCTGTAAAAGATTGCAAATACGTTTGATTTCTTGGCTCCCAAAGCGCGAAGTATACCTATCTGCCTCTTTTGAGAAGCAATAGACACAGATATGTAGTTGCTCATAAGCACGATTGAAAAAATCGCCAAACCCAGTCCCACGTACAAAAAGATTTTCCCCATTAAGACAAGAGTATTCCCCTTTTCTTCCATCCCTAAAATCACGGAATTGTGAATATAATAAGAGCTGTCGTCGTATTGGAAGCCGACAAGTTTTTTTATTTCACCTTTATCCTTAGGCATTTGAGCTATCAAAAACATATATTGCGGCGTTCTGTATTTTTTTGCCTCTTCAAACAGCAAATTATTTACAACGCACGTATCGGTTGCGGCGCTTTCGTCAGAATAATATACCCCAACAACTTTGGGCGAAATATCAAACTTACTTTCTTTGACGCCGTAAGTAAAAGTAAAAGACACTCCGTCAAAGACGACTTCATTGAGCTCTTTGAGCATAATATCAACGTAAAGCTGCATACCGTACTTTTCTTTTATTTCCTCTCCGCTAAGTTGACCCGTAACAACGTTGTCGATATATCCTCCGTCTATGTCGGGTATCATGTCATAGAAATCAATACTGTTTGCCATCAAATAGCCTGCATACAATAATCTCCATTGCACGTCGTCAAAGTCCTCTGCATTTGAATCAAGTTTATAATCAGCTCTCAATAAAGCTTTAATTTCTTCAAAACATCTACTGACCGCAACGCTCCTAAGCATCTGTCCGTACTCTCTGTCATTTTCGTCGCTGCCGATAGCGTTGATAAAATCTTTAAACTCTTGCAACGATTCTTTACTTAAATTTTCCGCAGTTTCGCAAACTCCTATATAAAGTCCGGCAAAGTCTTTTGCTGTGCTGACGGTAAGCGCAAGAGACGAAAATTCTATCAATCCGCCAAAAAAGGTATTGTCCAATTCTATTTGCTTATTTCCGGGGATAATTTTGGCAAAATTATCCAGCGCATTAGCTCCTATGACAAATTCGTCGGATTGCAACGTCGCATGCGAATTGCCGTCTGCCCAAAGTATATGAAATTTATCCAAATCTTTATCGTTTAGCACGCTGGCAAAACTAATGGAGCTTTCGTCTGATCCCTCTTTGCTAAAAACAACGCTCCCCATTGAGGCTAATCCTGCCTGTTGCGGTTGACGGATACCTCTTATCGCATTGTATGCGTCGTCCGACACATATCCCAACGAATGATATGAATAATTAAAGTAATTGAGGCACTCTTTGCTAAGCAATTTATATTTTTCCAAAGACATATCCCGTTGAGCGTCGGGTTTGAGCTGGCTATATCTCCCGTCTGGATCTGCAATAGTATCCACTATCCCTACTATATCCCAATAGACGTAGCCGTCCGCTCCTTCGACTTGCAAATAAGCGTTGTCGACAAAATCTTTGGTCGTAGAGATATTTTCAGGCTCGATATATACGACGTCTTCACCGTCTACAATACGTATTCCGCCAAGAGCTAATTGTTCATAAGTGTATTTGCTTACAACTATCTCATCTGCATTTTGAGGCGTCCTGCCTTCAATAAGCTTATACTTGTCTCCTATCACTTTGCTTGTCGGCAAATATCCGCACAGCATGCCGTTGTAATAAGTATCCGTGCCGTCGTATCCGTAAACTTTACGCTTGTACGTAAGCGGAAGATCGACAAAAGAATCTCCGTAATTCACAACGCCTAAAAAGTCTATATCGACTTGTTCTTTCAAATATTCTAAATCTTCGCCCAACGCTCCTGCGCCGGAAGTGACAGCCACCGTATCATAATTATTCTTTATTATGGAATCATACGCCGCCCTATCTTTATTAAACGAGCCGATTGCGTCCGCTAAACCAAAAAACGTAAGAGAAATCAAACAAATTATCACAGTAACGACAAGCCTCAACGGTTTGAGCGACATATTTTTTGCGCCCATATAAAACGCCCGTCTAAAAGGAAGTTTTGATTTTTTGACAGACTTTTTAGTCTCAACCGCTTCAAAGCCCCCCTCTTCCGACGTCTCGATTTTATTTGAGTCGCCTATCACTTCGCCGTCGGCTAGCTCTATTATCCTATCGCCGTACTCCTCTGCAAATTCTCTGTCGTGCGACACTACTATCACCAGTCTGTCTCTTGACAGCCTCTTCAACGTCTCTAATATACCTCTTCCCGTCTCACTGTCCAACGCTCCCGTCGGCTCGTCTGCCATGACTATCTTCGGCTCTTTTATTATCGCTCTCGCTATCGCTACTCTCTGCCTCTGTCCTCCCGACAACTCGTTGGATTTCCTATCCGCATACCCCTCTAAGCCTACCTCTTTGAGTATCTCTTCTACCTTCTGCTTTTCACCTTTTCTATTCTGCAATTCCAACGCCAGCGAGATATTCTCCCCAACTGTAAACTCATTGAGTATATTGTACTCTTGAAATACAAATCCTATATACGTATTGCGATATGCGTCATAGTCCTTCTCTTTGAACTGCTTTGTAGACTTGCCATCTATTGATATCTCGCCGCTATCGGCAAAATCCAATCCGCCTATGATATTGAGAAGAGTGGATTTGCCGCTGCCCGACTTGCCAAGTACAAATACCATCCCTTTATCTTCAAAAGACAGGGTTACGTCTTTGAGTGCCTGCACAGGCGCTCCGTTCTTGGGACGGTATATCCTACTAATATTTTTGAGTTTCAACATGATATTGCTCCTATTATACGTCACCGCGCACTACCTTTAGGCAGTGCACAGTCAAGTCGATCAAACGCCTGCAATGCTATAAATATAATAACACGTTATCCCATTTTTGACAACAGTATGTTTTACATTTATTTACGCAAGTTCACTTTCACCTGTTTGTCCGGGTGTACCGGGATCACCGTCTTCCCCCCTTTCTCCGCGTTTCGTTCCAATAATTGTAGTTACGGGATCACCAGGCGCTCCGCCTTTGCCACCTATGCCGCCTGCTCCGCCTTTGCCATCCTTCAAACCAGAAGTATTACCTGTAAAACTCTTGCATACTATGGCTTTTGCTCCGTCTCCACCGTCACCGCCACAGCCACCATCTCCACCGTTGCCAGGACTTTTGATAGCAACACCACTACCAGGGCCACCATTACCTCCTTTTTTACCATCGCATCCATTACCGCCTACTCCGCCGAAACATTCCAACTGACTTCCCAACATAACATTTACATAACCATTGAAATAAATTGCAACTGCGCCGTCTGAACCATTTAGACCAAAACAACCTACTTCTCCATCTTCTCCTACTTCAGTCCCATCTTTTGCCACAATATCCAATATAGGAGTTTTTCCATTCCCACCATGTACTACAACTTTAGATGCATCCACATGCAACTTCTTATCTGCATCTGTACACTTTATTCCAGCCGTAGCATAACTTACATGAATTGCATTCCCGTAAATGCCATATCCACCCATTTGATTACCGCCATTAATATTTATATTCTGTCCCATCAAAGATAGATTTTGACATACAATCGCAGCATTACTTACTTCTTTATTTACTTCTCCAGCCGAAAGTGTAACGTGATTATACGAGTATATCTCCAGATCCGAACAATTACCTGCATCTATTACACTGTTATTACTTTTTGCTTGCATGTTTACATTATTGAAATTAAGTACCAATTTTTCACTTCTTTTATATATTATAATTCTTGTATCAGAACATTTACCGTTGACAAACGTCACTTCTTTTGCACTAGCATAGATATTAAAAGTCATACCTACCATAAGTGTAAATCTCGATAAATCAATATAAGTTGCCGCATTGTTTATAGTATAAGTTACGCCGGAAGTAGGTCTAATGTTTACCCTATCAGTAAAATTGGCAGTTATTGTTTTAGACAGCGTCACACCTTTTACGTTGCTATAATATTGTCTTATACCTAAATTTGAATAATTCAACACTGTGATGACGTTGCCGTCCAACGTCCAATTGACAAAGCAATAAGACCTGAGATACATATCCTTGATATTTACGTTGCCGTCACTGCCTCTATAAGTATCTTGATTGCCGCTGCCCGAGTGACTGTAACTCAAACCAACCGTAATTTCACTGTCCACAAGGGACAAATCTACCGTAACTGCACGGCTTCCGCTTGTCCAATATGAAGTCAAATCGCTGACGTTAATAACGCTGCCAAAGCTGAAATTTCTGTCTGCTTTCGGCGTTGTAAAATATACGTTGTGTCCGTAATATTTGGATTCTGTATATCCATAACTTCCCAACGTGCCGACGTTGTAACCGTCTAGCGGCACGTGATGACTTACAGAATTTATTCTTACAGTATAGTCCACATATTCTACCGCCGCGCTCATACGTATGAGCGTGCTGTCAAATACGTTGTCGCCGTCGGAGTCGTAATTGAATTCGCTTCCGTATCCCGGAGTAAGGTCTGTCAATGCTCCGCCTTGAACAAATCTGATTGCGCCTGAACTGTCGCTCAATTTCCAACCGATAAGATAATAAAGCTGTTGATTTCTATCAAGTTGGAATGCTTGCGACGGAAATACCGAAGATGAGATAGTCTCGCCGTATTCTATCGCTCTGCTTGTCTTATACGTCTGCGGATAAGGAGCGATAAATTCGATATAGTATCTCTCTTGTTGCCAAATCGGCGTAAACTCATAATAATCTACGCCCAAGACTGCTCCCGTCTTTTGATATTCAAAGGTTTGGAGGAAATAACCTTGTTTTTTGCCATCGCTGGTTTTGACAAAATCGCTCTTCATATTGACAAGCAAATCGATCACTTGTCCTTCTATATAGACCTCGCCGGGATTTTGTGACGTAATATCACTGCCGTCCCACCATTTTGACGCGCCGTTGCTTAAGCAAATTTCCATCACGATGCCTCTCAAAGTCCAATCCGCAACCAACGTCATTTCGTCTTCAAGCAATTCGCTATAAGTTACGCCTTGACTATTCGTGACTAATTTTCCGTTATGCTTCCACCCATTGAAATCATATCTTTCTTTGACGGGCACAGGCAAAGCGGCATTCTCTCCGTAATAATACTTTTCACCCGTAGCGTCGTCGTATACCTCACCGTCAACGTAGAAAGTGAGATTGACTTGCTGAATATACTTCTCAATAGTAATATTATATGCGCCGCTGTTTTCTACTATGACGTAATACGTCCCTGCCTCAAACAAATATCCGTGATCATACTCGATTTTATTGAGCGCCGCGTCGTAGACAGTAATTGCCCCTGCATTGTCTATAATAATGTCCAACCTTGACTTTTGCGCTATATTCAATTTATATACTTCATAAGGCTGGGTTGAATCAACGTTGTTTGTTCCTTCATTTAATTCGTCACCGTCAAGATATATTTTGGTGTAACCGCCAAACTGTCTCTTGATAATGAGATATCTCGTATCTTTTCGTAAAATACATTGACTTACATTTTGCGCAATCACGTTGTTACCGTCATACACGTCGTATGTTCCGTCCGCAAAAGTGTACCGCGCCGTAACGACAGGCGTAAAGTTGAACATTTCATTATATGAATTTTGACTTTCCAACGTTTCGTTTATAGAATTCAAAATGTGCAATGTTTGCTCGGATAACTCAATGCTTATGTTGCCCGTGCCTCTATGTAATAGATAATAATTGTAACCTGCTTGCAAGAAAGCATTGTCTCCGATGTCAGATACTAAGTTCATATTCTCGTCATACAGCGTTGCTCTCACAGCATTGTAAAATTGCGTATACTTTGGATTAAAGGAATAATAAAGTCCTTCAACGTCAGAATAAGGACGGTTTTCTATTGTCATGCCGCTTTCTTTTTTTACCGTCAAATCAAGAGAACTTCCCGTTCTGTTGACGCATACGACGCCATAGACGCTGTTTGCTTTCATTGGATAATTGACGTACAGCTTGCCCTCTTTCTTCGTTGCTTTTGACAGTACGTTTAGGTTGCTGTCAGTGATATATAGATCGACGTCATCGATAAGTGTACCGGCGTCAAGCATATAAATATCGTTGTTTGCAGCGTTGACTCTCTCAATACAGTAAACAACGTCGTCGACCTTGGTCAGACCGTTTAAATTCAAATATTGATTTTTTTGAATTGTTAAATTTGTAAAAGCTATTTCTCCGTTGTAAAAGTCTTGGGGCAGCAATCTTGAATAAAGCATATTCCCTATATTTGCGTCACTACTCTTTACTAACCCAATTATACAGCCGTCTTCGCCAACATCAACGACATTATCTACGATAGGCGTGCCGTTTACTGACAAATAATATCCTTGTGGCACAATTATATTATATTTTCCAATTTCCTTAGGCTTAAATGTAAATACATTGCTAGTTATCATCGGCGTAATTCTTTGATAGTTATAATAGTTAAATGTTTCGTTTAATTCAGATATGCCACCGTAGCCGTCACACTTTGTACCCGTAACACTGTACACACTTTCAATGTATGCATCATCAACTTTATGACGTTCAGCTCCGTTATAACGGCATATATCAAAAGATATGCGGTTATTAATGTAATAGTCCTTCCTATTTTCATTCATTATTCTATAAATCGCTCTTGCAAATCCTCCGCCGTTGTCGCCCGATAAGTATTCGTTTTTATCTGCTTGAACATCAATTCTAACATCTTTTTTAAGCGAGCCATACTTTTCAATCTGTCCTTGTCTCGTCAATGGGAAATCTATATCAGTATCAAAAGTCGAATGCTCAACCCAATAATTGTCAGTTTGTGAGATATCATATATCAATAAACCGTCAGATACCATTGTACATGCACCACTTATAGCATCTGCAAATTTTCCACCTTTCAAATTGAATATATCCGCTACAAAACCATATACGTCCGCTGCGGCAGAAACAACTGCAAGAAAAGTGTCACCCGCCAATCTTCCATCATAATAAGAAAATTGATTTTCATATCTTACTTGCGTGTAGTATGCACCTGTATCTAAATTACTATTATAATCTTTATACAAAATATTATTATCTGAATCGGAATCCATAATCATATTATCAAATTTAATATCAGCAAGCGCAATATGATAAGGTGATTTTGCGTAAATTAGGCTATTTCCAATCCCTCTAAAAAAAGAATTTTCATATATCACTTTTAAAGTTGTTTCATATCCATCACCATCTTCGTGTGGCGTATATATCTCTTTAAATAATAATACATGATTGGTCCCAGAATTACTATATATGATAAATCCATAATTGCGACCGTTATATACCGTTGTTCCATTTGTATTGAATTTATCAATAGGCACATAATTTTTCAAATTATCTTTATCTATTTTGTCTGGCAAAACTTTATCTGTATAAACAGAATAATCATTTTCTCCACTTGCCACTGTCTCAATTAAAGAACTTTCAGCATTAGCTTTATCACAGTTCCCATTATTTAAGGCAACAAGCGCTATACAACTAATTATTAAAACAACAATCAGCAGCGCTAATAACCTTGACGCTTTCATTTTGTTTGCTATCATAAACTTACTCCTCAACTTTTCTTTTGTATGAAAAACTATATTTAGTTATAAGTTAATATTAGTTATCAGATAATAAAGATGTCAATTCATTCGCTGTCGCCTTTCCCTAACATTCCCGCAACTTTTCTTAACATTGTATTAAATTTAAAAAGGAAGTGCATTTAACACTTCCTTAATATTTCTCATTTCTAATCTTACTAAGCCGTTCTTATCACGTTTCCGTTTGCATCTACAAGGTATGTAATAGTCTCTTTTGATACCCAATCCTTACTGTCCATTTTATAAAACAATCTACCTCTCCAATAAAGCTGTCTTCCGTTTATAGGCGCTGTTGTTCTTATCGATTTGCCTATATTTAAATCTGATATGAAGTTCTTACTTTCGAGTTGCATATTTTTATAACTATCTTGATCTGTGTTGGATGAATATAATTCAACATATACTTGTATGGTTGACAAACCAAGCGTAAACTCATTATGAGCTTCCGCCCATACATACCCGTCCACTGCTCCCATTTTAATTGTTAATTTAGTTACCAATCCAAGAGCTTCTATATCGGAAGAACTTTCATCAAAAGAATCTGCATACGCCAAAGTTCCTACACTACAAAATACCAAAGATATCACCAAAAGCAAAATCACTGTCAAACACAGTAGATTTTTCAATAAATAACTTTTTCCATTATACATTGTCATTCTCCTATTTTTTATTTTTATAATTGTTAATTACAATTAACGAAATCAAAACTACAATTACTACCGACGCTATGCCAAATAATATCCACCCTAAATTCTCTATATTGTAATTCCAAGTGACGCTGCTATATCCACTGTCAAATTCTCCGTCCGAACTAGATGATTTCATTTCGGAATTGATTATTAAAACAATCATTCCGATCAACCCCATAATTATTGTAATTATCAACGTCGTAACAATCAATATCTTAAATTTCGATAGCTTTTGGGGTTTTGCAACGTCGTTTGATAATTTAATTTCCTCAACTTCTTCAATCGATTCGTCACTTGCAACGATTTGACGAATTTCATTTTCATCATTTGATAAAGATTGGGCTTCTAATTCAATAGCAGAATTATCTAAATTACTTTGTTCTATATTAAAATCTTCTACAAAACTGTTATTGTTTGTAAAATATTTCAACTCAACGCCCAAACATTCGCATATTTGTCTCAAATTTTCCAATTTAGGTTGGCTTCTGTTTGCTTCCCATTTTGACACAGTTTGCCTTGTCACACCAATATATTCAGCCAATTCGTCCTGTGAGATATTCTTTTGCTTTCTAAGATTATAAATTTTATCTCCAATACTATCTAAAACTTTATTTTCCACATATCCCCCACTGATAATATAATTATATCAATGATATCAAATTTAATCAAATATTTTAATACTATTTTAATAAAGCTATATATACTTTTTTAATATACTAAATATGCTAAACTCAATAAGTTTATCTAAACTCTTTAATACTCAAACACCTGCTACATATTTTATCTAAGATATTATAAAAAAACTCAATCGAATGCTTTTATTGAAGTGAAATATTTAATTTATGAACAATTTTATTTACTAAAAACACCAAAAATAAAGACGGCAAAGCTGCCGTCTTATTTTTGGTGAGCCACTTTGCGCATAAATCGAATTTTTTGGAATTTATTGATACGTATTAAATGTTATACTGCTTAAATGGTGATTACCGTTACCTAACTCTATTTTATCCCATTCTTCTTTTGTTCCTTCAAAATAGACTCTAGGTACAACATGTTGTTGATAAGCATCTACATCAAAAAACGATTTTCCAATCTTACTAACGTTTTTATGAATATAAATTTCATGCAGATTTGCACAATCAAAAACAATATAATCTGATAATTCAGTTACTCCACGAGGAACACGAAAACTATATAATTCATAGCAATTCCAAAATGCCATTTTACCAATTTCTATTATTGAATCTGGCAAATAAATTCTTTCTAGCATACTGCAATTTATAAACGCCTTGTCTTTTATCGCTGTAATACAAATAGGTAGGTCGACTTCTTTTAATTTTCTACAATCCTCAAAGGCATTTGAACCTATAGTCTTTAAGCTATTTGGCATCTTGATACTTTCTAATGACTTACAACCTTGAAAACATCCACTTCCTATTTCCTCTACGGAGTCTGGTATTGAAATTGTTTTCAATTCAGAACAATACTTGAAAGCAAAACTTCCTAACTCTATTATTGAATCTGGCAATTCTATATCTTCCAAAGCTGAACAACCATAAAAAGCACTATCCGCAAGAGTTGTAACGGTACTTGGGATTATAATATTAGTCAAGTTTGTGCAATTTCTAAATGAACTAATTTTTTTTACTGGATAACCATTTATGTAATCTTTTATTTTAACTGATACTATTGATTCATCTTCAACATTATGAGCATAATAATAATTTTCATCATTGTAGCTGAAGAAACTATAAGTTATTCCATTAATTGTAATCTCATTATCATCGTTTCCTATATTGCATCCAGAGAATATGCCAATAGTAAATGCTGAAATTATATTTATAATGGAAATTATAATAATAATTTTATTTTTACGCACCGCTTACTCCCTTTTTAATTAATCATATAACTATAATAATTATAATATAAATAATAAATAAAGTCAATTATATCAAGAATACTTACTAAGCTTAATGTATTGTAATTGCAGATTGCTTGACTAAACCACTCGCATGTCTTATTTTCCCAGGTATAGAAAAACGCAAGTAAAATTCGACTTGCGTTTTTGATGGTGAACCTAATGTTAATTATCCGAACACTATTTTTCAAATAGGAAAAGGCTTTATTTTTATTATAGAGATTTAAACATAAAAAATTTATGACATTAAGGTGAGGATTATATCTACTAATCTCTGTCGGTATAATTTACTAGCTTATTATAATTTATTCATTGATAAATATGCTTTAAGCTCATTCATCAATTCGTTCCCGTTTAGATTATAAAAAATTTTACTGAAGCAACCGCTGATCAGAGGGTTTAAATCCAAGCCTATCTCTAACGCACGCGCGTCGGTTTTTGCTCCGTAGCATCTTTTGTTGCTTGCATAGGCGATTCCCAACTCAACACACGCGCCGTCATCTGGTACGCGTCCATCTAAAACCATAAAAAATATATCTGCGCTTAAAATTTCCGAAGTGTCTTTTTCGAATATCATTTGAGCCACTTCAGCTTGCGTTTTATTTTTTATCAGAGCAGCCTCAAGCCCATCCCGCTGCGGCAAAAACACTTTATATCCCGCCTTTTCAAGAACGGATGCTAGTTTAATATTATAATCCTTTTCGCTTTGACAAAAAAGTGGGCCTGCAAAGTAGACTTTGTTCATAATTTTTATCTCCATATTATAAACTATTACATATAAAATACGAGCCACACAAACGCCGATTGAAATGACCTTTTTTATTATAACATCTTTCAACTTGGATTGCAACTGTAATTTTAAAATTCAAATGAAAAATGTGTTGATTATTGGAATTAGACAAAATTTTCTTTCACTTATTAGCACGCAATTTTTATTCAGCTTACTAAGCCTTCATTTTGCTGCGCGATGTATAGCTATCTTTGAACGACTCTTCACGACATATTTAAGTTAAAACTTTGCAAGTATTACTTGTAACTTTTTGATAATTGTGGTATAATGGAATCAAATTGATATAAAATGTAGGAGACTAAATGAAAACAAAGTTAATCCGCGATAGTGTGCATGGTTATATAGAAGTTCCAGAAATCATCATGCAAAAAATTGTTGACACGTCTATTTTTCAAAGATTGCGTCAAATAGAACAAACAAGTATGAGAACACTTTATCCTAGTGCACATCATGACAGGTTTGTTCATTCTATTGGTGTTTATCATTTAGGTAAAAAGGCAATTGATGGACTAATTAATAACATTAAAGATGATGAAATATATACAGCTAACAAGGACTTTTGGCAAGAATATGGACTTTGCTTTCAATTAGCATGCTTATTGCACGACTGCGGTCATGCGCCAATGTCGCATAGCTTTGAATATGGTTATTTGGATTGCTCCAATTTAGATTGTTGCGAGAAACAAAAAGAAAGACTTTTGAAATCTATGATGCAGACGCAGGATGAAAAAAGTGATTTTGCTAAATTGATTAAGCTAGATGTTGATAGTTATTTTGATGCGCCCAAGAAAATTACCCCACATGAATTGGTGAGTGCCATTTTGGTGTCTGAAATATTTAAAGAAGCCATTAAAGATGTTTTAAAAGCTTATTTATCCATAGAAGTTGTCGAGAATAAAATATATGAATATATTGCTTTTATAGAAAGAGCAATTATTGGTTTGCAATATGATACGCATAATGAATCTCCTCATTCTTTACAAGATTGCTTTAAAAACTGTCTAATAACATTGCTAAACGGCAACTTCTTTGATGTCGACAAGTTGGATTATATTGTTAGAGATACTGTAGAGTCAGGCGCAAATAACATCTCTATCGATATTCCTAGAATTTTAAATGCGTTGACTTTAGTGGAAATCCATAATTTTGAAAAAGAAACGGAAGTCGCTAAATTAGAGCTTAATAATTCTATCTACTTTACTGGTTGTAAAAGTATTTTATCGGATAGGGATGAGCACGGCGATAATGAATGCACACTGAAATTATCAGGGGTTCATCTTAAAGGCTTGTTTCAAGGTAGTTTAGAGTTGACAGGTAGTGACGATCAACTAATAACGTATAATGAACATGATGAAGAGACTTCTAGTAGCAAGAATACAAAAAGGACTTTCGATGAATTAACAAAAATTGATGCATTTATTAGAGATAATGGTAATATCGTAGGCAAATTTAATGGGTCTATTGAAATGCTAGGTGCCCCTATTACTGGTAGAGAGAAAATAGAGGGGATACTCAATGCACAAATCTCAGGCAAAATAAAAGGCAAAATAATAGGCAAATTAAGTCGAACAGAAAATGATAATTTGTCTTATGAAGTTGGATACTCAAAGTCTGCGTTAGGTGTAATAGAGGATACATTAATAGCGCGCAATAGATTATATTTGTGGATATATGCGCATCATAAAGTCACTTATACGGATTATATTATGCGCAATGCGATTTTATTATCTTTAATTGATGTTGCTGATTCAAAGAAGGGTGCATTAGAAAAATTACAAAAGGGCAAAACTCTATTATATAAAATGATGGATATAGATAACATGTTTTTTAATGATGCATCAGCAAATTATCTGCTAAATGATAATGATTTGTTGCATATAATGAAAACAAGTCTTATGAAACAGAAAATTAATAATACTTTAGCTAAAGAGTGGCTGTCAAGACAACATAGTTATGCCGTTTGGAAAAGTTATGTGGAATATAATAGCTTCTTCTCAAATCTAAGTAAAAGACAGCGCAAAAAATTGTGGAAGATACTTTTTGATCAAAATTCAAACGTAAATGATGAAGCTTTGCCAAGTGAAGCAGACAATGCACAATATGAAAATTCAATATTAAATCAATACGATAATAATATTCACTATGTTTGGATTAAACCTACTGGTTTTAAATTAAAGGAAATGGATTCATCCAATATTTACATTGTATTATCTGATCAATCTGTTAAAAGGTATAAAGATGTAATTTCACAGGAGAAAGTTACTGAACAATATGTAGATGATAGTTTCTTCTATTTATATACTAACAAAGTACTTACTTCTGATGAGAAACTAAATTTAATAAGTTTTCTAAAATCAAAAGTCAAAAAAAGTGATTAAATTGTAAAACAGCGGTTGCGTATAAACGCAACCGCTGTTTTGCCGTTCTATACATATCTAATCGGCAGTCCCTTTTAGGGTAAATATCATTTTTATACCGCTCGCTTCGGCGGTTTTCCTATTCCGTCTATTTCAACGGCTATCCCTATACTATTTAACGGGATTCTTTTTCTTTATTCAATTTTTTATTCAGTTGTCTTTGTTGCCTTTCGGCTTGCCACGCCGCAAACTCTTTTTGACCTTCTTCGGTTTCAAAGTAGGCTTGAATAGCGGGCAATAATGCTCTTGCAAGGGAATCGATTTCAAAGTCGGGTATCCCTGTGGTGTTCTTTTTTCTTCTAGACATTAACTGTTGGCGTTTTCCTCCTTATAAGCGGTTATTAAGTTTACATTTGGTGGTCGCTGTATCGTCCGTGAATACGGGCAAGATTTTGTTGTCGTTCTCTTTCGTATCTTTCGGCTTTTTCATACTGCACGTCCTGTAACAGTTGGTCGTAACCTTCGGGCAGTACCGCCTTGATTTCCGCAACTTCTTGTACAGTCTTTTCGTACTCGTCCGCTCGTCGTTTCTCTCTTGTGTACTCTCTGAATAGGTCAGTACGGTCTTTGTTTGCTCGTTTGACTTCTTCTTCGAGTACGGCGTTCCTTGCTCTTAAAGCCGTGATTGCGTCCGCAGCCTGTTTCTTCTTTTTGGGTATCGGCTTGCCCGTAGCTTGCGTTACCGCTTCAACCGTTTGGGTTAGTCCGTCAAGCTCGGCTTGCTTTTGCTCGGTCTGTCTGTCAATCTCATCACGCTTTTGCTCTGCCGATTGTACAATGACTTTTGCCTTATGTTCGGCGGCTGTAATGTGCGTTGCCTGACTGTTTTCCTTGCCACGTTGCAAGCCGTATTTCTTTCCGACTTGTTCCCATAACTCGGTTTGCAGTCCTGCAAGTTTTTGTCTGTCGAATAGACTTTTACTACTTAACCGTCCGTTATTGATAGGCACGAAGTTTAAGTGTAAATGCGGTGTTGTTTCGTCCACGTGGACTACCGCAGACAACATATTTTCATAGCCGTACTTATCCATAAAGAAGCGAGCGCAATCTTCAAAGAAAGCGTGTTGTTCCCAAGCTCGCATACCCTTGAAAAACTCTCCGTCCGAGCCGATTACAAATGAGTTCATAAGTATGGCGTCTGAGCGAATTTTGCGTTTCAATGTGAGAGTGGTAAGCCGCTTGTTAATCATTTCTATGTACTTGCCCTGTGGGTAAATAAGATGATAGTTTCCGTCTGTTCTCTCGCTGTCTATTTGTGGATTAGAGCCTTGATAGTTTTCATCTCTTTCGTTCTCTTTTTCAACGGGCGAAACGTCTTGCCGTTTATACTTTTCCATATGGCATACTAAATAACTTATACTTAAAATCCTCCTTAAAACCTTTGTTTTGCCGTGTGGTCGAAAGCCCCGCAGGGCGAACGGAACTTATGAAGCGAAGCGGAATAAGTGTAGTGAGCTACACTTATGCTCGGCGATAAGTGATTTACTCCGCAGTTGCTTTCTGTTTGCTTGCCGTATTAGGGTGGTCTGAATATCATGGTGTTTACCTCCGAATTTTATTTATCTCGTCCACGCAAAAGGTGGTAGATATCTGAAAAAAGGACATAAAAAAGCCGCTGATACTTTCAACGTAATCACCGACTTCAACCGTATTTAGCAATATGAATTTGCTCTATGGGGGTTAGCCATTCTATGAGATTGTAAGATTGTTGTTAGCTCAAAATATACCTCGATTATCTAAAAATTTGTAACACAAAATAGACCATCAACGCTATCCGACTTTCGCATCCTCATAGGAATCTCGAATAACTCCGGCTGCTCATTTTATTGTCGCATAACTGTATGACAATAAAAAGCCTATCACGGTCCACGAATTTTGCATAAAACTAAATATCTTACACTCTATTCGCAAGCTAAGGCACGGGCGACTCTACCGCCCAAAACCTTCTGTCTTCTGTGGACGAACTTCATCCACCGCAGAACTTCTACCCTTGAAAGGATACAAAACGAACTTTGTGGTATGGGATTATCTATTTATTTTGAAAGTCCGGATTAATATAACAAATGCGGGGTTTGTTGCGTTCGGCTTCAATTTCGTCCAACGTCATAATATGTGCGTAAGTGTTTTCGTTAATTTTAATTCTTACGTGAACGCTACAATTCGGGCATTTGATAATAACATGCGAACCTTCTTCGCCCTTGCATAGTTTATGACCGCATCGCGGACAGCTTACAAAATAAGAGATAGGGCTTTTTATTTTCGTTTCTTCCATTTTAGTTTACTACCTCGATATAGTCGGAAAGATTGCGCCGCAGTCCGCAATTTGCGCCGTATTCGTCCACATAACCCAAGCGCAAAATCATTTGAACGGGAGCGGTAACGCCTAAATCATTTTGAATTAACGAACAAAACGGTTGTGTTTCAAGAGCGGCAGAAAAGGGTTGTACGGCTATATTGTTTTCGGCGCAGTCAAACCAAAACGCTTGTGTTTTTCTACCCGTATTTATCAATTCTTCAAATGTATTGCCACCCGTAATAATGGCGAACGCCCCACAATTATTTAGTTGTTTTTTTGCTGTGTCAATACCTTGTTGCGCAAATTTATCGCTTTTTGCACTTTCTCTTGTCGTAGTCCAATAATAGAAAGTTTTTACTATTCCTTTCAAGCCTATCATATCGGCGGTTATACCGTCTAACTTGTTTTCGGCTTCCTTGTCCGAAAAGCGCATCCATTCCGCCAGTTCGTCGCGGTAGGCTTGATTTGCCGACTGCACTGTAACAGCGTCCATTGAAATGCGTTTTATATAATCAAAATTTTCGTCGCCGTTTTGATAGAGCGATAAGTCGGAATATTTATTGAGTATTGCGCTTGCCGTTTCTTGCTGTATCTTATCACTTGAATATGCCGATTTATCGGTATGCCGTTTATCTATCAATGAAAGTTTGGCAGTGTCAACTTTTGCATTAGCGCGTTTTTGATATGTAAATTGTACCGTTAAATCGTCGCAGTTTACTTGTGTATCGTAGCCGTATGCTCCAAACGCGACGCTCATTGTTTCAATATAGCAACCAAGCGAAATATACGCCTCGCGTTTTTCACTATCGACAACATTTAATACGCGGCTTTCGTCAATCAAAATTTGCAAGTGGTTTTCGTTCGGATAAAGTTTAACGCTCCACATTTGCGTATTATGTGAGTTAGCCGCGATAGAGGAATACCACAGCGCATTTTGAATATCGCCCTCAACGCCGTCTAATTTGCGCGACGGATTGACTTTTAACGGTCTGCCCATAATTGCCGCCGCAGACAGAACAGCAGAAAGTGCAATAATGACCGCGCCTAAAATCGAAAATACAATAATCATAATTTTCTTTTTCCTTGTCATAGTTTTTGCCCCTTATTTGCAAGCACTCAGCAACCGTTCAAAACAAAATGCCGAAAAATCTTTTTCGTTCAGTTGCAGCATTTTCAAATATTCCTTTTTATGATTTATCATTCTGATAATACCCGCAACTGAACTCCAAACAAATAGTAAAATTGCCGATTTATCAAGCGTGGCATTGATTATTCCTTCATCTATGCCTTGACCTAAAATGTTTAACAGTTTTTCGTTTAACACCTCGCCTAAACGGTATATATCTTTATAGATTTGCGGCGTGTCGGCGGCTTTAATGTTGACGTTTATAGTTCCTATAAGCCCTTCAAAATAGAGCGGGTAACGGGTTGCAAGCCTAAAAGTATCTTGACATATTTTTGTGAATGTATTGTTGAAATCGTTTTTTTCTTCTATTGCTTTATCGACTTTAACAACTATCTTTTCCATAAACTCTAAAACGAGCGCAAAATAAACCTCATCTTTATCTTTGAAATAGCCGTATAATGTGGGCTTGCTATAACCAGCCTCTGCCGCAAGTTGTTCCATTGTCGTCTTTTCAACGCCGTTTCTGCAAAATAATTTGTCGGCGGCGTCTAAAATGTTTCGGCGGTTAAATGCTATCGTTCTTTGTGTTCTTGTATTCATAAGCAACTCCAAATATTTACTAATGGTTAAATTATAATACTTTAAGTAAAGAAAAGTCAAGCATTTTCTTTGACTTCAATGTGGCTTTTATTGTATAATGGTGTCGAAAAGGAGAACCGCATTATGAAAGCCGTAATTTACGCACGATATTCGAGCGACAACCAAAGAGAAGAAAGTATCGAAGGACAGTTGCGCGACTGTATGCAATATGCTGAGTACAACGATATACAAGTGGTTGGCAGTTACATAGACCGTGCTTTATCGGCAAAGACGGATAACCGCCCGAACTTTCAGAAGATGATTAAAGACAGCGCAAAACGGCTGTTTGATGTCATTATTGTATGGAAGTTAGACCGTTTCGCTCGTAATCGTTTTGACAGCGCATACTACAAGAATATTCTCAAAAAGAACGGCGTTCGTGTGGTGTCCGCAAAGGAAAGTATTTCCGAAGGTGCGGAAGGCATTATCTTGGAATCGGTTTTGGAAGGCTATGCAGAATACTATTCGGTGGAGCTTGCCGAAAAGGTAACTCGTGGAATGACCGACAATGCGTTAAAGGCAATGTCAAACGGCGGTATCACTCCGCTCGGCTATTATCTTGATGACGAACAGCATTTGCAGATAGACGAAAGCAAAGCACCGTTTGTGCGTGAGATATTCCAAAGATTTGCCGACGGTGAAATGATTAAAACTATCATTGCTGATATGAACGCTCGCGGCGTGGGTATGACCGTGCGTATGAAAAAGAAGCCCGGCAAGAAGCCGTACACAAAACCGCTTGGGTATAACAATGTGCGCCGTATGCTTTCCAACCGCAAATACATAGGCGAATACCGTTTCAAAGATATAGTTCTTGAAGGTGCTATTCCTGCTATTATAGATAAAGACTTGTTTGAGAAAGTGCAAAAACGTATAGAAGTAAATACTCGTGCGCCCGCCATTCATAAAGCCGAAGATGAATACCTTTTGACTACGCATCTATTCTGCGGCAAGTGCAAGGCGATGATGATTGGTGATAGCGGAACGGGCAAGAAAGGCACGGTGTATCATTACTACAAATGCGCTAACGCAAAGAAAACGCATACCTGCGACAAGAAAGCCGTGAACAAGGATTTAATTGAGAATGCCGTAATTAAAGCTGTAGTGGCGAAGATTATGGACGACGATTTAATGAAACAGTTGTCCTATAAACTTTACGATTTGCAAATGCAAGGCAGTACGATTTTGCCTGCACTCCAACAGCAATTAGCCGACGTGGAAAGCGGTATTGAAAATATGCTGAACGCCATACAGCAAGGCATCGTTCTCGACAGCACGAAAAAACGGCTTTCTGATTTGGAAAACCGCAAGAAAGAATTAGAGATTGAAATAGCGCAAGAGCAAATCAAAAGTCCTATTCTTACAAGAGAACAAATTCACTTCGGCTTAACGAAATTCAGAAAGTTAGATTTGTCCACGCAGAAAGGAAAGCAAACACTTATTGACGGATTTGTAAACGCAATCTATCTCTTTGACGATTACGCTATTATTACTTGCAACTACAAAGACGGTGAAGAAAAGATTACTTTTGAAGATATAGAGAACTCCGAACTTGGAGAGTATATAAAAAACAAATCCGAACAAGGATGTTCGGATTTGTTAGCAGATGGTGACTCCATCGGGAATCGAACCCGAGTTACCGCCGTGAAAGGGCGATGTCTTGACCGCTTGACCATGGAGCCATATTAAATTACGCTAGTACAATATAATATAAATATTTAATATTGTCAACTGATTTTTTTGTTTTTCAATAAATTTATTGATTTTAAATTTTATATGGCTTATTGCCGTGTATTAACCAAAGTATTTTATTTGTAAGTCACTTTGATTTTGATCAAATGTATGTAACTAATTTCTATAATATAGGAGCGCGGCTACGTTAAATCGCAACCGCACTGCTATATTACTACAATATTAGTTGTCTGTGTCATAAGGACTGTCATAAGCACTCTCAAAGTTGTTGTCTTGCGAGTAAGGTCTGCCGTCCTTACTTGGCGCTATGTGTTGAAGATAATTTATATTTTGATACACACGAATATAATCGACGTCAAAAGATGCAGACTTGTCGTGTGGGAACTTACCTATTCTCTGTCCGTGCGGACCAAACGTATCGCCTGCGTCTATCTCATTGGTAAAGCGCAAAAACTCAGGCACGCGGCAAACTCCGCCGGCATTTGTCGCCCAAGTGGCATATCCGTCTATAAAGAAGACGTAACACTCAGGAGTCCAAAGCAATGAAAAGGTATGAAAATTGCCGTCATAAAGATCTTGTTGAAGCTTGCCTATATGACCGCTGACCTTGCCGCTTTTTCCGTAGCCGTTCCACAAAAGAGCATGTCCCATGCGAGATACTTTATCGTTGTCCTTTATAAAAGCTGATTCAAATACGTCGATTTCCGTGCCGTCAAGTCCGTCGTTGCCGATCTCGCGCATTTCATTGCCTTGCAGCCAAAATGCCGACCACATACCGTCAAGCGCCGGAAATTTTACTCTTGTCTCAAAATAGCCGAACGCCTGCGCCCATATTATATTGCTGTCATATGCCCTGCCGCCTTTGCCGTCAGGTTTTGCGACCTCTGCTCTCGTCTCAAATCCGCCTGTAAAACGTCCGTTGGTATGTCCGTAGCTCTTGCATACTTCGCACTGATGATTGTCATCGTACTCCGCCTTGACTTTGACTATGCCGTTTTCCACCGATACCATTTCACTGCACCAATAATTGGCGTATTCGGGATGCGACTTGCTCTGACTTGCCCAACGTACGTCGTGTCTTGAAGTTGTCCAAACCTGTGAATTTAGTCCGCTGTTGCCATCGTACGTCACGTCAAAATCATCTATCAAAGTGGCATACCATCCCTCTTTGTTGACAGTTTTATCCTCGCCGTCAGTATAGAGATATGTCTTGTCTGTCAAACCGCTCAAATCAATAAAATCTTCGACTCTAAGCTTGGTCAAATCGACTTCGTTTGCAGTCTTGCCCATTCTGTCGAGAGCTATCTTTTCCCAGCCGTTGAGTGTGAATTTATCATACTGCGCGCAGCCTGCCGCTGACGTGAAAATTAAAACGAATACTATCAAAATACCAAAGAGCGTCAAATTCCTTTTCATAAATTCTCCCTAAGAATCAACGTATTGCTCATACTATACCATATCAAAATACAAAAATCAAGCCCGACAATTTTGGCTATTGCATGCCGCAAAGCTGCTTGAACAAAGCTTCGCAGCCTTTCTTTATATCATCATATGTCTTATCGAAATCTCCGGTATACCATGGGTCTGCGACGTCGTCTTTTGAGCCTATAAATTCAAGCATCGTATGCACCTTATTTTTATTATCGTCACAAAATATTTTCAACATATTGACGATATTGTATGAGTCCATACCTATAAATAAATCGTAATTATCATAATCGTCTTTGCGCAGTCTAACGGCGCGCTTCCCAGCACAACTGATACCGTATTGCGCCAGCTTTCTCACAGTTCCGTGATGCACCGAATTGCCGATTTCCTCACAGCTTGTCGCAGAAGACGCAACAAAGAAGTCACTCTCCCGACCTTCTCTCTTCAATATATCTTTAAACACAAATTCCGCCATAGGCGAACGGCAAATGTTGCCGTGGCAAACAAACATTATTTTAATCATATTCCTATATTCAAATATGCGTCTAATCAAGTGCAATACGTCGGCTATCCCCGACTGCATAATATCAACCGACCAAAACTTTGATATACTCCTCAATTTCTTTCTTTGCGCCCTTTAAATCATGCTCCAAATAATTTCCGCATTCTTTGCGCGTCGTACCGGGAACAAAATCCAGCTCCATACACCTTTTAAGGCACTCGACAGTCACGCGCTTTGCCTCTTTTTCCTCTATGCCGAAAAGCAGCAAATAGCATCCTGTGCGGCATCCCATAGGTCCAAAGTAGACGACCTTATCTTTTATATCGCTGTTGCGTATGACGACGGCAAAAAGATGTTCTATCGAGTGCAAAGCTGCATATGAGATATAGTCGCCCTTATTGGGATATTTAAATCTCATATCATAGGTATACACCCCGTTTGCCTCGCCAAGACAATAAAATCCCGGTGTCATTGCGTCGTGATCAAGTTCAAATGATTTGATATTATCCATACGTACCTCACCTGTTAAAATTTATTAAAAAACTTATATGTTTACATACAGCATTATACAGTAATAGTTATCATTCGTCAATGAAGATTATATCTTATATTCACAAGGTTGAGATTTCTCCGCTCCGTTGTACTTCGGTCGTAAGGAGCGAAAGCGACGGCTTAGCGAGCAAGCAGATGCGTCTCGTGCGAGCGTCAATGACGATTCTTTCCTAAGCTTGTGAGCAAAATATGGTCACCTAGACCGTAGCGGAGAGGTCTCAACGAGTTGAATAAACTGCATTTATCGTTAAAGTCATAAGAATCATAAAATTTATATTACAATATAAATACAAATAGCAAATATCGCAAGCCCTTTCATATTTTTTGTCTATTGACTTATCATTTAAAAACATATATAATTGATATATAATAGATTTTTAAGGTGAAAGTATGGCAGAAGAACAAAAAGACGTCACTTGCGACGCGGCATCGGTAGAAGAGAATCAACATCCACAAAACAACGACTCTTCTAAATCAAGCGGCGCAACCCCGATGTCGACTTGGGAAAAGATATCTTACGGAGGCGGCGAGATATACGGCAGCGGATATTCGGCATTGCTGGGCGTAGTGCTGTCATTTTTCTTGACGACTTTGGTACTGAGAGGAATAAAGAATGCTGAGTTGTATGCCGCGATAATCATCGTCATATCCAAAGTATGGGACGCGATAAGCGATCCGCTTATGGGTGTAATAAGCGACAATACTCGCACAAAGATAGGCAGACGCAGACCGTGGATAATAATAGGCGGCGCACTGGTGCCCGTAGCATTTGCAATAATGTTTATGCCTTGGGCAAAAGACATTCAAAACGAAGGATTGAGAATAGCATACGCGTGCTTCGGTTATTTCCTGCTTTGCACCGTCAACACTATATCGCAGGTGCCTTATATGTCGTTGAGCGCGGAGATTTCCGGCGACTTCAAGGAGCGCAACAAAGCAAATTCGATAAAACTCATATTCTCGCTGGTATGTTCCGGACTCTTCTTCTTAATACCGTCGGCTGCAACGGAAGCCTATACAGCATATCTGCAAGGCACCGATTCTATGTACGGCAAGATCAACGAAGCAGGATTCTTCCTCATAGTCGCAGTACTGTGCGGAGTGATATTCGGAGTATCGACCGTACTTGTCGGCGTATTCAGCAAAGAACGCATACCTTACGATACCAACCAAAAGAGCAAATTTTCTTTCAAAAGCTATGCAGTGCCTTTGAAAAACAAATCTTATAGATACCATCTTTTGATGTATTTAATGGCATTCGGCTGTTATGACTTTATTTCCGCACTTGTGCTCTATTACGTCACGGCAGTAGTGCCTAACATTACTATATTCGGCAAAAGCATGAGTTCGCTCTTTATCGTCGCGCCTAT
Source organism: uncultured Christensenella sp. (assembly GCA_910579785.1). GTDB lineage: Bacteria > Bacillota > Clostridia > Christensenellales > UBA3700 > RACS-045. The sequence continues at coordinate 3,184 of CAJTVJ010000010.1, read as the reverse complement.
GATGGTGATGGCGGCAGTCACGTATCCGCTGAATATGAAACTCAAAAATACCAAAGGAAAACAATTTGTATACCGTTGGGGGCTGCCATTTTACATACTTGGCGCAATAGGCTTGGCAGTATTCCCCAATACGACCAACACTAATATAAGTTGGCTGTTGCTTCTCTGCTCTGCGATAATGGGCGTAGGCTTCGGAGGCGCGCAAATGATGCCTTGGATGATTTTCCCCGATACGCAGGATGTGGCTGAACTCAAAACGGGCGTCAAGGACACGGGATGTTACAGCGGTCTTATGACTTTCACCAGAAAGATAGGCACCGCGCTTGCTCAAAGCATCGTGCTTATAGTGCTTGCATGCGTGGGATACAGCGACGCGACGACAAAAATCAGCAGCGGTGAATTGACAGCCTATCCGCAAAAAGTGACGTTGGCTATTCGCATACTTTTCGGTATCATAGTCGTGGTCATGATAAGTCTTGCGATATGGGCGTCGTTGAAATACAAAGTCACTGACAAGAAATTGACAAGAATAAAATATTTTCTCGAAAAACAACGCGCAGGCGAAAACGACACGTTGACAGATGAAGAAAAAGCAGAAAAAGACGCGCTTATAAAGGAGCTTGGCTGATATGGAATTCAATACCACCCCTCTTGCAAATCTGACAGGAAGTCTATGCAAAGTTATGGGCGTAGAACCGCCTCAATACGGACAGAACGTAATAGACAGCCTGGTTGAATATGTATTTGCTCAGACTGACGGCAAATGCGTCGACAGAGTGCTGATGTATAATCCCGACGCAATAGGTCAATGGTCGTATGAAAAGTACGCTCAAAAATTTCAACCTATGCGCGACTATGCACCGTTGGAGCTTAATATGCTGACTGTGTTTCCGCCAAAGACCCCCGTATGTTTTGGCAGCATGTATACAGGCGCAAGTCCCGAAATACACGGCATACAATACTATGTCAAATCGCTTATCACGATCGACAGCATTTTCGACGCGCTGATACGCGCAGGCAAAAAGCCTTGCATAGTCACCGTCAAAAACTCATCGCTGTCAAAAATCTTTAATGAAAAAAATATGGATTACTATCTTGAAGATTATGACAACGAAGTAATCGCCAGAGCCGTACAACTCATCAAAGAAGATAAATACGACTTTATCGTCGTATATAATCAAGAATTTGACGACGTTATGCACCGCTCTCACCCCAATTCCAAGAGGTCGCAAAAAGCCCTTGACCACCATGCACAATCATTCGATATACTTGGCAGAGCCGTAACGGAAAATTGGAAATCGCACAACACTTTGATAGGCTGCGCAACCGACCACGGCACGCACAGAGAGTGGTATATGTTGGGACAACACTGCAAAAATATCCCCGAAGATATGAATATCAAACACTTTTACGGCGTAATAAAAAGCAGCAAAAATTAAAAATAATAAATACTAATACGGCAAAGAGTCTTTTTGCCGTATTTATTTTTTGAATCTATTACCTGTGTTTGCATAAATAATAGCAAATATCAAAAGTCCCACCGACAAGCCTATAAAAACAATTCAAAAATACCGCCTATTGCTATGCAAGCCCAATCGGCAATAATATCCCTCCCATAAATCTAGCAAGTCGCTTGGTATCATACTTTCTTTTTTCTTGGTCGGAGAGGGTGTTGTATCCTGCTATAAGATTTGCGCCGCGACCTGAAAGCATAATTATTGACATCACTATAAGCACGATACCAATCGCGCCTGTTATCGCCAAAGCTACAATGTCCTTAACTTCCATTGGCACTCCCCCTTTTATCTAAGTATAAACTATAATCAAAGGTATGTCAATATACAGCGTTTTACCTTTTCTTGATTAGTCTTCTCCATTTCACTGCGTTTCGCTACTTACGAGCGTAGTCGAGAAGTCTAATCCGCTTTTTAATTCGTCGAGACCTCTCCGCGTAGGGCGTAAGGAGCGTAAGCGACGGCATAGCGAGCAAGCAGGTGCGTCTCGTGCGAGCGTCGGTGACGATTCCCTCCCAGACTTGTAGGTATATATTTAGTCACTTCGAGCGTAGTCGAGAAGTCTCAACCGCTTATCTTTTTCAACTCGTTGAGATTTCTCCACGCGCTACGCTTGGTCGAAATGACTAATCGATATATGCGGTCGCTCTTACTCCCTATTTACGCTTCATTGCGCGTTGCTCTTTGAGAAAATCGCTATACCTCTCTATCTGGTCGATACGTAAATCCACCATATCCTTAGCAGTATCATAACTCTGCTTATCAGGCACTGCTATCTCTGTCTCTTTTATCTTTACCTTCGCTCCGTCACTGCTTGCATTGCGGCGGATATCTTTGAGATACTCGTCTTCCATCTTAAACAATGCTACCGTTATGCCTTTCTTTATCGTCAGCTTTATGAATGGATTGGTTGTGCTTGGTCCTATCGTTGTGAAGTAGGTAGACAGCTTTTCTTTGCACTTGCTATCTTTGCTCATTGCATACTCTCTAAGTCCGTCAAAGTACTTCTTTTGCTCTTTGGTGAGTTTTGCATATGCCTCTTCTAAGGTCAGTCTTGGAGTTGGCGCTTTCTTTGGCGACGGCGTTTTTTTAACTTGTTTAGATTTCTCCGCTTCGCCTACGGCTTCGGTCGAAATGACAATAGGCTTTTCTACCACCTTCTCCACGACTGTCTCGACAGGTACTTCTACCCGTACTTCTTTCTCAATCACCTTTTCAACCGGCACTTCGACTATTTTCTCAACGGGTTTCTCTACTATCTTTTCTATTACTTGCGGTTGGACTATCGCTTGTTGCGTAGGTTGCTCGGTAAGCTTTTGCATTATCGCCTTTTGTCCTTCTATAAGCGCCTTTATTGTCTCATCGTTTGCAGTCGTCGCAACAACTTCTTTCTCCACAACGCGTTCCGGCTGCTCGGCAAGTTTCTGCATCAACTTTTCATTCTGCGCTATAAGCTTGTCAACAAGATCAATGCTGCCGTTATCCGCAGGCTTATCCATCAACTGCTGAACAAGCTGTTCGTTCTTTTGCATAAGTTCTTGATTTTGCTCAATGAGTTTTTGCACGACTTCGTCATTAGCAGACGCTTGTTGCGGAAGCATTTGCTGCATACCCGGCAGCAGTGCAGTGACCGTGTCGCTGACTATTCCGCGTATATCTTCCGCGCCGAT
>CAJTVJ010000009.1:1622-58552 GCA_910579785.1 uncultured Christensenella sp. | reverse complement strand
GCCGGTCTTATGATAAGCGGCAGACCTATCTCTTCCGATACTCTCACCGCGTTTTCTATATCGTTGACAACCTCGGAGGGTATCGTAGGCTCGCCTATCTCGTCCAGGGTGTCTTTAAACATCTGTCTGTCTTCCGCCTTGTCTATCGTATCTACTCTCGCGCCGAGAAGAGTGACGCCCATCTTTTCGAGAAAGCCTTCCTTTGCAAGCTGCATACTCAGCGTCAAGCCCGTCTGTCCGCCAAGAGTAGACAGGAGTGAGTCAGGTCTTTCTTTTTCTATTATTCTCTTGACAGTAGTCAACGTCAAAGGCTCGATATATATTCTGTCGGCAATCGCGTTGTCAGTCATTATCGTAGCAGGATTGGAGTTGACAAGCACGACTTCAAGTCCCGCTTCTTTCAATGCGCGGCAAGCCTGCGTACCTGCATAGTCGAATTCCGCAGCCTGTCCTATCACGATAGGTCCAGAGCCTATCACCATTACCTTTTGTAATTTACTGTTGAGTGGCATTACTTTCTTTCCTCCATATTCTCCATAAATCTGTCAAACAAATATCCCGTGTCGAGAGGTCCGGCGCAAGCTTCTGGGTGGAATTGCACCGAAAACACGTTGCTGTTTTTATAATCTATTCCCTCGCAAGTGCCGTCGTTGACGTTGACGAAAGTCACCTTTGCGCTTTTGGGTATCGTGTCGTTGTCCACCGCGTATCCGTGATTTTGCGTCGATACGTATACTCTGCCGCTTTCCAAGTCCTTGACAGGCTGATTGCCTCCGCGGTGACCGTATTTGAGCTTGTACGTCTTAGCTCCCTGCGAAAGAGCAAGCAGCTGGTGCCCTATACATATTCCGAACATAGGTATGCCGCTCTTGACAAGCTTCTTGATTTGAGTTATCTCATAGGTATTTTCTTCGGGATTGCCCGGTCCGTTGGAGAGCATTATGCCGTCGGGCGCAAAATTTATTATCTCATCCGCAGACGTATTGTGAGGGAACACAGTCACCTCGCAACCTCTTTTGGCAAGCTTTTCTATGATATTCTTCTTGATACCGTAATCCAAAAGCGCAACTCTCTTCTTAGGTTTTTTGACTGTGCATACCACTCTCTTTTGAGTGCAAGATACGCTCTTGACAGCGTCCTTTATCACGTATTCGTCAAGCTGCTTTTTCTTTGCCGGATCAAGAGTGGGCTTGTCGGTGATGATAGCGTTCATTACGCCGCTCTCTCTGACTATCTTAGTCAGCTCTCTCGTATCTATTCCGCATATGCCTATGACGCCCAACTTTTTAAGCATGTCGTCGAGTTTGCCCTGACTGCGGAAGTTGGACGGAGTATCGCATACGTCTCTGACGATATAGCCCTTGACAAAGCTATGCGGCGATTCAAAGTCCTCTTCCATCACGCCGTAATTTCCAATAAGCGGAAAGGTCTGGCATACCATTTGACCGTAATAGCTTGGGTCTGTCAGCGTCTCCAAGTAGCCCGTCATTGCTGTGGTAAAGACTACTTCGCCGATGACTTCGCCTTCTGCGCCTATCGACTCTCCCTCAAAGACCTTACCGTTTTCAAGAATAAGATAAACCTTCTTCATTTCTACCTCTTTTTCTCAATCGTATTGTTTTAATGATATTATTTTTTGAGCTATTTCTTTTTTGGATACTCTCATATCCATAGCATTGCTTTCTATATATTTGTGCGCATCTTCTTCGCTCATCCCCTCGTGAGCTATAAGCAGGCACTTTGCCCTATCGACAAGTTTAAGCTCTTCAAGCTTGTCCTGCAATCTCATATTGCTTCGCATTATCGAACTTATCCTGTTGTGATTGGCATACAGCGCTTTGAGCGTCTTGAAAAGTCCCTCGCTCGTCACAGGCTTGCTCACGACAACCACTCCGTAATCTTCGACTTTGTTTTCTATCGCTTCGCTCACGTCGCTGCGCACCAGCATAAGTACGCTCATTGCAGTATTTTCCGTCGCGTACGTAGACAGGTCGTACCCGAATTCGTCTACAAGCGGAGAATTGACTATCAACAAAGCGTATTGCCTTTCAAGTATAAGACGTCTCGCCTCAATACCCGAGTGAGCCTGTTCGACGCCGTCAAAACCCACCTCGGTCAACATTGCCGAGAGTTTGGTGATATATTCCGCTGTCGACACTATCAGCACTTTTGACATATATTCCCTTTGCGACTTTTTCTCTATATCTTTTTGAAGTACGTCTTTGTTACAAAACTGTCTTTATCTTTTGACAGCGAGTACTGTCCGTATTCGTCCTGCTTATATTCAAAGAACTTATCAAGCGTACCCTTAGGTATATATCTTGCGATAAACTCGCTGTTCTTTGCCGCCTCGATTGCGCTCATCAAGTCTTCGGGCAGGCTATCGACTTCATTCAATGAATTTATATCAGCCTCTTTGCTGAGTTTAAGCCCTTTCTCTATTCCTTCCGCGCCTGCAAAGAGCAAAAGCGCATATGCAATATAAGGATTGCAGGAAGGATCCGCCGACCTCAACTGCATCTTGGCAAGTCCGTCCCTCTTTATCCTTATAAGCTGTCTGCCGTTGAGATAGGACCAAGCTATCTTGTTGTAAGCCTCTATCTCTTCATTGTTTTCTAATCTCTCGTATGAATTTATCGTGGGATTGAGAAATACCGCCATATCCTTTGCCCTTGCAAGTATGCCTGCGACAAAACCTTCGGCTTCTTTGCTGCTCGTCAAATGCGACGGCTCGAATAAGTTGTCTCCGTCTTTGAGAAGCGACAGCGTGATATGCAGTCCGCTGCCTATCTCGTCCTTTAAAGGCTTGGGCATAAAAGACGCATGCAGACCGTTCATATTCGCAACTGCTTTGACAACCGTCTTGAAAGTCAAAAGATCGTCCGCCGCCATAAGCGCGTCATTGCCCTTAAAACAAATCTCGTTCTGTCCGGGTCCTCTCTCGTGGTGAGAACTCAACGGCTTGACGCCCATTCTCTCCATCGTCAAACAGATGTCTCTGCGCACGTTCTCGCCCTTGTCAAAAGGCGCGACGTCAAGATAACCCGCTTTGTCGTGCGGCTCCAAAGTCGGCTCTCCGCTCTCGTCTGTCTTAAAGAGATAAAACTCGCAATCGCTGCCTATCAGACACGACAGCCCCATGCCGGCAAGCTTGGCTTGCGCCGTCGCCAAAAGTCCTCTGCCATCGCCGTCGAAATCTCTGCCGTCAGTGCGTCTTATCTTACAAAAAAACCTCACTACGCTTCCGTGTTGGGGTCTCCAAGGCAACAGTTGAATAGTTGAGGCGTCGGGATAAAGCAATAAATCGCTCTCTTCGGGGTCTACAAATCCGCCCACCGAATAGGCTTCAAAAGACACTCCCTTTTCAAACGCAGTAGGCAGTTCGTCGGCAATTATCGAGATGTTTTTAATATTACCGAATGAGTCGCAAAAGGTAAGTTTTACAAATTTGACGTCGTTGTCTTTGACAAAATCCAAAACTTCTTTTACCGTTTGACTCATAAACACCTCTTCGGGAGCGCAACTCTTAAATATTTTTATAATTATATCATACTAAAATTTAAATATCAAGTTTATAGATATAATATAATATTAAAAATTCAAACTTTTTAATATCATACCGAAGTATATAACTGTTTGTACGGATTGGCGGTATTGGGCGTTATGACAAAAAATTTATTTTTCATAATATCCCCTATCTCTGCGCCGAAATACGAGCAATATTCCTCCACGTAAGTCCTTATTTCTTTGATATCGTCGGCAGTAGCCTCTCTTGCCGATATCTGCTCAGGAAGGTCGGGCAGCCTATCTCCTCGCAAAATTATCTTACCCCCGTACATACCGTTGCCTGTGAAAAATCCCACGTTGGTTTGGCTGTCGCTGCCGATACCGAGCACTATTATTATACCGCCTGCCTGGTATTCACCGAGAAAACTTCCCGCTTTACCGCCAATAACAAGCACGGGAAATTTATCCTTATACGCTTTCATATGTATGCCTGCGCGATAGCCTGCGTTGCCTTTTATAAAAATCTTGCCGCCTCTCATAGAATATCCCGTAGCGTCGCCGCTGTTGCCGTGGACGACTATCAGCCCTTCGTCCATAGTATCTCCCACCGCGTCCTGCGCGTTGCCGTATACGGTAATTTTACTGCCGTCAAGATACGCCCCCAAAGCATTACCGGGAGTACCGTAAATCACAATATCTTTTCCGCCTACGCCGGAAGCGATATAGCGATGTCCCTGCGCATTGTCTATTTCTATACTTTTCTCTTGCGTATGTCTTATCAATTCTCCAATCTCAGAGAAATGTCTATCCGTGCAATCTATCTTTAACATAGTTATTCTCCTATCAAAATTTATATCGCTATATTACGCTTAACTATTTAATTCTCTTTATTCATAAGGTTGAGATTTCTCCGCTACGCTATACTTGGTTAAAATGACCATATTTTGCTTATAGCTTGCTGAACTTTGGTTATTCTGTCAATGCCACGTATCATATTCGACAATGAGCAAACAATGTCATTTCGACCAACGCGGATAAATCTCATCGAATTAAATAAGTACCGACAAAATGTAGCGTAAGCGTACATTTTCGCTTGGTAGGTAAGGACAAAAGCGTGCTGCTATCGGCTTCAATTACAGTTAACACTCTCACTTATTGCCTATCTTCGTGCGAACTCATAGAGTTGTGCGATTTTTGTCCGTGCAACGGCAACCGAGCGGTGAGCGTACTTCTGTACGTGACCCCGAGGACGTCCTAGTTGATAGGGCAAAAAGCGTGCTGCTATATGAGTTTGCTATTCCCCTGCGTGTTTTATCCCCAATATATCCAACTCCCTCTCATTAAGTCCAACGCCCCTCAACATAAGTCTGTTGCCTTTGAGAGCTTCTATGGAGTTGATACCCATACCGCCCATCATCTCTTTTATTTCATGCGTCCAGGCGGTGACAAGGTTGACAAGTCTGTCGCAAGCGAGTTGCGGATCCAACCTGTCGACAAGACTTGGTATCTGAGTAGCTATACCCCAATTACATTTACCTAGGTGGCAGGACCTGCATAGGTGACAGCCCATAGCCATAAGCGCGGCAGTAGCAATATAACAAGCGTCAGCTCCCAACGCGATAGCTTTGACAACGTCTGCGCTGTTGCGTATCGAGCCTCCGACCACAAGCGACACGTTGCCTCGGATACCCTCGTCGCGCAGTCTTTTATCCACGCTTGCCAATGCGAGTTCAATAGGTATGCCGACGTTGTCTCTTATCCTTGTCGGAGCCGCTCCGGTGCCGCCTCTAAAACCGTCGATTACGATTATATCCGCGCCGCTTCTTGCGATACCGCTGGCAACTGCGGCTACGTTATGGACGGCGGCGACTTTGACCGCAATAGGTTTTTTATAATCGGTTGCCTCTTTGAGGGAATATACTAATTGGCGCAAGTCCTCGATAGAATATATATCGTGGTGCGGAGCAGGCGATATAGCGTCGCTCCCCTCGGGTATCATTCTCGTCTTGGACACGTCTCCAACTATCTTTGCGCCCGGCAAATGTCCGCCTATGCCGGGTTTTGCACCCTGACCGACTTTGATCTCTATACATTCTCCTGTCTGCAAATATTCTCTATGTACGCCGAATCTACCCGACGCGACTTGCACTATCGTATTCTTGCCGTATCTGTAAAAGTCTTCGTGAAGTCCGCCTTCGCCGGTGTTGTAGAATACTCCCAACTTCTCTGCGGCTTGGGCAAGCGCGGCATGCGCATTGTAACTTATTGACCCATAGCTCATTGCCGAAAACATTATCGGCGTACTCAATTTGAGCTGGGGCGAAAGGTTGTCTATTATCCTGCCGTCTGAGTCTCTGACTATTTTATCCGGCTTACTGCCAAGAAATACCGTCGTCTCCATAGGCTCTCTCAAAGGGTCTATGGAAGGATTGGTAACTTGCGAAGCATTGATAAGTATCTTATCCCAATATACCGGCAAAGGCTGCGGATTTCCCATAGATGACAAAAGCACTCCGCCGCTCTCCGCCTGTCTGTATATCTCCTTCATAGATTCTGCCGACCAATTAGCATTCTCTTTATACGTATTATCCGACTTGACGATTTTAAGAGCGCGCGTTGGGCACGTCGCGACGCACCTGTGACAGTTGACGCATTTAGTCTCGTCGGCAAGCATTATGCCTCTTTTTTCGTCAAAGGTATGCACTCCGTTGGCGCATTCTCTCACACATTTTTTGCAGTTGACGCACCTGACGCCGTCGCGTACCACTTCATACGGAGGATAGATATAATTTATAGCCATATCACATACCCTCCTTCTTGTCAAGAGTGACTATGACAGGCTCTCCGCCCCTCGGCGACCATATCCTGTCAAGTTGAGGCTCTATCACTCTTATAGCGCACTCCTCGCTTGCGATATACGTCATGTCGCCCCTCTCGCCTACTACCATACTTCTCAATTTCAACCTATCGTTGAGCGCCATGATACCGTTTTCGTACCCCACGATTATGCTGAATGGTCCGGTAATAAGAAGTCCTGAAAAAGTATTGCGCAGATATTCCGCAAGAGCTCTTTCCCCGCTAGGCTTTTTCTCTATCGTACTCCAAAACGGCGCGGCTATCACGCTTGCCGTCTCTTGCATGCTCAGCCCCTGCCGTCTGCACAAAAAGTCTATCGCATAGGCAATGACCTCGGTGTCCGTCATAAGCGTACACTTATATCCAAACATCTCTATATAACGCCTGTTGGCGTCGTACGACGATATCTCTCCGTTGTGGACTACCGAATAATCGAGCATTCCGAAGGGATGAGCTCCGCCCCACCATCCCGGCGTGTTGGTGGGATATCTTCCGTGCGCAGTCCAACAATATGCCCCGTATTCTTCAAGTCTGTAATACTCGCCTACGTCCTCGGGATATCCAACCGCTTTGAATATTCCCATATTCTTGCCGCTGGAAAAGACGTACGCGCCCTTTATGGTTGTGTTGATGACGACGACTTCTCTTGCCACAAATTCTTTTTCGTCGAGATTCGTCTCGTGAAGACGGGCGTCAAGAGGCTTGACAAAATACCTGAGTATCAACGGCTCGTCGGATATCTTCTTGGTCTTGCGTATCGGTATCATAGACATATTGACGATAAAAAAGTTTTTATAAAGAAAGTTTTCCGTCTCCTTTCTTATATCGTTGTCATCATAGAAAATATGAAATGCGTAATAGTCCGCGTATTGCGGATATATCCCGTAACCTGCAAAGCCTCCTCCAAGACCGTTGGAACGGTCGTGCATAGTGGCAATGGACGTGATGATTTTTTCGCCGTTTACAAGCTGTCCGCTTCTCGAAAATATTCCAGATATTGCACACCCCGACGGTATCCTTACCTCTCCTTCTTTTAACATAATGCGTACCTTTTTTGTGAATGCTCTTATCAAAAGCCTCACCCTTTACGGTAATTATAATACTACCAAAATATCCTTGTCAATAAAATGAAAATCATTTTTTAAATTTTTCTTTTAGATAATAGATTTGAGAAATTTATTGAGAAATATCTAAATATTTGACAATTATAATTGACATATATCTATTATTTGACAATTAGATTGCAAATGCAAGTCAATATGGTCTTTCTCTAAATCCCACAATTTTACCCCATATTGTCCATAAATTAAAACTTTAAATATTTGCGCGCTATTTATATAAATTTTAAAAAACTATCTCATTCAACTCATATTCGATACCAAAGAAGCGTCTTTGATTTTTTTTTAAATTACACACAAAAAACATTTGACAAGCCCTCTGAGAAAATATATACTGTCATTGTAGCAAAGGCGCTATTCGGATAACACCGCAATAGCGCCTTTTTCTATTTACTGCTGAAAACAAACTTTTTAAGGAGATATACAACTATGATAATGGCAGACGTCTTTGGATCGCTGGTGTTCAACGACACCGTAATGCAAGAGAGACTCCCCAAGTATACCTATAAGGAACTCAAATCGTGCATTGCGCACGACAAACCCATTTCTCTCGACTGCGCGACCGTAATAGCCAACGCAATGAAAGATTGGGCAATAGAAAAGGGATGCACGCACTATACGCATTGGTTTCAGCCTATGACGGGTATCACCGCGGAAAAGCACGACGCATTCATTCAACCCACGACCGACGGTAAAGTCATCATGGAGTTCAGCGGCAAAGAGCTTATCAAGGGAGAGCCCGACGCGTCCTCTTTCCCCTCCGGCGGAATAAGAGCTACTTTTGAAGCAAGAGGCTATACGGCTTGGGACCCCACGTCGTACGCCTTTATCAAAGACGGCACGCTCTGCATCCCGACGGCATTCGTATCTTATACGGGCGAAGTGCTTGACAAAAAGACTCCTCTTCTCAAATCAATGCAAGCTTTGAGCAAGACGGCTCGCAGAATACTCAAACTCTTTGGCAAGGACGTCGAGAATGTAGTAACCACAGTGGGACCGGAACAGGAGTATTTTCTTATTGACAAGAGCGTATACGAGAAGAGAAAAGACCTCATATACACAGGCCGCACTCTCTACGGCGCGCCTGCTCCCAAGGGACAGGAACTTGAAGACCATTATTTCGGCACGATAAAACAGAGAGTCGTCAAATATATGGCGGATCTCGATATGGAGCTTTGGAAATTGGGCGTACTCGCAAAGACCAAGCACAACGAAGTGGCTCCCGCTCAGCACGAGCTTGCTCCTATATTCTCACAGTCCAACGTAGCAGCCGACGCAAATCAGCTGACAATGGAGATGATGAAAAAGGTCGCAAGCCGTCACAATATGGTATGCCTTCTTCACGAAAAGCCTTTTGAAGGCGTCAACGGAAGCGGCAAACACAACAACTGGTCTATATCCACAGACAAGGGCGAGAATCTTTTGGAGCCCGGCGACACGCCTGAGGACAACGCGCAGTTCCTGCTCTTCCTCGCCGCTGTAATAAAGGCGACGGACGATTATCAAGACCTGTTGAGACTCAGCGTTGCAAGCGCGGGCAACGACCACAGACTTGGCGCCAACGAAGCTCCGCCTGCAATCGTATCAATGTTTTTGGGCGAAGAACTCGACGGAATACTCAACGCTATCGCAGAAGACAGAACTTACAGCAAAAGAGCAAAGTGCGAATACGAGATAGGCGTAAGCTCGCTGCCCAAGTTCACAAAGGATTCCACCGACAGAAACCGCACTTCCCCGTTTGCTTTCACAGGCAACAAGTTTGAATTCAGAATGCTTGGCTCAACCTTCTCAATATCAGGCCCCAACATCATTCTCAACACGATAGTTGCAGAATCGCTCGACCAATTTGCCGACGAACTCGAAAAGGCTGACGACTTCATGGCTGCCGTCAAAGCGCTTGTCAAAAAGACGTATCTTGCTCACAAGAGAATAATATTCAACGGCAACGGTTATTCTGACGAATGGGTAAAAGAGGCTGCTAAGAGAGGACTTCTCAATCTTGCGTCCGCTCCCGAGGCTCTGCCGTATTTTAAGAGCCAAAAGAATATTCAACTCTTTGAAAAACACGGCATCTTCTCTAAGCTCGAAGTGGAATCAAGAGCCGACATAATGCTGGAAAACTATTGCAAGGTCGTCAATATCGAAGCGTTGACGATGATAGATATGGCAAACAAACAGATATTGCCGGCAGTCACGACGTACGTAAATGAATTGGCAAAGACGGCTATCGCAACAAAAGAGCTGGGCTTTGAAGCCACGTCGCAAATATCTACGGCAAAACTCTTGACCAAACTCGGCGCAGACGCCGCCAAGTCGCTGACAACGCTTGCCGAGAGAGTAAAAAAAGCGGAGAGCATCTCCGACATAGAGAAGAAAGCGACGTATTACAGCACGGACGTACTCCCCGTAATGAGAGAATTGAGAAAGACGGCAGATACGATGGAAGTCAACACCGCCGACAAGTATTGGCCATTCCCTACTTACGGCGCAATACTCTTCTCAATAAAAGACTGACAGTTTTCACTATTCGCATAGGCGCACATCATGAAGACGCGTTTGGCAATTCAAGCGCGTCTTTTGCATAGCCTGCAAACTGTCGCAGCATAATATATATTGATAAAAGATTATAATATATAGCTGCGCGCGCGAAAAGACGAAAAAATTTCCAGAATTTTGTTGAAAAAATTGCAATTTTTTTATATCAAGTATTTGATTATATCGGCTGAATTTGCTATAATTAAATTGATTTTTAAAAATCATAAAAGGTAGGTACAATATGTCAGAAAACATACAAGACGAATGCGGCGTATTCGGTATTTATGACAAGTCGCGTCTGGGCAACATAGCAAACCAAGTTTACTTCGGTCTCTTCGCTCTTCAACACAGAGGACAGGAAGCGGCAGGTATCGCAGTCAACAATGACAGGGAGATAACTCTCGTCAAGGGTATGGGACTGCTCAGCGAAGTTTTTAACGATTCTATTCTTGCCAAACTTCAAGGCGAAATTGCCATAGGACACGTCAGATACTCCACAACGGGCAACAACACTCCCGAAAACGCTCAACCTATTACGGTAAAATACGCCAAGGGCAACCTCACGGTATCCCACAACGGCAATATTACCAACGCCAAAGAACTCAGAGACAAGCTCGAAGCCAAAGGCGCGATATTCCATACGACGAGCGACAGCGAAGTCATATCTTATCTTATCGCGATACAAAGGCTCAATTCCGACAGCATTGAAGAAGCCGTGGAAAAGGTCTTCCCTATGCTGCAAGGCGCGTTCTCTTTGCTGATAATGAGTCCTAGAAAACTTATCGCCGTGAGAGACAGACACGGGATACGTCCGCTTTGCATAGGCAAATTGCAAGACAACGTGGTATTCGCAAGCGAGAGTTGCAGCTTTGAGACCATCGGAGCAAATTTTGAAAGAGACGTACGCCCCGGCGAGATAGTCATAGTCACAGAAAACGATATGGTATCCAACACCAAATACTGCGGAAGCAAAGGCGGACTTTGCATATTTGAACATATCTACACCGCAAGACCCGACAGTGTGATAGACGGTCAAGGCGTCAACGAAGCGAGAATGAACGCAGGCAAAATGCTTGCCCGTATCGCTCCTGCCGAAGCCGACCTCGTAATAGGCGTGCCTGACAGCGGACTGCCTGCGGCAATAGGATACTCGCACGAAAGCGGCATACCGTACGGCGTGGGTCTTATCAAAAACAGATATATAGGCAGAACGTTTATCCAACCGACCCAGGCAATGAGAGAACGCAGCGTTGCGCTCAAACTCAACACGTTGAAGAGCAACGTCGAAGGCAAACGTCTTGTCATGGTCGACGACTCTATCGTCAGAGGCACCACTCTTGCCAACATCGTAAAACTTCTCAAAAGATCGGGCGCAAAGGAAGTGCATATCCGCATATCTTCCCCACCGTTTATTTATCCTTGTTTCTTCGGTACCGATATTCCGTCGAGAAAGGACCTTGCATGCAACAAATTCACAATAGAAGAGCTGAGACAAAAGATAGGCGCGGACAGCCTTGCTTTTCTCGACGTCGACACCGTTGACAACATTGCGCCTAATTCAAGCGTGACTTTCTGCAAAGGCTGTTTTACCGGCACTTATCCTTGCAAAGTCCCGGAGGAAATGGACGACAAAAACATACTTGGATAGTTTAAATTCAACACAAATTTAGGACGGCAACGCCGTCCTTTTTGTTTAGACAATAATATACGGTATGCTCCTATAAAAAACATGACGGCAGGCTTGCTTTGGTGCCGGCATATTCAACAAACTAATATTTTCTATTGACATTGGACACTATCTATAATATAATAAACTATGAATATTATTATTAAACACAGGTGATATTTATGAAATATGCGGTTATTTTGGGCGACGGCATGGCCGATTACCCATCAAAAGCTCTCGGAGGAAGGACTCCTCTGGAAGTTGCAAACAAGCCTAATATAGACGACTTGTGCAAGAAAGGCAAATTAGGGCTTGTCAAGACTGTTCCCGACGGCATGAAGCCGGGCAGCGACGTAGCCAATCTGTCCATGATGGGATATGCTCCCGACAAATATTATACCGGACGTTCTCCGTTGGAAGCCCTCTCTATCGGCATCGATTTGAAAGACGACGACGTTGCGGTGCGCTGCAATCTCGTCACACTCTCGGACGAAGAGGAATATCTCGACAAATCGATGATAGATTACTCTGCCGGCGAAATTTCTACGCAAGACGCCCACGAACTTATAAGCTATCTGCAACAAAATCTTGCAGACGAATATATTGATTTCCATGCGGGCGTAAGTTACCGTCACTGCCTTGTGGCTCACAATGCGCAGCTCGGCACTCAGTTTACGCCTCCTCACGACATCACAGGCAAGAAGATTGCAGAATATCTGCCGCAGGGAGAATTCGGCGATATCTTCTTGGATATAATGATTGAATCATACAAACTTCTTAAAGACCACCCTATCAACCAAAGACGTATTGCCGAGGGGCTTAGACCTGCCAACAGCATTTGGCTTTGGGGCGAAGGCACCCGTCCGGAACTTACTTCTTTTGAAGAAAAATACGGTATCAAAGGCGCGGTGATATCCGCAGTCGACCTGCTCAAAGGTATCGGCGTAGGCGCAAAAATGAAAGTCATCGACGTAGAGGGCGCGACGGGAACTTACAAGACCAACTTCCAAGGCAAAGCGGAAGCCGCGATAGAAGCGTTGAAGGGCGATTGCGACTATGTGTATATCCATATGGAGGCTCCCGACGAATGCGGACATCAGGGCGACGCGGAAAACAAAGTTAAATCAATAGAGCTTATCGACAGTATCGTCGTAAAGTATATCAAAGAGCAACTTGATTTAATGGGCGAAGATTATAAAATACTCATCGCTCCCGACCACCCTACTCCGCTTGAACTCAAAACTCATACGTCGGATCCCGTGCCGTTTATCATATATTCGCACAAAGCCGGCACGATAGACACCTCTTCAAGCACTTTGGCGTACAGCGAAGAGAACGCCGCTTTGACCAACGTATATTACGACAGCGGCGAAGAACTTATGAATGAGTTTTTGACTGTCGAGCCTGCAACCGAGCAAGACGGCAGCGCTGACTTAGAAGCTGTCAAAGACGCAGGCGTAATAACGGAGGCTGTTGCGCCGCAAGAAGAAGACAAACCAAGCGACGGCGACGTCATCGTCGTTGAAACAAAAGACGGCGAAAAAGAAAAAGATAAAAAGAAGAAAGGCGACGCGCCGAAGCAAGGCAAGAAGCTCAGCAAAAAGGCTGTGATAGCTATCGTTGCTTCGGTATGCTTAGTCGGCGTGATACTCGCAATAGTATTGCCGATAGTATTCTTCCACGCTCCGAGAATTTTCGTCAAGAGCGCGGACGACTTCGTCGCTTCAAAAGTAGGCGGTTTAGACAAGTATTTCTACGTACTTGACAAGAGCATCACTTGCGACGAGTTGACCTTCGACGACGCCAATATTTACAGCATTGACTTAAACAAGCATACCCTCACTGTCAACAATAAACTGACTATATCGACGTCAAAGTCGGGTACGCTCTATATCGGCACGAGAAAGGGCAAAAAATTTGTCACCAACAAAAAGTCAAAGCTCAAAGCCAATGAGATATATATTGACGCGCCTAATATGGATATTCATCTTATGGCAGACGTATTCTGCGAAGATTTGACCGTCGCAAGCGCAAAGACGTTGAATATATATGCGCTGCAAGGCGGAGCGTCTAAGGAAATCAACGCAAACATAACCGCAGAAAACGTATTCTTCCGCGGCAACGTGAGCGCGTCGAGCACAAGTAAGATAAATATCACAGACTGCTCCAATGTAAATATCGAGCAAAAAGTCGTGTTTGAAAAAATCGAACTCAACTTGATAAACAGTTCTTTAAGAGCGGCTCAAAACAGCACTATCGCCACGTTGAAACTTGATGACAATTCTACTGCTATGATATCGGGCGCAGTGACCAGCGCAATTCAGGGCGGAAAGCAAGTAATAATGAAAGACGGTCACTCCTGCCCCGCTTATCAAGATATCAAGACGCTTGTCATATTCCGCAACAACTCGGCAAGCCACAATATGACGAATTGCGACAACGTCATCTACGTTGAAAAGCTTGCAAAGCCTATCGACATAATTATCGAAGAGAGAGAAAACAGGATATATTGCAAAGTCGCTAAGGTCAAGGACGCTAAGTCTTATAAGTTTGTCATAAGCGGCGGCGAAGAAGACGTGACTTTGACTTGGGAAAAGAACACCCAAGACGATCCTGAATTCGACATCACTCAATACGTGTCGCAACCTGGCAAGAGCTATACCGTGACCGTAACGCCGCAAGGTAATTACAGCGACGATTTGGACTTCTCTTCCATTGGATCTTCGACGATGTTTGTCGACGGCGAATCTATATCCGTACAATACGACTATATCATCACGCTGACAATGCCGACGGGACTTAAAGTCGTCACAAGCATGAACGGCGACGTCAAGACCACTGTCTTTGAGTTTGACAAAGTGCCTGACGCCAACAATTATAAGATACTTGTCGACAATCAAGAGATAGGCAACTTCAAACTTGAAGAAAAAGACGGCAAATACTTTGTCGACATAACTCAATACGTCAACAAGGTAGGCGACCACTCGATAAGAATAGGCGCGATAAACACCGACAATCCAAATATCAAGGACTCTAAGATGTCTATGATAGCCCATACGACGACGGAAAAACTCAATGCTGTCGGTGGCGACAAAGATTCCTTCACCGCGTCGATCAGCGAAGACATAAGTTCCGGCAGCGACAAGAAATCGGCTTCTATCCACGCAAATTGGTCGGGAGTTCAGAACGGTTATGAATATCTTATTGAGCTGCAAATCAACGGCGGCGAAAAGATACAAATCGGCAGAACTTCTATATTGAAAGAAGGTAAGGTATCTTACAGCTTTAATTTGGAGAGCGTAGGCATCGAGTATGACAGCGAGATCGCTCAAAACGGCGGATACGTCGTCATAGTCACGGCATTGGGACACGACTACTATACCCAATCCGAATCAACTCAAACTATATGCACATTCGACTCCATCACGGGAAGCGGAGATATTATTGTCAACAACAACCAATCGTCAAACAACGCCTGGGGAAACATTCCCTCAGGCGCTGCGGCATAATGGCATAAACTAAATCAAATAATCAGCAGCTGTATTTTTGTATAGTTTTCATTAAAACTATTGAAATCGACGCAAGCATTCTGTATAATTGTCTTATTAAGGAGATGATGAATTATGTCAATGAGAATTTTGTTAATCGAAGATTCTATGAGCCTTTGCGAAGCTTTGTATACCGTCTTGCAAAAGGAAGGGTATGAAGTAAAGATCGCAAACGACGGAGAGTCGGGTTTGGCTTGCGCCATGACGAATATATACGACCTTATTATTTTGGACGTTATGATGCCCAAAAAGAACGGGTTTGAAGTGCTTAGCGAGATGCGCGCCAAAGGACTTGGCACGCCTGTCATAATGTTGACAGCCCTGTCGCAGGAATACAATAAGATAAAGGGACTTAACCTTGGCGCAGACGACTATTTGCCAAAGCCCTTCTCCACCGCAGAATTGCTTGCGCGTATAAGAGCGCTTTTTAGAAGAAAGGTCGACATATCGCCTGACAACATCATGACTTGCGGCAATATATGTCTCAATCTTTCAAATTTGCAGATATATAATACTCAAAATGAAGAAAAGTCTGTCAAACTCTCGCAAAAGGAATTCGACATCCTTAGATTTTTCTTTGAAAAACCCCGTCACGTGGCAGAGAAAGAAAATCTTATCAACAAAGTTTGGGGATTGGATACTGAATTTGAGTCAAATTCACTTGAAGTATTTATTTCATTTTTGAGAAAAAAACTACTCTACGTGGACGCTAACTTTGCAATAGTATCCGTGAGGGGCGTCGGCTATCAACTCAGTATGAAAAACTGATGGACGACAAAGTATTCAAACAACTTCAAAAAAAGTTTTTTTACGTACCTTTGGCAATAGGCTGGTTTTTTGTAATACTTGCTTGCCTATTGGTCTTTGCCGTCACAAGAATACAGACGATAATCGACCTTGAAAACTCGCTTTTAAAGGCGTCGACAGGACCTTATTTTCAAGCAGACAACTACGTATACGTCGTCGAATCCAAAAATATGGATCCAATGGCATATTATTCTCAAAATTATTTTTCCGACGAGGAGATACAGTCTGTCATAGATTACGTTACCCAAAAGAGCAATCCGTCCTCTTCCTCTTACAGTTTTATATCCAACGGCCGCAGATATATGTGCACTTCCCGTTCTGTGTGGGAAAACGGCGAAATAAAGACTAGGCATACGGTAATGGAATGCACAAAATCTTTTGATTTCATCAGGCTTATGGGCGTGTTGCTGGTATGTATTTGCCTTGTGGGCATGTTGGCGATATTTTTATTTTTCTATTATTTTTCCAATAAAGCAATAGAGCCTGTCAGGCAGTCGTTTTTGCGCCAGCAAGAACTCATTGCAAATGCTTCTCATGAACTAAAAACGCCTTTGACAGTCGCCAGGACGAATTTAGAATTGATTGCAAGCGATCCCAATTCAACTGTCAAAGACAATGAAAAGTGGCTGAGTTCGGCAGAATATCAAATTGCAAGGATGAACACCTTGATACTTGACATGTTGGAGCTTACAAGATACGACGCCAACAAGATAAACTCTTCGCGGGGAGAGGTGCTTCTCAATGACGTCATTGAAGGTATGACGCTCTCATTCGAGGCAATTTGTTACGAAAAATCCATCGCGCTTGAATACGTCGCCGACGACAATATAAAGATATATGCAAGCAAGACGGAGATTGAAAAAATCGTCGGCATACTCCTAGACAACGCGATAAAATACACTCCCCAAAACGGTAAGATATCAATGACCGTAACCAAAAGCCGCCGCCACGCGACGATAGCGGTGACAAACACGGGAGTAGGTATCGACAAAGAAAAGCTTCAACATATTTTCGATAGATTTTTTAAGGTCGACGCGTCGCATAAAGAGACAAGCAATTCTTTCGGTCTCGGACTTAGCATAGCCAAATCAATCGTCGATTCGCTCAAAGGCTCGATAAAATGCGAGAGCGAAGTAGACAAATTTACCAAATTTACAGTTGAACTTCCCCTTTTCAATCAAGACCTTGCTATATCATTGAAGAGCAAAGTTGACAGTTCAAGACAGCATAAAAATGCCAAATCTTGAAGCCATTTAAATTTCATTCTTTTATCGAATTAAGTTATAAATAATATTTGATAGTCTTTTCTATCCAATAATCAAACTCGGTGCGCTTCAACCTGTCTTCAAACTTTTTAAATTTAAGATAGACTTCTCTTCCGTCGCCGGCGTCGTGATAGATGTCGACAAATGCGTAGTCAAATTCTCCGTCGTTCATAGAGCGTAGATATTCATACGCGTCGTTCTCAACGATGGTGACGTCTTGTTTTCTTGCAATTTGCGGCAAAATATGTCTTTTAAAAAGCTCAATGACGTCTTTATCTCTTTCTACAATAGTGACGTGCCCTACGTCTTTCTTTTGAAGACACATGTATGCAAAATAACCAAGTCCCAATCCAAAGGTCAGCACGTTGCCATGCGCCTTTGATATCGGCTGCGCCATCGTATTGATTTCATTGGGAGTGACGCTCATCCACAAGACTCCGTCCTGATATACCGCAGGATAGATAAACTCCATATCAAAATACCCTAATTGAGGCAGAACTCTGCCGCCTGAAAATTCAAAATCGTCGCGCACAAAAATCTCGTAAGGAGCGTAGCTGTGCGTTTTAAATTGCCACCGTCCGCAGGCAGTATTTGGAAACTTTATATCTTGATAGTATCTGTCGGCTTTATAGTCGCCTATATCAAGTAATTTCAGCATATAAGGCAAATATTCCCTCTCCAAAATCTCGTCGGCGTCTATATAGCCGGCAAGCAACAACTCTACTGCCTTAGCCTTACCGACTCCGCAGCCGCTCACCTTCTTTACTTGCGCTGCGTCTATACTGCGCTCACCGTAATTGAGGTATGCGCCTATCCTGCGAAGTATTTCGCCGTTGTACTTTTCTATCTCAAACTCACTTTTCATGGGTATATTTTAACACAATAGGCTTCTTTTTACATACAAATAACGACATATTCTTACAAAAATATTAAAATAACTTACAATTTTTAGGATTTTTAATAAAAGGGTGTACAAAGACTGTTTTATATGTTATAATGCTTGTGAATATCTAGGAGTGATACTACTTGTAAATGTGGCACGTTGAATTATACAACATATTATTTATGGCAAACAACATAATATTGACGATAATCGGCATACCTTTTATGATGCAACTTGTCTTTATGTTGCTCTTTTGGCTGCCAAAGAAAAAGTTCCCTGTCAGCGAGAAGAAAGGGCGCATATGCGTCTTTATTCCCGCGCACAACGAGGGCGACGTAATCTACGACACCGTTAAGAGATTATTTGAATTACAAAACTACCCAAAGGAGCTGTTTGACGTATACGTCGTGGCGCACAACTGCACTGACGATACTGCGCAAAAGGCAAGAGAGGCAGGCGCAAAGGTCTTTGAATTCAACGACCCCGACAAGTCGCGCCATATCGCAAGCTATGCGCTCAAATACGGGTACGAGCAAATACTAGCCAGCGGAGAGGAATACGACTTTGTCATAAGATTTGACGCCGACAACCACGCCAACGACGACTTCTTTGCCCTTATGAACGACGCTTATCAGGCAGGCTGTAAAATAGCCCGTCCATACGAAAGCGCGCTTAATATGACTCAAAATCAATTCACAAAGACCTGCGGACTGTATTACACCTTTGACAGCAGATTCTCCTCGCGCGTAAGAGAAAGAATACATATAGACGCGCACGTCAACGGTCCGGGAAGCATGGTCGCCTTTGAGATAATCAAAAATATCGGCGGATACGACACCACGTCTATCACGGAAGATACGGAATTTATCTTTAAAAGAATGCTTGAAGGCTACCGCTGTCATTACGTAGAAGACGCAGTAGTCTATGAGGACTTGCCGTCTACATATAAAGACACTTTTGCCCGCAACAAACGTATTGCGGCAGGCAATATCAGATTGCTTGGAAAATATTCAGGCAAAATGATAGGCAAGTTCTTCCGCACCTTCAATTTCAGCTATATCGAACAGCTTATGACTTATTTCTTTAATATAATCTGCATAGTGCTGTGCACTTGGATACCTGCTTTTTACTTATACAATTTTGCATATCTCTACGGTATGGGATACATCACCGACGACGCGGCAAAGGCGGCAGGCATCAATGCAATGGGCGCAAACAATCAAATGATATTGGTAGGGCTTATATTGCTGGTGTTGTTCTTACTTGCGGGAATAGGTCAGGGATCGCTTCTTGTCATATTAGATTACAAGAAGTTGGGCGCTAAGAATAGACGACAGCTTATCGGAGGCGCGTTGCTCTTCCCTCTTTTCACTGTGATATATTGCTTTACGATGTTTATCGGCGCTTTCTGCAAGCCTAAGTGGACGAAGATAAACCGCAATGCCGACGGATACAAAGAAAAGACTATTGATACTCGGCAAGCTTTGCAAGAAGGTACGCTCGATGATATGCCCATTGAGGCTGACTTAGTTATTGAAAATCAAATTTTAATTGACGCTTCTTTGGAAGAAAATGCTCATCAAGAAGCCGCAGCTGATTTAGACGAGTCAGAAAAAAGCGATACCCCCCCCCCCATCACAAAATTTAGAGTAATAAAAAACGCCTTCAAAGCAAATTTAGCTTGGGAGGCGTTTTTTATAGTATGTTTTTAGTTTTAATTCGTTGAGATTTCTCCACTACGGTCAAAATGACATCGCTTATATGCCGAAAATAGTTACATAGGATATTAGGCATTGGTAGAATTATCAAAGTATAGTATGCTCTTAGGCAAAATACAAGTCATTACGACCGTAGTGTAACGAAGCGGAGATATCTAATCAATTTGTTTTTACTCGATGAGACTTCTCGACTACGCTCGAAGTGACCATATATATACTTACAACTACCGACAAAACATAGCGTTAGCATACATTTTCATTTAATCTGTCACAATCACAAATCTTAAAAGCGCCGACCTTTCGGTCGACGCTTGATACTTTAAAATTTCACCGTAAATCTCAGCGTATGCTGTTGTTTTGGCAATATCTTATATTGAGGTTTGGTATTTGCCATCGCAGGAATATCACCGCCTACGCCGCGCTGTTTTCCGTCGACGCATACGGTAAGCATATCTTCTCTGCCAAGCTCGTGCAAATGCTGAGCATTATGCAACATATCGCAAGTATAAGGATGTATCGTCATCTCAAACGCCTTATCTATCGCTCTTATCGACACTCCGTCTTTGCCGCCGATATTGACGTATCGCACGCCTGTGTGATTGCCGTTTTCCTGCGGATAAAGATAATCGTGTATAAACTCTTCCGCATTGCCCTTCCACAAGCCGACCTTAGCCGCAGTAGCTCTGTCACAGTAATTCTCATGCGGTCCCTTGGCATACATCTCTATACCGTCGACGCTCTTTGCTAAGCGCCAGCTAAAACCGTATCTCTCCATATCCTTAGAACATGCAAGCGACATACTCATCTCAACGCTGCCGTCACCGCCGAATACGTAAGTTGTCTTCAAACCTTTGAGGTATCTCATGCTCCAATTTATCTCGGCTACAACCGCTCCGTCCTGCTCTCTGACGTCGATACGCTTAGCGCGCAACGTCTTTTGAGCATTGCGGTATGCGTCAACGCCCATTATCGTCTTTGCAATTATTTTAGGCACCTGCGGCAACGCGTCGTTGTCTATCGTGGCTCTGACAAAGTTGGGACGGATAGGCGAAGTTAGCTTCTCCACGCCGTTTGCCTTTGCAGATACGATATATCCGTTGCTTGCAATCACAAACGTATTGTCGCCTGCCGTGACGACGTGGTCCTTGCCGTTTTGCGCGCACGTCGCGCCCTTTGCGACAGTCGGCGCGGCAAAGTCAAACTCTTGCAAAATAAACTGCTCATATGCAATTATATGCCCCTTGCTTGCGTACGCGCTGTCTTGCTTGGTATGCACGCTGACGTTGCACACGACCTCTTTATCTTTCGGCATATCCACGGCATTGTCAAAGAGTGCGCGCTGCGCGTATGCGTTCGCTTCGCAATCCAACGTAAACTCGTCGCTATACAATACCTCGCCCTCAGCCTCTACGCTGACTTTAAATTGATATTCGTTGAGATTTGTATACAAATGACGGTTGAATACTTTGAGCATGTTGCCGTCAAGCGCGATATCCACTTGCTGATACTGATATTTTACTTCAAACAAAGCGGGATTAGGCGAGCGATCGGCTCTTACGATACCGTTGAAAGCAAAACGTCCCGCGTTTGGCTTATCCCCAAAATCTCCGCCGTAGCACCACTTGTCTTTGCCGTTTTCTTTTACGCGTATACTTTGGTCGGCAAAGTCCCAAATATATCCGCCTGCAAGTCTGTCATACTTGCGGAACATATCCCAATAATCGCTGAAATTGCCAAGACTGTTGCCCATACAGTGCGCGTACTCGCATTGAATAAACGGCAAGTCGCGATACATATCGGGAGTATACTTACTTCCCATAGGCGACCATATAGCCAAGCAGTGTCGCATAGGCTTGTTTTCACCTATGACAGGCATCTTTTCTACCTTGGAGTACATCTCGCTGAGCACGTCTCCCACTTCGCCCTTTTGATCTGGCTCATAGTGTATAAAACGCGTCTTGTCCAGCGCAAGCACAGCCTCTTTCATTGCATAAAAATCTTTGCCAAAGCCAGATTCATTGCCAAGCGACCAGCTTATTATACACGAATGGTTGCGCAATCTGCGCACCATATTTGTCGCTCTGTATACGCATTGTTCCTTCCACTTCTTGCTTGATTTAGGCAAAAACATTGCAAGTCCGTGAGACTCCAAATTGGTCTCCGCCATGACGAGTATTCCGTATCTGTCGCACAGTTCATAGAACACGTCTTGATTGGGATAGTGCGAATTTCTTATAGATGTGATGTTGTTTGCCTTGCAAAGCTGTATGTCTTTTTCTATCAATTCGGCAGGCACCGCATGACCGTAGTCGGGATGGAATTCATGACGGTTGACGCCGTATATCTTGATGACCTTGCCGTTGAGCTTTATAAAAGGTCCTCTGCCGTCTTTCATAGGCTCTATTTTGATTTCTCTAAAACCAAAGTGCGTACGGCGGGTATCTTTCAGCTCGCCGCCTGCATAAAGCCTGACTTCAACGTCATAAAGATTGGGATATTCATGCGACCAAAGTAAGACGTCCGTCAAATCTGCCGTCAGCAAAAGCTGCTTGCTCTCGTCCTGAGCTATGCCGTCGGCGCTGTCCTCCAAATGCGCTACAATCTTTTCGCCGTAAGATAGATCGACCTCAACTTTGATATCGTCCGTTGATTCTCTTGCGCCAAGAGTGACGTCGACAAAGAACTTGGCGTCTTTATAATCATTTCCAAGCTGACAGTAAGTAAAATAGTCGGCTATCTGCACGTTGGGCTTATAGATGAGCCATACGCTGCGGAATATGCCCGATATACGCCACATATCCTGATCTTCAAGATAACTGCCCGTCGTATATCTGTATACCGACACTGCAAGTTTATTCTTGCCGACTTTTACAAGCGGAGTTACGTCGTATTCCTGCGGAGAAAAGGTATCTTCCGAATATCCGACAAACTGTCCGTTGACGTATATATCTCCGCAGCTGTTGATACCGTCAAAACGCAAGTACACGTCTTTTTGACTCTCTTTGACCTCAAATTCGGTGACGTAACATCCCACTTCGTTGCAACGGGATTTGACGTGCGGTATGTCGGCAACGTTGAACTGCGACAACGCATAAGGATATACGTAATTGGTATAAATGGGCTGGGAATGTCCCTCTATCTGCCAATTCGACGGCACCTTTATATTGCCAAAGCCGTCGAGCTGCGCGCCTACGCTCTCATAACCGAGCGGCACTGACTTAGGATTTGGCACCAACTTAAAATCCCACTCTCCGTCAAGACATTGAGCAGTCGCCTCCCCATTCTCGTCGAGAGGAAATCCCGAGGCATATCGCTTGATAGAATTGACGTCATATACAGACAACTTTTTCCAATAGTTCATAAAACTCTCCTGTCACAATGCGCAAAAAGCATATATTTTTAATATTATACCATATTTTGCAGTTGATTTCAATATATACGTAAATATTTATATTTACCTTTGTGTAAATAATATGAAAAATGCCCGTTTAAAACGACATACTCTTTTATTATGAATACAATCTATTGACATATATTAGACAAACGTATAAAATATAAATAACAACTCACTTGGAGGTCAAACATGAGAAAATTATCAATTAAAAGAAAATGGAGCATCATAGAATGCGGATCTAAGATACAACTTTTTGTAGAATGCGCGCAAGAAGAGTCTAACGTAACTATCGACGGAAAATTTTTAAAAGAATTTAAGTTTGCCAACGGCAAGACTGTCGAGACGCAGATAGCAAATGACAGCGTGACTGTCATTGTAACTTCAAGTACAATGGAAGCTCGCTATACTATCCCCGAGGGCGAAAACGACGTTGCACTTCTTGCAGCTCCCAAATACGCTCCAATGCAGGGCAATCCGTTTATCATAAGCGAAATTAAATAATTGCATTTATTAAAGTTGAGAAGGCTTGGCAATGCCATTGTCCTTCTCAAATTTTTTAAGCATATCAACAATTTGTTCGGGCGTTTCTTGCATGCCCCTTTTTACCCATTCGTCGCACCGACCGATAAATGCGCCTGCAAACAACGAAAGCAAATAAGCCGACTTTTTATTTGTTTGATTAAACAAAAGAATTGACAGGAGAATTGACAATGATAAAACAAGGGATAAAAAACTATTTTAAAAGTCTCAAATATTTTTTCACCCCTTTGGGTACGATGTTTTTGGGAATGATGTTGGGTTTTTCGATACTTCTGCCGGGAATAGTAAACGCCGCTTCCGATATGATAACTGCCGTCAAACAACTCGCCGACAATATAGATCTCGACGTCAATTCAATGTTCAACCAACTTTGGGATTCTGTCAAAGCGTTGGGATGGGAAAGCCCGTTGGAAGCGATAAAAACAATGTTTACTTCCCAATGGCTGAATGAAGAATTGACAAAGATACTCGCCTCGATACTCGGCACTGACTTCGATACTTTCAAAAATCAGCTTGTCGACATTGTCAAAGATTTCGGCGCACAAGTGACGGTAAATATAGCGATATTTATATTCTTCTGGATATTGGGATTTGCCACAGGATTTTCGCTTGTAAAATTCTTGATAAGAAGAGACATTGCAAGAAGATCGCTATTTAAACTCGTGCTTGCCAACGTACTCAACTCGCTGTTATCTTCCGCACTGGTAGTCCTTTCTCTGTGGCTCTTTACGCTTTGGGAATACAGTATAATAATATCATTGATACTCCTATTGATACTTGTAGGAATATTTGCGCTTTTGGAAGCATACCTGATACACGGATTTAAAAAAATAAAACTCAAAGATACAGTCAACGCCAAAAACGCCGGACTTTATATGCTGTCAAATCTCATAATTTTCGTAATATCTATATGTCTCACGCTGATAGCTGTCGCGATAAACAAAATCCTTGGACTTTTTGTCGGGCTGTCATTGGTGGTAATAGCCTTTATCGTGATAGAACTCAATGCCGAAGCTTTTGTCAAGAGCAAAGCCGACGCGGCTTTGAAGAATGATATGCATACCGATGAAGTCACCGCCGACACCGCAAGCCATAAGTGACAAAATCGCATAATGTAAGACGGTTGCGCAGCCGTCTTATTCTCTGTCCAATATTTCGCGCAGTCTTTGAAAAATACGCCTTGCCGATGAATGTCATATATAGAGCTTGCCATCATACTAAATACGCATGATTCTCGCCGTCAGAAAGTATTTTTATTATATTTTTAAGTAAAGATTCTCTGCAATTTTTAAGTTTCTTATACTGTGCTATCTATGCTTGTCAATTATGATATTGCCATAAAACATAGGTATTTGACATATGTGGTGATACGTAATAAAATGTTATTGTAATGCAACTGCTTGTGACGTACGCAGCAAAGACAATCAATACCTTATACGAATAGTAAGTTTGACTATATACTTTTAATAATGGTATTATAAATACAAGCAACAAAAAAGGAGATAATTATGTTAGGAAATTTCACTTACTGCAATCCGACCAAACTTTATTTCGGCAAAGACGCCCTATCGGGATTGAAAGATGAATTGCCAAAGTACGGCGACAACGTGCTGTTGGTCTACGGCGGAGGCTCTATTAAGAAAAACGGTATCTATGACAAGGTCGTCAATATACTAAAAGAGTGCGGCAAAAACATATTCGAAGACGGCGGCGTAATGCCCAACCCATCCAGCGTAAAACTCAACGAAGGCATCGAGCGCGCAAGAGCGGCAAAAGCCGACCTTATACTTGCGGTAGGCGGAGGCTCTGTATGCGATTATGCAAAGGCAGTGTCCGTGTCTGTCAACTGCGACGAAGACGCTTGGGAAAAATACTTTATTAAATTTGACGACGTGACTTGCGACGTAGTGCCTGTGGGATGCGTACTGACAATGGTAGGCACAGGCAGCGAAATGAACGGCGGCAGCGTAATCACCAATCACGAGCAAAAGCTGAAAATAGGACACGTCTTTGACGAAAACGTATTCCCCAAATTCTCGATATTAAATCCCGAATTTACAATGACGCTGCCAAGATATCAAATGATATCGGGCATATACGATATTATGTCGCACATACTCGAACAGTACTTTTCGGGAGAGGACGACAACACCAGCGACTATATCATGGAAGGACTTCTCCGCTCTTTGATACACAGCGCAGATATCGCCGTCAAAAATCCCAACGACTATGAGGCGCGCAGCAACATTATGTGGACTGCTACTTGGGCACTCAACACCTTAGTGGACAAAGGAAAATCTACCGATTGGATGGTGCATATGCTTGGTCAAGCGGTAGGCGCGCATACAGACGCAACTCACGGCATGACGCTTGCTGCGGTATCTATGCCCTATTACCGTCATATCCTGCCTTACGGCGAAAAGAAATTCGCAAGATACGCTCTCAACGTATGGAATATAGACGCGCATGGCAAAAACAACAGACAAATCGCAATCGAAGGACTTGACGCAATGGAAAGATGGATGAAGAGCCTTGGACTGATAACAAATCTCAAAGACTTAGGCGCAGACGAGAGTATGATAGAAGGCATCGTCAAGAGCACCCTCGTCATGGACGGCGGATATAAAGTGCTTGACACCGACGAAATACGCTCAATTCTTAAAGCAAGTCTATGATATCAATATCGAAGGCTTCAAAGCAAAAAGCATACAAAAACGGCGCAGATCTTCTGCGCCGTCTATCATATATCATCAAGATTATTTTTACTTTGTTTCTATACCCAACTTTGCTCTCAAATGTTTTAAAAACAACTGACAGCTTTCGGGCAATATCTTAAATCTCTTCCAAACAAGTTTGATATCCGTCGTCATACCTGGTGAGAAAGGCACAAAGCACACGGCGTCGTCACAGACGGTCTTTGCGCAATTTTCATAACATATTGCCGCTCCGATACCTGCGTCAACCAGAGTCACCGCACTGTATAAAGAATCGTATGTGGCAGCCACGTTAAACTCTTCAAAAGGCTTTGACGACCAATCTTGCATCAACTGAGGCACGCTCGACTTTGTCGGACAAACCAACGGCTTGTCGCCTATATCCTCGACAGTGACGCAACCCCTCTTTGCATATTCGCTGTCCCTTTTTACTAAGAGTCCCCATTGGGCGTTTTCAAAAAGCGTAATAGATTCGCACCTTGACGTGTCAAAAGGCTCTGATACCACGCCGAAATGAACGATTCCTTTGTGCAACTTATCGGCAATATTTACGTCGTTGTCATTAGTAAAGATATATTTGATGTCGCAATTTTCTTCTTGCATCTCTCTGACAGCGTCGCCAAGTACGGCAGTAATGCCGCCTTCTTCTCCGCTTATAAGCACCCGTCCCTCGACTTTGCCCGTCGCCTGATAATCAAACGCCTGCTTCATTTCCTCATTAAGACATTCTTTCAACGCAAGCAATTCTTCTGCATATTGCTTAAAAACTTCTCCGGCTCTGGTGAGAGTGATACGTCTGGTACCTCTTATAAGAAGCTCATGTCCGACTTCTTCTTCAAGTTTGTGCATCTGTCTTGACAAATTCGGCTGAGTGATATACATTGCCTCAGAAGCTCTGAGTATACTTCCCTCTTTTACTACCGACAAAAAATATGCCAATTCCCTAAACCCCATGTTCGCCTCCTATACCTAATATAGCATACATACAAAATCTTGTCAATTATGCCCGCTTACAAAACTAGATATTTTTTTGCAAAAATACAGTTTTTTCCATATTTTACAATTTTTTTTATATTTTTAATGCGTTATTTTGCGATTTTTATTGCTATTATAACAATTTAAATACGTTGAACTTTGTTGATAAAAATGTTACAATTATAAAAATCATAAGCGATATTGAGGAAAATATGGAAGTAATTTTGAGAAAATACCGTCCGGAAGATTTTGAAGATATAGCAAAATTGTTTTATCAAACAGTGCATAGCATAAATGCGCGCGATTACTCCCCCTGTCAACTCGACGCATGGGCAAAGGACTTGCACAGTTTGGACAGACGGCGAGAGGACTTTGCAAATCAAAACTCATGGATAGTTCTTATCGACGACGAAATCGCAGGATTTGGCAGTATAGACGGCTCTTACCTCGATATGCTGTACGTCAGCAAAGACCGCCAACGCTGCAAAGTTGCGACCGCGCTATGCGACGAGATGGAAAAAGGTCTTGACAAGATAACGACGCATGCGTCAATAACTGCAAAAGATTTTTTCTTAAAACGCGGATACGTAGTGATAAGACAGCAAAGCGTACTGCGTGACGGCGTTGCTCTCACCAACTTTGAAATGCAAAAAACACTTTAACTTTCGATAAATAACAACTGTAAAATAGCCTGCAAAGTTTTTTTATTATACCTAAGTTTTGTTTGACAAATGCCTGCAAATTAACTATAATGTCAAATGTAGCTTACAAATGCACTCATAGCTCAATTGGATAGAGCGTTCGGCTACGGACCGAAAGGTTGGGAGTTCGAGTCTCTTTGGGTGCACCAGGGAAACGGTCAAAATCAGTCGATTTTGACCGTTTTTTATACGCTGTTTGCTTGATTATACAGTTTTACTCGACGCCTATCAAGTTTTTCTAACCTTAATTCTAATAAACGTGCAAGAATTTGTGCATTTAATACTAAAAATACTTTAACATACTGTCGCAATTATAAAGTCCGTCTTCCCCATTTTGGATAATTTACTCTCTATATTTCAGAATATAATTTATAAACAAAGGCTTTTAGAAACATTGCAAAAATAATGTTTGCTTATGGTTGACTTCTTAATTTAGAAGTGCTAAAATCTTTAAAAACTATAACTAAGGAGATACTTATGAAAAAGTTATTGACAAGCGTAATAATTATAATCATGTTGCTTTCAGTATTTTGTTGCCTTGCGGCATGCAATAAGAAAGCTCCGTTTGATCAAGTAGTTGATTGCGCAAAAGCATTAAAAGACATTGTAAACGACGAGTCTTTTGAAATAGCCGGCGAATGCGGTTACAAAAAGAATTTTGAATTTGAAGGCAGCGTATATCTGTATGACTACGTTGTTATTCAGTTTAAAGTCAAAGATCAAGTAGAAGTTGCTTATTTTGTAGACTGCAAATTTGTCGGATTTGAAAGCGATTACGACAACGGCACGTATAAGCAATGGTCGGAATCAAGACAAGAAAGATTTTTGGAATCTTCATTGATTTTCTTAGACGACGATTACGGATATGACTATATCTATACAAAAGAAGACGTCATCACCGCAGCAGGTTTTCTATCTTCCGGCGAAGTTGGAAGCGGAGCGGAAAACGCAGTAGCATAAACCTAAAAATAAAATAGCGTGGGTGTCAAAACCTGCGCTATTTTTTATACAATAATTAAATAATCATTTGTATGTAACTTTTATAATAGTGATAATTGATTATCCACTCTTATTTTTTTATTTCTTCTAATATGCCGTAGGTATTCTTGTACGATACTATATTGATAGTTTTCTTTTGCTGTAAGAACTTTACTTCCTTGTATGTAAACCACGACCTCGCCCATTTCTCTCTTGTTGCGCCGCTCTCGTCTTGATACTTAACCTTAACGTAGCAAACTATCCATTTCAGCACTTTTGTTACTTCGCCCTGCGTAACTGTGTTTGGCTTCGGTATATGAATAAATCTATCGTTGTTATATGTGCTACCGTATGCTTTCTTTTGCATTTTCTTATTCATGACGTTGCGATAAATGCAACGATAGATAAGTAAGTATAGTACAAAAGGAACAGGAATACTGAATAGAATTGCAACGCTTAATCCTTTCGCATAATCCGCAGGTGTTGAATTTAGATCTTCTAATTTTAATCCCGAATAAGATGACGAACTATTAGGATCGATAATAACTGTTATTTTCTTACCCAAATGCTCTTGTGCGACACTTTCGGAAGAATAATGTCCTATGCTTTCTCGATACACCGTTCCCCACTCGCTTTTGTATTCATAAATCAATACCCAATTACCCGTACTATGATTTGCTTCTCTATGGTATATGCAGTCAACAATTTCTGCTTCAACCTCAATTCCGTTTTTGCTTAAATATTCATAGTCAGACAAATGTCCGAAATTACTCCAAACAAAGAAAGATATTAGACCAAAAGCAACCGTCAATAATACCAATAGAAAAGATATTAAAACTCTGTTTTTATTTATGCCAATATCTTTTATATTCATTATATTCATCACTCCCCCCTTAGAGTTTACTCTGTGTGCAGTATCCTATTTATAATTAAATACAAAGTAAATATAGCACATTGTAAAATAAAACGCAAGTAGAGATTTGTTGATAACTTTATCTTAATAATAAGCTTCCCTGCTTAGTGTATTTAAACTATATATTTATTTGCTTTATCGCAATACAAATGATATAATTGCAATAACAACATAGATATCTTATATTTGATTACTACATATTAAAAAGCAAATAAAATGAATAAAAATTATCTTGATAAAGTTCAAATAGTCACCTTAAACAACGGGAATTTCAATGAAAATTCTTTGGATTATTTTATATTAAATCAAAACGTGACAAAGTGCTGGCGTAAAGTCACTGACGGGTACAAACTTGTTGACGTACGTTATATTGAAGATTGGAATTTATCACAGCGCAGAGAGATGGCGCAAAAAGTCTTATCCGCAATACACGGCGGCGATATTGCCTTAGCGGCTGTGATTGACAACACGGTCATTGGATTTGCTATTGTTAAAAAGAATTTTTTCGGAAGCGAGAGACAGTACGTCGACTTAGCCGAATTTTATGTTTCCCAGCCCTATCGCAGATACGGAATAGGCAAAATACTATTTGAAAAAATATGCGGCGAAGCTAAGAATATAGGCGCCAAAAAACTTTATATATCCGCTCATTCGGCAGAAGAAAGCATATCGGCATACAAAAAATACGGATGCGTCTTTGCACAAGAAATTGACAAGGCTCACTTAGAAAAAGAACCTTGCGATTTGCAATTGGAATATGATTTGACTGCGCGCATCTATCAAGTTGAGGACAAAGAAAAATACATAGATCTGCTTTTGCTCGCCGACGAACAAAGAGATATGGTAGAAAAGTATTTAAATGACGGCGTTATGTACGTGATAGACGATTGCGGCGTAAAAGGCGAAATAACCGTAACCGATGCCGCAAGCGGTATTTTGGAGATAAAAAATCTTGCCATTTATAAAGAATTTCAATGT
The DNA here is from genome assembly GCA_910579785.1 of uncultured Christensenella sp. Taxonomy (GTDB): domain Bacteria; phylum Bacillota; class Clostridia; order Christensenellales; family UBA3700; genus RACS-045. The sequence goes on along the minus strand of CAJTVJ010000009.1, from coordinate 27,456 downwards.
CAAGGCTACGGCAGAAAACTTGTCGAATTTATTTGCGAAAAATATAAAGGCTTATACGTCGCTTTGCAGGTAGGCACCGGCGACAGCCCTTTGACGTTGCCCTTCTATCAAAGTTGCGGATTCAAGATATCTCATACGGTAAAAGACTTCTTTATCAACAACTACGACCACCCGATAGTTGAAGAAGGAGTACAGCTCAAAGATATGGTTTATTTAATAAAAAACTTATAAACTATACTCCCCAACCGTCTTTTAACAACTTGTCTTTTTCTGTGATTTTTCTCAAAACCCTACAAGGATTTCCCACTGCGATAACTCCCGACGGTATGTCTTTTGTCACGACGCTGCCTGCGCCTATCACACTGTCGTCGCCTATCGTGACTCCTTGAACTATCTTTACGTCTGCGCCCAACCAAACTCGCTTGCCGATAGTGATAGGCTTGGATATGCAGATATTCTTAATACGTTCATTGGGGTCAAAAGCATGATTTGTCGTATATATTCCTATTCTCGGACCAAACATAGTATCGTCGCCAATTTTTACTTCGCCGCAATCAAATATTATGCAACCGAAATTTATAAATACGTTGTCGCCGATAGTGATATTGCATCCAAATTCACAAATAAAATCCGGCTCGATAAATACGTTTTTCCCAACGCTGCGAAATAACTTTTTCATTATCTCTTGCCTGACTTCGACGTCTTCTTCTATGGTTCTGTTATATTCTCTAAAGAGTCTTTTTGCAACCAGCCTGCGTTGTTCAAGTTGTTCTCCTCTGTCGTCGCTCGGCAAACCTGCAAGCATCTTTTCCCATTCAGTCATAATAACATCCTTATATTCCTGCTCTGATATTTTTTACAGTTTTGCTTTCAATATTAAGATTTTCAAAAATCCTCTTGCCGCCTGCGCCAGACGGGCATTGCGCAACAAGCCCTATTTTTACCTTATCGCCTAAGTCCAACGAAAAATATCTAGTCATATAATATTTTTCTCCGTCAAGAGAATAATGAAAAGCAAAAGCGTTATCCCTTCTACACGCTTGCAACCATACAAATTTTTCTTTTATATCACAGCCGTTGGCGTCGTCAGACGCGTTGTCTCTTGTCACAACGCTTACTACTGCGCGAGTATCAAAATCAGTAAATTCAAAACAGAATTTTGCCCAATTTTTAATATCTTTCATAACCATTATAGCGCACGCATCATAAGTGCTTTTAAAATCTAGCGAAACTTTAACTCGCATAACAAAATCACCGACTATTTCTGTATAATAGAACGGAGCGTTACATATATTGACAGGCAGCGCTCCGTCGTTGCTTGCAACCTGTCCTCCGCAAAAATAGTCGCTCTTTGCCGGCGCATATATCTCAACAGCGCCGTCATTTACCGTCATCTCACTTTCATTTAACCATTTGAATTGCATTGTCTTCCTCCTAATATAACAGATCTCAATACTTATGCTAACATATAAATCATATCACATAAATTATTGCTTTTTATTGCAATATATCACTAATATATGTTACAATATCACAAAAGAGCTAAATATGAAAAAGCAGTATTTGAAAATTTTGACTGACGAGTCTTATCGAGAAGTGCAACCGCATGGAAATATCGACTTTCCATTTCATTATTATTATGAGAACGTATGGGAATTTGACTTCCACTGTATTGCTTGGCATTGGCATCGGGAAATAGAAATAATATATGTAAAAGAAGGCAATACGAGTTGCTGCATAGCGACGGAAAAAATAGATTTGCCGCAGGGATACGGTATGTTTGTCAACAGCAAAATTATGCACCGATATGAAGCGACGCAAAGAAATATATTGCCGAATATCGTATTCTCTCCAAATCTATTGGGTGACGCGCAAGGAATGATATTCAATAAATTTATCAAACCTATTATAGAGTCTAATATAAATTATATTATATTTGATCCCAATATCAAATGGCAAAACGAGATATTGCAAATTTTAAACAGTATCTTTAAATTGCAAAAGACAAATGCCGATTATGAGTTGAAAATCACAGCTCAATTATTGGATTTGTGGAGTATCCTCTACAACAACTTAGATTTGAATGACACGCGTCCTAGACGAGATATTCTCAGCTCTTCCCGACTTCAAATTATGATGCAATATATCCACTCCAACTATAAAGACCCAATAACGCTAAAAGATATTGCCGATTGCGTGCACGTAAGCAAAAACAGCGCATTGCAGATTTTTCAAAAATGCATACGGATATCGCCCTTCGCCTATCTAATACTATACCGACTTGCGCGCGCCGCAGAACTACTTTTGTCAACTAATAAAAATATAACGACGATAGCGACAGAAGTCGGCTTTGAAAGTGCAGGATACTTTTGTAGAAAATTTAAAGAGCATTACCGCATGTCGCCTTCGCAATACCGCAGTAATAGACTTTCTTAGATGGAATGCAGAATATTTTTAATTAACTTGCAGTTTAGTTACGGTAATTTACCCAAAAAATACATACGCTACATATAGTTGATACTTACTCGATTAGACCTCTCCACTATGGTCGAGTTGACCAAAGTTTGGTATTCTATTATCATAGTTTAGTCACTTCGAGCGTAGTCGAGAAGCCTAATCCTTTTATTTCAATTCGTTGAGATTTCTCCGCTTCGTTGCACTACGGTCGTAAGGAGCGTAAGCAACGGCATAGCGAGGGGGCTTTGTGCGTCTTGTGCGAGCGTCAATGACGATTCTTTCCTAAGCTTATAAGAAATATATAGTCACCTCGACCGCAGCGGAGAGGTCTAATCGAGTTAAAATTTTAAAACACACTACACTTGACCGAATACTAATTTACAATCATTCCCCTAATACAACATTGCCGTATTTGTATCGCTTGCGGAAGCATACGAAAAGTATCACTGACACGATTGCAGTCGCGCCTTCTGCTAACACTACCGCCGACCATATGCCGTCAATGCCCCAGATAAGCGGCAGCAACATCACCGCTCCGCCTCTAAACAGCAATGCGCGCAGAAAAGATATAAATGCCGACGCTCCTCCGTTGCATACCGCCGTAAAGAATCCCGAACACCAAATATTGATACCGCAAAAGATATAGCTTATTGCAAAAATTCTAAAACCGTGCACAGTCATATCCATAAGCTCTTTGTCATAATGGACAAAGGCATATGCAATGGGATAGCTCAGCGATTCTGCCAAAGTTACGGCAAGAAGCGAGCCTAGCACAACGAGAAAAACGCTCTTTTTGAATACGCTTTTCAATTCTCCAAAGCGCCCGGCGCCCAAATTGTAACTTATCACGGGAGCTATTCCCATAGTAAAACCAAAGAATACCGCTAAAAATACAAAGTCGGTATACATCATTGCGGAGTATGCGGCAATGCCCTTTTCCCCCACCAATTTGAGCAACTGCACGTTGTAAAGTATTCCGACAAAAGACGCTGACACGTTTGACATAAACTCAGATGCGCCGTTGTAACAGGCATACCAAAACTGTTTTGGATAAAATCCGCATAAAGAGACTTTGATGACGCTCTTTCGCGAGAATACAAAGTATATGAGCGCTACTCCTCCGCCTATCGCAAAGCCTATGACGGTCGCAAGTCCTGCGCCGAATATGCCAAGCTTTGCATACTTAATAAATATAAAGTCCAAAGCCATATTGGCAACGCCTGCGCCGACGGACAGTATCATTCCAAGCTGAGGCTTTTCCGCAACAGGGAAAAAGCTCTGAAACATACACTGCAACATAAAAAGCACACTGCCGCCTACCATTATATAGCCGTATGACATGCAATCTTCGATTATCAAATCGCTGCCGCCCATAAGGGAAAGTATGTCGCGTAAAAATATAAGACATATCGCCGACAGCAAAAGACCTATGCCTATGCAGCTAAACACTATCATAGAAAAGTACTTGTTGGCTCTTTTGTCCTCACCCTCTCCAAAAGTCTTTGCGACAAGCGCGCTGCCGCCAGACCCAAGCATAAGACCAACCGCGCCGATAATCATAACAAGAGGCATGACGACGTTGACCGCCGAAAGAGCCAAATCCCCTAAGAGATTGGACACAAACAAGCCGTCTACAACGCTGTAAATAGACATAATCACCATCATTGTCACAGACGGCAACGTAAATCTTATCATCTTCTTTAACGTAAATTTATCAGATAACTGTATCTTGTTCATTTTCTCTTTCTTCTTTCCTGATTTTTATCGACTCTTGCAAAAATATCTCATAATATCTTTTTTCCGCCGTCAGCAGCTCTTCGGCTTGCCCGTCCGTCATTCTTGCAAAGGTATTGGCTTCCGCCTTTATTATTCTGTCAATATGAATGCGGCAAAACTCCCTGCCCTCATCAGTCAACTCAACGTATCTCATTCTTCTATCCACGTCGCCATCTCTGCATATGACAAGCCCTTGACTTTCAAGTCTCTTGATTGAATTATTGACTGTCCGCTTGCTCAATGAGAGCCAACTGCCTATGTCCTTTTGAGTTATGCCGCTGCCGGCAAACCTCAATTCATAGAGTATTATCGACGCGCTGTCCGACAATCCGCAATCCAGCGCAAAGTCATGATATATCTTGTTGAACGCCTTAAATATTTCGTTGTATGATTTTATAAATTCCCTAAACGTCATATATATTCTCCATATTTCGTCTGTCGCACATTGGTACGGTTTCGGACTAATTATGTTTTATAGATCTTTAAATGTCAACGATTATTGGCAAGTCGTATAAAAATTTTTGAAAGTTTTTGGAAATGGTATACATAATCTGCCAATCTCCTTTACTTTTTTTAAAATAAGTGATATTATTTTTACGCAAAACCCTACATATCTAGACAAATTTGCAAATTGACAGAGGACGTCGGCATATTATATTGTTGACAGAGGAGTAAAAGTTGCGTACCAAACTGAAAAAAATTCAACCAATGAACTTTTTGTTTTTGACCATTGCCGGTATTGTAAACGCTTGCGGCGTTACTTTGATATTGCAAGCCGCAGGACTGTACGACGGCGGTTTTTCAGGTACTGCTATCTTGCTCGCCAACGAGACGCCTTTGCAACTGAGCGTATACTTGCTGATACTCAACTTCCCTCTCTTTATATTCGGATACAAGAAGTTGGGACTCAACTTCATCATCTATTCGCTTTATGCCATCGCTGTGTATTCTCTATTTGCGTTTTTGTTTGAAAACTGCTTTGGGCTCAACTTTGAAAACGGGTCTCCGATAACCAAGGACGACATGCTTTTGTCGGCGATATTCGGCGGTATAATATCCGGTATAGGCAGCGGTATCACCATACGCGCAGGCGGAGCTATCGACGGCGTCGAGGTCCTTGCCGTCATATTCGCAAAGAAAATCGGTATGACAGTAGGCACTTTCGTAATGAGCTTCAACTTGATACTGTATATAATAGCAGGCATAATCACCAAGACTTGGACTGCTCCCCTATATTCCATAATCGCATATGCGGTGGGTCTAAAAGCCGTCGACTTCATCATCGAAGGCTTTGACAAATCCAAATCTGCATTTATCATCTCCAACCATCCAGAACAGATTGCCGACGTCATAGTCGACATATTTGAAAGAGGCGTGACGATAATCAACGCAGAAGGCTATTATTCCAAAAAGCCAAAGAAAATAATATATTGCGTCGTCAACCGCTTTGAGATCAACAAGCTCAAAAAGATAGTCACAGAAATTGACGCACACGCATTCGTGTCGATAAACGACGTATCGGATTCTATGGGCAGTTCGCTGAAATTCAAGCGCAGAAAAAAGAAATCAGCTCCTGTCGTAACGGAAAAGGACGCTGCTGCTTTGCCGGCTGATATGGTGTCGCAAATCGAAAACCTCAGCGGTATTACGGGCGAAAACAGCGAGCCTGTGGTAATATCCAAGGAATCGCAAGAGCTGGACAACGAAATAAAAGACCTTCAACTTGAAAGCGTCAACAAAGATTTTTCCAGCGAAGCCGACGCGTCGTCGGAAGTTGATGCCAAACAAAACAACGCACCTCAGCAAGAGGACGCGCAAGTCGCCGCAGATATAGACGACGCACAAGAAAACGACGGAAAGAAATAATAATAAATCACACGACTTTTAAACGGAGCGCAACCGCGCTCCGTATTTTTTTATTAAAATCATTACGTAAAAGGGCGAATCCACCCACAGATCCGCCCCTTCACAAGGAGAAAAGTAAATGCTTAACACACTACATTTACAAATATATTGTAACATCTTTAATTTTAAAAGTCAATATCGACTTTGTCAAATTTAGCTATATTTTGTATTAAAACCTATTTATTTAGCTTCTTGCGCTTTTTATTCTCCCGATTGATATAAATCTTATAATTGACGTGGTGCACCCACTTGACAAATCTTTGCCAAGACGTCTCCCTAATGACTACGCCGTTGTCTTCATACACGCCGATAAACTCTATATACGGTCTTTGCCTTACACTTGTCAAGACTATCTTGACCTTGTCTGTATTTACGGCCTTAAAAGTCGCTATCCTGCCATACCCCACAGTAGTTCCGTCATATACCTTTTTGTCTTTTCCGCCGACGTTTGCATATATCTCAAACTTTTCTATCCTCTGAGAAAACGCCACGTTCTCGACGAGTTTAACGCGGTTGATTTTCTTCACGCCGTCCAAAGTCAGTTGTATCTCATATCTGTCTTCTTCTTTGGCAGGCGTATAGTATGCCGCCGCGTCGTAAGTCTCGCCGTCATACTCTTCTGTCAAAACTCCCTCGATGACGTTCTCCCCCTCCGCCTTCGGAGCCGTGATAGCCTTGATTTTTACTTCTTCTCTTTCGACGCTCTTTATATGTTGTCCAAGTTCTTTGATTCTTTCGACGTCCTTTTCGCACAGCAGTCCGCGCTTATCCGGCGGTATGTTGAGCAATAGTATACTGTTGCCGCCAACCGAATTGTAATATATCTTCAAAAGGTTTTTAAGACTTCTCACCGAGCCGTCTTGGGCTTTGTGATAAAACCAGCCCGGACGAATTGACACGTCTACCTCCGCCGGATACCAAATAAAGCTGTCAAAATTCTGCAAAAATTCTCTGCTGCCCAAGTCGTCAAGAGTGATATCAAATTGCTTTTTTGCAAAGTTGTCGTCGTCGCTCTGCTGCGACTTACTCTCAATAGATTGAATATTAAATGCAAATTTCGGGACTACGTTCCACTCGCTTTCTCTTGCAATACCGCCTTCGTTGCCCACCCAGCGGACGTCGGGTCCGCAGTTGGATATCGCAGCGTTGGGTGCAAGACGGCGTATGGTCGCAAAATATCTGTCCCAATCATAGATTTGTTTTGGTTTGCCGTCCATATAAGATCCGCACGCTCCGTCCAGCCACACGCAAAAGATTTCGCCGTATCCTGTCAAAAGTTCTTCAAGCTGAGCGCAATAAAAATCGTTGTACTTGTCCGTTCCGTACGTCTCGCTGTTGCGATCCCACGGCGAGAGATATATGCCGAATTTCAAGCCGTACTTGCGGCAACTGTCCGACACTTCCCTTACTACGTCGCCTTTGCCGTCCTTATATGGCGACGAAGCCACGCCGTAAGCGGTCGTCTTGGTCTGCCAAAGACAAAAGCCGTCGTGATGCTTGCACGTCAATATCACGCCATATGCGCCTCCGTCTTTCACTGCCTTGACCCATTGGTCAGTATCTTGCTCTGACGGGTCAAAAATCTTAGGGTCCGCCTTTCCATCTCCCCACTCCTTACCTGTAAAGGTGTTGATGCCGTAATGGAAAAATACGTTAAATCTTTCTCTCTGAATACGTTTTTGATTAAGATTAGGTACGATTGATACGTACTCGTTCACTCTCTCTTCCGCGTTCACAATTTGCCTCCGTATATATTTATATTATAATAATATATTATCATAATTGAATTGTACTTTTCAATAGCAAATAAAAAATACGTCGCAACGTCGGCTTTAATGCGCACGCAATAAAAAAACGCAGGCCCCGATACCGAAGCCTGCGCGCTGTTTTTTGTGCCGATTAGATTATCTTTCCGTATACATATCTTGAAAAGACTCCGTCAACTTTGAGTTCGACAACCACTCTGTTGCCTTTCTTTGTATTATTGCCGTAAAGCTCTATTTGCGCATTGACAACACCGTTGTCGGCATTCTTGTATGCCACGCCTTTGACATCCACGCCTACTACGCTCGGGCGCAAAGTAAAGGTATTTTCTTTGGTGTATATCATATTAGCTAAAACGGGAATACGGTAGCTACTTTCTCTCATATCGCTAAACATATTTTCTCCGTCAGCATTGACTACGTCAAGTATTGAACCGAGCTGGCTGCTTGAATTGAGTATCTCGACATATTCATCCTTTGCCCAATCGTCTGTCGAATAACATATCGAATTGGTGATAGTGCCGTTGCTTGTTGCCGCAAAAGCTCCTCTGTGAGTACCAGTACGATCTGTTCCGCCGGTAGAATAGCTTCCCGATATTGCAGCATTGTTAAATCCTACAAAACCGCCTGCATACAGACTTGCCGTAACCTTATTTGTCGAATAGCACCATTTGATAGACCCACTGTCATTGCGTCCTACAAAGCCGCCTGCGTAAGCATTGTCACCGTTGGCAGATACTTTTGTATAGACGTTGTTGAGAGTAAATTCACCGCTGTAAGATCTCTCTATCGCGCCGCTGTTGATCGCGACAAAACCGCCTGCGTAGATATTGTCAAGTCCGGTTGCCGTAACGGATACGTTGCCTATTGCAAACGAGTCTGAGATAGAGCCTTTATTGTTGACTGCAAAGCCTGCGCCGCCTATCTGCTTGACGCCGTCAGTCAAAATCTCACCCAAAGAAGAAGTGATTTCACCGTAAAAACCTACTCCTGCAATCAGCGTGCTTTCATAGTTGTTGACAGCAACTCCGCCGACGTTTCTGCCTTTGAGATTTGCATATACAGAAGCCGTGTTGATATATCCGTAGTTGTTGACGACCATACCTGCAACGTCTGCGCCTTCGGCAGAAATCTCGTCGCTTTGTACAAGCACGTTGCGGATAACTCCCCTGTTGTTGATAGCTATCGGCGCAACTGCGATGGATTTGATTTCGCTGTCAAGCTCTTCCGTATCATATCCGACGTATCCGATACCGACGTAAAATACGTTTTGAACTACGCCGTAAGTCACAGCATTAAGATCGCCTTCAATGTCAACAAACATAGAATATTGAATATTCTCTTTGTTTGCTCTCTCCACAACGCCGTCCGAGGTCATTACTCTGTTGCCGACTACGATACCCGAAACGGTGTGATTGTTGCCTTCGATAAATCCTTTGAAAGTGTCTATCTGAACTATCTCATAGCCGTTGAGATTTATATCGTCTTCAATAGAAAACTTATCGGTATTGCCTTCGTTGAGGTATGAATTTATCACAATATAAGCATACTCGCCCGCATTGTTTACGACGAAAGCGCCCGCCTCGTTTTTCTCAGGTATCTTATAGCTCAGATATTTTCCTACCGGAGCCGCGCTTTCGCTGGCAAGATAGTTCTTAGAATCTCTGTCCGCCGAGAGCGACACGTCGTATATAAGACCGTAATATTGATCGCTGAAATTATATTCGTATCCCTTTCCGTCTTCCTCATTTTCTACTTCTTTAAAAAATACGTCGTCAAGACACAGCTTGAAAGCATGATACGTCACCTTACCGTCGGCGTCATATTCCAATGTCTTTTGAATTTCTATCTTACTCTCGCCGTCCACGTCTTCAAAATAATAAAGCTGTCTGCCGTCCGAGCCGAATACGTCTTCCTTTTCGTTGGTATTCTGAACGAGAAGGTCGCCCGTTGAAGAATCGTTGAGCTGTTGAGCGTCATGAACGAATTTGATAGCGTCGGCGTTGCTCTTGTCGCAAACTATATCGATACTCGATCCCGATTTATAATCTTTCCAAAGCACGTCTTTGTCAGACTTGTCTTTGAGGAAATAATCTTTGCTGTCATAGCGTATCTTGACGTATCCGCCCATATTGTATACGACAAGCTTTCCTTCGCCTTTTACTACCGACTCGCCCGAATATTCATAGTAGTCGTACACGTCGCCGCTGACGAATTTTACCGTATTGGATATCGTCTGCTTCAACACTGAATTTTCGAGTTTGACAGTTCCGTCAGGCAACATTGCGCTGAAATCAAGCGTGATCTGCGTTGCCAAAGAATCTGCGGCAATCTTCCAAGACAGATTTGCCGACGCTCTGTCGTATTTTAATATTATGTCGTCAGCGTTGAGCGGAGCGATTTTGGTAATGCTGTATTCTTCGTCCTGCGCTGAAAATTCACTCGTATAATAAACTTGATTATCGCCGTTGGCTCTTACCGAGAAATAATACTTGCCCACTTTTTCCAAATCAAACTTGGTGCGGTAGCTGTAACTCGTGCCCGTTGTGGTGTTCTCTTCATAAGTGCCGTCCTCAAAAGTCTTTCTTACCGTATAGTTGGTCGCATTGGAGACGGTGTCCCATCTCAAAGTCGTACTCGTCATATAAGAAAACTTCGGCACAGAAAGCGTGACGGAATTATAATACGTCGCAAAGCCTGCAAGCGAGGGAGAATACTTTTCGTTGTCCTCTGCCGGATTTGCAGTTACTGCGATTTTATACGCGCCGTTCTTTGAATAAAGACCGTCCTCGTCGTCCGCTCCCTTTTTCGTAAAGTCATAATATAGGTCTTGGCTGACTTGCTCGTCCAAAAGCTTGTTGTCGCTGTCAGTGACCTTGATAGAATAATTGGCTGCAAATTCCACAGCTTGCCATCTTGCGACTCCGTCCTCGATTGTCACCTGCGGCGTGTTGAGAGCATTGCCCTTGTGATAGACTATCGGCTGACTTACGTCGCTTGCGCCGTATTTCTCGCCGTCGCCGTAAGCTTTTACCGCAACCGAGAAATTACCGTAACCCTCTACTGCCGAGCCCAAATCAAAAGTCGTCGTCGTTGCAGTTTTCTCTAATTGCTTACCTTCTACCAAGATATAATAAACTTTGGCGTTCCTCACCTCATCCCAACTCAAAGTGCCGCCGTTGAGCGACAAATTTTTTGGCGTAGAAAGTTTTATCAATCCATCTGGATCCTTTGGCTGACATGCCGTAGCAAATATAAATATACATACGGCAATCATTATGCAAATTACCAAATTGAGTTTCTTTCTCATATTCACTCCTTTGTAATCGTGGTTGTACTGCTTTATTATAACAAAAGCAATAGAGAATATCAACCGTTTATTATTATATTTTTATATATATATTATGTGAAATGGCAGCCTAATTATTATTTACTTTTTGGCACAGTAATCGAATATGTAATATTTTTTATATCAATTCGTGATAATTTATGTATTTACCATAACGGCAAAATTTAGGCTTCATAACCCACGTTTTGTGAATATTTTAATATATATTTAAAGAAACTTGCCTTATTTTTGATAAAATTTTAGATATAAAACTATTATTTCTTCCTTGCATATAAAAACAAAACTGACATATTCTTGATATTTTTTGACAAAATAACTTATCTTATGCGCCTATATTGCAAAGTATGACAAAATTTTTTAAGATTTTACTTGCAATTAACAAAAAAATATGCTATATTATATTCACAGGGTGAGTAATTGCCCGAGTACGTACCAGAGGGGTCCTAAAATGAATTTTAGTAACAACTTGAGAATTTATAGAAAACTCAAAAGAGTATCGCAAACTGTCCTAGCCGAATTACTCGGTGTTTCGCAACGTACTATTTCTCACTATGAGAACGGAACTTGCCAGCCAAGCATAGAAGGCCTTTGCATACTTGCAGATTATCTTGAAGTATCCATCGACGAGCTTGTCGGACACACTCCTGTCAAGAAGGGCGAGTAATCAAGATAAACTCACAGCATTGAAGACAAAGCGTAAGAATTTGCGCTGATATCGCAGTGCGATCAAATACGGCATATGCCGTATTTTTTTATACTTATCTACCCTTCCGCAAATCAGCGTATGACAGTTTTATAAAAAATATTGTCGAAATTAAAAAAACTTTTAGCGCAGTTGTTGAAAAAATCTTTTGCATATGATACGATAATAATGTTATGTGGAATAACATGGGAGTGAAAATATGAAATATGAAAATTTAATTGCCCAGATGTCTTTGGAAGAAAAGGCAGGACTTTGTTCCGGCAAAGACATGTGGCACACAAAAGCAATCGAAAGATTGGGTATTCCTTCCGTCATGATGTGCGACGGACCTCACGGACTTAGAAAGCAAGACGACAGCGGCGTCTCCACCAACCTCAACGTATCGGTGGACGCCATATGTTTCCCCACCGCTTCGGCGACCGCGTCCTCTTGGGATAAGGCTCTTCTCAACGAGCTTGGACAGACCGTCGGCGAAGAGGCAGTGGCAGAAAACGTAGCTTTGGTATTGGGACCGGGTACCAACATCAAAAGAAGTCCCCTTTGCGGACGTAACTTTGAATATTTTTCAGAAGACCCATATCTTGCAGGTATGCTGTCCGCGAGTTTTATCAACGGATTGCAAAGCAAGAATATAGGCGCCTCCATTAAGCACTATTGCGCCAACAACCAAGAGACTTATCGTATGACAATCAACTCTGTCGTCGACGAGAGAACTTTGAGAGAGCTGTATCTTTTGCCATTTGAAATAGCGGTCAAGATGTCTCAGCCGCGCACCATTATGGCGTCATACAATCTCATCAACGACACCTACGCGACAGAAAACGACTTTTTGCTCAACAAGGTATTGAGAGACGAATGGGGCTTTGAAGGTCTTGTCGTCAGCGATTGGGGCGCGACCAACAAGAGAGTCGAAGGACTTAAAGCAGGTCACGACTTGGAGATGCCGTCCAGCGGCGGTATGAATGACAAGTTGATAGTCAAAGCTGTTAAGGACGGAAGCCTTGACGAAGCCGTACTTGACAAGGCGGTCGACAGAATTCTTGATCTAATAATGCGCTCAACTTCCAATCCAAAGGACGCAACGTACGACAAGGAAGAGCATTACAAGATAGCAAAGAAAATCGCAACGGAAAGCGCGGTCTTGCTCAAAAACGACGGCGCGCTGCCGCTTAAATCGCAAAGCGTATTGCTGGTCGGCGAACTTGCTATCGAGCCGAGATTCCAAGGCGCAGGCTCTTCGTTTATCAACTGCACAAAAATATCCACCGTCGAGCAAAGTCTGCGTGACGCCGGGATAGAATATGAATTTACAAGCGGTTACGACCTATCCGACGAAAGCGAAAAGAAGAATGCCAAGCTTCGCAAAAATGCAGTCGAGTTGGCAAAACATTATGACACCGTGCTTGTCGTAGCAGGACTTCCCAACAAATATGAAGCAGAGGGCTTTGACAGAAAACACATCAATATGCCAAAGAGCCACGATTTGTTGATAAAAGAACTGTCGCAAGTCAACAAGAACGTCAACGTCGTATTGACTATGGGCGCGAGCGTAGAAATGCCTTGGATAGACGACGTACGCAGCGTACTGTGCATGTATCTAGGCGGACAGACGTCAGGCGACGCATGCGTAGATCTCTTGCTTGGCAAAGCCAATCCATGCGGAAAAACAGCCGAGACGTTTGCTCTCAAACTTCAAGACGTTCCGTCGACGCAAAACTTCCCCGGCACTCGATTCAACGTGGAATACAGAGAGGGACTTTTTGTCGGTTACAGATATTTCAACACCGTCAACGCGCCCGTTCTCTTCCCATTCGGTCACGGACTTTCCTATACGGATTTTGAGTATTCCAATCTGACGCTATCGTCAAAGAAAATCACTGACAAAGAAATATTGACAGCTACGCTTGACGTAGAAAACGTCGGCGATACTGACGGCAAAGAGATAGTCCAACTCTACGTCAACGACGTGCAATCAAGCGTATATATGCCGTCGCAACAGCTCAAAGGATTTGAAAAGATATACCTCAAAGCAGGCGAGAAGAAGAGAATCACGTTCAGTCTCGACAAGCGCAGCTTTGCATTCTACAACACAAATAGCGACGATTGGCAGGTAGAGAGCGGCGACTTCAAAATCATGATAGGCGCGTCAAGCCGTGACATAAGATTGGAAGATACCGTATACGTCGAGTCTACCGACACCGCAGAAATCATCCCTACCCCGTCCGATTCTTGGTATATGTCTCCAAGCGCGGACAAGGAGATAACTCGCGAAGAATTTGTAGCAATGTCGGGACTCAAAATCAAAAAAGATTATAGAATTGCAAAGAAAGGCGAATTCACCGAAGACGACTCTTTTGAAGATATGTCGCATACAAGCGGACTTGCAAGGTTTGCGCTCAAAATTGCCAAACCTGCAATAAGAATGAGTATGAAAGCCGACAAGGACGACCCCAATTATCTTATGATATACGAAGTAATGAAGACGTCGCCAATGAGAGCTTTGGCTTTCTCGTCACAAGGTATGTTTAATATGAAAATGGTCGACGGCGTCGTCACCATCATGAATGGAAAGTTCTTTAAAGGCATACATATGGTACTCAAAAATATAGGCGGCGACGAAGAAGATAAGGCAAAGAAAAAAGCCGCTAAACAAAAGGCGAAAGAAGAAGCAAAAGCCGCAAAGAAATCTAAATAACAATTATACATACTCAAAGGGTGACGGATAAAGCGCACTTCCCATAGGGAATTAAAAAACTAAATTATTAAGAGTTATACTTTCAAGCAAGGACAAAAGCTCTCGAACGATATGTTCGAGAGCTTTTTACTACAAACCTTTTAGAAAGATAAATTGAAATTTAACCGATAAAAACGACGGTATCAATGTTTCCACGGACGACTTTTACCAAGCCACCCATTTTTATGCCAATACTCACAGTCAAGTCCCGCCCCGCCGCTTTTTCGCACTTTTTTCTGAATAAGACGACTCAACATAAATTTGATTTTTGTAATAAGTTTCGTGTGTGCGGGTTTGGCATAATTGATTTTAGCGAATCGACCGGAAAGTTTATTTAACTTTTCGGTTAACTTTTTACGCTTCTTTTCGGAAAGATTATCCCAAACAATGTCATTCATAAGAGCGCCGTGAAACATACCGATTTTCGATATACCCCACCAAGACAAACTGTGTTTTATATCTTTCGCCGTTGACTTTGCACCTGCGCCCAGACATTGAGTAATAATGACTGCACGCTTACCGAACATTTCGGGCGCGGGTCTATGCGGCATCCAACGATAACCGAAATGATCTAATAATGCTTTCATTGCGCCTGTTGCGTGCATAACGTATGCAGGAGATGTCAGGACAATCAAATCGGATTCGAGAAACGATTTTTCGATTTCATTTATGTAAGCAAAATCCTTGCAGTATTGTTCTCCTTTCATAAAGCAGCTTGTACAGCCCATACAAAAAGACGGGCAATCTTTCGGCAAATAAAATTCAACTACGTCTGCGCTTTGAAGGTTTTTCAGAAAAACCTCCTTTAAGTGATATGTAACGCCGTGTTTCTCTGTGCCGTTTATCACTGTTATTTTCATGTAATCTCCGCTAAATTACTGTATATCGTATAATCATTATATCACGAAAAATGAAAGAACGCAACCGATTGAATTTTGCGGGAAATATAAAACATATCTATATCTCACTAGGCTACGAGTAGCCTAATTCGTCCACGAAAAAAAGTACAGAAAAGGCACAGCTTAACGCTATGCCTAAATCTTTTTATTTGCGTTTTATTAAATTCCCTGTGGGAATTACGGTAACCGCCACCCTTTTGTTATGTGTTACGTTATAATTTGATTAGACCTCTCCTCTACGGTCGAGGTGACCACATGTCGTAAGGAGCGAAAGCGACGGCATAGATAGCCACTCACTTTGGTCATAACAAACTATGACATTGATATAATTTTTGCAATGTTTTGATTTGAATTGTATTTTTTCACTTATAATCGCATATAAAGACATATAATTAAATAAACTTTTGCAAAATATCCATAAATTGTCAAAATCGTACATATTCGCTATTGACATATAATATAAGATATGGTTTAATAGATATATGGAAGCATTGATGTACGTATTAGTAGGCATATGTCTTATTCTCGGCTTTATTAAGTCTTTTTCTAAATCAAAAGGCAACTATGACTTTGAACTAATTGCCAAAACGTGCGGCTCGCTCTGTTTTGTGGCTACCGGAATACTTGCTTTTTATTTATCAAGTCACAGCGGAAAAGAACGCACCTATTCGCTTATTGTCATAATCGGTCTGATACTCGGACTCATTGGAGATATATTTTTGTGCCTATACGAGGGCGGCAACACCCACCCAAAGAGAAAAAACTTAATACAAACTGCCGGCGTCGCTTTCTTTTTCCTCGGACATCTGTGCTATATGTTCAACTTCCTTATGTTGGAAGAATTTAAACTTTACCTACTGCCTACATTGATAGTTTTGCCAATCATTTATCTTATATTTGCATGCAAAGTGCTGACTTCAAGCAAAGCGCAGAATATTATGCTTATCATATATTATCTTGCGCTCAACTTGATACTTACGTCTTCCATCAACTTGATGATTGTGCGCGGAGTAAATGCTTTTACATTGCTCAACCTCATTGGATGCGTATTATTTATCACGTCGGATTCGGTATTGGGGGTGTCATGGTTTGCGCCAAGTCTCAAATTGCCAAAGACTCACGATTACTATATAATACTAAGTTACTACACCGCTCAATGCCTATTTGCGCTATCAATCTTCTTTATCTGATATGACGAATATTTAAGAGCAAATTTTTAAATATAATGGAAATACAAAGACACTCACTTTATTTTGTGAGTGTCTTTAAAGATGCAATGCAAAGTGCCTGACTTGCACAATTATTTTGATTTAGCTCACTGTCTTTTTGCCAGCTTTTGCCTTTATGACCTTTATCAAATCAATATCCTTGACAGTGCAGTATGTGGATATAATCGGCACTGCCAAAAACACTGCGCCCATTATCGTACCAAGCGTATATATGACATATTGCCAACCGTTGTTGCCTACAAGCTTTTGAAAAGCAACGACGATCTCACCTACCATTGATTGCAAGAATTCAGGCAAAGCTGCGCCCGCTCCTGCCGGAAACATAAGCACAAACGCCAAGAAAAGCGGCACCGTCATTATTGTGCTATATACGCATACTGTAATAGCAAATATGTTTTTTACCCTGCCTTCAAAAGTGCCTGCCGCCGTAGACATAAGCATAATGCCGACAGCATTTGTGACGATAACTACTACGTATCGCAATATTACGTTTGGTATCGCGCTGATATATCCAAGTCCTGCATTGCTGCCGGTAGCCTGTATTATCGACATAATTCCAAGTATAATAAACACCGCCGCAACTGATATCATCACGCTTTGTTTGATAATCTTCTTTTTCTTTTCGTCCATTCTTCCCCCAAGGCAATAGTACCTTTTTGATATAATAATATCATTATATAGTAAATCACAGAGCAAATCAATATTATTAGAAAGATTTGCAAATTATTTTTATGATGTTTTAAGGTTTATAGATTTACAGCAGAGAGCAGAAACAACTTGAATATATTTTTTATTCGATTAGACCTCTCCGCTATGGTCAAGGCGAACACATAATGGTTACAGACAATAAAGTTTTGGTCATTTCGACTGTAACGTAGTGGAATGGAGAAATCTCATCCTTATGAATTCAGTGACTCTCGCCCAAACTTGCAAGCAAATGTGTGGTCACCTCGACCAACGCGGAGAGGTCTAATCGAGTTAAAATTTCACAAGGTTGAGATTTCTCCGCTACGCTTACGCTTCGGTCGAAATGACCCAATTTAGGTTAGCTTCAAGCCATATCTGGTCACCTCGACCAACGCGGAGAGGTCTTATCCGCTTATTTTTTTCAACTTGTTGAGATTTCTCCGCTACGGTCGAAATGACATTGCTTACATATAGGTTATAGTTACATAGGATATGAAGTATTGTGAGTCAAACCAAATCTCAGTGTATTATAAGTAATATAACATGATTAAATTTTAAATTACCGCGTACCCGTTTTTACTAAGAGCATTGATTGCTTTTTCTAAGTTATATTCTTTGACAAAAAAATAGTCGGTGTCAAAAGTAGATACGGCAAATAATGCAACATCTTCGCTTGCCAAAATATTTGCTATTTTAGACAGTATACCGACAAGCGCAAAGTCAAGTTGACCGACAATACGCATACCTCTCCACTGACCGTCTATGATCGCCGCTCTGCCAGGCAAAGACTCTTTTCGGCATACCAACGACGCTTCGTCCTCTGTCTTTGCGAAAAAACAATATTGCATATCGGCTAAGTTTATATCAATACCGCTCAGCTTACAAATACAAAATTCTCCGTCCAAAACTTTTAATTCCATACCTATCTCCTTTTGCAAATTCTATCATATCTCTTCTATGCAGTCAAGAGCGCTCATAGATTTTACAAATCTTTTATTTGACTAAACGCCATAGTAATGATAAAATTATTATATGAAAACTTGCCCAAAATGCTATTCTCAAATCGACGAAGATATGGTGCTCTGTCCCACCTGCGGAGAAAGACTGCGTACCTTTTCCGAAAAAAGACGATATGACAAACACAGCGCAATGCTGCTAAGATTTCTCGTCATACTGTCAGCTATTTTACCGCCCATCGGAGCAATAGTCGGAGTCTCGATAAAAAAACGTCATCCGATACTTGGCAAGATTTGCTTTAAATACGCCGTGACAGGCATTGTAATCTATATAATGCTTTTGCTTCTCGCGCTGATATGTTGGCTTGCAATGACATTCTTAGGCGTATCGTATCTATAAAACTTTATCAACGTAAAAACGAAAGCTCCCAGCATTGGGGAGCTTGTTTTGTATTTTTAGCCTTTGAGAAATTGCATCTGCTCTTCTATGATATCTTTGACCACGTCCAAAGCCTTGTCATACGCCACCTTTTGGCTTTCCTTGGTGGCTCTAACCGTGATCTCAACTTCGCCTGTTGCCAAGCTCTTTGGCGACACAACAATTCTTATAGGCATGCCCATAAGGTCCGCATCGTTGAATTTGACGCCTGCCGCAGCATTTCTGTCGTCAAAAAGCACGTCCACACCTGCTTTGGTCAAATCGTCATAAAGCTCGTATGCCTTGTTCTTGACTGACTCGTCGTCAAGTCTAAGCGGACAGATATGCACCTGCCAAGGCGCGACGCTCATTGGCAATATCAATCCCTTGTCGTCGCTTGACTCCTGCGCGATAGACGCGATAGCCCTGCCCACTCCGATGCCGTAACATCCCATTATCGGATGAAATTCTCCGCCGTCTGCGCCGTGCACCGTCATATCCATAGACTTGGTATATTTGGTGCCGAGCTGGAATATATTGCCTATCTCAATGCCGTTTTCCACTCTCAATTTGCCGCCGCAGACAGGGCACGCGTCTCCGTCTCTAGTCTTTGATACGTCGACAAATTTGACGCCTGGCAAGTCTCTTTTGAAGTTGAAACCTACGTAGTGATACTCCGCCTTATTAGCTCCGATGACCAACGAATTTATATTTTCAAGCGATTTGTCAAATACGGTGATTATCTTATTGTCAAGTCCGACGGGTCCGATATTGCCGCAAGCCAAAATCTCGTTGGCTCCGCCGTCATACGGCACGATATCTTTTAGCAATACCTTTTTGAGTTTTGCTTCGTTGATCTCCAAATCTCCTCTTGTAAAGGCAATGACTATTTCTTCTGAGTTTCCTTTTACCGCAAATACGACTGCTTTGCACGTGAGGTCTTGCGAAATACCCAACCTTGCCGACACCTCGTCGATAGTCTTATCCTCGCCCGTAAAGACAAGTTCCAAAGGCTTGATTTCGTTTGCAGGGGAATTTATCACGCCCTCGGCAACTTCCATATTAGCTCTGTAATCGCAATCGTTGCAAAGCACAATACTGTCTTCGCCGACTTCTGTCAACAGCATAAACTCGTGCGCAACGCTTCCGCCCATCATACCGCTGTCAGACTTAATGTCGATAAATCTTTTGAGACCTATGCGCCTGAATATGCGATAGTACGCGTCAAACATTCTGTCATAATAAGCCTCCATATCCTCTTTTGTCGAATGGAAGGAATACGCGTCTTTCATCGTAAATTCGCGCACACGGATAAGACCGCCCCTCGATCTTGCTTCGTCGCGGAACTTTGTCTGCAACTGATATATCATAAAAGGTAATTGGTTGTAACTGCTGACGATATGATTGGCAAGGTGTACAGCCGCTTCCTCGTGCGTCATACCAAGCAACATATCTCTGTCGGCTCTGTCCTTAAAACGCACCATCTCGCTGCCTATGGAATTATAACGACCCGAAGTCTCCCATATCTCTCTCGGCATGACGACAGGGAACAACACCTCCTGCCCGTCCAACGCGTCCATCTCTTGGCGTATGATAGCCTGTATCTTCTGGCTCATCTTCTGACACGGCATGGTCATTGTATAAATACCGTTTGACACCTGCTTGATAAATCCGGCTCTTGACAAAAGAATATGGCTTTTGATTTTTGCGTCCTGGGGAGCTTCTTTTGTGCGCTCGCACACCAATTTGCTCAACAACATGATAATTACCTCTGCGATAATAAATTTGTAGAGTTATTTTAGCACATAGCTCTTATAAAATCAAGCAAAGTAAATTATATCTATAAAATAAAAGCGATATATCTCACGCTTTGTCAAATTGTCTTTACATACGTGAAATGCAACTCTCTTTATGACGTCGGTTTGAAGAGGAGAGGTATGTAGAAAAATTGCAAGACAAATAGCCGTAGAGCAAGACAAAATCAAGGCAAATCAAATACCGCAAAGCGCCGACAACATCGCCATATCTGCTCAGCTTAACATATACGCATATGCAAATATGCGCATATATCAATATATAGATATGCAAATATGCCGATATCTGCATATAAAAATATGCACGAGGGTAAATATATGAATATATGGCAAATCTCAATGCGCGCGCTTTAAAAAAATACGAAATCAATGGGCATAAAAATGGGGGCTGCCCTGCCCCGCTGCTCAATAGAATTTATGTTAAGTTGAATAAATACAATGATGAGATTTCTCCGCCGTCGAAATGACTTATATTTTGATTAGCGACAAGTCATATCTGGTCACCTCGACCAACGCGGAGAGGTCTAATCAAATTAAATATAATCACAAGGTTGAGATTTCTCCGCTTCGTTGCACTTCGGTCGAAATGACTTTTTTATATTAGTACCATTGTCACATAGGATATGAAGCATTGTGAGTATACTCAAAGTTTCATACCCCCTACAATCGTCAACTATACGCAAGCAATGTCATTTCGACCAACGTGGAGAAATCTAATCATATTATTTCAACTCGTTGAGACCTCTCCACTTAGGTCGAGGTGACCGCATTTTGCTTAAAGTAAACCCAGATGAGTCATTTCAATCCAAAACAAATATCAACGTCTTTATCTCATACTTTGCAAATTCAAAGATGCTATCTGACACGGCTTTTGTATCATATTCCAACATATTGCTCTCATATATCTCTTTGTAATCAAATTTGGGATTGATATTTGCTTTGCATTCTTTGCCGTATCTCTCATAGACTCTTGCAACTATGCTCTTGCCGTCCTCGGATACCTTGACCGTCTCCAATATGACGTCGCCGTCGATTTTAAAGATACTGTCGAGTATCGGCGCGTCTTGCTTGACGATAAGAGGATTGTTGAAACAATACGCCCTCTTTACCAAATCGCTCTCCTGCCACTTGCCCTCGTGCGGATAAAACGCATATGAAAATTTATGTTCTCCCATATCGCACTCTTTGTCGGGATATTTAGGAGAGCGCAGCAAGTTGAGCGACATAAGTCCGTCTTTTGCCCTATATCCGTACTTGCAATTATTGATGAGCGCGACACCGTAATTATCTTGATCCACGTTGACGAATTTATGTGCGCATATCTCAAATTGAGCTTTTCTTATCGGCGTATCTTGCAGCGTAGACCTATCCACGTTGCCAAACTGTATGTCGCAATTAACGACGTCGCTATAAACCGTCGGATAAAAATCAGCCCTCAACATCTTGTGAGATTCGCGCCAATCCACCGTCGTGTCAAATACGACCATACTATCGCCTGCCGTCAACTTGACTTTTTGTATTAGTATGCTGTCTTTAAAATTATAGATACTCTCCCTTACTACGCTTGCTCCGTCTATAAACGTCTTGAAGCTGTCCAACTTAAACTTCCACTTGCGCATATTGGGATAGTTTATATTGATATCCCAAGCGTCGTAATACGATTTTGGATCGCTGTATACCGTCAAAATATTAAGTCCGCCCTTGCAAAGTTCTCTGTCGCAAGTCAAATCTATCATTGAAGATATGCTGCCGTCTTTTGCAAAGCTCACTTTTATCTTATCGTTTTGAATATAATTATCGCCGAAAGAAAACTGCGAAAAATCTCCGTCTGTCTGCGTAAGCAACGCCGAAGAGTAGGCTTTGACGTCGGCATGATACCACTTATCGTTCCACTTGACGTATTCGCTTCTGTCAAATCCAACGGTGTTGACCGCGCCCAAACCTCCGCCGTCTTTCAGCGACTGCAAAAGCCCGTCTATCTTCTCGCACACCTCAGCATAAAGCTGTCTGTATCTGCTCACAGATTCGACGTACACTCGGTTGATAGAAGAGCCCGGGATTATATCGTGGAACTGATATAAAAGCACCTCTTTCCACACCTCGTCCAGCTTATCCCATTGATAGTCCAACCCCTTGACTTTGGCGACTGCCATAAGCCATTCAAGCGTATGCAACGACTGCTCCAACAGACGGTTGAAAAGCTTGTTGAGCGCCTGCGAGGTATAAGTGCCTTGATGCTTTTCAAGATACAACTCTCCGTCATACTTAGGTATCAAATCGCCGTAATTGTTTTGCAAATCTTCAAAAAGCTCTACCGCATGACGGCGCGCGACCTTGCTCATTCCCTTGTTGTCTACCTGCCTTTCAAGCAACTCCATGTGGGCTTCGCCGGGACCGCCGCCTCCGTCGCCTATGCCGTATATCAACAAAGCCTTGTCTATCTTGTCGGCATGCGGATCGCCAAGGTCGGACTTGGTGACTGCCAAAGGCGTTGCTGTGGAGTTGTATGTGCCTTGCGGCGCCATATGCGAAAGCACCTCGCTGCCGTCTATGCCTCTCCATATAAAAGTCTTATACGGAAATTTGTTCTGCATATTCCAAGTGAGTTTTATCGTCATAAAATACTGTCTGTCGCACTTACGTATTATCTGCGGCAATGACGCAGGATATCCGAATACGTCGGGCAGCCATACGACTTTGCAGTGCTTGCCGAATTCGTCCTTAAAAAATTTTTCGCCGTACATAAACTGACGTATGATAGACTCGCCGCTTGGGATATTGCAATCGTTTTCCGTCCACATTCCCCCTTGCAACTCTATCGTCCCTTCTTCAACGGCTT
This sequence comes from uncultured Christensenella sp., assembly GCA_910579785.1. GTDB lineage: Bacteria > Bacillota > Clostridia > Christensenellales > UBA3700 > RACS-045. The sequence goes on along the minus strand of CAJTVJ010000009.1, from coordinate 3,927 downwards.
TCTTCACTCTCTCAAAAAGCTGAGGCTCTTCTTGCTTTATCCACTCAAAGAGCTGCGCCTGCGACGCTCCGAATTTATAATTGGGATATTTGGCGATATTATTGAGCGCGGTTGCAAAAGTACGCGCCCCCTTTCGCTTTGTCTCTCTCACCGGCCAAAGCCATGCAAGGTCGATATGCGCGTGACCTATCGCGCTATATTCCCTCGCGCCGTCTTTGTTGGGAGTAGATATCACCTTTGCAAGCAGTTCGTGCGCCTTTGTCAAATCTTTTTTTGCTATCCTATACGACTTGTCAAGCGCGCCGTCTATCTCTTTTAGTCTCTCTTTTGTCAGACTTTTGTTTTTGCCGTATGTCAACATCATCATAAAGAGTTGAAGATAATCGTAATAATAGGTAAGTCTCTCGCTGTCGCAAATCGCAAGGTCTTTGCGCACAAGTTTGACTTCCGTCCCAGCTCTGTTACGCTTGCCGTTGAATCCAGCGTCTACAAGTAGATCTATCTCTTCTCCGCCCTGAGCGCAGTCGAATAAATCGACGACCTGTTTGCCCTTGACAGACTGTATCAAATCTATTCCGTAAAGCACCTGCGTGATGCCTTGCTTTGCCTCTCCGTCGATATATACAAGCCCCTCGCCCTGTATGTTTATCAGCGCGACGACCTTTTTGCCTTTGCAAGTCTGAGGCACTTTGCCCTTGAACTTAAACCAAGCGCAGTCAAAATCACTTGCCCAGACGCTGCCTTTTTTGAAAGATACGAATTGCGCGTTTTCCAATTTTTCTTTCGGTATCGGCTCTTTGCTCAAAGCAGCCTCGCAAGACATCTCGGCTACCTTGCTGTATATCTTACTTCTTATCGACATAAGTCTCGTAACATGTTGGGGATAAAGAGCTATTTTCTCGACCATTTATGACCTCTGAGTATAATATAGATTGTAATATAATAATTATAACCTATCTCAGCCTGCCGTGTCAATACATAACTCTAAGGACAACGCACCATGTTTTTTATAAAAAAGCTACTATTTTTTGCATAATAAAAACCAAAAAAGCTATTGACAACAACTTTTTGTTGAGGATATACTTGTATTATAAATAACTAAATTGGGGGACGTTATGAAAAAATTTATCATCGTTACTTTAATTCTAGCGCTGGCAGTGACCGCATGTCTATGCTTCACGGCTTGCAACAAAGTCTATAACAAGGCAAAGATCGTCGACATCGACTATTCAAAAGTACTTGTGGATTATCTCAAATATCCAAACGCCGACAACGACGCTTCAATGCAAGAAATTCAACGCAACGTCAAAGACATATATGAAGACACCACTCTCACCGACGCGCAAAAAGTCGCGCAGATGATGGCGAGAGCTACCAAAAACGAAATCGACTGCGCTTATTTTGCATATTTCAGAGACCAAAAGGGCGAGACGAAAATGGGCAGCAATAAAGGTCAGCTCATATATCAAAGATTGAGAAGACAGAGCGATACCCTAAAAGACGACACGACGATAAAAATGCCTGTCAACGCTACTTTCGGCTCTATTGAAAGAAAAGCGACCACTTCCGCGGATATCAGATTTACCAACAACGGCAAATACAATAGAATGAACAACAAGTCGCCTATCGTATACAACGAAAGCACAGGGCTTTTGGAAGTCGCAACTTGGAAAAAACAAAGCAGCGATAATTGGAATAAGCCGGAAGACGCCAAGGGATCTAGAAGCGACGAGGAAGCAAGAAAGACTTGCGTAAATTGGAATGTAGAAAACGTCGTAGACAGCAAAGACATAACTATCGAGTTGAGGACGGATGACAATGGCAACAAGTACTTCTATCTCAAATTTTCGATAAACGTAGACGCTGCAAACGCTGACAAGACGACGATAGCCAATCTTGAAAACGACAACGGTGGTTCGGGTATGAAATACAATTACAGTCACTTTGAAATGGAGATATGGGAAAACGGACTTGCAAAAAAATATATTATCGACGAGAGCTGGTCGGGCAAAATAGCTAAGATATACAGCGGCTCGGCTCAAAGCAAATCAACGATAATATTCAGCTATTCGGAAGCAGACCTTGACTATTCAAAGACAGACGCCATATATAAAGGCATACTCAAAAAATAACAATTTCAATAAGCAAAGACGCATCGCATACGGTGCGTCTTTTTATTTTACGTCGAATTATTATTACGTTATACTTATACAGTTTAGCCCTATTTACACAAAGCAATTTACTTTATATCTTGAAGCTCGTCAAGCCATATCCTTGCGCTGGCGTCGCTCGGCATTCTCCAATC
>CAJTVJ010000009.1:0-1612 GCA_910579785.1 uncultured Christensenella sp. | reverse complement strand
GAGAGAGGGCAACGCTGCCCACTTTCACGCCGTCTGGCAGACACGATCTCTTAAACTGCTGCGTGAAAAATCTCTTGTAAAAATTGTTGAGCCATTTAAGCAACGTCTCTTTGTCATACACCCCGTCAAAGGTCTTTAAAGCAATTCGGTATACCTTCTTCGGAGAATATCCCCAACGTATTATATAATAAAGGAAAAAGTCGTGCAACTCGTAAGGACCTACTATATTCTCCGTCTGTTGCGCTATTTTATCTCCGTCGGAAGGCAAAAGTTCCGGACTGACAGGAGTGTCGAGTATGTCGCAAAGTGCCGCTTTGACGTCTTTATCTCCGCATTCGTCGGCGTAATAGCTGACCAAATATCTCACAAGCGTCTTGGGTATACCGCCGTTGACGCCGTACATCGACATATGGTCTCCGTTGTAGGTAGCCCACCCGAGCGCAAGCTCTGACAGATCGCCCGTGCCTATCACAAGACCTCCCTCTTTGTTGGCAATGTCCATAAGCACTTGCGTGCGCTCTCTTGCCTGGGCATTCTCAAAAGTCACGTCATACTTATCTTTGGGTTGTGATATGTCGGCAAAGTGCTGCTCTACCGACTTGGATATGTTTACCTCGCAAAAATCTACTCCAAGCCCTTGCGCAAGTATCTCCGCATTTGACTTAGTGCGCTTTGTCGTGCCAAAACACGGCATAGTCACCGCAAGCACGCTCTTTCTGTCGATACCCGACATATCGGCGGCTTTGACTGCGACCAATAGCGCAAGCGCGCTGTCAAGACCTCCCGACAGTCCTATCACCAACTTCTTGCAATGCGTATGTTCAATTCTCTTTTTAAGTCCTCTCGCCTGCAAATTGAGTATCAGCTCGCACCTCTCTTTTTTAGAGCTGTCTTCAACAGGCACAAAAGGCATACGGGGAAAACCCCTCGTCAACTCGCAGCTGTCAATGCTCTGGTGAAAATATATCTTATCTAAACTTGCCCTTCCGCATAGCGTATTGACTCTTCTTCTTTCATACTCCACCTTCTTTACGTCTATATCCCAATATATAAGCGAATTTTCAAAAAGTCCGCTCTCTTTTGCTATGCTTCCGCACTCCGCAATGAGATTGTGCCCTGCAAATACGCAGTCCGTCGTAGACTCGTCCGCGCCTGCGCTGGCATAGATATATCCGCAATTCAGCTTACCCGACTGCGCAGAGATAAGAGTACGTCTATAATCCGACTTGCCTACTATCTCATCGCTTGCCGAAATATTGACGATTATGTTGGCGCCGTTTTCGCTGAGTTCTATCGACGGCGAACTTGCCGCCCACATATCCTCGCATATCTCAACACCGAAGGCATAGCTCTTCAAGTTTTCATTTACAAACACGCGCTGCCCGAATTTGCAAAGTCTGCCGCATATTGATATCTCTCCGCTCTCGGCATTTTTTCCGCCCGTGAAATATCTGCCCTCGTAAAACTCGCCGTAGTTGGGTATATTTTGCTTAGCGACTGCTCCGCATATCTCCCCGTCATATATCACGACGGCGCAGTTAAACAGTTTGCCCATATGTCTCAAAGGCGCGCCTATCACGGTTACGACGTCGATATGCTTACTGCTCTGAGC
>CAJTVJ010000008.1 GCA_910579785.1 uncultured Christensenella sp. | reverse complement strand
CGCTCGCCACTACTCAGGTAATCATTGTTTTATTTTCTTTTCCTCCGGGTACTTAGATGTTTCAGTTCCCCGGGTTCCCTCTATTACACTATGTATTCATGCAATAGTACGTACTCCTCAGTACGTGGGTTCCCCCATTCGGATATCTACGGCTCAACGTTCATTTGCAACTCCCCGTAGCTTTTCGCAGCTTGTCACGTCCTTCTTCGGCGCCTAGTGCCAAGGCATCCACCTTATGCTCTTCATAGCTTGATCTCGTCTTTCGTCTAATCATCCTAATCAGATCATCTTTTTTTGTTTTCCTCAGCTGTTTTGTATATTACTTAAAGATTATACTACCTTTACGTATTATATTTCTCGCTATTTTTTGTATGTCTTTCATACTTGAATCCAACGCATCTCGTCAATGCGTCAGATACTACTATGCAGTTGTCAATGTGCAAAAAAAATTTTCGGTTAGACCGAAAGTTGGTGGGCTCAAGTGGACTCGAACCACCGACCTCACGCTTATCAGGCGTGTGCTCTAACCAGCTGAGCTATGAGCCCATGGGTGGTGGAGGATAAGAGAGTCGAACTCTTGACCTCCTGCTTGCAAGGCAGGCGCTCTAGCCAACTGAGCTAATCCCCCACGCATGAGTTATTTACTCGCTGTTTCTCGACAGCCTTTATATGATAGCATTATCAAATATATATGTCAACAAATTTTTCGCATTTTTTTAAAAAATTTTTTGACGGTGAATTTTAAGGTTTTTTCGTCCTCTTCTATATATATCAATATAATATATAATGACATAAGGGTGAGCGTAGTTGATAATTATATTATATTCACAAGGATGAGACCTCTCCACCACGGTCGAGGTGGCACATATATGGCTTGTAGGTAATCAAGCTTTGGTCATTTCGACTGAAACGTAGTGGAATGGAGAAATCTAATCCTTTTATTTCAATTCGCTGAGATTTCTCCACTACGTTGCACTTCGGTCGAAATGACAAATTATACTTATAGCTCACCAAACTTTGTCACTTCGAGCATAATTTAAAATATCATTCTTTTATTAGTTTTATTCTTACGCATTGCATAACAGTCAATGTCGCCAACAAGATAAGTATTACAATATTATAAGCGGTATTGCACTTCCCTAAGACTATCGACAAAGCGACACTCAATGCGACCGCCAATGATAGGCATATCAACTTGGCAACACCCATTGATTTTTTATCTCTTATAATAGCGACTATATTGATAAGCAAAACAAACATTGTCAACATCCCAACGCAAAACGACAAAATAGTCACGACGTCAATAGGCGGTTGGAAATAAGACTCAAAATATGCCACGCTCCCATCCATAGTCTTGACGCTTGACGGCATACATTGCAAAATAAGCGCGACGGACAATATTATCAAACTTAAATAATTTAATAATGTTATTTTTATATTTGCATGTCGGCTTCCCTCGCGCAATAAAACTATACAGATAACTGCCTGGCACAGGAATAGTATTGTTATTATTATATTGCTTGCAGTAGACCGCTTGCCAAAGAGACATAACAAAAATACGCTGCTTGCAAATGCTATGACGTCAAATACCAATGAAGTAACTATAAGAGATCTTTTATTGCTTTTGATCAGTACTGCGCTGAGCACTGCGACAACCAACGTGCATACGACTACTATCAAAGTCAATATCGGCCAGCCCTTCAACGGATTGTTGAAATATGACGAATATCTCATTATATATCTATCGCCGTCAATTCTCTCTGCAATCGTAATTGCTTTTGGAAGGCATTGAAATATAAATGCAATTATAGACGATATAAAACTCGAAATAACTAACGCTCTGCGATTTATCATTATAAGCCCCCTGAATTAAAATATTACATAATAATATATATTTTCTTTTGTTATATTCATTATGATATATTTATTAAATTCTGTCAATAGGGAATCTTATAAATAAAGTAAAGCGCAGCACTTATTTTGATTACAAATTATAAAATATGGAATAAGGAAAATGATAAATTATACGCTCTTTAAAGACAAAAGTCTCTCGACCAACTCGTACGAAACGCTGCCCTTTGGGTGCACCATACTCAAAGCAGTCTGAGCGTCTATCCATATCGCGCTGTCTACTTCGCCCGACAACGACAATTCAACGTCGTCAGTCGTGCCTATAAAACCCAGCATAAGCATATCTTTTTTGTCAAACCAACGGGTGAAAGCAAAGTCCAAAGATTTTAGCTTTAAACCGACTTCTTCCTCGACTTCTCTGTATGCGGTATCTTCCGCCCTCTCTTTCGGCTTGATATACCCCGATACGAGATTGTAATATTCATTGGATATATAGCTTTGCCTAAGCAATACGACTTTGCCTTTGCCGTCTGTGACAAGCACTATCACGCATGATGAAAACATATCGAAAAGCGGTCGCTTACATCCCTCGCAATAAGGGACGTATCCTTCGTCGCCAATAACTTTGTCAATGAGTTTCCTCCCGCAATCGGGACAGTAAGTAAATCGCATATTTGTCCTTGAATGTTATTATAATGTTTTTACGTCGTAGAGAATATATTGAAATATTATCTTTTGTATCTTTTAATTGGATGAGACTTCTCCGTTCCACTGCGTTTCAGTCGAAGTGACTTAAAATTTGGTTAGCTATAAGCAATATATACTCACCTCGACCAAACTTAGCAATACCGCGCCACATAAACTGCGACGTCCTAGCTTACAGCAATTTCTTGCGTTTGAGATAGAGAGCGACTGCAAGCGATATAAGCCCGGACGAACCGACTACTCCCAAGAAGCCCCAAGGAGACCCCTGCCCTGGCACCCAGGTATTCATACCGAATAAAGACGCTATCAACGTAGGTATTGATATCACAAGCGTGATAGACGTCAACACCTTCATGACGATATTGAGGTTGTTGGATATGACGGAAGCGTATGCGTCCATAGTACCCGACAAGATATCTCGATATATCGAACACATCTCCATAGCCTGCTTGGTGTCTATTGCGACGTCTTCAAGAAGTTCGGTATCGTCGGGATAGGATTTGAGAATATTGTTGACGTTGGACTTATTCTGCATAAGACGGGTAATGACCGCGTCGTTGCCCGTGAGCGACGTCGAGAAATATACGAGAGAATTCTCCAAGTCAAGCATCTGTATAAGTTCTTTATTCTTAGTCGACCTGTGCAATTCGTTTTGGATTCTCTGCGAAGCCTTGTCGATTTGTTTTAGATACGCCAAGTATTTAGTGGCAATATTGTTGAGTATTTGAAATAAAAACCTTGTCTTTTTGTATGTAGCAAAACCCTTGACTCTGTTGCGTACAAAGTCTCGGATAATTGCAGTATCTTTGAGGCTGATTGTGATAAACAAATCTTTTTTTACTATCGCGCCGAGCGGAATCGTAAAGTAAGAAAAATAATCCTCAGCCCCCTCTTCTATCACAGGTATGTCGACAAGCACCAAAGTATAGTCGTCCTCGACTTCAAGACGGGAACGCTCCTCATCGTCAAGAGGAGTTTTGAGTACGTCGTCTTCAATGCCGCTGACGGAAGCGACAAACGCAACTTCTTTGTCAGAAGGATTGGTGAGATTTATCCAACAATCCTTTGGGTCGAATTTGCCGTCCATATATTCGCTTTCTTCTATCTGCACAAGCTTGTTGTCCAAATCAGTCTTGTAAATCTCGATCATAAGCTCTCGCCTCCTTTTCTTGCGTTAGGGCTTTTGCGGCATAACGCCGCCGTTGTCCAAATAATCAAAACGTCGGCAATAGTATATCTCGATAAAAAACCTCTTCTCATTCTCCGACTATTATATTTTACATAAATAATCGGGATTTAGCAACCTATCCAACGTAATTTTTTAAATCGTCAATGACATTTTTGAGTCTCAACTTGTTTTGAATGCTCATTGCCGAAGAAAACTTTGCCGAATACAAGCCTTTGAGCACAACTTTGGCAAGACTTCTGTCCGGCGACGTTGCCAAGAAGTCCTCGACGCTCTTTGCAAGCTCGAACACGCTGTCGCTGCCGTCGCCGTCTCTTTGCGGTACGGTCAAGTCGATATTCTTTGAATAGAGCATAGTATTGGAATCAAGCTTGGATATAAACTTCTTTCTATACTTCTTATCGACAAACGAGTATGCGCCTCTAAACGCGCTGTCGATTATCTTTGCAATTCCCCACACGAGCGCCATTGCCATCACAGACGCGCAGACAATGCCTATTGCATGCCCGTTCATTGCCACTATTATGCCAAGCAATACGGTATGAAGCAGGGCGACTTTGCCGACTATACTTTTCTTGCTCACGCCGTAGCAAAATCCAAAAGTGTTGACGTACTCTTCGACAGGCATACCCGAATCGGCAATATGCTTGGTCTGTCTCTTGATATTCGCAGGGAATATCTTGACTACTCTCTTGTTGAAAGAGTGCATTGTGTCGGGCGAAAGATATGAATTGCGCTTCAAGAACTTTTTGAGCCTTGCAAACGCTCTGCGATATACGTATCGCGACGAATATGCTATCGTCTGCACAGCCAATGCTATGATGGGAAGAGAAAGAGCAAACAATACTATCTGCCATACCTTCCAATGCGTCATAAACGCAAGAAACTTTGTGTAAATCTGAGTGATAAATGCTAACAAAATGTAACCTCCAATCTATTTATGTAATAATAGTAAATATGTAAAGGAGTTTTGCTATTTTGATAATTGACATATCAGCGGTTTTTATACTGCGCGAGGACAATAATTTGACGTTGGGCAAAATAAAAAACAATGCGGCATACTCCGCTTTGAAATATGCCGCATATGCTTATTGCATTTGAATATCAGATCTCAACCGTCTTGTTTTGACCTAAGATAAATATAACCTTCTTATCGACCTTTATCCCAAGGCATTCTTCGACAGCCATTGCGTATAGATCAAGCTGACGGCTGTATCTCGCCTTTATTCTATCGGGGGTCTTGTGCGAAAATTTGAAGTCGACAATGATATTTTCTCCGCCTCTGTCCGAACCTTGAATAAACAAGTCTACCGTGCCTTGCAACAACACTTTGTCTTTGCTGTCCACGTCCAAAATCTCGTCGGCAGGGATATTGAGCATAAACTGTTTTTCTCTGTAATGAGGATACGCCCTAGCATTCGCCATAACGTCGCTTTGCAGACATTCAAGTATCGACGTCGGGTCTACCATATCCCTTTGCTCTTGCGATAAAAGACCTTGCTCAACCATCAAATCAAGTTGAGCCTCGACGTCGTCTTGGGTATAACATTCATAGTCTATACACTCCAACACTCTGTGATACGCTATACCCTCGTCGGCGCTGCGCTTGAACTCAATGGTCTCTTCTTCGCCGATATCGCAGTCTTTTATCTCGTCAATCAAGCTCTCCTTGTCATACTCCGAGGCGTCCTTAATAGGAAATTGCGATAGATAATATGCGTTGTTGATCGCAGTGACGGTATGCTTGACAAGCAAAGTTGTGCTTGACTTGTGCGCGTAATTCAACTCCAAAGCTTTGACAAACTCTCTCGATTTTGCTATATCAATCTCCCCTTTTTCGCATGGTGCAATCTCGTCTGTCTCTTCTTCATAAGGCGCGTCTGCGTCCTTATCAAAATATCTGTCGCAAAAATCTCTTTCGTCCACCGCGACGTTGTTGAGCCACTGCAACATACTGAGCGGTCCGTTGACCTTCTTTTCGCCAAACTGCGAGTTGCCTCTCGACACGTTGCCCGTCGCAGTGACAAAAAGCATATTCCTCGCCCTCGTCAAAGCCACGTAAAAGAGTCTCATAAACTCTTCGATTGCGCTCTTTGTCTTTATCGTCCGCATTATCTTTATAGGCAGACTGTCGTCAAAAAATCTGTCGGCTTCGTCGATATCTTTTATCGCAAATCCATAGGTCTTGTCATACAGTACGTTGCCGGCATTGACGTCCGAAAGATTGAGCTGTTTTGCTGCGTCGACGATAAATACTATCGGATATTCAAGCCCCTTGCTCTGATGTATCGTGTCGGTGCGCACGCAATCCCCCTCGATACCCGATTCGCTGGAAACCTTGCCGAAATCCACCGTGTGGTCCACCGCGTCGATAAACTTTGACACACTCGAATTATACGCCTTTGATTTCATTGAATTTATAAAACGCTCTAAGCCGACAAAGTCTCTTATGCCGCCCTCCGTCGCCGACATCTTCGCCTTGAAATCAAAGTCTGCGATAATTCTGCGCATAAGCTCGTCGACAGTCATAAACGACGCTATCTTGCGATATTTGCATAGCGTCGCAAAAAACTCTTTGAGCTTTGCGGATATGCCGTCGTCATCGCCGTCGCGATATTTCTCAACCGCGCTGTGGAAAAACTTTTCTTTGCGATATCTCGACCTTATCTGCGCCATATCCTTGTAATTAAAGCGCGCAAATATATTGCCCGTCAACACCTCTGCGAGAGGTATATCCTGCCTGTGATTGTCAAGCACTCTGAGAAATGACGTCATGATATCTATGCAGGAGTTCTGCTTTTCTTTCAACACCTTGCCGCCGTCTATCGGAATTCCCGCGCTCTTCAACGTGGCGACTATCCTCTCCACTCCGACAGAACGCTTGGCGCACAGCAACGCTATATCTGAAAATCTTACTTTGCGATATATCATTCCTTCGTCGGGAGATGGCACTTGAATTTGCTTTTTGCCCACAAGCTCTCTTATCTTGGCGGCGATATAATTTCCCTCTCTGCATTCGATCTCATCGCTGTCGTCTGCGTCGTCGCGCACGCTGTATACGCCGTCTTCTCCGACGGGGATATCCAACTCGACGGCTTCTTTTGCAAAATGCGCAATGCGCACCGCCTTGCCCTCTTGGGGAAGATAATCCTTATTGCCCTGCGTAAGTCTGCTCTCTCTTCTGTAATCTATACCGCCGAGGTCTCTTGTCATTATATTGTCAAATACGATATTGACAAAGTCTATCACCTCTTTGCAAGAGCGGTAATTGTCATTGAGAGCATGCGCGCTGCCAAGAGAGGGGTCGCGCTGAAAGGCTCTGTATTTTGTCAAAAATATCTGAGGGTCGGTCAGACGGAATTGATAAATACTCTGCTTGACGTCGCCTACCATAAACAAGTTTTTACCGTTGGAAAGCCTCGACAGTATATATTCCTGAACGGCGTTGATATCCTGATATTCGTCGACGCAGATATAGTCGTAACAATCCGCCGTATCTTTGGCTATCCTGTCGTTTTGCATAGCCTTGACTGCATAATACTCCAAGTCGGCAAAATCCATCTTGTTGTCTCTTATCTTTGCGCCGGCATACTCTTTTGCAACCCTGCCCAGCACGTCGACAAGTCTCTCAACATACCCTCGGCTTTTGAATATATTTTCCTGCATCACGTCGTAAGGCTGGGAAAACATCTTATCTTTTAATTTGCCGAAAATAAATTCCTTGCATCGGGAATTGTACGCTTTATAATCATCGCCAATACTCTTGTCGACGTCGTCGTCTTTCTTAGAGCGCGGCACAGTCTCTATCCTTGGAAGAAGATCGAGATACCCTGCAAGTTCCTTGACGTCCTTGGCATTTGCTATGCCTCTTAGCATCTGCAACGTCAAAGAGATATGCTGCTGTCTTTTCGCCATACCCTCTCTTGTGAATAGCGCAAGCTTTTCTTCCCCCTCTTCGATAAGAGGAGCTGCGTCCGCCTTGACTATGTCGATAAAAGCCTTGGCAAGAGGAGAGTCCTTAAACTCACCGTCATAACATAAAAAAGCCAGCCTATTGAGACAATCTTCCCTGTCGAGCTGAGACTCCAAAAATCCGTAGAGTGCGACTATTGTATCGCAAAAGCCTCTCTCTCCGCCAAAGTAGTTGATCAGCATATCCATCTGATAATCATAGTTTTCTTTGTATTCTTTGAGCACGTTGGCAAGAGCTTTGCCAAAAAGCATATCCTTTTCATTCTCGTCGACAATGGCAAACGAGGGCTGGACTCCGAGATATTCAAAGTTATTTTTGATTATGCCCGAGCAAAAAGAGTGCATAGTGGATATATCCGCAAGCGGAACGTCCTCGATTTGAGCGCGCAAATAGTCCTTGTCTTCGCTCTGCGCTATCTTCTTTGAAAGTCGGGAACTTATCTTACTTTTGAGCTCCGACGCCACCGATTCGTTGAACGTCACCATGACTATTCTTTTGAGCGGCACTCTCGCTTTGCCGCTCTCGCCGGTGATAAGCCGCATAACTCTCTCCAACATTACCGCCGTCTTTCCGCTTCCTGCCGACGCTGATACGAGAATGTTGCCGTCTATGCTGTTGATGACGCCCAGCTGTCTGTCTGTCCAATTTATAGCGCCCATATATCACTCTCCCTCCTTATCGACGTCGTTCTTTGCCAAAAGCGGCTGCGATATCTCTTCTTTTGCGTCAAAGGCGTCGCGCAGACTGTCCATGGTCGCGTCTTTGACGTTGCGTACGTATTTTGTATGTCTTCTGCATATCGCATGGTAATCGCAATACTTACATGCCTTGACCTCTTCCGCTCCGTTGATATTCAAAGGCGATTTTGCGATATATCCGTCCTCAATCTCTTGCGCGGCTTTGGTCGTCAGTCTCATTACGTAATCGCAGACGCCGTCAAACTCTTTGCCTGTGAGAAGTACGCCTTGCTTCTGCGCCGTAACACTGTCGTCCTTGCGCTTGATAGGATATACTGCGCTTGCAAACGTCTGCGAATTTGCAAAACCCTCGTCCAAGTCGTCAAGCTCTTCTGCGTTGACAAAGCCGTTGAACATATACCTCTTCTCGACCTTTTCTCCCCCCTTGACAAATCTGTTGTTCATCAAAAGATAGAATACTCCCTGCGGCGTGATAAGTCCGCTTGCGCGCAATGCGTTGAGATATATAAAAAGCTGAATCCTGTCTCCGTAAAGAATGTTGGACGGAGAAAAATCAATCTTGGATTTTGACTTGTAATCGATTATTATCGCCCGGTCGCCGTATCTATCTATTCTGTCGATCACGCCTGTGAAGTTCAATCTCCTGCTGCCTGTCGAAATTTCCATACCTGATATCTTGGCGTCGGGACGGTTGCCGAACGCAGCCTCTAAAAGATAGGGGCGGTACTTGGTGACCTGCATATTTCTCACAAGATTTTTTACGACGTAGACCGCCTGGTCGACAAGCTGTCGCAACGTCAGCGCGTGTGTCTTTTCGTCAAGCAAAAAGCTGTAATCGCTATTCTTTTTGACCTCGTCGATAAATATATCGGAGACGGTCCTTTCTATCTTAGCTTCTTCATAATCCGCACAGTCTTTGAGTGAAAAATATCTCTCCATCACCGCGTGCAGCAATATGCCGGTATCCTTGACTTCAAGTCCTGCAATTTCTTTTCGTTGAAGTTTGAGCACGTTTTCATTAAAATGCAAAAACGGACATTTGAAATATTTTTCAAACTGCGACACCGACGTATGCGACCCGTTGAACATCACGTCGCCCACGCCGTCGAGTTGAGTCTCATCCTCTTCTCCGCGTATCAATGCGTCGATATAGTCTTTGCCGTATTTTTCGCATACCGCGCCGTACATTACGTCAAGCGCATATCTAAGTTCTTTGCAAACGCTCACTTCTCCGCTGTCAAAAGCAAAGTTGAGCGCAAGAAATTCTTGCAGCAAATTATCTTGCGTGCCGACGTATCTCGCATATTCTACAATATCCCAGCCCTCATCGGGGCGAGGCTGACACGCAGGCGAAATATCAAGAAGGTCGCAGATATATTCTACCGTCGAACTCGGCATTACTTGACTGCCGTCAGTCGACGACGTGGGATAGCTTATGCAAAGGCTCTTTCTTGCTCTCGTCAACATCATAAGCACGCCAAGCCTCTCTCTGCCGTTGCGGCGGCGACAGTCGGGCTGCACGTCTATCCCCATTGCGCTCCAAGCGACGTACTCCCTCTCTGATACTATGCCCTTGTCGACGTGCTCAGGCGGAAACTTGCCTGCCGTCGCGCCGATGACAAACATATAGTCGAGATTGGCATACCTGTTTTGACTCGTCTCTCCGACAAACACGCTGTCGCTGTATAGCGGTATGTTGGACAGCCTTACAGACTCTATCGCAGTGTTGAGCACAGCGCAAAAATCATCCCAACTCTCAACGCTGCTGCCAAGCATAGCCTCGCATTGGTCTAGTATCGCATTGAGTTTTTTGGTAGACTGCAAAGTTATTGAAGAGAAAGAGGCATAGTTGTTGTCGCTCTGCCACTTTGCCAACTCTTCGACTGCCTCAGCCACGCCGTCAGCCTGCAAGAAATTTCTCACAGACTTGATATGCTCGCTCACCGTCTTGCCGTCCGTCTTCAAAACGTCCAACGTATCTATGACCTTTTTGCGTACTTCTTCCGCGGCTTCTCTGCCGTCCAAGTCGCCTATCGTAAAAGCCGAGCAAAATCTCGTATATTCTATTGCATATTTGCAGCAGTAATTGTCAAACGCGCACAGCTTTTCGCAATCAATGCCGAGTATGCCCTCTTTGGCAAATTCCAACACCGACGCCTGAGAATACTTATCGCCCGCCGCCCTCATTGCCGACGTCAGATATTTTGTCAATGCCTGAGACGAAAGCGGTTGCTGCACGTCCGCGTAAAAAGGTATTGAAAAACTGTCGAATACGTTTTTCAAAGTCGGCATATAAGCCTCGAAATCACAGCATACTACGGCAATATCGCTGTATCTCGCATTTTCCTCTTTGACAAGTCTTAGGATATTGCGCGCCAACGTCTTTATCTCGCCGTCGATATCCTTGCAGGCGATAACGTCGGTCCTGTTATCTCTGTTGCCGTCAACTTTGACGTATGAATACAGTCCGCGGTATATGATATCCGCGTCGCCCGACAACGTCTCGCCTACGTAATTTATATCCGGGGCTACCCCCACTTCCTGCGACAGCGATACAAGTCTTTTGTATACCTCTTTGGGAAAGACGTGCTTATTCTCTTCATCGCTGTCCACAAGGCATATATGAACGCTCGGCGCATTGCTCATGATAGCTTTGATTATCTCGTATTCTACGTCGGAAAAAGAAGTGAAGTCTGAAATATACACCTCGCAGTCGTTGAGCGCGCCGTCGTATATCAAATCGCACAAAGCCTGCAACTTGCTGGTGCCGTCGGCATATCCGTCCTGTATATATTTGATATAGTCGTGATATATCTTGGCGATATCCTTGGTCTTGTCGGCAATACGCTTGGGCAGCTTGTCCGCGACTTCCTGCATACGCTCGACCGAGATATTGCTGTTGCGTATCTGCGAGATAGCGGCGTACATATCGTTGGCAAAATCCGCG
Organism: uncultured Christensenella sp.; assembly: GCA_910579785.1. GTDB lineage: Bacteria > Bacillota > Clostridia > Christensenellales > UBA3700 > RACS-045. Next base: position 50,063 of record CAJTVJ010000008.1, on the reverse strand, counting down.
TTCTTGCCGATTCTGCCAAAACAATGCAGACAGTCCTTGCTGTCGTCAATGACTTTTCTCAACAACATTATCTCCGCCTGCTTGTCCAAAAGCCGCTTTTTGTTTTGCAGCAGCTTGTTGGCAAGCCTGGGGAAAGACGAGACCTCGATATCAAACGTACCTTTGATATCCAGATATTCAAGCACGGCTTTTTGATACGACAGCGAAAATCTGTCGGGAACAAAAAGGATATGCTTTTTTGTCTTGCCTATACGGCTTTTAAGCCTGCCAAGTATGGGCGCAGAGTCCAACGTGTTGGTCAAAATCAATTCTATCATAGCAATATTGTATCAATATTTGACATTTATGGCAATATATTGTAAAGAAATTTATTGCAAATCGCAGGCAATGTGTTATAATATATACATTATGAAAAAGAAATTGATTATATTAGCGGCAATAACTTTGATTATCACTATGACGTTGGTCTTAGCCGGCTGCGGAGAAGGTTTTTCTAAGAACTCGATAAGAAAGCAAATCGACGACAATCTCGGCTGGCACGAAAACGGCATGGAAATTTGCACCTATGACGTAGTGAAAGACGGCGTGAAAGTCGGCGAATATACTTCCGGGTTGGAACTGTATAACGGCTCTGTAACCGTCGAGACTTCAAATGAGACCGTAAAGCCGACGCTAGACAGCTTTGTAGGTTACAAATTTACATCTTCTATGAAAGCGTCGCTTGAAGGCAAGACCTTTGAAAAACATACTGAAAGCTATGCAACCATGCGTATGGAGCCAAAGCTCTCTTACGTCAAGACTGTCGACGGCGACCTCAGCGTAGAAACTGTGACGACGTATTCTTCAAAAAAATCCGAAGTGACTTTTATCAAAGGCGAGGAAGTCAAAACTGCATCGTCTAAATACAGCAAGTCGGCTTTTGTCGTGGACAACTCTTTCTTATATCAGTTTTCCCGAGTTACTTCCCTATCGTCCGCGCTGTCGATAGTGGTGCCGACGTACGACTTGCAAAATTGCAGAACGTCAAACGAGACTTTCTCTTGCTCTTACTCTAAGTCAGCCAACGCAGTGTTGGAAAAGAAATTTGTGCTCAACAGCGAATTTTCGCAGACTATCCCAAGCGGTGAGAGCGGCGAAATAACAAGCGGCGAGCCTGTCAATTCAGGATCCGCCGACAACAGCGGAGACATACAGACCTCGACTGACGAAAGCGGCAACGTCACCGTGACATATCCGCATACCGTCACGTCGGTGATACCCGTGCTCAACTGCACTTTTGCCACGTCAAAGACTTTCCCGTCAAGCGGCAAGATAAGCTGTCTTATCGCCAATTCTCCAATGAAGATGCAGGGCGACGACAACTTTGCCAACCGCGTCGTCGTAAGATTTGTCGAAGGAGACGTAGTATATAATCTGACAAGCGTCAAGTTTGTAAAGCGATAAGCCGCATAAACATTATATAGTATCATTTTTGCCATATTCGCATATATTGAAAAGAGGTGAATATGGCAATTTTGTTTTTCGACAGTCCAAAAGGCGTCATTCTCGTCAACGGCAAAGTTTGCGACGGCAAGTCCGCGCGCGTGGACGAATGTTTTTGTATTGAGTATTTTCCCTTTGACCCTACTCTCGATCAGGTACGGTGCGCGGTAAAAGACAGACCGCCGCTGTTTGACGACGTGATGTTTATAAGACATCGCAAAGACTATATCGTGAGATTTTCTCCCAAGAAAAAACGCGCGGAAAATAACGAGGCGTACTTTCAAAAGGTGCTTCAACCCCAAAACGGCGCAATGCACTGTCTGACCTGCCATAAAGACTGCTCGCATAAAATAAGCGTTGAGACACAAAGCGAACTCATCACTCTCGACGTACCGTGCAAATCCGTCGACGTAAGATTTACGTGCGAGACAATGCCCCACGGCGGTCAACTGCTTCTGATAATAGCAGATTTAGAAAGCGGCAAGAAATATGCCTGCGTACTTCATTATAAGGATGACTACACCGTGCTATTGAGCCTGTGCTGCGACGATATCAAGATAGACTCCACGGGTGTGAGAGTGTGCGACTGTCTGCGCGACGCGCTTGACCGCAGATGCGTAAGACACCTCAAATTTTGCGGCGACTGTTTTATCGAAGAGAGCCGTCACTTTGAAAATACCTGCGCGCACCGCTATATCGACGAAATTGTGCCTTATATATTTGTGGAGAGCATCCGCTACGGCGACGACGACTGCGCGCTCAACTGTCTCTGCCCTACATTGCGCGGACTAGACGCAAAAGAACTGCTGGGCGACTTTATAGGCATATGCGACTGCTTGGACTACAAACCTTTTGAGATATGTCTGCTCTATTCGGGAGAAGAGGGATTGTATACAAAGACGTACGCATTCTGCGTAGAAGCCGGAAAGATACAAAAAGTCAAATGCGTGTAAAATATATTTAACTTCCTTGATAGATTTAATTTAATATGATATAATATTTATTAAGAATACAAAATCTTTGTGCAAAGACATGCAAGCTTTTTTCGTTTTTTTGCTCAAAAGTATTCTTATTAAAATATCAATGGAGTATATCTATGTTGGAGAAAATAGCATTTATTTGCGCAATGGCTTCCCTGCCGTTGTTTATATGGATGATATTCGCAAGCATTTCAGTACGCGCAACGTACGCAAAATTCAACAAATTCCCATCAGAGTGCGGCATGTCGGCTCAGCAAGCCGCAAGAAAAATTTTGGACGTCAACGGACTTTTTGACGTGCAGATAGCTAAGTGTTCGGGAGTGCTAAGCGACCATTACGACCCAAGAAACAACACTGTGTATCTCTCGGCGTCGACCTTCAACTCTTCCTCTATCGCAGCTCTCGCGGTGGCGGCGCACGAAGTCGGTCATGCCATTCAGCATGCGGAAGGATACGCTCCGATAAAACTAAGAGGCGCGCTCGTGCCTGTCGTCAACGTGGTGTCGCGATTGATAACGCCTTTTCTGCTGCTCGGTCTTGTATTTGAATTTATAGCAATTTCAACTTCCAGCATTTCAGTATATTTTTATTTTGGGGCATTTATATGTTACGCCGCATACGCGTTGTTTACTTTCATAACTCTGCCTTGCGAATACAATGCAAGTTCAAGAGCTAAAAAACAGCTTGTCGAATGCGGATTGCTGTCTGAGGAAGAAGTATCTCGCGCCGGCAAGGTTTTGAGCAGCGCGGCAAAGACGTATTTGATATCCTTCTTTATGTCTCTTGCGCAAGTCGCAAGGATATTGCTGTTGATAATAAGCGCAAGAAATCGCAATAAATAAAAATTAAATAACGATAAATAAAAATACAGCGGGCTTTGTTTAAATAACCTCGCTGTATTTATTTTGCATTAAATTATTCAGGTTTGACCTCTACTCTGATCGTTGCGGATACGTTGGTATACACCTTGACTTCTACGTCGAATACGCCTGCGCTCTTTATCGAATCTTTGAGATTTATCTTCTTCTTGTCAACGTCGTATCCAAGCTTCAAAAGCTCTGAGCTTATTTCCTTTGACGTGACCGCGCCGAATGACTTGCCGTTGTCACCGAACTTAATGACGATACCTATGACTTTGCCGTCAAGCTCCTTTGCCATGGCAAGCGCGTCTTCATACTCTTTTTGCTTTTGCCTAGCAAGCGCCGCATTCTTTTGATTGGTCTCGTTGATGACCCCAGCCGTCGCCTGTTGAGCCATACCCTTCTTCATAAGAAAGTTGCGAGCGTAACCGTCGTTGACTTCTACTATTTCGCCTTTTTTGCCCACAGTCTTTACGTCTTTTAATAATAAAACTTTCATATTTCACCTCATGACATCATTTTAACACATTCTCGCCGACTTAGCAATAGGAAAATATAAATTGAATAATTATCGCATATTTACCTATAATATTATTGAAATAAGGCTTGGGCAACAATATTTATTTTATCCCGTCAGCCGTAAGGAGGTACTATGTCAGGACTTAAATGCACTACTCGCAACTGTGTACACAACACCAACTGTCATTGCAACGCCGGAGTGATATGTATTGACAAAAACGGCGTATGTAAGACAAAGGTCAAAAGAGATTACGGCATATTAGAACAAGAAAAAGCCAATATCGAAGCGGCGAAAGACTTTGATTTCGACGACAATACACAGGTATTTATACAGTGCGACAGCACCAAGTGTAACTACAATCACAACAACGCTTGCTGTTCGCAAATCGTCAACGTATGCGACGGTATGATACGCACTAAATGCTTTACCAAAAAAGTTACGCAATCTAAATAAATCTTAATACCATAAATACTCTATGACTGCCAGCCCTCTATTGAAGGCTGGCAGGTTTTGTTTTATTGCACAATTTGTGTAAATGGCGCTATAAGGAAGTGACTGCATAGCAAGGCGGACTTTGTGCGTCTCGGGCGAACATCTGTGACTATTACATATTATTTTCACAAGGATGAGATTTCTCCACGCGCTACGCTTGGTCGAAATGACCACAATTAGGCTTACAATAAGCAATCTAGTCACCTCGACCAACGCGGAGAGGTCTAATCCTTTTATATTTTTCAATTCGTTGAGATTTCTCGACTACGCTCAATATGAAATAATCAATTAAAAAATGCGGCTGATAATCAGCCGCATTTTGTTTTATTTTTGTTTTTATTATTTGTCGCCTTCCAACATATAGTCTACGGGATTGAGACATACGCCGTCTTTATAAAGCTCTAAGTGCAAGTGAGCTCCGTCTGCAATCTCGTCCAACGCCGTACCAGATACCTTGCCGATAACTGTGCCTTGGCTTACGCTGTCGCCTGCTTTTAAAGATACTCCGTCGATGAGTTTATACACCGTGGTGAAGCCGTCTTGATGCTCTATCGTCACTGTTGTGCCGTGATAGCTGTCTTCGGTGACTTCCTTGACCGTTCCGTCAAATACACATTTAACTTCGCTGCCCTCAGCTGCGGTGAAATCAACGCCTTCGTGCGTTGCCCAATAGCCGTGCGTCTTGTTAAATACGTGCTCTTCGCTGTATACCTGTCCGAGAGTAAACTCGTCGAGAGGATTTGCCATAACAAAATCTTTCTTTACCGGCGGCTCAGGTTTATCGTCTGGCTTTTCATCCGGCTTCTCATCGGGTTTTTCATCAGGCTCTTGTACCGGCGGCTTTTGATCGCCAGAATTGTTGACGTCACCCGATTGTACCGGTTTTACTGCCGGCTCCCCGGAATTGTTGAGAACTACGGCTACCGTTATCATGGTGACAATTGCGAGAATACATAGAATCATAAGTATGACATATATATTCTTTTTGAAAAACTGCGCCACTTTTACTCCTGTCTGACTTGGCGCGCCTTGTCTTTTTTCCTTGGTGCGTTTGGTTTGCTTTGCCATTTTAACCTCCATTTAATAACTTCCCATGATCAACGGAAAGCCTACAATTATATTTTCTTTATTGATTACGATTTGTATGTTTATCTCCTCATCGCCAAGCATCACGCTTTTTCCGCCTGCCTTGGTATGTCCGTAATAGGTCACACCGTCTTCAAGGTCTTGCTCAAACGCTATCTTTGCCGAAAAGTCTTTTATCAGTTGCTCTGCGCTCATCTCGCCTTTGCGGTATACGTAAGCGACACCCAAAGTATTGTCAAGCTTGCCGTCTTTTATACTCACGACTTTGTCAAAATAATGATAAATATTGAAATTCGTCATTTCATCCACGCTGTCGCTGCTGCCTACAAGCGGCGTATCTTGCGAATACACCTGCATTTCTATTGCCCCGCTCGGCACTTTGACTTGATAGGTAAGTCCCATCAATACTGCCGATAGAAAGATGATTGAGAGTATGTATATTGCGATGGATCTCATTTGTCCGCCTCTTTGAATTTGATACTTGAATTGTTGCCAAGAGCGCGCGACTTATACGCAAAAATAAACGCGAAAAAAGCCCGTCTTTGTCGACGGACTAAGACGGGCTTTAATTTATATTATATTGAAATTTATTTATTATTGAATTTGATCGCTGACCATTCCGAGATAATCAGCCATTGAGGCAGGCGAACATTCATGCGCCAAAGGCGAAAGATGCCTTAGCAGCGTAAGTATAACGTTGGAATCATAATCTTCGCCCAAATGATACCCCACGTCGCCCATAAAGCGTTTTGCACTCTTGATTATCTTCAAAAGCTTAGAGTCAATCGCATTGAGTTCTTTGAGCATATCCTCTCTATATTCCGAGTGTATATAAAGCCACTTGCCCTGAAATTTTCTGTCGGTGACGGCTTTCATTATCTCGCTGATATCAATATCCGTCATCTTTGACAGCACTCTGCAATGCGACGATATATCGGCAGGTATAAGCAACCTGCTATCCTCTATGCTCATTATCGCCTTAAAGTATTTGACAAGCGCAATCGCAGCGATAAGCATACTCTCGCCTCTTACTCTTGTCAGCATGCACCTCTCAATAAGTTGAGAGAGTATGTCGGCGCAAGATAAAAACGTGTCGTCGGCTATCTTTGCATATTCGACAAATCCCTCTAAAATTCTAGCTTTGTCAGCCATTTCGCCGTCGCCTATCATACTGTCAAGCAATTCTTGCTCTCTTTTGATATTGGAATAGTCGTATTTGCCAAGCATCTGGTATACGTACTTTCTCTCCCACAATGCCACTCTGTGCGCTATCGCCGCGCCTACGCAATGCGCGTAATCGTCGCGAGCCGAATATGCGCCTGCATCAACGTACACTTCAATAGGCAAAGCTGCCGCTTTGACGCAATAACCCACGCCGTAGATAAACGGCGAATACGTCGCAATCAAATACGGAGTGTTGCGCTTAGCGCACGCCTCGCCAAGTATAGTTGCGACGTCACGTCCTCCGACTCCTATAAAAAGCCGTATGTCGTCGGGGGCATTGACAACGTCGCCTACTGTAAATTCGTCGGCTACGCTCCCGTCGGGATACTCGATATACGTTATCTTATATTCAAACTCGCCTATCGCGCTCATCGCCTTGTGCGCGATATCGCTATCGCCGCTCAAAAAACATACGCCTATATGTCCCATAGGCATCACGCTGCCTACCGCCTTAGCTATATCCTGCGAAACGTCCTCGCATATTTTTATCTTGATTTTTCCCATACAAAAAAGATACCACTTTTTTAAAGCAGTATCTTTGAATATTTTTTCTAACAAAGTCTATTTTTGTCGAAATTGCTTTTAATTTTTGTCTGCATCCTCTTCGACAGATTGGTCAATATTGAGCAATGCCTTCAAAGCGTCCACCAACGACTGCATTTGCTCAGGCGTGCCTACCGTTATTCTCAGGTAATTGTCAATCCTAGGAGCATTGAAATGTCTCACAAGGACGCCGTTGTTTTTGAGCTGATAATATATCTCGCTGGCAGGTCTGTCATTATGCTTTGCAAACAAAAAGTTGGCGTTGGATTGCAATACGTCAAATCCTATCTTCCTCAGCTCGTCCGCATACTCGTCTCTCGTCGCGATTATCTTGTCGACGCAGCTGCTGAAATACTGAGTATCCTGCAAAGCCTTTGCCGCTATGCCCTCCGTCAAAGCGTCGACGGTATAGCTGTTGAAAGAATCCTTTATCGTCTTCAATCCGTTTATCAAAGCGGCGTCGCCCAGAGCATATCCGCATCTCGCGCCTGCCAAAGAATAAGACTTTGAAAAAGTGCGCACAATAAGCAAATTGGGATATTTGCTGACGTAATTCGCCATCGAACAGTTGCAAAAATCAGCATACGCCTCATCAATGATGATGATTTTTTCGGGATTAGCCTCAATGATGGACATCAAGTCAAGCCTATTGATTATCTGTCCTGTCGGCGCGTTGGGATTGCATATTATCATTCCCTGACACTTGACTTGCTTAAACTTGGACACGTCGTATCTGTAATCGTCCGTCAACGGCAAAACTACCGACGGTATCTCATGTACCTTTGCCCATACCTTATAGAATGAATAAGTGATGTCGGCATACGCAACTCCGCTTCCGTCCTTGTCAAAAAAAGTGGGAAAACACAGCGCAAGCACTTCGTCGCTGCCGTTGCCGATAAATACGTTTTCCTTTTGCAAACCAAACTTCTTTGCGATTTCTTCCGCCAAGATTGTATTCTGCGGATCGGGATAAAGTTTGAGCCTGTCGCAATCAAAAGACTTTATATACTCCGCCACCCCTTCGCACGGCGGATATGGATTTTCATTGGTATTAAGTTTGACATAACTCTTGTCCTGAGGTTGCTCACCGGCAATATAAGGCTGAGTTGTGCGGCAAATCTTTGACAAATAATTCATATATATCTCCGCAATCTTTGATTTAGTGTATTTAATATTTTAGCATAAAAAGCTCATTCTAGTCAATACATTAAATACGTTTAGAAAAATTGCAATCTTAATTACTGACAAAGCGATAGTAGTATTTTTTAATTTTTGAGATTTCTCCGCTTCGTTGCTCTTCGGTCGAAACAACTTAAATTTTGGTTAGCTTTAAGCAATATCCGGTCATTTCGACCAAAGCTTGGCTACTGTAAGCATTATATAGTCACCTCGACCAACGCGGAGAGGTCTAAACATATTGAAAAAGGAACGTGAATAACACATTCCTTAAAATTCTTATGACCTCGCCAAATTTTCAACCAATAATGATTATTTTTAGTTTGGCGAAAAGTGAGCGGCGCTAAATTTTCACGAGCAGAAATGTTTTTAGAACGATAAAAGTGAACGCAGTCGTACTTGCCGTACGACAAGCGAACTTGAAGAAGTTCCGAGAGCATTTATACCGTGCAAATTTGCGACGCCTCGCTTAGAGCCAAACTCCTTACTTAATTTCGACTTCTGCGCCAGCCTCTTTGAGCTTAGCAGCGATCTCGTCAGCAGCCTCTTTGGAGATACCCTCTTTGAGAGCCTTAGGAGCGTTGTCAACCATATCCTTAGCGTCTTTAAGACCTGCGCCTGTCAAGTCCTTAACGAGCTTGATAACTGCCATCTTGTTGGCGCCAGCTGCCTTCAAGATAACGTCAAACTCCGTCTTCTCTTCTGCTGCCGGAGCTGCTGCGCCGCCTGCTGCCGGACCTGCAACTGCCATTGCTGCCGCGCTTACTCCAAATTCTGTCTCAACAGCCTTAACCAAATCGTTAAGCTCCAATACTGTCATACCTTTGATTTCTTCAATCATTTTAGCTATATCTGCCATTTTTATATTCCTCCGATAAATTTTTAATATTGATTTTTATGCCGTCATACGGCGATGTTTATTTGATGGAAGCAAAAAATTATGCTTCTGCCGCGCTTTGATCTTTCTCTGCGACCTGCTTGATAGCTCTTGCAAATCCGCTGATAGGACTTTGGAGCAAACCAAGAAGTTGAGCAAGAAGGACTTCCTTTGATGGAATAGACGCGAGTTTTGTAACTGTGTTTTCGTCAATATAAGCTCCGTCCATAAGACCGCACTTTGCCTTCAAAGACTTGATAGTCTTGCTACCCTCTACGACGATCTTAGCCGCTGCCAATGCGTCGCCGTTGGCGAATGCAAATGCCGACGAGCCTTCGAGATGACCGTCAAAGCCTTGGATCCCAAGCTCTTGGAAAGCTCTTTGCACAAGTCTGTTTTTTAGAACTTTATACTTTACGTTTTCTGCTCTGAACTTGCTTCTGAGTTGTGTATCGTCAGCTACGGAAATGCCTTGATAAGAAACGACTACCATACCGTTGCAGTTCTTGATCAATTCTTTGATCTCTTCAACGTGCGCCTCTTTCTGTACCCTAGCTTCTGACTTTCTTTCTTCTGCCATTATTTACCTCCTATAAAATTACCCTCTATGCCAAAGACACAGAGGGTAGAAAACTCTTTGATAAGTAAACCCCTACCTCGGCAAGAAATTAAGCGATCTCTCGCACTTGCTGTCTTTGGCAAGATATATTGCTTTGTTATGATAATACTTGCAAAAATAATTGTCAAGGATTTTGACGCATATTTGCAGAAATTATCTTATATGAACTATTATTGTTTAACTGCGACTTTAAGTCCAGGTCCCATCGTGCTGGAAACCGACACGCTCTTGATATACTGTCCCTTTGCTGCCGCAGGCTTAGCCTTGACGATAGCGTCGAATATTACGTTGAAGTTGTCAAAAAGCTTCTCTGCGCCAAACGACTTCTTGCCGATAGCGACGTGAATGATGTTGGTCTTGTCAAGTCTATACTCGACCTTACCTGCCTTGATTTCGTTGACAGCCTTTGTCACGTCCATAGTTACGGTGCCCGACTTAGGGTTAGGCATTAAGCCCTTAGGTCCCAAAATCTTACCTATTCTACCGACCAAGCCCATCATTTCGGGAGTGGTAACGCAGACGTCGAAGTCAAACCAATTTTCATTCTTGATCTTGTTGATATACTCTTCGCCGCCGACGTAGTCTGCGCCTGCCGCGGTAGCTTCGTCAGCCTTTGCGCCCTTAGCGATGACCAAGACTCTCTGCGTCTTACCTGTTCCGTGAGGAAGTACTACAACGCCTCTTACCTGTTGGTCAGCGTGTCTTGAATCTACGCCAAGTCTTACGTGAAGTTCGATAGACTCGTCAAATTTTGCGGTAGCCGTATCTACTACGACTTTCATAGCGTCTTGCGGCTCGTAAGCCTTGCTTGCGTCCACAAGCTTTTGTGCCTGTATATATCTCTTACCTTGTTTCATAGTCAAGCCTCCCTATTATTCCTCGACAAGTACGCCCATAGAGCGAGCTGTGCCTGCGATAGTCTTCTTCGCCGCTTCCAAGCTTCCGGCAGTGATGTCGGGCATCTTGGTCTTTGCAATCTCTTCAAGCTGAGCCTGAGTGATCTTAGCAACCTTGTCCTTGTTTGGCTTTGCGCTTCCGCTTTGCAGACCGCATGCTTTCTTGATAAGGACAGCAGCAGGTGGAGTTTTGAGTATGAACGTAAACGAACGGTCTTCGTAAATCGTCATTACGACAGGAAGGATAAGACCTTCTTGTCCTCTCGTCTTTTCATTAAACTCTTTGGTGAATCCCGGAATATTGATTCCGTGAGGACCGAGCGTGGAACCGACAGGTGGTCCCGGAGTTGCCTTGCCGGCAGGAAGTTGAAGTTTTACAACTGCCTTTACTTTCTTTGCCATAGTATGTTACCTCCTAGCAATCGTGGTATTAACGAGGACGCACTGCAAAATTTTACGCCTCTCCCAGGTCGCATAAGCGACCGTTGTTGATAAATTAAAGTTTTTCTATCTGAGCAAAATCAAGCTCTACCGTAGTCTCTCTGCCAAACATCATTACAGATACCTTGACCTTTTCGATGTCAGCCTTTATTTCTTTGATCTCGCCGATAAAGTCTTTGAGCGGTCCGCTCATTATCTTGATGGTGTCGCCGACGCGTATGTCGAGATCTTCCATCGTTATCTTTTCAAGCTGAGCTCTCTTTACTTCTTCGTCGCTCATAGGCAACGGCTTGCCGTCGTATCCGCTGCAAAAATCTTTTATGCCTCTGGTGTTTCTGACCATATACCAAATCTGCTTGGTATATACCATCTTGATAAAGACGTAATTGGGATATTTTTTATGCTTGACAAGTTTGAGCTTGCCGTTGCGCTCGACGGTCTCTTCCTCTTCGGGAACGACGATGTCGAGGATATAATCTTGCAAATTGTTGAGTTCTACAAGCTGTCTTAGCGAAGACTCAGCGATTGATTCATAGCCAAACTGCGTTTGGAGTATATACCATCTTGGCTCTGCGCCGTTTATGTTTTCCATATCTTCCATAGCTGTCTCCTTTTTAGCTTCCTACCGAAGCGTCCATCAAAAGCTTGATGAGTTGCATGATACCGTAATCAAATGCGGATATTACAACGAGGAAGAACAATACGACGACAATGACTATGCCGAACATAGACGCAGTCTTTTTGGCGGTAGGCCAACTGACTTTTTTGAGCTCGGAAAACATCTCTTTGAACGCTCTCCTCATTCTCTTTCCGACAGAAGGCTTCTTATCTCCCTTTTTATTCTTTTGTCCTTTATTAGGCTTGATATCCTTTGCAGAAGAGTTGTCATTGCTGAAATCGGCATTTTTAAGCGGTGCGTTAGACACCAGCCCCTCGGCGGCAACCATCTTGTTCTTTTTATTCTTCGCCATAAAAACTTCCCCTATTATTACTTGGTCTCTTTATGTAGAGTCGTCTTCTTACAGAACTTGCAATACTTCTTGATTTCTAATCTGTCAGGAGTATTTTTTTTGTTCTTATATGTATCGTAATTGCGTTGCTTACATTCTGTACAAGCCAAGGTGATTCTTGTTGTCATGCACAACACCTCCAAAAAAATTACACCCCATAGTAGGTGCTTATACATTTTAGCACACAGCTTGGGGTGTGTCAATTACTTTTGAGTAATTTGTTGATATAAATTTCTCTGTATTATTTATATCCTTATTTTATATTTATAAACGTATTGGCGCCTCGTATTATACTTGACTTACGTCGTCGTTCTTAAACGCGCCCTCAGGCACTTGCTCCAACTTCTTGTATACGCTCTTTTTGCGCTGCTTCTTCATCTGCTTTATCTCGCTCTTGCGCTCTATCTGCTCTGCATATATAGGCTTGAAAGATGCGATCTTCGGCGAGAATTTCTTGATAAGAGATCCGGTAGCCTTGCAAGTAAACGACGGACATACTCTCATACCGAAATCCATAAGTCCTGCGACAGCGTCGGGTATGACTCTTACCTTTCCCTTGCGGATAGCCTTGACTATCTTCTTGCCTGCCGTATACGCGGTGATACCTATGCTCTCGACAAGCGAATCTGCCTTAGGACCGCTCTCGCCCTCTCTTGCCTTGTAAATATCCGTCTTGACAGGTCCGGGCATAACGCAAGATACGCCGATGCCGAAGCCTTTAAGTTCCTGAGCCAAGCACTCCGTCAAAGCCCACACGCCGCCCTTAGTCGCCGAGTAAATGCTCTCGCCGCCGACGGGAAGTATAGCGGACGCGCTGGCAACGTTGCATATATATCCGTACTTAGACTTCTTTATCGTAGGAAGCATTGCCTTGCAACCGTACACCACGCTCATAAGGTTGGTGTCTACGACCTTCTTTATCTGGTCGTCAGTCAAATCGTTGTATTGACCGAAAGGCTGTATCATACCTGCATTGTTGATGAGTATGTCGGTCATAAATCCCATACCTTCAAGCTCAGCCGCAAAATCTTTCCAATCCTGCAAGCTAGATATATTAAATCTGCGATAGCTGAATTTGTCTCCGAGCTGTTCTTTTAATTCATCGAGTTTTGCCTTGTTTCTTGCCACGCCCATTACGTTGCAACCGTACTTCTTGACAAGTATCATAAGCACTTCTTTGCCCATACCCGTCGAACAACCGGTGAGGACCACGTTTCTTCCATAAAGCCATTTCTTTGTCATAACATACACCTACTTTAATATTATTGCGATAATTTAATATTTACTAAACGTAAATTTTAACGATGTTATTTTAAATCACCGCTAGAAATTTGTCAACTTTTTCAACACGTATAAGTAAATTTAATAAACATTTGACATAAAAAAGACGTAAGGCAATAAAGCCTCACGCCCGTTGCAAATCAGTCCTTAGATTTATAATAAAGTCCGCAGTGGCAATACCCCTCAAATTCGGGATCGGCTATCTGCTCTCTGAATTCCTTGCACACGCATTTGTTCTCTTCAATCATCTGAACTCGGCAAGGACAGTATCCGCCGCGCGCTTTGAGCCCTTCTTTGATAGCGTCGACTATCTCTTTGTTGTCGTTGAGTCTGACCATAATACCCTCCTGAATACCCGATATTATATATTATGAATATTCACAATAATATTATATGTCTAAAATACATTTTAGTCAAGTTATATTTTCTGTGCGACAGTCCTGCCTTTGTCGACGATACGCACATTTTTGAGCGCAAAATATCTCTTGGTCTTGCCGTGCATAATTACGTAATAACCTATAAGATAGAGTACGTCCACGCCTATCCAAGCGCACGGATTAGACAGACACAGTCCAAGATAATCAAGTACCTTGACAAGCAATATCGAAGCAATTATACGCATCCCCAATTCAACAACTCCGCCTATCGTGGTAAGCAGACTGTATCCCATACCCTGCAACGCGTTGCGGTATACGTATATCACCGCAAGTCCGATATAAAATACTCCCTGCCAAAAGAGATATCTCTTGGAGAGAGAAAGCATCTCTCTATCGGGATTTTTGACAAACAGCGCCGTCATTATATCCGAGCCGAAAAATACGATAAGTCCGCCCACTACTGCAAGCGCAACGCTGACCAACATAGCTTGGTTGACGCCCTTGTTTATTCTCTCTATTTCGCCGGCGCCGTAATTCTGACCGACATAAGTAGCGACTGCGCTGCCCATAGCGACAAGCGACTGCGTGAATATGCTGTCAATCTTGCTTGCCGCAGTATATGCACTGACGTAAAGCGTGCCGAATGCGTTGAGAGCGGCTTGCTGCACCATTATGCCGACTGCGATTATCGAATATTGAAAAGCCATAGGCAAACCTACTGCCAAATGCTGCATACAGAACTTGAAAGAAAGCTTGAAATGTCTGCTCGACAGGCGCAATATCTCATATTTTTTAAACATATATACCATGCACGCCGCGCCGGAAATAAACTGCGAAATGACGGTCGCCCAACCTGCGCCTGCAACGCCCATATGAAATACCATGATAAACAGCAAATCAAGACCTATGTTGATAACGGAAGCCATCACCAAAAACAGCAGCGGCACTTTGCTGTCGCCAAGCGCTCTCAATATGCTTGCGCACAGGTTGTATAGCATAGTTGCTCCAAGTCCGACGAATACGACAGTGATGTATTGATGCGAATAATTTATTATCTCGTTGGGCGTACGCATGAGTTTAAGTATCGGCATAGCTGTGAATACGCTGATAACCGTAAGCGCGACAGTCAGCGCGCCGCTCAGCAATATTGATACTGCTACGCTAGATTTTATCTTCTCAACGTCGTTGGCTCCGTAAAATTGGCTCGTCTTGACTGCAAAACCTGCGGTAAGTCCCTGAACGAAACCTATTATCAAAAAGGCAAGCGAAGTCGTTGCGCCAACGCCTGCAAAAGCATTTTCGCCGAGGGTGTTGCCAACGATGATATTGTCTACCATGCTGTAAAACTGTTGAAATACGTTGCCGATAAACACAGGCAACGCAAAATATAAAATCTGTTTTAAGGGACGACCCTTTGTCAAATTTCTGACCATTGTTTTCTCCGAATCAAGATTATAATTTTCCCGCCTCTCAATCCGAAACCGCCGTCAAATCAACCGCGGCGACCGTTGAGCCTTTTGAGCTTGTCCGATCGCCTTGTATTATACAACTTCCATAAAAAAAGTAAAGGATTTTGAAGTACTTTTTTTGGATTTTTAAAAAATAATAATATAGTGAATATCCAGTGTGATATATTATAAATTTTTTAGCGCAAATTGACCGATATAAATCATAGATAATCGTATCAACGCGATAGCGTACCGCGGCATAAGCGCTTTTTTATTTCCTTGTGAAAATAAAAAAGCCGACCGTGCTGGGTCGACTTTTTGTCGATAGCTCAAAGGCTATTTTTTGTAATTGAATTTTACTACCATTTCGTGGAATCTTACGACGTCGGCTTTAAGCACGAGTTTGGTGTTGACCTTATCCTGCTTGGTATAGTAAGATATGATATCTTCATTGTATATCTCCAATGAATTTATCTTTTTCTTGCCTTTGTCGTAAAGCAACGTGAGACGGTTGTTGCTCATGCCGTAGACTTTTTCCCAATCATACTTGATGTCCTCGCCGTAGCCCGACCAATAAGCGCCGTTGCCTGCAAGCGCGTCGTTGTCGCTCTTGGTTATAAGATTTCCCTCAGCGTCGCGTACCTGTCTAGTCTCCACTCTCATAAAGTGAGTGTAAATTCTGAAATTATCGCTTGCGCCTATGCCGTTTTGTTTGATAAACTCGCCGTCAACGCTCAACTTAATGACAAACACCGGATCGATACCGTCGGCAAGCTGCCCTTCGGCTACGCCGTCCTTGACAGTATAGGTAAGTTCGCCCGTCTTGTTAAACTTGCTTATCTTATCTTTGTTAGCATAATAGTTTTTTCTGCTTGTATCTTCAAAAGTAGTAGTCTTGACGGTATAGTTTCCCTCATTGGTATAGTCCACCTCAAAATACATAAAATGTACGAATTGCGACGATCCCGATTGCCAGCCTTCTTTGTCTGCGCTGCCTCTTGTGACG
This sequence comes from uncultured Christensenella sp., assembly GCA_910579785.1. Lineage (GTDB taxonomy): Bacteria > Bacillota > Clostridia > Christensenellales > UBA3700 > RACS-045. Next base: position 33,745 of record CAJTVJ010000008.1, on the reverse strand, counting down.
GTATCAGGAGTTATCTGTCCAGACTCCTCGTCCTTTATGCCGTAATAAGTGTACGCATACATAAATTTGGCTGTCCAAGCTCTGCTAAACACGTTTTGCGAAAGCACGTTGAGCGTCTCGACTCTCTTGTCGACAGACTTTGCTATATTTTCATAATACTCTTTTTCTTTTTCTTCCGAACTCTTGCAGCCTGCGAGCAATGCAAAACACATCACAGCGAGCAACAATATAGAGGTGAGCAATAATATCTTCTTTTTAGCTTTCATTATTTCTCCTCCTTTTTATCGACGTCAATACCGTCGTTGATTTCTGTCGCGCCGCCTAGCAAAACGTCGGCTGTCGAAGCGTCGGCATTGCTTTGCGCGTCGTCGAGTTCTTTTGCAAGTTCCTGCTTACGCTCTTCTTCTGCGACAACGGAATATACGTCGCTCTCTCCCTTGACTTCCTCGTCGACGATACCTTCAAGCCTCTTGGCGTCTTCCAATCTCTTGACGGCAAGTCTGCCCTGTATCTCCGCCATCTTCTTACCGCTGAGTTTATAGAAAAGAATAGGAACGATAGAAATGAGATTCAATACCGCAGGAATGATCGTGTATATCGAGAATAGACCCAACTTGGTGAAATCCGACTGCACAGGAGTGTGGTCACTGAGGAAAGGCAGCGCCTGCGAGAAACCGAAGAACACCAACAGATAGCTCATCGTGTAGTCTTTAAGTCCCGAAGATATCTTAGAGCGCAAACTCATAAGCGAGAAGGTAATGCCTTCGCATCGGTCGCCCGTCTTGTCTTCCCAATAGTCGAGCGTATCGGTCGCCATAAGGTGCGGAATTACGTTGAGTATTCCGACAGGTATCATAGCTATAAACATAAGTATAGCTACCAGCCACCAAGCCTTGCCGCCGATTATATAGATAAAGAATATCAAAGCCAACGCGACTGAGTGCCATATCGTAGCCAATATGAAAAGCCTCTTGCTGTCCATAAGCTTTCGCATCTTAGGCGCGAGCATCATACCTATCATAGACGCGACGGCTCCCGGCAGCGAGAATATTATCTGCAACGAGCCGTTGGCGTAAATATACGATACGACGTAGATTATCATCGCCGATACGAAGTTGCGGAAAAATGTCAGCAAGTTGGAACATATCAAAAGCAAGAATTGCTTGTTTTTGAAAAGATATTTAAATCCTTCGAGTACGTTGGGAGTACGCGAAGTCGGCTCCAATCTCTCCTTGACAAACTTTGCGCCGAGCACCATAAACAGCGGTCCCAAGATGCCTATTATCAATGCCATGAGCATATAAGAACTCGGATAGTTGTCTTGCGTGATTATCAGGAAGAGCGTCAAAAGCACCAATGCCGACTGCTCGCCTATGCTTCCTAAAATACGGCTTATGGATATTATCTTTGCTCTCTCGTCTGTGTTTGGAGACGCTACTGCCGGCAATCCGTTGAGCGGTACGCCGACTGCGGTACCCAATATCGAATACAACAGATATGTTATCCACATAAACGCGACTTTGCCTGCGCCGTTCATACTTGTATATATGCCGGGCATAAACATTATGATCGTCAAGATACCCCAAGGTATCGCCGCGCCAAACAGATAAGGACGCATTTTGCCCCACTTTGTCCTAGTACGGTCGACGATGACGCCCATTATCGGGTCGTTAAGTCCGTCAAAAATCTTTGACACCAAAAACATGGTGCCGACTGCCGCAGGCGATATGCCTACGCACACGGTATAGAAGAACAGCAAATAGCCCTGCACAAGTCCCGTGACTGCGCTGGACGCAAACTGCGCCAATGAAAAGAATATGTAATCTCTCTTTTTGAGATACTTTTTGTTGGCAAGGTCGTTAGCCGAATTATCGCCGCCGTCTTCCTGTATAGGCAATACTTCTGCCGCACTCTCTTGTTGAATACTTTCTTCCACTCAATTTTCCTCCTTTTGCTGCGATTTTATCCCTTATTTTTTTATTATAACAAATGCCGTATCATATTACAATACAATATAGTCGAAATTTGCAAATAATCTCTATCAGGCGCATATACCCTTTTATTTTTCCAACTTCTTTGTGAAAAAATCTCCTTGCGGATAGCTCAGCACGAATGCGCCGCTGCTGCTCCAAGCCTGCAACATAGACCCGTCCGGATGCACAGGCGAAAAGAATTCGATAGGCGTATAGTTGCCCTTCTCGGCATTAAATTCAAACCACCTTGTCAGCGGATACATATAGTCCATGCCTCTCATGAGCTTTGCATAAGCGTATACGCATGACAGATACGGCCAATCTCCGCCGTTGTGATAGTAATAAGGAAGCGACGACTTCTGCACGATGTCTTGGGTATTCTTGTAGAAAGGATATACGGAAAGCGTACCGAAATCACCCGCGCCCTGCTCTTTGTTGTTTTTGCTTTCCAAAAGGTCTTGCATATTTTTGAGCATTCTGTCGGCGCGTTCTTCGCTTGCCAAACCGAAAAGCACCATGACTACGGTATCAATAGAGAGATTGTCTTCTGTAAACTTGTCGCTCTTATAGTTGACGTACCAGCCCTTTTCTTCATCCCAAAGTATATCGTTGATTGCATTGACTACTACGTTATATTTGTTTAAATATTCTTCGGACTTCTGCGCGTCGTTGTAACATACCTTATATATCTCGCTCATAGCAAATAGCGCTCTCGCATACAAGGCTTCGTCATAGGTAACGTAGGTCGATCTGAATACGTTGTCGCACCAATCGCGTCGGTTGTAATCTCCGCCCTTGACCAAAAGTCCCGTCTCGTCGGTCTCTTTCATAAGCCTTCTCAATACGAGATTGGCGCTGTCTATGACTTTACCTGCCTTGACCTTGACGTCAAGTATAGAGAAATCCTTGGTGTGAACCAAATAATCGTAGAGCATGAGCACAAAGAATGACGGCGAATCGTAATGGTCGCCCCAATAATTCTTGAAATTGAATTTAACGGCAGAGGGACACTCGCCCTTCTTGCTAATGCCGCCGGCAAGCGTAATTATCTCATTGCGCACCAAATCCGGTCTGACGGGAAGTACGCTGAGCACCGTCCAATATGCGTCTCTGTAATATGTCCTTGCAGGGAATTGATAGACTATGCCTGCCAAAAATCCTTTAAACTTGCCAAGCTCTTTATAATTTGAAAGAGAAGCGTTGAGAAGCGACTTGTAATATGCCTGCATAAATCCACTATCAAGCGCGACGGGACATTTGAGAGCGTCGCCGTATCTTTGGCAATCGGCATACGCGCTGTCGAAATTTCTCAAAGCATTCTTTATATTGCAATATGTAAAGTCGCCTCGCGTACCTGCGCCTATAACGTAGCGAAATCTTCTCGTCTCTCCCGCTTTAAGCGTGCCTTCGTAGGCAAACTGATTGTAAAAACCTCTCTCGCTTTCCAATCCGACAGCCTTGCAGTTGAGCGCGATATCCATATAAAAATCGCCCATGACTTCGCCTTTGAGATACGTCATACCCTCATATTCTTCGACGCTCTTTTTGTGCTTTTTGAGAAGTCCGCCGATTATTTTTGAAATGTTGCCCACGCTTAGCCTGTTGGCAAGCAACTGCTGAACGTAAGAGCCGAAATCTATGCCGAAGTTGACGACGTTCTTAAAAGTCAAATCGCGTGTTGCGGTGACCTTGTTTTCTACGAATATACAGTTGCTCTTGGTGTCGAGGAACTGAGTAATGACTATGTCCGCTCCCTTTTCGCTGAACGAAGTCACCTGCTTTTTGCCAAGCATCCTCACCTCTTTGTCGCTCATATATTCAATAGGCGCGCCGTCGATAGAATAAAGCGAATAGTAGGCGGAAAATACCGAATACTTATTCATTACCGCGTATTTGGATATGCCGCCTCTGCCGTCGAATTGCGCCGTGATAAGGTTGTTTGCCACATCAAAATTTACTTTTTTGTGAAATTTGTCGTTGACGATTATCTCGCCGATATCAGAATATTTTAGTGCCATAATTTTCTCTTCTCCGCCGTCCTATAAGCCCCTTGCCAGAGAACGGCGTATTATTTATTTGTTGCTGTGTGTCTTTTCGTCTTCTATCCTCTTTTGAAGCTCTTGATAATACAAATCTTCAAAGTCCTCTTCCTGCGGACTTACCGTCCTTCCCAGCCATGCGGAAAGATGTATCGCATTGGAAAAAGTCAATCCGTTGAGTCCCTCTTCATACTCTCCGATAAGCTTTTCCGATTTGCCTGTCAGCACGTTGGTGAAATTGCGTATCACGTTGATGTGCTGCCCCTTGTCTATCATAAATCCTTTAATCACCTCGTGAGGCAAAAACTTAATCTTTTTCGTCTTTGTCTTTGGCTTGCCCATAAAGACTGTGTTGGTCTTGGAAAATTCAGGCTCCAAGGTTTCGAGCTTGGTAAATTCAAGCTTCATGTTAAAGTCGTTGGTGCCCGATATGACTATCCTGCCGCCGTCGCCCGATATCTCCAAACGGTTGGTGCCGGGAGCCTCGTGCGTCGAGGTGATAAATACGCCCGTTGCGCCGTTGTCAAATACGCAGGTAGCCGTAACGTCGTTCTCAACGTTTATCTGTCTGCCAACCGTCCTTGCGATAGCGTTGACGCTGACAATCTTGCTGCCTGCAAGCCAAGTGAACAAGTCAAGCTGGTGCGGATCCTGATTGATAAGCACTCCGCCGCCTTCGCCTGCCCAAGTGCCTCTCCATCCGCCCTGCGAATAATACGCCTGCGGTCTGTACCAATTAGTGATTATCCATACCATTCTTTTGAGATTGCCCAGCTCTCCCGATTCGATGATTTCCTTAGCCGCCTTATAGACCTTGCTTGTCCTTTGGTTGTACAGCAAACCAAAACGTACGCCGGGTCTTTCTGTCTTTGCATACTCCGCAACCTCTCGCACAGCCTTGGTATACACGCCTGCCGGCTTGTCGCAAAGCACGTTGATATTGCGCTCCAACGCCTTGCGCGCGATAATAGGATGCTCGTAGTGCGGCGTATCTATTATAAGCGCGTCGATAAGACCGCTGTCAAGCAAATCTTCATGCGTGTCAAAAACCTTGACCTTGTCGCCAAACTTGCTTATCGCCCAGCTCCTTCTCTTTTCATTGCGGTCGCATACCGCCGTCAGCACTGCATTCTTGTCCATACCTGCAAACAACTGACTCGCGTATCTGCTGCCTTGTTTGCCGATACCTATAATGCCGTATCTCACCTTGTTCATATTCAAGCCTCCTTCTCAGCTTTTGCTATCATTTCTTTTAATCCGTAATACTGCCAATCCATCATCTGACGTCTTGTAATTTCCTGAGTATGCCCCACTCCCTTAGCCTTGTCGATGTCGTGGAATATCTTACGCCACCTGTTGATATGTTCAAAGCCTATGCCGAAGAACAACCAACCTATCCTGTGGAAGAGCGCCTTGTTGTCGGCATATTTGCCCGTGTGCGGCTCCAACGTCATAAAGCCGTCGTAGCCCCTCTCGACAAGATCTTTGACCATATTCTCATAGTCGCCTATGCCCATGCCGACAGGCACCTCGACTTTCTCTTTTGCACAGTCCTTGACGTGATAATATACGGTCACGTCTTTGAGCTTTTGATATGCGCTTGGCACGTCTACTCCGCACTGCACGTAATTAGACGCGTCGAAACAAAGCCGGAACTGCGGATCGTTTATCTCTTGATAAAGTCGCAACACTCTCTCGGGAGTGTCCGCCCATATCCTCTTCTCATTCTCATGGAGAAGTATCACGTCGCTGCCTTTGACGATATCCAAATATCCTCTTATCTTCTCTACGACGATAGGAAAATCTTTTTCATAATTGCCGCTGAGACCTCTGAATGAAAACATACGGATATACTTGCAGTCCATCAACTGACATATCTTGACAAGCTCTTTAAGTTTGTTGCACTGCTCTTTATATTTAGCGTCGTCTTTGAGCCCTATCTTGCCTATCGGCGAGCCTATCGACGAGAATTTTACTCCGTATTCGTCAAGCATAGGCTTGACGTCTTTTTGAAATTCTTCAAGAGTATAATCGGCGATATTTTTACCGTTTATCTTTCTTGGACACATATAGCTCTCGCCGTATGCTTTGACAGTCTCCAACTGCGTCTTTAAATCGCTGCTTACTTCGTCGTAAAAACCCGATATCTTAATGTTTGACATAATACATCCTCCGCATAATTTAATTTTTCTCTTCCTCTATTTTCTTTGCCAGCATTGCCGCGTATTCTTTATCGTCCAGCGGCAGCTTTATCTCCCTGTCAAGCCAAGACGACATATTCATTGCATTGATCAGAGTGAGACACCTCAGCCCCTCGTCCGCTTGCGCTATTAGTTTTGTCTTGTCGCCAAGCGATATTGCCTTGACAAAGTTATTCAGCACTCTCGCCTGCTGTCCGTACAAAGTGTCATAGATAAGTCTGTGTATGCCGTAACCTATCGTATGCTTCTTGCTCTTCTTGTCCTTTGGATTGCCGTAATCGCGTTTTGCCGCGCTGTTGATTTGGCTTTCGCTGTATTTATTGATATAATAGGTCATCTTAAACTTATCTATCACTATCTTGCCCTTATCTCCGGCAATCTCAAATCTGTTGGTGCCAGGCACCTCGTGCGTCGAGGCTGTAAACGTGCAGTTGAAATCGTCGTATCTCATGATTGCAGTCACGTCGTTTTCGGTAGATATGTTGCGCGCCTTTGTCTTGCAGTCTGCAAATATAGCCTTGGGCATTCCCAGCAGCCACTGCATTATGTCAAGTTGATGCACGCATTGATTTATAAGCGTTCCGCCGCCCTCTCCCGACCAACTTGCGCGCCAACCGCCCATGTCGTAATAAAACTGCGTACGGTACCAATCGGTCACTATAAAGTTGGCTCTCTGCACCTTGCCTATGACGCCCTTTTCGATGAGTTCTCTCGCCTTGCTATACATTCTGTTGGTGCGTTGATTGAACATCATAGCGCCTATGACCTCAGGTCTTTTGTCAAGCGCGTCTATAAGCTCTTTTGCCTCTTCGACCGTCACGCTGATAGGCTTTTCTACCAACACGCTGACGCCCTTTTCCACGCAAGCCTTGGCAATGCCCACGTGGGAATAGTGCGGAGTGGCGACTATCACGCCGTCAAGATTTTCCTTTGAAAGCATATCTTGAATATCCGTGTACGCCGCTACTTTATGCTTTGCCGCAAAGTTGTTGAGCTTTTCTTTATCAAGGTCGCATACGGCAACAAGCTTGCCTCCCTTGACCGCGCCTTTTGCAATATTAAGGGCATGTCTGCCGCCCATTCTTCCTATGCCTACTACTGCAATGCTCTTCATAATTTTTTACCTCTTAAAATCCCCCGATTACCGATTTTCTAAAAATTCTCTCACTCTTATAGGCTCGTTGGTGGTGATATTGCCGTTGATCAACTTGCCGTATTTTTCCAAAGTCTCGATTTTATCTATTCTCCACACGCTGAGTCTCAATCCCTCTTTGTTGCACTCTTTGACAAAATCTACGTCCATCTTGGTATAATTGAGGTTGATTCCCGCAAAGTGAGGATTGTCATAGCTTTGGAGCTTATTCTTGATAGCCTTGACGTTCTGCTTGACGTACTTTATACCGATAGAATTAAACCACACCTGTCCGCAGTCTATATACTTGCAATCTTCAAGTCTCACGCTGCCTGTGAATATCAACTGATCTTCTACGCCCACTTGCTTTGCAAGCGCAACTACGTCCTTGACAATGCCTTTCATTTTGACGTCGCAGTTTATCAACAACCCGTTTTGTTTGACAAGCTCAAAGGCATATCTCAACGTGAGTTTTTTCTTTGCGCAGAACAACGCCGGCAAGTGGGATAGATAAAGCAAATCTCCCTTCTTCCATATGTCGACTTCTATCGCGTCGGCTTGGTATTTGTCGATATTGTCAAAATACGCCTGCGTATTTCTGCCGGTGCCCAAAGCTCCTCCGTGTGCAGTTATCATATCATTCCTCCTTTACGTATATAGGACTTGCGATAAAGACGTCGGCGTCTTTATCATTCATCTTCCCTACGCCCTCAATCCTTATATAACCTTTCTTATCGAGATATATCTCGCAGATTGCTTCGCCGTCTGTTACGTCGAGCGTCAGCTCTTGACAAGCACTGCCTCTCACGTTGATATATTGCAATTTGCTGTCATATTGATAGCCGCCGCACCTTTTAGCCTTTACGGTTAGCTTATATCTTCCTACGCTCACCTCGTCGCCTATCTGATATCTATGCGTTCCGTCGTCAAGATAAATATCCACTTCGTATCCCATCGTAATATAGCTTCTGCCCCACTCAACGGCTTGCAGCACGCTCTCTTGCGACAGTATCCCGTCTATTCCGAGATAGGTGTATGCAAAGCTCGGTCCGCCTTCGTCGGGCGCGTGCCAATCGTAACCGTAAAGCGCGCATATCCTGTATCCTTTATCAAGCAGGCTTATCCATTCCCGTTTTGCCTTATCGTTGGTGGGCGATAGGTTGGGATCGTAATGCGACCATACCTCGTATGACGTCACGTAATCCCAATTCGTTATCTTAAACCTGTTGTGACATCCCATACACAACGGCGATCCTATACGCTTGGGGTGCGCGATTGTCACTATATCGCCAAGCTGACGGGCGCGGATTATCTTTGCATTTATGTTGGCGGGAGTGATATCTTTCCACTCGATATCGCTGTTGCCGCCTACTACTGTGATATGCCCCCAAAAAGTCGTCCACTCAATGCCGCCGCATACCACAAGTCCGTACTTCTCTCCCCACTTCTTCGTCTCTTCCACGTTGCTGGTCGTGTTGTGGTCTGTAAGACATATCGCCTTGTAGTCTCTCTTTATAGCATTCTGCACAAGCTGCAACGGCTGCATATCTCCGTCGGAAGCAACGGTATGACAGTGCATCTCCACTCTTTGCCAACTGCGCTCGCCCTCGCGGCTGTTGTTGACTATATCGGCATTGCCATATTCACAGCTAACTTCTATCGCCGCACTCTCTTCATAACCGTCCACTTCGACGATTACGTCGGTATATTCCGTCACAAGCCCGTTGATACTTGCCGTCAAAGTCCACCTGCCGCCGTTGACCGCCGTCTTGACAAATCCGTTGGACGAAAAATCCTCACTTATGATATGCCTTTGGTCGGGAGCGTGTCTATGCTCCGTACCCAGCCACCTCTGTCCGTCATGCAGCGACCACGCAATGTGGTTGGCAAGCGGTATGCAACGCTGCACTTCATTTAAAGTGAATTTTTTCTCCGCGTCCTGACTTGCAAGTCCGCTCTCTATCAAATTAAAGCACCTATCTAAGTCATACTCGTATTTTGGAGAATACGCAGTGCGCACTTCAAGACGTTTCAACCCCTGCGGCACGTCAAAATTCACGCTGACGTGCGTCTCGCTGTCCTTGGGCAATATATGGAGCTTGGTCGAAAAAATCCTCATTGCGTTGCCTTTTTGTAATTTTGTGTTTTGTTGCTATTTATCCGCTTGCAAAGAAAATAAGATTTTCTCTGCCGCCTACACTCCCGAATATGCGGAAAAACCGCCGTCAATAGGAATGACCACGCCTGTGACAAAACCCGACGCCCCGTTGTCGGACAGCCACATCATCGTGCCGATAAGCTCTTCTGCCTCGCCGAATCTCCTCATTGGCGTGCCTGCCAATATCTTTTGCGTCCTTGCAGTGGGATTACCCTTGTCGTCAAAGAGCAAAGCTCTGTTTTGGTTGGTGACAAAAAAGCCGGGAGCAATGGCGTTGACCCTTATGCCCTCGCCTGCAAAATGCACCGCAAGCCACTGTGTGAAGTTGGATACGCTTGCCTTTGCGCCTGAATATGCAGGTATCTTTGTCAGCGGTCTGAACGCGTTCATACTCGATATATTTATGATATTGCCGCCCCTGCCTATCATATCTTTGGCAAAGACCTGAGTAGTGAGGAACGTCGCTAAAAAGTTGAGTTTGAATACAAAATCAACTCCCTTTTCATCAAGATCAAAGAAGGATATCTTGGTCTCGTCGTCTACGTCGGCGCTGTCGAAATATTCGTTTGTCGTCGTTCCCTTGGGATGATTGCCGCCTGCGCCGTTGACAAGTATGTCACATTTGCCGAGCTGCGAATTTATCTTGACTCTCGCCTCTTCCATAGTAGACTTTTCAAGACAGTTGACAGCATACGCCCTGGCAATTCCGCCCTCTTTTATTATCTCGTCGGCTACTGCCTGCGCGCTTTCCAACTTCAAATCCAATAGCGCAACCTTTGCGCCTTGCTTTGCGTATGCCTTTGCTATCGTCGAGCAAAGCACTCCGCCTGCTCCCGTAATGACTATGACCTTATCTTTCATAACTCTGCTCCTTTATTTTATCCAACTTAATTAAGGTTTGATTATTTGCTGTCGGCTTTCTCAACCGCCTCTATTATTCCTTGGAGATACATAGCGCCAAGCGCTCTGTCATAGAGTCCGTAACCGCCTCTTCCGCTCTCTCCCCATATCATTCTGCCGTGGTCAGGTCTGACGTAGCCGTCAAAGCCGTCGTCATGCAACGCCTTAACGATACCGTACATATCAAGACTTCCCTCGCTTGATAAATGTCCGCTCTCTTCAAAGCAACGGTCGCCCGTGATCTTGATATTGCGCAGATGTACAAAAGGTATTCTGCCCTTGCACGCGTGTATCATACTGACAAGATCGTTTGATGGCGATACGCCCAAAGAACCTGTGCAGAACGTCACGCCGTTGGCAGGAGAATCTACTATCGACAAAAACCTTTTTAGGTTTTCTTCGCAAGTGATAACTCTCGGCAAACCGAAAATTCCCCATGGCGGATCGTCGGGATGTATTGCCATTTTTACTCCGCTCTCCTCGGCGACGGGTATTACTTCTTTGAGAAATACCGTCATATTTTCCCACAGTTTTTCTTCGTCTATATCCTTATATTGATTTAGCAAATCTTTAAGTCCGTCTTTGGTATAGCTTGCGTCCCATCCCGGCAGCGACAGCTCGCTTGTCAGCGGATTGAGATCAAGCACCGTCTGATGGTCGTATGCCAGCGCATTAGACCCGTCGGCAAGAGGCTTGGCAAGATTGCTTCTCAGCCAATCGAATACCGGCATAAAGTTGTAGCATATGCACTTGACGCCTGCTTTGCCGAGCCGTCTGACGTTCTCTTTATAATTTTCGATAAGCTTCTTGGCATTTGCGTTGCCAAGCTTTATGTCCTCATGGACAGGCACGCTCTCGACTACCTCAAATTTAAGTCCTGCGTCCTCGATTTGTCTTTTCATAGCCGCAATAGACTCGTTGCTCCATACCTCGCCGACAGGCGTATCGTATATCGCAGATACTATACCGCTGACGCAAGGTATCTGCCTGATGTGACCAAGCGTAACTTTGTCTGTCTCTCCATACCAACGGAATGTCATCTTAAAACTCATATCAACCCTCCACAAGTTTTTTTGCGTTGCCGTAGCACAAAGCCTTGGCGACTTGTATTGCATAAACGTCGTTCTCATCCGTCATACACGACGCGAGAAAATCGCAGACAATCTGTCTGTAATAGTCGTGTCTTGTATATGAAAGAAAACTCCTGCTGTCTGTCAGCATACCAACAAGCGCGGTAATGTGACTGAGTTCTGCAAGCGTCTGCAAGCTCTCGTACATTCCCCTCTTGTGATCGCAAAACCACCAGCTTATACCCATGACCACTCTATCGCCGAATGCTCCGCACATCGTGACAAGCGGATAGTACATCGTCGGATTGAGGGTATATATTATCGTCTTGGGCAAGCCTCCGTCACTGTTGACGCAATCAAGCAGATTCTTTATATATTTCACTTCCAACATATCGCCTACGCAATCAAATCCGCTGTCTCTGCCTAGCTTGTCATACATCAAAGTATTACTGTTGCGCGTGACTGCAAGATGCAGCTGCATCACGATGCCTTTCTGCGCATACTGTTTTGCCAAAAACGCATATATATATCCCAAAAATCCGTCGCAATCACTATCGTCCACACTCTCGCCTGCAAGCAGTCTTTTAAATGTAGCGTCTGCGCTTTCCTTGTCGGCAATGCTCTTGGGGAAGCCCTCTACGCCCACGTCTGCAAACTTGCAGCCTCTTGCCGCAAAGTAGCCCAATCTCTTGACTATCGCCTCTTCAAGGCTATCCAAACCGTCCACCTTAATGCCGCTTGCCATAGACAGCCTTTCTATATAAAATTTATAGTTTTTATCTTTTATCAATATCAGATTGTCGACTCTGAACGAAGGCACGACCTTTGCCTTTATCTTGTTTTGATTGGCGATGAGATCGTGATAACTCAAATCGTCGCACATATCGTCGGTGGTGGCAATATACTCTACGTTTGCCATCTGAATTAGTTTTCTCGGCGAAAGCTTTTGAGACAAAATGACCTTGTTGGCTCTATCCCATATCTCCTTTGCGTTGCTCTCGTTGAGAGGCGCGTCTATGCCGAAAAAGAAGCTTAATTCCATCGAACACCAATCTCTTATCGGATTGCCGTACGCCGTGCCGACTACTTTGGCAAATTGATAAAACTTTTCCCACGACGACGCGTCGCCCGTGATATATTTCTCGTCAACGCCCACTGCTCGCATGAGACGCCATTTATAATGGTCGCCGCCAAGCCACATCTCTCCGATGTCAGTAAACTGTCTGTCGTCGTAAATCTCTTTGGGTGACAAATGACAGTGATAATCTATTATAGGCAGATTTTTAACCTCGGCATAAAGTTTGCCTGCAAATCTGTTTTTGAGCAGATCGACTCTACCTTTGAACTCTGCCACTGCCGTCACCTCCCGCGAGTTTTTTTACTTCGTCGACGCTTGCTATATTAAAATCGCCCTCAACGCTGTGTTTGAGACAAGAAGCGGCGACTGCAAATTCTATCGTATCCTGCATGGACATACCGTGCATAAATCCGTATATAAGTCCTGCGCCAAAGCTATCTCCGCCGCCGACTCTGTCGACTATGTCTATCATATATTTTTTAGACGTATGCACCTCTTTGCCGTCGATAAGTATCGCCGACCAACCGTTGCGCGACGCCGATATAGACTCTCGCAGCGTAAAGGCGACGTATTTGATATTGGGGAACTTATCCATAAGCTGTCTGCCTATGTCTGCATATCCCTTGGAGGACAAAACGCCCGAGTTGATATCCGTGTCCTGCGCCTCTATGCCGAAGACGTCCTTACTGTCCTCCTCGTTGGAGATAAGCACGTCGACATATTTTACAAGCTCGCCCATCACTTGACAGGCCTTTTGCTTGCTCCAAAGTTTTTTTCTGTAATTCAAGTCGCAAGATACCGTAACTCCCTTTTGCTTTGCTGCTTTTAATATCTTCTCGGTTTGCTCCGCCATAGCGTCGGATATTGCAGGTGTAATACCCGTCCAATGCAGCCATTTGACTCCGTCAAGTATCTTGTCGACGTCAAAGTCGGTGTCTCCGACCTCTGCTATCGCGCTGCCGGCTCTGTCGTATATGACGTTGCTGCCGCGTTGCGAAGAGCCTTTTTCGCAGAAATATATGCCCATCCTGCTGCCGCCGCGCACTATCAGCGAGACGTCTACTCCCCAGCCTTTGAGTTCTTTTACGCACATATCGCCTATCGCGTTTTGCGGCAATTTGGTGACAAAAGCCACGTCCTCGCCGTACTGCGCCAAGGATACCGCCACGTTTGCCTCGCCGCCGCCAAACTCGACGTCAAACGACTTTGCCTGCATAAAACGCTTGTATCCCACGGGCTGCAATCTCATCATTATCTCGCCCAAAGTCACTATCTTTGCCATTATCTCTTACCTCCGATAATAGAGTGCACCTTGTCGACAAATGCTCTGCAAGTCTTCTCCACCTTGTCAAAGTCGCCGCTCTTGGCGTCCTTTGTGAGGAAAGAGCCTGCGCCTACGGCATACGCGCCGGCCTTAAACCATTCTTCGACGTTGTCCAAGCTCACGCCGCCCGTCGGCATGATATTGGCATGCGGAAAGGGCCCTTTAAGAGCTTTGAGACCTGCCGGCTTGGCAATGTCGCCGGGGAAAAGTTTGAGCACGTCGACTCCGTATTCCATTGCCGTCTGCGCCTCGGTGGGGGTCATAACTCCGCTCATTATCGGCACGCCGTATCTGTTGCACGTCTTTATCGTATCTATATTGAGAGACGGCGACACTATGAATTGCGCCCCTGCAAGCATTGCTATTCTTGCAGTCTCGGAGTCAAGCACGGTGCCTGCGCCTATCAGCATATCGGAATTTGCATACTTCTCGCTGAGTATCTTTATCAATGCGTCGGCTCTCGGCAACGTAAAGGTGACCTCTATCACCTTAATACCGCCTCTGTAACAAGCTCCCACAGTGCTCAAAGCCTCCTGAATGTCGTTGCCTCTGATGACGACCACGACGCCTTCGCTCTTTATCTTGTTGTATACGTCATACTTCTTCATATTGCACCTCTTATATAGCGACCATACTTTTATGCTACCCAAAAGCCTGCCTTAGATTTTTCGTAATTCATAAAGCCAAAACTTATTTGGCAAGCATTTTGCTGTATTGTGTAAATATTATAATATACGACGACAAAAAAAACAATACTCTTTTTGCGTTAAAATTATGGACAAAATAGGTTTTTAGGTTTATAATGAACTTAGTTATAATGATAAAAAAGGGAGTTTTTTTATGCCGATAATCAATTACATAGGAAAAAATGTCAAGACTTACGACGTAAAACAACACAAACACAGCTATTGGGAGTTGATATACTGCACGGGCGGCAGTGGAAAAATCGTATTTGAAAACGCCAAGTCACTAAGCTATAATCAGAATGAAATCGTGGTTATTCCGCCAAATACCCTACATAGCAACACTTCGCAGACGGGTTTTAAGAATATTCATATGACAGTCGCAGGCTGGTCGCCGACTTTCAAAGGCGCAATAGTCGTCAGCGACAACCAACAAAAGGACCTGTTTACTACGATGAATATGTGTTATAGACACTTCTCTGCAATGTCTGGATGTTCGTCAAATATTATTATGTCATTTACGGACCTCATACTTGGCTTTATTACGCAATTCGACGGGTCTTTGAAAGCCAGCCAACATATAGAACTGATCGCCAACGCTATTATCGAAAACTATTCAGACGCCAATTTCTCGATAGATTCTATATACAGCGAATTTGATTTGTCAAAAGATTACGTGCGCAGACAGTTTATCAAAGAAAAGGGCGTTTCTCCACTTCAATTTCTCAACCAAACGCGTATCAACGCGGCGCAAAAACTGCTGGTATCAAGAAGTATCAACAATCTCAAAATTTATGAAATTGCCGAGAGATGCGGATTTAATGACCAGCTGTATTTTTCAAGAGTATTTAAAAAATGCGTGGGCATTTCTCCAAAAGAATATATCGGAGAGCCTAAGAACGACAGCTACAACGATTGAAATAAAAATATATAAACTAGGGACGGCACGCCGTCCTTTTTTTGTAATTTGAAAATATAATACTTTCCCCAGTTCGACGAGATTTCTCCGCTTCACTTCGTTTCGGTCGTAAGGAGCGTAAGCGACGGCATAGCGAGCAAGCAAGTGCGTCTTGTGCGAGCGTCAATGACGATTACATCTTATATTCATAAGGATGAGATTTCTCCGCTTCGGTCGAAATGACCAGTTTTTGCTATACTGTAAGCAACTTGCGGTCATATCGAGCGTAGTCGAGATATCTAATCGAATTGAACATTCTTAAGGATGAGATTTCTCCGCTACGCTATCGCTTCGGTCGAAATGCCTTAAAGCAACATCTTCGACTTTTTATTATATCAGCTTTTAAAAAAATCTATCAATATTGTTGAAATATCCCACTAAATGTGATAAACTTTGAAAAAATAATAGGAGGCTTTGATATATGGCTAAGAAGAAATCAACTGCTAAAAAAGTAGAAGACAGATCTGTAAGAGCAAACATGAGCGCACTTATCGGCGTATGCGCTTGCGTTGCGATAGTATTGGCGATAATAATCTTTTTTGTCAATATGATTTTGCAACTTCTCGACGTAAACGGCGGAAGAGCTATGGGCATACTCAATCTTATCAAGGATATCACGCTTGGCATTGCGGTATGTCTTTCGGCATACTACTATGCAAGAGGAAAGAAGCAATGGTTTAAGGCCCTGGTATTTGCCTGCATAATCATATATGTGGTAATGGCAATAGTCGGTTTTGCAGTAGCGCTTTAAAATTCAAATAAAAAATCAGGGAGCTTGCAATAAACTCCCTGATTTTTTATATCGTTTTTAATTAGGATTTTTTCGCGTCATACGATGCAAGCGTAAGCTTTGGTCCGGCATAGTTGATAAAGTAGATAGGTAGGCTGTCGTCCGCGCTGCTTATCTTAGAAATTCTGTTGAGCGTGATTCTCACTACCAAGCAGTTGCTGTCTTGATTGTAATTGCTGTAAAACAATCCCTCTGCCTTTACTTTTAATTTCAAAGTCAAGACGTTGCCTCTCTTCTCTGCCGAGAGCAAGTCAGTGCTTTCTCTATTGATACCGTCCAAAGTGCCAAGCGCGTATGCAAGCGTATATTTCTTTATTTCGGTATCGGCGTTTATCTCATTGCCGTTGTATGAGGTGCCTGCTTCCAAATTAAAAAAGTCTTCTACGTTTTCGCTGTTGGAAAATTCGCCTTTCATATTAAAATATCCAAGCGCATAGTCTTCTCTCTTGGCATTTTTTGCCTTAACGCCGGATTTTAAAGAATAACCGAAATAAGTATTCAAATAATCCGTCGTATATCTTGCAGCCTTCTCCACGCCCTTATCGACGACTACGAAGTCATTCCAATCTTTGATATTTGAATTGCCGTATACTACGTTGAGCTTTTGCGTAACGACTGCTTTTTCACCCTTGGAATTTTGACCGTTGTAGCGGTATTTGATAAAATAACTGCCGTTGTTTTGCAAATGCTCCGCGCTATTTGCCATAGCCTTCTCGTATGCTTCCCATGCGGCTTGTTCTTCTACCTTAGAAGTACAGCCAGCCAATGAAAGTATGCTTGAAATCGCCAATATCGCTATCAATAAAACAACTATTACTTTCTTTCTCATACTTCATCCTCCTCAGACTTGTCTTTGCCAAGCAAAGATTCGTCAGTTGTCAATTCGTCCACCAGCGACTCGCTGCTGTCTTTGTGCTCGCTCTCGAACTTTGCCTCTACTTCGGAAGAATCGGTACCGTCGAAGTTCTCGCCGGAAGAAAGCACCGACTCGTGCTCATATCCGTTGAGGATATTTTCCTTAGCGGCTCTCTCTTTGAGCTCTTCTATCATCTTCCTATGTTTCTTCTCATTGAGATCCCAGAAGAAGAACGGTGCTGCGCAAAGCACTGCGAATATAGACGCTACTATCGCCAGCGTACGGAAGAGAGGAGCTCTCAAAGCAGGGTCATAGAGTATGTCGTAATCGTCCAAAAGTCCGTTTATCTCATATATCGCAGGTATTATAAAGCCTGTGCCGAGCGCGATTATCTGTCCTATCATACCGAGGTTGCCCGACATACCCTCGTATCTGTCGCCCGTCTTATACTGCTGATAGTCGAGTGCGTCCGCGTTCATTGCAGGCTGAGAAATAATCTGCACTGCCGCGCCCCAGAATACTATGTAAGTCGATACAAACAACAACACGAGATTACTCGGGAAGAAGATAAGCGGTATCGAAGCTGCGCACATAATGAGATTGCTGAATATTGCTACGTTGCGCTTGCCGAAGAATTTTATCATAAACGGCGCCATAAACATACCGATACCCGAAGCCGTACCCATGACGAGCGAAAGCACCGCCTGCGCTCCTGCGTTTTGCAATATATAAATATATATCCACATAAGCACGCCTGTGACAGCGGCTCTGCCGAATTGGAACCAAGTCGTGATATTGAGTATCCACATATATTTATTACGGACAATTTTGCTCATAGCGTCCCAGAACTTGACTTTTTTCTCGTAATTCTTCGGCACGATAACTCTCTCTTTCGTACCGAAATATGCTATTAAAGTAAACAACACGCCCAGCACTGTGAATATCGGGAATATCGTACGGTAGAAATCATGGTCTAACTGTCCGTTGGTGAACAACTCTGCTATCAACGGGAAAAGTGCGCCCGTGATTGTCGGCGCCAATGAATATACAAGCGACGATATGGAAATGATGTTGGCCCTCTCCTGAGTATTGGGGCTTATCAGCTGAGCGAGCATAGTATACTGTCCGAGATAGAATTGATATACAAAATTCATTATCGTAAACAGTATTCCCACCACTATTGCCATCGTTGTCGGATTCCAGCCCGGATCCATAAACGCCAATGCGGTAAGCAACACAGCGCTTGGTATCGACAGCCACAAAAGCCACGGTCTGGCTTTACCCTTTCCACCGGGGGTATTGTCGATAAGCCACGATTTAAGAGGCTGCATAACAATAGTGACGCCTGCGTTGATAAAACTCAAAATCGCAAGCGTAGTCGGCTTCATGTTGTAAATAGAGCCCAACAATATGCAAGTCGACGCCAATATGACGTTGTTGCAAATGACTGCCATAAACTGTACGCCCATGCCGCCGACGGAGTATGCTACTACTTCTTTGGAGGGTACGTACTTACCTTCGGCAGGTCTGTTCCAATGCACAAAAAATCCTTTGACTGCGCCAAATACGGACTTAACTGCGCCAGAAATCTTTCCCATAATAATCCTTTCCTATAATATTTTTATCAACAATATAATAATTCTAACACATTGAAAAGGCTTTGTAAAGACAAAAATTTAAAAAGTATTTTTTTACATAAATTTACTCTAAACGTATAAGATATATCGATATAAACTAAAATATAAGCCCCGTAATTGTATCGGGGCTTATATTCACTATCCTCGCTCCCTCAAAAGCGACGCCGGAGCTATCCTGCGCACAGGTATCGCGCACAGCATTGATACCGCACATATCAGAATGGCTATGAATAGCACAACGCCTGCGATATAACCCCAAGGCACGATAAAGTCAAAATGTCCTGCACCTATGTATTTGCCAAACATGGAGAGTATCGGCGAAGTTGTCAGCGCGCCAGTCAATGCACCCGCCGCGCTTCCCAAAATACCCAGCAAGAGCATTGCCGTAACTATCTGCAACATAATGCCCAGACTTGTGAATCCCAAAGCCTTATACACGGCATAGTTACGCCGCTCCCTCAAAAGTTTGAGCTTGATAAGCATAACAAGTAGAAGAGCTATCACTATCGCCGTTATCGAAAAGAACACGCTCATCACCGCGTCCGCCGCCGTCTCCACAGTGTTTAAAAACATACTGCCGATATAGAATTCGCCCGATTTAAAACCGTGGAACTTGACGTTGCCGTCTATCGCCCAAAGCATACTTGAAAGTTCTTGATTGCTAGGCGCTTTGCCTTTTTCAAAATATATAAGGTGTTGAGTATATATTTCGTCTTCTAGGTTTTCAAAATCATAGAGTTCGTCCAAGATATCTAAAAAACCTATTATTTTGCAGTAATCTACCAAGTTTTGAAAATATCCCACTATCACACAGCTCTTGTCGCTTTCAAGTTCATCCCTCTCCATATGCAAAGTCACGCTGTCGCCTATTTGATAACCCTTTTCTTTGGCGTATACGTAGTCTATCAACACTTCGTTGGCATACTTGGGATATCTGCCTTTGTAGACAAGCTTGGTGCGCATATGGTCAAAGTTTTCAAACAGCTGCATTATAGCAAATTCGTCGTCGACGCTCAAACCTGCTCTCATATAAAGCACGTCGCCCTCAAAGCCGTCCATATTGTGTATCGCGTCAAAATAATGCGACTTTTCTTCGTTCTCAAAGTTTATATAAAAATCAGCTTTTTCTATCGCCGACATATTTATTATCGCCGTCTGATCGACTTTTAGATTGTAATAAACTACGCTGACAAAACTGCACAGCAGCGACATTATAAGCACTATCGCGACCACCATCACGCTTCTGTGAACTTCGCCGACGACGCTCTTTACTCCAAGATGCGCGTTGAGCGATATCTTTGAATTGTCGAGCGGAGCACGGTTGCGACGGAACGTGTGCGTCTCGATATTGTTGCGCATCGCGGAAATAGGCGTAATGCTCTTGACCTTTGACGTCGATATATGCACTACCGCCGCGGCTACCGCAACGATAAATGTCACTGCCGCAAACACTCCGCCTACGTTGACGCCTATCGCCTTAGAGCAATCCAACCGCGCCATGCCTGTGACCACGTTGACAAACGCAGGCATAAGACCTATGCCGAGAATAACGCCTATCATCAAGCATACCGCGCCTATCACTCCGTATATCGCCAGATAGCTCAGTCTCAACTGCCCCGTTGTGTATCCGAGCGACTTTAATACGCCCAAGTTGCGCACTTCGTCGAGTACGCTCGACCTCACCAAAAAGCCAATTACTATCGCCACTATCACGGCAACTATTATTGAAAACGCTACAAGCGCGGTGCCAAGCAACAATATAAACGACTTGGTGCCGTTGGTAAATGCTTCTCGCGTATTAAAGCGGCTTTCTATAATTGGAGCAAAAGGATTTTCTTTGAGTCTGTCAACATTAAACTGTATCATCGCTTCCGTCATCTCTTCGACAAGCTGCCTTTGCAGCGCGTAGCTCTTCTTCTCATTATCGCAATCGATTCTGATATTGATATTGTATTCCTTTGTTATCCTACCGTCGCCTTCCGACAGCTTGGCGATCTCTTTATAAAGTTCGCCGTCGATATATACGTTTGCCGTATCGTATATCTTTGTCATATCATCGTATATGCCTGCAATATATCCCGAATAAGTCTTACCGCCTATGACAAGCCTCGCTCCGTCTCCGACTTTCATAATGCTGGCAGCAACCAAATTGCCTGTGACGTAAAACTTATATCCTTCCTTTTCCACCGTGTCGCGGATATGAGGTCTAAACACGTTGCTTGCGTCATCAACATTATATGCGACCCAAGAATCGCAATACATGTTTGCACCGCCGGCATTATAAAATTCCAATCGCTTGTCGACGTTTTCGCCGTCTTCTTTTTGAAGATAATAAACGTCTTGCACGTCATACTTCTCGACATAATCTTTTTCTTTAAGCAAATTCTCTAACATTGCTTGCGATTCGCCGCCGGCAGCCTCATATATACATCCGTAGCAATCCGCCGAATTGGACAAGAGTTTTGCCTTTTGATATAGCGTATCTATGCCAAAACATATCGACAGCCCCACCGTCATCATCAGCACCGACAGCACTATAAACAAACCTGTGATAAAAAAGCCCGTCTTTCCCTTATGAAAATGCGATTTTACTATGCTCCACATACTACCACCCCATTTCTTCAAGAAAGTCTTTGAGAAGCTCCAACCTGTGCTTTTCGCTGTCCTTGTCATACCTGCCGAGATTTATCTCGTTGAGTATCACACCGTCTTTGAGATACAGTACCCTGTTGCCTCGCACCGCGCTCTTCATATCGTGGGTGACCATTATCAAGCTCTTGCCGTCCTCGTGCATCTTGTTCATTATGTCGAGCACCGCGATAGAATTTGCCGAATTGAGCGCGCCCGTCGGCTCGTCTGCAAATATCACTCTGGGATCGTTGATCATAGCCCTCACAAGTCCCACTCTCTGCAACTCTCCGCCCGACATTTGAGATGGAAACTTGCGATACATCTCCTTCTCTATTCCCACTTGCGAGAGCTTGTCGCAAGCGTCGGCATATACAAGCTTTCTGTTTTTCCCAGACAGATAACCGGAGGCAAGGATATTGTCCATTATCGAAATGTTGTCGTTGAGAAATACCTCTTGGAATATAAAGCCGCAATTGGCGCGCCTGAACTTGGCAAGCCTGTCGTTGGAAAGGTCTGTGATTATTTGACCGCCAAACGTTATTTTGCCGAGAGTGGGTCTGTCCATACCCGACAGCGCATAGAGCAGAGTGGATTTGCCCGATCCGCTGTTGCCCATTATCACTGTAAAGTCACCCTCGATGACTTCCATGTCGAGATTGTTGAGCACGTGCTGCTGCACTCCGCCAATGGAAAAGGTCTTGCATAGTCCCTCTGTGCGAATAACGAAATTATCTTTATTGTCCTGCATGATTCACTCCTTTGACTTCCGTCATTCACATAATACCATTATTTTAAGTATTAAAATTTGTCGTCAATCTTACTTTTCTTAACTGTTTCTTTCCAGCACGGGCAATGTTATTTCCACAACAAAGCCGTCGTCGTTGAAACATCTGAGTTCTCCGCCCATACGCATTATCAACTTTCTGCATATATGCAATCCCAGCCCCTGTCCGAGTTTTTCCTGCGTCTTACTTCCCCTATAAAATCTGTCCATGACAAAACTAAGCTGTTCCAGCAGTACGCCCTCGCCGCTATCTCTTATACATACCCTCAACCTGCCGTCTTTTAGATTCATGTCGACAGCCATATCTGTGTCGGCGTATTTATAGGAATTGGCGATTATATTATCTATCACTTGCGACATACGCAACTTATCGTAAAGCAAAAAGCATTCCTCACACGCCGTTATTTTGCACCTGCCGTTGTAATCGCAAGCCGCTATCAACTTGGCAAGATCACCGCTTGAATGGCGGGTGAGATAGATATCCAACCGTCCCTCTTCTTCAAGCGTGATATGATAAAAATCGTTGACAAGCGAGTCTATTGCATTTGCCTTGTCAAGAATGACGTCAAAGCTGTCGTCGCCTGTTGAGGCTTGTCCGTATTCGGCGACCGCCTTTATGCTTGCCAGCGGAGTTTTGAGTTCATGCCCTATCTCCTGCATAAGCTTGCGCTTTTCCACAGCGGCGCGCTGTTCTGCCAGACGGCTTTCTTTGAGATTGTTGCGCATTATGTCAAACGCCTCGCCAAACGCGCCGAAAGAATTGTATCTGTCAAGCCTCAACGGCATATCCAAATTGCCCTTTGCTATCTCGTCTGCAAAATCTTTGAGTTTGCCAAACGGCTTTACGGTACGCGCATAAAGATGATAGGAACAAATTGAAAAGAATAGCGCGACGATGACTATCGCAATCGAAATAAAAATAATAAACGTATTGCGCATAACCTTAAAACTCTCTCCCGCGCCTACGTAAAACACAACTTTGTTTTCGCCGTAATCTACGAGTACGTCGCCGTCGCAAATCGCCCTGCTTACTCGCCCGTCATACGACATATCGGGCACTTCGACAGAGGAATACAGCACATTGCCGCTGCTGTCAAAAAGTGTGTAATCATACTTCTTTTCGCTGGGCTGACCTCCCGCTTCAAGACTTCTCAGCACCTCGTTGATATATGCGTTGTCGATTTTTTCCCTATCAAATCCCAATCCGACGCCTATGCACAAAACTGCCAAAACGGCAAAGAGCAAAGTCGCCCCTATAATAAACTTTTTCATATGATCCCTCTGTATTGCAAATTTGGCAAACGTCATTCAAACTTGTATCCAATCCCCCACACCGTCTCGATATATTGTCCGTGATTTTTCTCCAACTTTTCTCTTATCCTGCGGATATGCACGTTGAGCGTGTTGTCCGTATAATATCCCTCGCCCCATACCGCACGGATAATATCGTCTTTATCAAGCACCTTGCCACGATTGCAAAAGAGATAGTAAAACAATTTGAATTCCATATTTTTAAGTTTGATAATTTCTCCGTCCTTCTTGACGGTCATAGCGTTGACGTCGACTTGCAGATCTCTATACGTCTCGACTGCAACGCTCGTAGATGAAATCAAGTTGCGCACTTTTAAAAGCAGCACTTTCAAAGAAAAAGGCTTGGTGATATAGTCGTCTGCGCCCATATAATAGCCCTTTATCATATCTCTCTCCTCAGACCTTGCCGAGATAAGCAATACCTTGGCGTGCGGACATTTGATCTTTATTTGCGCTATCAAGTCAAATCCGCACGACATACCGAGATTGACGTCCAAAAGGACGACTTTGATATCCTCTTCAAGTTCGCCTATCGCCTCGGCGCCGTATCCGACTTTTGCCGACAACCCAAACATTGAAAAATATTTCTCTATCGTAATTGCAAGTTCTCGCTCGTCGTCGATTATCGCTACGTCGTACATTATAATACACCTCTTTGATAATATTTTAACATACAAAAAGCATATTGGGAATACTCGTCTTAAAAAATAATTGCTAAAAATTCTTTCCCAATTATTAACTGACAAAAAGCTCCCGTATCATACGAGAGTTTTTAAATCGTAAAAATATACGCAATGCAACAGAAACAGACAGACTTTTATATATTCTTATTTCACACCGTGATAAACAAAATATACGCCGCTGTCGACGTATATTTTGTTTATTTGAATTATATTATTTTAATTCTTAGTCGTTGGAAGAGTCAAAATCTTGTTTTGCATTCTCCTCGCCGGCAAAAGGCTCTACGTCGTTTGCGCCGGCGTCGTCAAACTTAGCGTCTACGTCCGCGTCTATATCGACTACTTCGCCGTCGCCGACAACACTTGCAATCTTCTCTTCTTCCGGAAGAAGTTCTACGTAAAATTTAGCGGTCGCTACGTTCATATACGGAACTACCCAGAATAAGAGTATTCCAAACGTCAACATGCTCAGCAAGTACCAGCCGATAAAGCTGAATTGCAAGCAGAACAAACGCCATTTGTTGCCGCTCATCAACTCCATAGACTTCTTTCTTGCCTCGTTGGCTGTCAAATTAGGATTGTCAAGCAATACGTAATAGCTCATTGAATAAGCATAAGCCTTGATAATTCCCGGTATGACAAAGAGCAAAGACCATGCGAATATAAGCAATTCGTTGGTGATTGCCAATACGACTGTTCTCGTAAAGTCCTTAAATCCGTCAAACAACGTCGCTATTTCAGGCTTTTCGCCTTTGACGACTTGCAAAGACACCTTTGCCGTACCCAACGTCAACGGTCCAGTAACAAGCAATAACGCAACTGCGCCTATTACGTACATAGACAAACCTGAACATGCGCCCATTATCAAATCATAAATAAGGAATATGACAACGCATACGCCCCACTTGCCACTAAGACTTTGCCAAGCAAACTGTCTGATATCTTTTGCCTTCATAGTCATTTTTATACACCTCGTTTTTTCTTTATTCTAGCACCATGTAAAATAAATGTCAATATTTTTATAACCTAATTTTTACATATTTATAATATGAGTATATATAGCATATTATTATAAAAATTACATATTTTTTTAGAAATCATATTGTATCTTCGGCAAGTTTAATATCTCTCAAAAATATAATTCTATCCAAAATCTACCGACAGGGGGTGTAAAACTTTAAAATATCAGTGTATAATAAGTTTGCAATTTAAATGTGGGAGGCGAGAATATGGAGCAAATCAAAATAGGCGCGTTTATAGCCAAAAAGCGCAAAGAAAAGAATTTAACGGCTGTCCGCTTTATCTCGTAGGCATTACAAAATCCTTCAACGCATTGTTGAGATAGTCGTTGAAAGGTTTCATTACCTTAAATACCTCTATTGCCTTTGTCAAGAAGTCTTCTCCGTCCGCAACTTGCTCATCTGCCACAGCGTACTCTAAATACCAAGATTTGAATTTGAGATATTGGGCACATTTATGGTCTTTGTCATATCCGATCGGCACGTTCTTCAACGCCGCTCCCTTTACCTCAAAATATTTTTTAAACTGCGCGTCGTTTATAATACTGTTCCATTCGTCCAGATGCTGAGATATATAGTCGCGCACCATTTTGGTTGCGTTTGCAAACATATCCGCAAAAAGTCCGCCGCCAAGGAACGTGCCGCCGCCCGGCTTTATCATTATGTAATATCCCACGGGTATCGGCAGTTTTCCCATCGAAGATATATGCGCCCTAAACGAGGGGTTGTAAGGCGATTTATCATGACTAAACCTCGTGTCGCGCACAAGTTTGAAAGTAAGTTCTTTTGGGATATTGCCAACTACGCTGTTATCAAACGTGCCTATACCGTCGATAAGCCTTTGAATCAATATCTCAAATTGCTCGTTGGCGTCTTTATATTCTTTTTTATGCGCGTGATACCATTCCCGGTCGTTGTTTGCTGCAAGTTCAGTAAGATAATCTAATATTTTTTTAGTATCCATTTTCCTCTCCTATGATTTTATAAATGCGTAGTATGCTCTTTCAAGTATTGCAGCGCATTCTTCGTCGGATATATTTGCACCGCCTGTTGCGATCATTGTTGCCACCCCGTGCGTAAACACGATAAGCATTATATAAACATCTTTTATCTTTTCGATAGGCAGCGCAAGCTTGTCCGCCAACTGCTCGCTCGCCTGCTTGTCTCCCATCCACTCGTATATGTCGTCAAAGCTGTTGAGACCATTCAACTTCTGCAAGAAAAGCAGCCTAAATAAATTTTTTTCATATTTGGCAAACGCGACGTTGGCTTTTGCCATGCTCTCCAATATCCTATCGCCGTCCACACGGGAATATATGAACTTATTATAAAAGCCCATTGCCGCTCCGTATACCGCCTCTTTCAGCGAATCCATATTGCTGAAATAACTGTATATCGGCTGCACTGAGTACCCCATGCGTCTTGCAACGCTCCTTGCGTTGACGCTCTCAAAGCCGTCTTCTCTTGTCATCTGCAACGCAATATCCAATATCTCCTGTCTGTCTACCGTCTGTTTTGGCATTGTATCTCCATATAATTACACTTGTTATATAACATAAGTAATTATAAAATATCTCAGTTCGTATGTCAATAGATCTATCAGATTTTTTAAACAATTTAGATCTTATAAGAAAAAAATAAGCCTTGCCGATAATGACAAAGCTTATTTATATTTTTCAAATAAAACGTTTAGATTTCGTCCTCTTCGCCTTGATCTTCTTTGCCAAAGTCTCCCGTCAATATACCTGCCCTATTCTTACCTAAAATAGCAAACCTAACTTTTTCTCCGTTTTCGTAAAAATCTCTTGAAAATGCAGTATAACTATTGCCTTCATACTCAACGATTACTCTGTATACTACGCCCGTTATTCTTGAATGACCGCGATCGCTGTCACCCACGCTAGTGCTGCTGGATAACATACATGCTTTTACTTCTCCGCAATAAATTCTTGTATCATTTAATTTGTTTACGTCAAATTTCAGCGATCTGCGTTCTGCCGTCTTCACTACTATCATAGACGTCAATATCGCAGCCGCAAAAACTCCTATACATATCAATGCGCCTATGATTATATTAAAATAGAAAAATATAATTGCAAGCACAACGTCCGCGAGAATCAAAACTAAAAACAACGTGCCGAATACCTTTCCCTTGGTCGACGTATTTTTATAATTATTAGCCGCGTGCCTAGCGGAAAATTTCGCATTGTTCAATTTATTTTCATAATAATTTGAATTGTTGATATCGTTTATCAACTCTTCCTCGTCCCTTCTGCTCCACCCTTCGCTGCCTGCGTCGGCTTCTTCGCCGTCCTCTTCGATAGGCTTGATATCGTTTATCAAATTTTCTACGTCTTCGTCAACCTTATTGCTCTCCTTGCCTTCTTGAAGATTTATCTTTCCTTTCACAAGCATTATAATTCCAATTATGACTACCAAAGCCATCAATATCGGACCTACAAGTCCCACTAAGATCTCGCCTGCTTTCATCATTTCAGGACGCGACGGACCCGAAAAAAACAATAGAATAAATCCCGTAATAAACGGTATCAAAAATATCAAAGACATTCTGCGTAACTTTTTCATATATTGCTCTCCTTACGGCATTATATTAGCACCTTATTATATATCTGTCAATTATTATATTCAAATTTTTCACAGCAAAACCGTATATTGCTTCTGCAAAAATCAAAGCGTGAAATCTTATATTCTTTGACCTTTCATATTATAATATAGCAAGCTTAAACGATAAGTTGACTGAGTCTAGCAAAAGTGTTAATATCAGAAATATAGGAGTATCAAATGGAAAATTTATATCTAGGTAATTCACCTATTGCATATTATGTCGGCGACACCGCAAACAAAGAGTGGCTTGTTTTTCTTCACGCAGCCTTTGTCGACCATAGGATGTTTGAAAGACAGTTTGAATACTTTTCAGGCAAATATAATTTGCTTGCTATTGATATTTTGGGACACGGCAATTCCCTCCGCGCAAGAAAAGGCGACGGCGTAGAAAAGATGTCAGATTGGATAGACGCGATATTCCAAAAACACGAGATATCCGCCGCCCATTTCGTAGGAGTGTCGTTGGGGGCGGTATTTATACAGGACTTTGCAAACAAGTACCCCGACAAAGTATTGTCTCTTGCATGCTTTGGCGGCTATGATATCAATAATTTTGATATTGCAAAGCAAAAAGCCAATTCAAAAGGTCAGATGAAAATGATGTTAAAAGCGTTGTTTTCTATCAAGTGGTTTGCCAAATCAAATAAAAAAATATCCGCATACACAGTTGACGCGCAGTCGGAATTTTACGACCTCAATATTAAAT
The DNA here is from genome assembly GCA_910579785.1 of uncultured Christensenella sp. Lineage (GTDB taxonomy): Bacteria > Bacillota > Clostridia > Christensenellales > UBA3700 > RACS-045. Next base: position 5,190 of record CAJTVJ010000008.1, on the reverse strand, counting down.
TCAAAAAAAGCTCGTTTAGATATCTTGCCGGGCTGCAAAAACTTGTAAATAAATACCCCAAACAACAACGACCATTTAGGTTGTTGGTAGGTTGCGGTCAATACGATATACCAATGGAAATAGAAATCGTCAACAAATGGGCGGCAAGAGAAAATTGCGAAAAGAAAATATTGCAAGACGCAGGACATTGTGCAAATATGGATGCGCCAAACGAATTTAATAGATGCTTGGAAGAGTTTTTGCAAAAATGCCATGACGAAAGCCTATGAACCTTAACTGTTATATAATTATTCAATACCCAACCTTGCGCTGAATAATCTTCTAGCAAACGCTGGAATTGCTCTTTGAATTTTGCACTACTCACTCCAAAGGTCAAAACTTCCGTAACATATTTTTCATAATTCCACCAATATTCTTATTATTTTACTATGGCGCACCGACTTACCGCAAAAACGAACACTATAATATACAAGGTAAACAGACGGGAATTATATTGCGTTGGAATTGCCGCTGTCAGCCTATAAACTGTACGGTAAGCAATTAGCGGCGCAGTGATTGTCCACGGCTTGCAAGAGCATTATTGCCCGCTATTCAAGACTACTTTGCAACCGAAGAAGGACAAAGAGAGTTTGCGGCGTGGCAAGCCGAATGGCAAAAATCACAACTTAATAATCAACAATCTAATAACAAAGAGTCCCGATAAATAGTATAGGGATAGCCGTTGAAAGATACGGAATAAGGAAAACCGCCGAAGTTGAGCGGTATATAAATGAAAGATATAACCCTAATCAAGTTAGGTAGCCGTACATAACGTAGTAGAAACGGCAACCGCCGATAGAGCAAACAAACTCTATCGGCGGTTTTTGTTTTACTCACTTGTTTTATAATTTGTTCCCCAAACGTACATAGCATCCAAAATAGGCTTTAACGATTGTCCAAGTGGCGATAAAGAATACTCCACTCGTGGCGGTACTTCCGCGAAAACTTCTCTTTCTATGAGTTTGTCTTCTTCCAAAGAACGAAGGTTATCTGTTAAAACCTTTTTGCTTATAGCAGGAATTGTTTTGATAAAATCTTTGAAACGTTGTTTACTATCGTACATTAAATTACGTAAAATAAGTAGCTTCCATTTGTTGCCGATAAGTTGAACAGTCGTTGCAACGGGACATTCGGGTAATTCGTCTTTAGTCAGCATAAGCGTTACTTCCTTTTATATTTTAATAGAGTATAGCAGAAATGAGAAATTATGTCAATAGTTCAAAAATGAAACTATGTTACTATTCTATTATCAGATAATAAAAAAGTAACATTATGGCAAAGGTTTTCGGTATTTGGTATAATAGATTTACAAATTCATTTCGGAGGCATCATTATGAAAAACTACAACAAAATCAGCATTACGGAAGATTCTCGCATTGAACTTCACGACAAACTCGGTCTAACCGGTGCAGAAGTAAGCATAAACACCTTACCCGCTGGTGCAAATGTTCCTTTTATTCATTCGCATAAGAATAACGAAGAAATATATGCGATATTAGATGGAGAAGGCTTGGTTATTATTGACGGTGAAAAGATAACTATCAAAACGGGCGATTTTCTTCGTATTTCACCTTCGGCAAAACGACAATTTTTTGCCGCACCGGACAAAGGAATAAAGTATATATGTATTCAGGTCAAAGCTAACTCATTAACCGCTTACACGCAATCCGACGCAATAATCTGAAATCAAAAAATAATCCGATAGCGCATAATGTTCTATCGGATTATTTTTTATTCTCAGAAGTTCTCAAATTCTTCCATTAAACAAAATAGCCCGAACGTTCTTTTTACGGTAAAGAAGTTCAAGCTATTAAGTCTTGGTGCACCCAATGCGACTCGAACGCATAATTTCACCGTCGGAGGGTGATGTTTTATCCATTAGACTATGAATGCGTATGCCATTACAATGATTATCCAATATTTAAATCAAAATGTCAAGGGCTTGGCATACACTTATAAAAGTCGTTATTTGATAACATAATATTATTAAATTATTGATAAATCGACACGAGTAAAGAAAATTGTAAAAAACACTTGGCTTGACAAAATCGCGTATGTTATAATACGGGTATAGAATTATGAATATAAATCTATGGAGAAATAATTATGAGGATGCCTGACGTAAAAAATAATTTTGATGGAATTAAAGTTGCTTGCGTGGGTGACAGTTTGACCTACGGTACGACTCTCCTCAACAGAAGAGTCGAATGCTATCCGTCGAGACTTGCAAGACTTCTCGGTGCTAAATACGACGTGCTTAATTTTGGATTTCCAGGGTATGCGATCAATAAACGAAGCGATAGAAGTTTGTTGAACACTCCTATATTAAAAATTCTTGAAAACTACGCTCCCGATTATATCCTTTTTCTGGCAGGTACCAACGACGCCAGATTAAAAAATTATTCTTCCGACGACGACTTCGCATTAAATTATAAATACTTTATCTCTGCGCTTGCATCTTTGCCAAGCGCGCCGAAAGTCATAGCAATGACATGCCCTATGGCTTTTACAGACGCCAATACGGTAGATTTTTCACAAGATATTTTGTCAAGACTTGTCAAAATTCAAAAAGCAATATTCAACAACAATAACGTTGCTTACGTCGACTTATATAGTCTCACACAGGGAAAGTCATTGCTTTATTCCAAAGATATGTTGCACTTTAATACCAAAGGCGCAAAATTTTTGGCATACAAAATGTATTCCGTCATCACGGAATATCAAAAAACCGTCAACGAAAATATTTGAAAAATTTTATATATTTGCTTGACTTACGGCAAATATAGCATTATGATTAAGAAAAAATCTTTGGGCAAGCGAAAGCTGACCGGTGGTAATGTCGCCTATGAGCGAACGAGTCCAACAGCCCCAACAGCCGATACGGTGAGATCCCGTAACCGCCTGTAAAGTCAGAATGGGAAAGATTAAATTTATACGCGATTTTTTTGCATATATTTTTATGCTTTCTTTTGCCATATAGGAGAACAAATATGCAAAAAACCAATTTTTCTTCAACTCCAAGCAAAAGAGCAACTCGGATACGCCTTATCGTGTTTACCGCACTTATGACTGCATTGACGACAGTATTGACTCTTGTCAGCATACCTCTCGCGACAGGTTATTACAACTTCGGCGACATACCTATATTTTTGTCGGCATGTTTGCTCGGACCTATACCAGCGCTTATCACGGGCGCAGTCGGCGCAATGCTTGGCGACGTGATATTGGGATATATGCCGTATGCCCCATTTACTTTGATAATCAAAGCGCTGGAAGGGCTTGTCGTCGCTATACTCTTCATTATCGTTAAAAAGTTTGTCAAAAAATCCCTTCCGCAGGCATTGTTATGCGCAGTATGCAACGTCTTGGGCGGCTTAATCATGGCATTGGGATATTTCCTTGCCGAAGGACTTTTGCTTGCCGAAAACAGCTGGACGGGCGGCATTATCAACTTGCCGTTTAATATTCTGCAAGGCGTTATCTCGGCGATAGCTGCCGTCGCGCTTATGTATCTCTTTGGACTTAAAAAACTATTTGAAAAGTTATATCAACGCAACGGAGGCAATGCGATAGTCAGCGACACGGCAAATAAAGAAGATTTGCAAACCAATGCCAAGCAATCAAACGACGACGCAGAAGACAATACGTCAAGTGAGGATAAAATATGAAAGACGCCAAAGTGTTGACAATTCAAGATTACTCTTCATTTGGTCAGTGTTCTCTAAGCGTTGCCCTGCCAATAATTTCTGCTATGGGGATTGAGACAGTCTCGCTGCCTATCGCATTGCTATCTACGCACACAAGCGGTTTTAAAGGATATACGTACGTAGATTTAAAAGACAATGCATTGCCCGCCGCCAAGCATTTAAAGACGTTGGGAATTGATTTTGACTACATCTATCTTGGGTATCTCGGCAAAAGTCAAACTGCAAAATTTTGCTTGGAAATAGCCGACCTATTCCCCGACGCTCAACTTATTGTCGACCCTGCAATGGCTGAGGGCGGAGAGTTATACGATGGACTCACTCCCGACTTAATAGAAAGTATGGCGCAGCTTTGTCGCAGAAGCTACCTTTCCCTGCCGAATCTAAGCGAGGCGTGTCTATTGGCAGGCGAAAAATATGCGCCTATCCAAAATGAAAAAAGCATTCTGACAATAGTTGAAAAGCTCTGTAATAGAGGCATAAAAGACTTTATTATCACGGGCATAAAGACCAAAGACGGAATGTCGCTTGCCTATCACGACGGCTTTACAACGCATTTTATCAAGACTGACACAGTCGACGGCGAATTTTTAGGCAGCGGCGACGTATTCGCGTCCAGCCTTGTCGGCGCGCTTGCCAACGACGTACCGCTTGAAAAATGCATCAAACTTGCCGCAGCTTACACGTACAAAACGATAGAACTGACTAGCAAAGATAAATCGCATTGGTACGGTTTGAAATTTGAAAAGACAATACCCTATCTGCTTGAAGTGCTAAATTCATATAAGCATGCTTGACGGCAATTTGCTTAATATATCTTAGGAAAAAAATCTAATTGACGTTTTCTATCAATGTCAACAATATATGAGCATAATAAATAGCGGCGCACTCAACGGTACGCCGCATATATTATTTTTCGCTCTTATTGCCCGACTTCAACTTCTCTTTAAACCAATTTATCAGCTCTTTAAAGGTCATATCTTCTATGCCTATACTTCTCGGAGTAATAGCCACCGTGTCTCCGTTGGGAAGTTCTGTCTCCGCTATCTCTACGTCGGCATACCCCAACTTTTCCAACGTGGTATAGTTGAAAAGCCAATAACCCACGCATAAAAGTATGATTATCACCACAAGCAACACTGCCAATATACTAAATAAAGCCTTTATCATATTCTCTCCTCCACAATAATTATAGTTTATTAAATTTTTTGTATACTGTCAAGAAAATAATAAAAAACGTTTGACATCTTTTTTTGCGTATGCTAAAATCATAAAGCAATCAAAAGCACATAGTTTAATTTGGAAGCTTAGCTCAGTTGGGAGAGCATCTGCCTTACAAGCAGAGGGTCATAGGTTCGAGCCCTATAGCTTCCACCAGCAAAATCGGCAAGGTTTCACCACTTGTCGATTTTACTTATTCCAATTCGCTCTTAACTTTTCACTTAAA
>CAJTVJ010000007.1 GCA_910579785.1 uncultured Christensenella sp. | reverse complement strand
GAACGAACGGATACCAAAAACGGATTTTTCTCGTCTCCGAACTTCTTGCCTGCGTCAGCCTCTACCTTAGCCAATGCTTCAAAAATTTCTTCAACTATGCTGTCGGCTATCTTCTCGCCGTCCTCATAATATTTCGTGCATGCTTCTGTGGTTATCGTAAAACCTTGCGGCACCGGCATACCCCAAGAAGTCATCTTTGCAAGGTTGGCACCCTTTCCGCCGAATAGATCTTTTCTGTCGCCGTCGGCTTCTTTGAAAAGATAAACGTACTTTGTCATATTGTTCCTCCTTTATGATTGGAAAATTTTACTATTTACTATTAAAATTATTCTACAATAAATAATTATAAAATACAAGCGTATTCAAGCAATTTATCAAAAATAATAAAAATAATTACCGCAACTATGCCGCAACGTTTTCTTTGATTGAAAATCCTGTCTATTTGTCGCAAAGCGTACAAATTAAATGTAAAAATATGTCGGTTTTAAAGCCGAGACACATTCTCTTGTGAGATAAAATTTTATTTAAATTCGTCAAGCTTGATAAGCTGTCGCAATGAATTTATCTTGACGGAGTGAGTATGATAAAAATAATTGTAATAGTCTTTTAAAGTGATTGCCTTGACCTCATATCCAAGCGCGGCGGCTATTTTGCCAAGATGCTGAAAAAGACACACTTTGGGATAGTCCGCGCTGTAACAAAGCTCGTTGAGCGCGCTGAGCGCCTCTACAAACAAGGCGTGATTGTAATCGTCTTCAAGCGTCATCTTGTCGACTACCTCTAAGATTGCGCAGGCACAATAGTATTTGACCGCGTCGTAAGCAATATTAAAAAAGCTGTCTATCAAATCGCAGCCTGCAAGCAGATTGCCCTTGCCAACTATGTAATATTTGCCGAAACACATCGGTGTAGCCGCATATTTGAGCTTTGACTTAGCGCTCTTGCAACCTCTCGCCTTGACGGCTACCTTGCCTTTTTGCGCCATATAAAGAGTAAGGATCTTGTCGTTCTCGCCGAAATCCACCGCTCTCAAACATATGCCTTCCGCCTCAAATTGTTCCAAAATCTCTCCTCTATCTCTTTGCGTCTCTCTCGTCGTCGCCGATAGCCTTCCACATAAGATAATATTGAATGTTGCCTGTCTGTTCAAAAAGTTGCCACAAAGTCTTCTTGCAATCCATTTTTCGCCTCCATAAGGTATCGTATGTATTACAATATATATTGTGGATAATTTTTTATATTTTAAGCGGCAGCTTTCTCAAAATATGTCAATCTTTCAAATCTTTTAAGTTGTAGCCCAACTGATTGAGCAAAAAGTCGCTCTCGCGCCAATCTTCTTTGACTCTGACGTACAGATTCAAAAATACCTTGCCATCTACCATATTCTCAATGTCCTGTCGGGATTGGGTGGATATCTTTTTTATCATCGCTCCGCCCTTGCCTATCACCATAGCCTTGTGCGACTGCTTTTCGCATACTATGTCGGCGTCGATAGAAACTACTCCGTTGTTTTGATATTCAAATTTGTTGATAAGTACGCCTATACCGTAAGGTATTTCCTCGTCGAGATTTCTCAACGCCTTTTCCCTTATTATCTCCGCCGCCATAAATCTCATTGACTTGTCAGTGTAGATATCTTCGTCAAAAAATCTCTCTCCGTCGGGCAGCAGCTGTAAAAGTCTGTCTTTGAGCATGTCGGTATTCTTTCCTGTCAACGCGCTTATAGGTATTATACTGTCGACTCCCTCGACGTCTTTGAGCGAAGCTATCCTTTCCATAATCGCGCTTTGGTCCACCTCGTCGCACTTGTTGAGCGCGATCACAAACGGCGTATCCCCAACGCTGTATTTTTTGATATTGGCAAAGTCGGTATCGTCAAGTTTTTTATCCATAGCCATGACGTAAACTATCACCTCAACGCCTTCCTGCCCCGTCTCAACGCTCTTCATCATATATTTTGACAGCGCGTTCTTTGCCTTGTGTATGCCGGGAGTGTCGACTATCACCATTTGATAATCGGGCGAATTGGCAATGCCCAATATCTTATTGCGCGTAGTCTGAGGTTTCCAAGACACGATAGACACCTTTTCGCCCACCAAAGTGTTGGTGAGGGTCGATTTGCCTGCATTAGGTTTGCCTATAAGCGATATAAATCCTACTTTCATATTTATCCTAAAATTTCTATATTTTTTAATTCTTCTGACGTTGCCATTCGGAGTATCTGCCGTCAATCTCTTAAAATGCCCAAACTTTGGAGTATCAATTCTTCTTGCTGCCTCATTTTAACCTTATCGCACTCGTCTATATGGTCGTATCCCAGCAAATGCAAAAGTCCGTGCAGCACAAGATAACAGCTCTCTCTTTCTTTGGAATGTCCGTACTCCACGCTCTGCTGCAACGTCCTTTGATAACAAAGCACGATATCGCCAAGCAATATCTCTCCGCTCTCGGGATCGACGTCATACGGATAGTCTTCTGCCTTAAAGGGAAATTTCACTTCAAGGTATGGAAAACTCAGCACGTCGGTCACCGCGTCGACGTCTCTTTGCTGCCGATTAAGTTCTCTAATCGTCTCTTCGTCAACGATACTTAAATCGACGCGTACGCTGCAAGGCAATTTAAAGTGCTCGACGACTTTATCGAATACGCTGAGTATCAGGGCAAAGTCGATATCCGATTTTATATCCTCGTGTATCGCCAGCATTATCTGCGCTCCTTTGCCTTGTCGTAATCTATTCTCTTGTGCATAGTCGCCATTGCAACTTCGCTTATCGTATCTTTGATGATAGTAAAATCTTTGACCGTGAGCATACACTCGTCAAACTGACCGTCTTTGAGTTTGCCGTTGATGACGTTGTCGACGATGGTTCTCATTCCGTCAAAATCTGCCGGCGGCTTTGCTCTCATTATCGCCTCGCACATATCGCATATCATTACGAGCGCGCTGTATTTGGTCGTGGGCTTGCTGGCATTGTATCTATACGTATAATTGCTCAGCTGCTCTTCCGTGATGCTCTGCGCCTTGATATAGAAATAAGATACCGTTGCGTCGCCGTGGTGCTCGTATGCCGCTCTAATTACAGTCTCGGGCATATGGTTTTTTCTCAATATTGTCACGCCGTCCTTGACGTGTCCCGTAATCATATTGACGCTGACCTCGGGTATCAAGTCGTCATGAGGATTGTGTCCGTCCTTTTGATTTTCGGTAAAGTACTCGTGGTGATTTATCTTTCCAACGTCGTGAAAATATGCGCACGCTCTCGCCATATAAGGGTTGAGGTCGATTGCTATCGCGCAGCTCTCGACAAGGTTGGCTACGTTGACGCAGTGGTTGTAGGTGCCGGGCGCTTTTTCTTTAAGCTCTTTCATGAGCGGCTGCGACGGCGAACATACCTCTGCCAAACGGAAGTTGGTCCACACCGCAAATATGCTCTCATAAAGCGGAAGAAAGACGATGAATATTCCGACAGCCAACATACTTCCGATAAGTCTGTCCAACAACGCGTTGCCTATCGTCTCAAAACTTATCTCGTGACCGAGTATAGAATAAAGACCTGCAAGCGGCGTTGTGGCAATACCTATTATGATAGTGCCCCAAGTAAGTCTCAATCGTGAATACTCCCTGCCTACCAAGAATGTCATGAACAAACTCATTATCAACGATATGAGAAGACCGCCTATCATGTCGATGTTGTAGTTTTCGATATCAAGCACGTATGTACTTGTCATGACTATCGCAAGCATAACGCCTATCGTAACGAAGGTAGAAAATATACCCAGCTTTCTGTTGATAAGCACCGTTACCATCATAGTGACGGACGATATGACTATCGCGCCGGGAGTGAAGTAACTGTAAAGTATACAAGAAAGCAACACAGCTATAAATATCGTCGAATAACATATGAGACACTTTTTGAGCTTAGATATAACTTCTTGCGTGTCATCGTCAAGCTTGTCGATATAAAAATATAGCGTTGCCAGTATGCAAAAAACCATTATTGACAACGGGAGATATACCTGATAATTGGCAAAGACCGTCATATCCTTTGCAATACAAGCCACAGACAGTATGGTCATAAAAAACGATACTAAAAATATGCAACCCAGATATGCCATGGTATTCCATATATTTTGCTTTTGAATTTTCATCTTAATACCTTTTTCCCTGTTGGTTTTGTCGTCGGGCATACGCGATAGCGCGTCTATGCCGTCATATATTTGTGTTGATAGATTATTCTTTCATGTGATTGTGCAGGCTGGATATGCCAACTTCTCACGGCTTTGGAGATTCGGACGGCAAAGTATCTTTTGTATCAACGTCTTGGTTTGCCTTGCCTTCATACGCCCTTACTATCGCAGCCACCAAGTCGTTGCGGACGATATCGCGGTTTTTGAGATTTATTATCTCTATGCCCTCAATATCGCCGAGTATCCCTGCGGCATGGAGCAATCCCGACGATTTGTCGTGCGGCAAATCAATCTGCGTGGCGTCGCCTGTGACGACAACTCTGCTGCCCTCGCCCATTCTCGTCAAAAACATCTTCATTTGCTCTCTCGTGGTATTTTGAGCCTCGTCTAATATTATAAATGCGTTGGAGAGCGTCCTGCCTCTCATATACGCCAAAGGCGCGATCTCTATGATGCCCTTTTCCATGAGTCGCATATATACTTCGGTGCCGAACATCTCCTGCAACGCGTCGTAAAGCGGTCTTAGATACGGATCGACTTTTGCGCCCAAATCGCCCGGCAAAAATCCCAGCTTTTCTCCCGCTTCGACGGCAGGTCTCGTGAGAATTATCTTTTCGACAAGTTTATTTTTGTACATCTGCACTGCAAGCGCGACCGCAAGATAGGTCTTTCCCGTACCTGCCGGACCAATGCCGAAGACAACGCTGTTGTTTCTTATCGCGGCGACGTACCTTGCTTGTCCGTAAGTCTTGCATCTGATTTGCTTTCCCTTGGCAGTCACCGCCACCGTCTTGGCAAGCTCGTCAAATCTATCCGTGTCTCCGTTGTCGACTATCTCCATGCAAAAACGTATGAAAGACTTGTTGACAGTATTTGTCAAAGCCTTGTCAAGCAACAACTTGATAAGTTCTTCCGCCTTGACGGCAAGTTCCTCTTCACCCTCGACGTTGATGGCGTTGTCAAACATATTTATGTTGACTCCCAGCTTCTTTCTTAGATAGTTGACGTTGTCGTCTCTGTTGCCGAACACAGCTATTGCTGCCTGCATATTTTCTACGTCGATTTTTATCTTAATGCCGTTACTTTCCTGCACTTATCTCTTCCTCTGTTATTAAGTATATATCTATTATGTGCAAATTGTCTAGCTTTTTTTTATAGGTATAATCATTTAGAAGTTTTGCGTCATTTGGTAGCATATGCCAAAGCTCTATATATGCCAATGAAATAGCCTCTTCTATATCCGCCTCTTCGACAGGCGTACTCTCCAACTTAGTCTCATAGTACGTCGTCGTCACTGCTTTGATAGGTATCACGCTGCCAAAGGTCTTGACTTGCGTTGTGTACTCATACGACTCGTATTTAATGGGATTTTGTTTGCCTATAAGCTTGCCGAAGAGATATATCTGCGTGACCGAATAACTTTCGCCCGTGCGGAGAGCAGTGATAGCGCTGTCCGTCATGACTATTTGTTTGGTATACGCAGTCTCTCCCATGACAACTCCGTCGGCCTTGACGTAAAATCTCTCGTTCTCTTCATTCTGAGGGTCGTTGGGCATGGAATCCACGTACCCCTCGATAAGCACGTCGCCTTTCTTCACCACGTCGCCCTCCTTGACGAGTGCGGTACCCGAATATACAAGCACCTTAGTGATTATGCAATCCCTGTCGGCAACGATAGTGTCATACTTGGGCTCTTCATCTTTGATGTGGACTTCTTTGATAGATATATGCAGCACTCCGCCGTTAAAATAGCAATTTGCAAAACCTATTTTGTCTATACTTTTTGTCAACTCATAAGAGAGTTTTGACGTATCTATCTTTGACTTTGGCGTAAAAGCCTTGATAGAATTTGAGTTGAGGATATCTGCTATCTGACCTTTGAGTTGAGGGTCATCGCAATCTATACGCACGTCAAAACAAATGGTAGTAAGGCAAAACAACAAAGTTATCATGACTATCGCAGTCAGCACAATGGAGATATATCTCAAAGTCAACTTCTTTGCAAGATAACTTCCGCCCCTAGACTCAACGTTGTGACTTATCGCCATTTTGTCCATAATTTTTTTGACAGATTTTAACTGCTTGTCGTCTATTGAAAATCGCATGATATCATCATTGATTTCCACTTTTCTGACAGCGATATTTTTTTCCGTAAGCTTGTTGAGAAGTCTTTGAGGATTGCGGCAGTCGCAAGAAATTTTTGTGTAAGCCAACATATTACACACCCTCGAAATTTATATTTTTTATCGCGCCTTTTACTACAAGTTCTTTGCTTTGAGAACTTGCTATCACAAGCCCGTCTCCGACAATGCTTACGCTGCCCTTTTTGAGCTTGACGACTACCTTTGCGCTGTCGAATTGCAACAGTCCTTTATGTCCTTCGACCACAACGTACCCCTTGCCCGCCGTAATATTATAAGGCTCAATAGAATTTGAATTGTTTTTTAATTTTTCCAAAATTTCACTCTTGTAGCTCATATGCACTCCTTGGGATATGTATATGCGATAAAAAAATAAAAATGCAGTTATGACATCTCATCCGCTTATTTTTTAACTTGTTGAGATTTCTAAGCGACGGCATAGCGAGCAAGCAGATGCGTCTTGGGCGAGCGTCAATGACGATTATATCTTATTTTCATAAGGTTGAGATTTCTCCGCTACGCTATCGCTTCGCTCCTTACGACCAACGCGGAGAGGTCTAATCGAATTGAATAAACAAGTATCCCCCCATATAAAAACACCCAAACTGACGTTTGGGTGCATAGCATTTAAGTCATATAATTATCAACGATTGATTAGAGGTCAATACAAATCGTCTATATCCACTCCGCCTACGTTCATTGGCGCGTCCGGAATTTCGTCCGGCGCCTCCGGCAACGGCACGTCGATATTGCCTGCCGACTGCATACCGCCGGACTTCTCTTTGTTTTCTGTCGGAGCTATCCTTGTGGCGATAGTAGGCTTGAATCGCATTTTGCTCTTATCCCATTCAAAATACAACTCGCCGATCGAACCGCTACGGTGCTTGGCTATCATAAATCTTATAGGTACGTTGCCTGCGTCTACGCCAAAGTCGCCGTCCGTCAAGAATGCGACGATATCGGCGTCTTGCTCGATTGCGCCCGAATCTCTAAGGTCTGAAAGCTTAGGATCTTTGTCTGCTCCGTCCTCTTTCTCCCTCTTCTCGATACTTCTCGACATCTGAGAAAGAATTACGATTGGTACTTTTAGTTCCTTTGCCATTATCTTGATATCACGCGATATCTTGGTCACGCTTTCAAGCGTAGACTTCTTGGCTTCGCTTGGCGTGATAAGCTGCAAGTAGTCGATTACGACCAAGTCAAGTCTGCCTCTTTGCATTTTAAGTCGGCGGCACTTGGACTTTATCTGTTCGGTAGTTATCTCGGCGGTGTCGTCGATATATATATTACTCTTTTGCAATACGTCTTGCGCTACCCATACTTTATCCAAAGAATCTTGATTTTCTAGTCCGTTGGCAAGGTCTCTTGAATCGACTCCCGCAATATTTGCCATAAGTCTCATTACGAGTTCGCCTGCCGACATTTCCAAGTTGAATACGGCGACGACTTCTTCGCTGTCGGCTTTGCTTGCCAAGTTGGCAACCATATTCATTACAAACGACGTCTTACCGCAACCAGGACGGGCTGCAAGGACGATCATCTGTCCGGGCAAAAAGCCGTTGGTGGCTTCGTCAAGATTTTTAAAGCCGACTTTAAGTCCGCCTTGACTGCCGCGGTTGCCGTAGGCATTCTCTATCCTCTCCATGACGTCAACCGTCGTATTGGATATATGTACAAGCGACGTCGAATCTCTCTTCTCCGATACGCTTATTATCTGCGACTCGGCATATGCAAGAACTTGCTCGGCGTCGTCCTCTTCGTGCGCCTTGACAGTGATATTGTCGCACTCTCTTATAAGCCTTCTGCGCATAGAATTGGAATTGAGTATGTTTACGTAATAATCTACGTTGGCAGTCGAAGGTATGCTGTCGATAAGCTCATAAAGAGTTGTAACTCCGCCGACCCTTTCCAAAAGCCCCTCTTTTTCCAATGCGCTTGACAGCATTACGAGGTCTATCGGCTTGTTGTTTTTGTTAAGTTTTTCTATCTGCTCAAATATTATCTTGTGATTTTGAGCGTAAAAATCGTCGACCGACAAAAAGCTGACTATTCTTATCGCAACCTCGTTGTCGCATATTATCGCGCCAAGCACCGCCTGCTCTGCTTCCATAGAACACGGCATTGTGCGCATAGCGTAATTTTTAAATTCTTTCTTACTCTTCTCGTTTGCCATTATGTCTCTCCGTTGAATATTCTAATATAAAAGACGCCGCCTAGTCAAGTCCTCGGCATACCGAAAATAACACGACGTCATTTAATTAAAATATCAAATCGCCTTGCCGTAACGTCAAAGGCTTTCCAACTGACGCAAAGTGTCGTTGAAAATCTCCATTGCCTGCTTATAAGGTTTATCGCCCGTCAAATCTACACCTGCAAGTTTTAGTATCTCCACAGGCGACATACTTCCGCCTGCTTTCAAAAATTGTTTGTATGCAGCTACCGCGCTCTCGCCGTTTGTCAATATGTTGTCGGCTATACAAAGCGCGCTGATAAGTCCCGTCGAATATTTATAGACGTAAAAGGCATTGTAAAAATGCGGTATTCTTGCCCATTCGTATTTTATAAGTTCATCGTCGGCAACTCCCTCGGTGATATAGTATTTGTCGTTGAGTTTCTTGTATATCTCGCACAGGCTCTCCGCGCTCATCGGCTTGCCTTCTTCTGCCATTTTGTGCGCCTCATACTCAAATTCTGCAAACTGCGTCTGTCTGAATACCGTAGTGCGGAACATATCCAAAAGATATGACAGCAGATACTTCTTTCGCTCGCCCTCGGCTGTCGAAAGCATATGCCTCACCAACAAAACCTCGTTGACAGTGGAGGCAACCTCTGCAACGAATATCTTATATTCCGCCTTTGCATACGGCTGAGTTGAATTGGAATAATAGCTGTGCATTGCATGTCCAAGTTCGTGCGCGATAGTAAATACGTCGTGCATTGTCTTTTGATAATTGAGCAATACGTAAGGATGCGCGCCGTAACAGCCCCAACTGTATGCGCCGCTTCTCTTTCCTTTATTCTCGTATACGTCTATCCAACCCTGCGTAAATGCTCTATCGAGCAATTTGCCGTACTCGTCGCCAAGCGGAGCCAACGCCTCTTTGACAAGCTTGCAAGCCTCGTCATACTCAACGCCCTCGTCTACGCCTTTGGTGATAGGCACGTGCAAGTCGTACATATGCAACTCTTCATATCCAAGCTGTTGTCTGCGATAGCGCAAGTATCTGTGAAGAGAAGAGATATTAGCGTCTATGCAATCCAACAGTCTGCGATATACGTCGCCCGGCACGTCTTCGCCGCTCGTCGCTCTGTCAAGACAACTCTGATATTTGCGCACCTGCGAATAAAATACGTTCTTTTTGACGTTGCCGATATATAGCGTAGCAACGGTGTTTATCATATCCTTATATGCGTTGAACATACTCTCAAAAGCTTTCTTTCTGTCGTCGCGGCTTTTTGACTGCAACAACGCTCCGTATAAGCCGTGCGAAAGCTCGACAGTCTCGCCGTCTGACGTCTCAACGGGCTGAAATTTTATATCCAAATTGTCAAACATTCCAAATGCCTCTTGGAATATGCCGCTGAAAAGTCCCGTCTTTGCAAGAATTATCTCCTCTTGGGTCGATAAAGTATGCTGCTTGTTTTTGATAATAAGCTCTATTGAATAAGAATAATCGGCAAAGTCGACGTCGTCTTTAAGCTGCTGCAAAAATTCCTGCGAATTAGCTGACAGCTCAGGCATTATATAAGCAGTCCTCTCTGATATGTCGACAAGCAAATTCTTTATCCTATCGACCATTCCGACATACTTATCGACCGAACAATCTTCGTCCTTGCGCATCTTTGCATATACGTAGAGCTTCTCTAAGTTGAGATTTAATCCATCGTCAAAATGCAAGCAATCCAAAATCACCGATCGGTCATTTAATTTACCTTGAAATTGCGCTGCTTTCTCAGCAATTTTAGCAGTCGACGCATAGAGTTTTTCCCATTCGCTGTCGCCGTTTACTATATCTTCAAGTCTCCACTTGTATTTGTCGTCTATATTCTTTCTTGATAATACCTGCATAACTCCTCCAACTATCAACGTTATTGACAATATAAATATTATACACTATAAAACATAAAAATACAAAAGCTTTTAATAAATTAAAATCGGTTGAGTTTTCTCCGCTTCGGTCGTAATGACTTCACATTTTTTTAAAGCAGCTATTAACTCCCTTGTCAAATTGACAAAAGGACAGCAAATGCTATCCTTTCTTTAAATCAATTTATAAAACTATTTGAATATTATTCCGGCAATTTTAAATCACCCGGCTTTATCCAATTAAGTTTTCTAAACAACAAACAAAATGCCCAACTAAGTACCGCAGGAAGCACTACCATAAGCAATATAATGCCTGTGATTATAAGCGCAAGACTGCCGCCGTATCCCAGCTTGTAGGCATTTATGATTTCTATTATACCTACAAAACCGCAAGTACCCATTCCGCCGCCTGCCGCTCCGCAAGCCAATTTGAATACGCAAGTCGACAGCGGTCCGCATATTGCGCTTGCAAGTATCGGCGGTAAGAGTATCCTCGGATTTTTCATTACGTTGGGTATCTGCAACATGGACGTGCCTATACCTTGGGAAATAAGACCGCCCCAGCCGTTTTCTTTGAAACTCATTACTGCAAAGCCAACCATCTGACATGCGCATCCCACGGTAGCGGCTCCGCCTGCAATATACATTGCGGCAACGTCGTTTTGATTACCGCCTGCTATTATCGGCGCGGCTATCGCCACCCATATCGCCGCGCTTGACGTAGGCAAAGTAAGCAATACTCCCATTATTACCGCGACTATTATGCCCATAAAGAATGGCGCGACTCTTGTAGCGACGGATATTCCCTCGCCTAGCTTGTTGATAAGCCATATAAAAGGCCATGAGACGAAAGCGCCTATTATCGACACCAATATGGCGACGATTGGCACGATTATGATATCGAGCTTTGTCTTACCTGCGACAAGTCCGCCTATCTCGCAAGCCATAAGAGCCGTGACGTAAGAGCCGATAGGATTTCCCGGCTTTGTTATCGCGCCTGCAAATACCTGCGCTCCCAACTTCTGCAAAGCGTCGGCAGACCAGCCTGCTGTGATAAATACGTCAGCCCATGCGCCTATAAATCCTGCGACTATCGCACTGAATATCACAAGCGGCGGCATTTTGAGCCTGTGCGCAATACCGGCGCCGATGCCTGCGCCCATCAAAAGCGAAGCCAATCTGCCTGCAATGATAAGCAACCGTCCGACTGCGTTCTTGTCCGTAAAGACGTACTGTCCCAACGTGGTAAAGATGGTACCTGCTATCAAGGTGACAAAGAGACCCTGAGCCATACCTGTAAACGCGTCAATAAACCATCTCTTGGAAAGCTTTTTTGTAAATGTCCAAAACTTATTTTTCCTGTCGTTTTGGCTGTGTGGGGATTGAAAAACTACTTCTTCCACTTGGGCTGTATCCTGCTCTTTTTCGGCAGCGGTATTCGGCATTTCGTCCATACCTTACCTCCCAATATGTGTGTTGGTATCATTATATTGATATTATAGATTATTGTCAATTAAAATCGTTAAGTTTTTGACGAATAAGACAAATAAAAAAGACAGCCGACTTTCTCAATCAACTATCTATTATTTTTGCATTCTTTCCTGGCGACAGTATGTCATCGCGCAATCAATCGCGCTTTTGCAAGAAAGCAATAAGTTTTTGCGTCGTCTCTTCGCTTATGTCGTGCTCTATCTTGCATGCGTCTTTTTCCGCGACCTCTTCGCTTACTCCCAACACGTCGGTGAGGAGTCTCGTCAACGCGCTGTGTTTTTGGGCGACGGCTTTTGCCTTTT
This sequence comes from uncultured Christensenella sp., assembly GCA_910579785.1. GTDB lineage: Bacteria > Bacillota > Clostridia > Christensenellales > UBA3700 > RACS-045. Next base: position 71,912 of record CAJTVJ010000007.1, on the reverse strand, counting down.
TCCGCCCCTCCTGCGTTATCGTCACCTGCGAATAGTTGGGTTTGCTGACGTACCCCATCTCCTGCAAAATAGTCAGCGCCTTATTCACACTGGGTTTTGACACACCAAGATACGTCGCTATATCTACGGATTTGACAATACCCTTCTCTTCTTCTATAAACAGTATCGCTTCCAAATAATCTTCACCGCTCTTGCGCAAATCACTCATTTTACCACCTTATCACTCTCATTCGCAACGTCGCACGCCGCTTCTTTTACTACTTTTTTTGAAGAAGACTTTGTCTTCAACGTCTTGGTCACCCTCGAAGCCTTTGCTCTTTCCGCCCTTGCCTGTCTGTTCTTTTCGCTCTTGGTTATCTTCTTACCTTTGGATATAGAGTGCTTTGCTCTTCTCGGCTTTTTCTTTTCTTTTAAAGTCTTCTCGACGGTGTCTTTTTCTTTATAGTCATTTTCAAACCTGTCGGTAATTTCAGTATTATCTATCACGTACATACTCATTTCGGCGTCTCTTTGCATTGCCTCTTCTTTTGTCAAAGTCAACGTCTCTATCGTGCGCAAAAATCTGTCTTTCACCACGCTGAGCTTGTTGCCCACGCTGTGTTTTCCGCCCTCTAATTCAATCTGCGGACGGGAGCGCGACGAGGATGAAAGATAGTTGGTCACGACGTTGCCGACATATTGTTTGACGCTCTTGTTGAGTTTCTTACCTATCACCCAAGAGGCAATAGACACGCCGATCTGCACCAACGTAAAGAGTATCGAACACAGAGAGATGACAAACATAAACTTGTCGCCGAATGACGCGAGCTGCGCCGAATTTATCAAGACGGTCAACGTCAAACCGACGCTTATCAGTTTGATAACGCGACGCGCCATAAGAAAACCTTTTTTAAAGACTTTGAACGTCTTTTTATGTTTTGGCGAAAATCTCATAAACGTGACGGCAAAGACTATTGCATACAGCAATAAGAATACCAAAAGCGTGATAGTATACCAATCGAAAATCTCTTTGTTTATCTTAGGCCAATTATCGGTGTCCAACATAAACATAAACCACTGTGAAAAAGTCTTGACACCCTGGCTTTTAAAATACTTGGAGCAATTCATCGCGATTCTGACCATACAGTTGATGTAATAAATCAAAAAAGTAGCCAGAGTAAAATACTTGTATACTCTCGCCGAAAACTTCTTTCCGTAACTGCTTCTTTCAGATTTATTATTTGGAAGAGGGGCTTGCGCCGCATCGTTTGGAGCTTCGTAACTTTCCGCCTGAGTATCTTGCAACTCCTGCGAAGGCTCGGATGTTAAACTTACGTTTTCCTCTTCTGCTACGCTCTCTTTTGCTTCAATTTCCATACTAACATTATAGCATAAAAAATTTTTTTGTCCATAGCTTTATACACATATTTCAATTTACAGCCTAATAATGACGGCACACATAAGTATAAATTATCCATATTTTATAATTGAGATATTTTTTGATAATTGCGTATAGACTTTTTATAATTGAAAATAATTAAGACAATACCAAACATGGAGGTGCGATATGTCAAGAATGACCAAGATCAACACCGGCGAGAAGCCGGGCAAGGGCTGTTACAGCTGTACCAACTGCGGTTTTGACCTCAGACTCGACGCTGGCGATAAGATGCCGCCATGCCCAAATTGCAGCAACACTTCTTTTACGAAGTGCAACTAAGCAAATAGGTTTGTCCGTCTCATGGCGGACAAGCTTATACATACAGTATAGATTTATCAAAAGACTTAGCAATAATAATATAATTAAATATTTATAATATATATCATTTTTATTATATAAAATCCACCGCTATCGAATTCATAAGTTGAAGATACTCATATTTTATAGATATGTTTTTAGACGTGATTTGCAAATAATTTTTATTCTTCTCTATTGCCGATTTATATTTTATCAAAAAATTACTGCCGAATTTTTTAGTAAACTGAGCAAAATCAATGCCATTAGTCAATCGAAAATTCAGCATGATAAATTCGCTTTCTTTTTCTTCTGCGCTCAATGGCTCTACGTCAAAGCGATAATCAAGGTTGTCTATTGCATTATAATACTCGTCAAATGTCTCTGCGTTTCTCCATCTCTCGTCGCCTATCAAAGAGTGCGCGCCCATGCCCAATCCCAAATAATCGCAACGCTGCCAATACCTCAAATTATGGTACGACACCTTGCCGTCTCTGCAAAAATTAGATATCTCGTATCGGGAGTATCCCTTTTTGCCAAGCATTTCGCAGGCATATTGATAATCGTCGGCAATTTCGTCGTCAGACTTTGCCGCCAGCTTCCCTTCTTTAATATTTTTATCAAGCGCGGTGCCGCTCTCCACGCTGAGCATATATACAGAAATATGATCGACGTCCATATCCGCCGCTAATTCTATAAAATCTCTTATATCCGAAGTATTTTGCCCAGGCAGACCTATCATAGCGTCTACGCTTACGTCAAAGCCGTAACTCTTTGCAAGTTTTACAGCCCTCTTTGCCTCTTCTGCGTCATGACGCCTGCCCAGCATTTTCAACAGATTGTTGTCAAAACTCTGCACTCCTATGCTCAACCGCCCCACGCCGCAATCTTTCAACGCCGTCAATTTTTCATTATCCACAGTGCAAGGATTAGCCTCTGCCGTAAATTCCCTTAAATTACATTGAAAGCCTTTGTAAATTTTATCAGTTATGCCTTTCAGCTGACTGCTATCAAGCAAAGTAGGCGTACCTCCGCCCATATACAAGGTATCGACGTTGTATTTTTCTCCGTACTTCTCCGCCGCGATATCAATTTGTCTTTGAAGATATTCGACGTACTTGCGTCTTTGCGCAAAAGAATCTATCGAGGATATAAAATCGCAGTAAGCGCACCTAGATTTGCAAAAAGGCACGTGCATATATATTCCCAAACTTTGTCTGCGTCCATGATGATTTTTTAATTTTTCCGACATAACATCTCCGACAAAACTAAACTGTCCGCCTCTATTGCAGGCGGACTTGCAAGATAAACTCAACTATCAAATTTGAGTATCGACATAAATGCTTCGCTCGGCACTTCTACCGAACCGACTTGGCGCATACGCTTTTTGCCTTCTTTTTGTTTTTCAAGAAGTTTTTTCTTACGCGTAATATCGCCGCCGTAACACTTTGCAAGCACGTCTTTGCGCATTGCCTTGACGGTCTCGCGCGCTATGACCTTGCCTCCGATAGCCGCTTGGATAGGTATCTCAAAGAGCTGTCTGGGTATGACGTCTTTAAGCTTCTCGGCAATACATCTGCCCCTTGCGTACGCCTTGTCCTTATGCACTATAAGACTGAGCGCGTCGCATATCTCGCCGTTGAGCAGCATATCCAACTTCACCAAGTCGCTGCGCTTATAATCTGCAATCTCATAATCAAGACTTGCATATCCTCTGGTACGCGATTTCAACGTATCGAAAAAGTCGTATATTATCTCGTTGAGCGGCATGACGTAATCTATGCGCACTCTCGTAGTATCGAGATAAGTCAAGTTGATAAATTCGCCTCTCTTGTCCTGGCACAGTTCCATTATAGACCCGACGTATTCCGGCGGCGTGTAAATAAAAGCATTGACGACAGGCTCTTCCATATGGTCGATCTCGCCCGCAGGCGGCAAATTAGACGGATTGGACACTATTATCTCCTCTCCGTTTGATTTCAGCACCTTATAAGATACGCTTGGCGCGGTCGTCACCAAATCGAGGTCAAACTCTCTCTCCAACCTCTCTTGAATGATCTCCATATGCAAAAGTCCCAAGAAGCCGCATCTAAATCCAAAGCCGAGCGCAGTAGACACCTCAGGTTCATACATAAGCGACGCGTCGTTGAGTTTGAGCTTTTCCAAAGCGTCTTTGAGGTCGTTGTATTTAGACCCGTCGGCAGGATATACTCCCGAAAAGACCATCGGCGAGGCTTCTTTATATCCATCTAACGGTTGGCTGGTCTTGTCCTTTGCCATAAGTATCGTGTCGCCTACCTTTGTGTCGCTGACGTTCTTGATGCTTGCGCACAGATAACCTACGTCGCCGGCGGACAAACTGTCCTTTGCCTGCATCTTAGGCACGAATACGCCCACTTCCGTCACGTCAAATTCCTTGCCCGTGACACACATCTTTATACGATCGCCCGCTTTGACTTCGCCGTCGAATACGCGTATAAAGGATATTGCCCCCTTGTACGGGTCGTAATACGAATCGAATATCAACGCCTTAAAAGGCGCGTCGTGATCTCCGCTGGGCGGCGGCAAAAGTTCTATGACCTGTCTCAGCACCTCGTCTATGCCGATACATTCCTTTGCCGAAATCAACGGCGCATTCTGCGCGTCGAGACCAATCACGTCCTCTATCTCCGCCTTGACCTCGTCGGGACGGGCGGACGGAAGATCTATCTTGTTTATGACGGGAAGTATCTCCAAATCGTTGTCGAGCGCAAGATACACGTTGGTCAACGTCTGCGCCTCGATACCCTGCGACGCGTCGACTATCAAAATCGCGCCCTCGCACGCTTTGAGCGAACGTGAGACTTCATAGGTGAAGTCCACGTGTCCGGGAGTGTCGATAAGATTGAGCGTATATTCCTCGCCATTGTAATTATAAGTCATAGTCACGGGAGTGAGCTTTATCGTAATACCCCTCTCCCTCTCGATATCCATGCTGTCGAGAAGCTGTTCTTTCGCATCCCTCTTAGCCACCGTCTGCGTGACGTCCATAATACAGTCTGCAAGCGTGCTTTTGCCATGGTCGATATGAGCTACGATACAAAAATTTCTGATATGTGATTGATTTTTGGGCATATACGTCTTTCCTCAACCGTCTTTTTTCTTATATTATATAAAAAATTATAGATTTTAGCAAATATATTTAGTATAATAATTATACAAGGCAAATTTAAGGGTATCTCTGACAGTCCTACGTCGCCGCAACGTATTAGTATCGACGACAGAGATTGCCGACGTACCCAAAAGGAGTAGTATGGAAATTCAACACGTGATAGACAATCTCGCAAGAAAGGGATTCAAACCAAAGTATTTTGACTCTCAAAAAGACGCCGTCGACTTTATTTTGCATCTTATACCGTCAAGCTCAAGTATCGGCATAGGCGGAAGTATGACGATAAAGCAGCTTGGCTTGGACAGTAAACTCTTTGAAAGAGGCAACGTAGTCTATTCCCACTCGCTTGTAGCGGAAGAACAACGGAACAAAGTATATCAGCTTGCGGCAGGCGCGGATTGGTATCTATCCTCCGCCAACGCTCTAAGTGAATCGGGAGATCTCGTCAATATAGACGGAGCCGCCAACAGAATTTCTGCGCTTGCTTTTGGTGTAAAGAATATACTCTACGTACTCGGCGTCAACAAAATAACCCCCGACCTGCAAAGCGCGATAGACAGAGTGCGCAACGTCGCCGCTCCGCCCAACGCAAAGCGGCTCAACAAAAATACCCCTTGCGCCAAAGTCGGCAAGTGCTGTCTTTGCAACTCGCCCGACTGCATATGCAACGCGACCTTGATCACGCACCACCCGACGAGATATCAAGAAAACGTGTACGTCGTGATAATAGGAGAAAGTCTGGGCTATTGATTTCACGCTTTGTCAAAGCGCTATCGACCGAATTGCCGTGCTTTGCCCAACGACGTTGCTCGGCAGCGATAAACTGATAATTAAGGAGATATTATGGCAAAAGATACAAAATGGCTGACCGCTACGCCGGTAGCCCACAGAGGACTGCACAACAACAAGACCCTTCCCGAAAATTCTTTGGGAGCATTTGAAAATGCCGTCAAGCACGGCTATGGCATAGAATTTGACGTATGGCGCACCAATGACGGGCAGCTTATCGTCCACCACGACCCTAAGCTAAACCGTACCTGCGGAAAAAATATGAGCACAAAGTCAATAGATACGACCAAGCTCGACGAATACAAACTTATGAATACCGAGTATTCTATACCCACGTTTAAGCAAACGCTCGACCTTGTCAACGGTCAAGTCGGACTTGTCATAGAGATCAAACCTACAAAACTTGTCGGCGTCACCTGCTCGCAGATTTGGGATACGCTCAAAGATTACAAAGGCAACTATTGTATAGAGTCTTTTGACCCGCACGTGGTGCGCTGGTGGGCAAAACACCACCCCGAAATAATTCTCGGTCAGCTCTGCGATTGGTATCTGTGGCACAAAGTTATGGTCAAGAGTATGAAGCAGCACCGCTTCGTAGACTTCTTGGCGACGTCTATCAAAAATCTGCCAAGCAAATATTATCAAAAGATATGCAAGCAATATCCCGATATGATAATGATAGGTTGGACAGTGCGCACCAAGGAAAACTATGACCTTGCCGTCAACAACGTCGACAATATCATATTTGAGACCAATGACAAAAACCCAGACTATATAGGTTTGCCGAATTTAGTAAATAATTTTTGTTGCAGAAAATGACATATTATTTATTCAACTCGTTGAGATTTCTCCATTCCACTATGTTACAGTCGAAATGACAGAATTATGATTACAGCGTGTCAAACATCTGTGTTACTTACAATTATACATATCCCCTACAACCATGACATACATATAAGTAATGTCATTTCGACCAACGCGGAGAAATCTCATCCTTGTAAAAATCAAGGACGGCTTTGCCGTCCTTTTTGTCAACTGACCTAAACTGCTAGGTCTTATCTCTTATCCTTTTACTTTTTGACCGGTTTATTTTCTTGCTTTCGAAGTACGTTGGACTTATCCTGCAATACGTTGAAATTGGCAAGGTCGCCATATGGGTCGGCGGCGATACCCACGTTGAGAAGTCTTGGGATATCGAATGCTCTCCATGGCACTTCGTCCTTAGGCGGATGAACTATAAAGGTCATCTTTTCCTTTGTCGTCGGGTGGATAAAGCCAACCTGGGTAGCCCACAATCCAAGATTATGTCTATACGTCGCAGGCAACGCGCCGTACTTACTGTCGCCGAAAAGCGGCAGACCGAGCGACGCCATCTGCACTCTTATCTGGTGCGAGCGCCCTGTGTGCAGAGCAATCTTGAATAGCGAAAAGCCATTGAGCTCTTGCAAAAATGAATAATCTAGCAATGCAAGTTTTGCCCCGTCAGTAGCCTGAGGCACTATCTGCACTATATTTTTTGCCTGGTTTTTCTTCAAATAATGTTTGAGTTGACCGTTGCGCTGTTTTGGCACGCCGCAAGTCACGCAAAGATAACTCTTCTCAAACTCTCCGTTTTTGATTTCTTCGCTCAATCTAGCAGCCGCCTTAGAAGTCTTGGCAAATACCATGACTCCCCCCGTAGGTCTGTCAAGTCTGTGTATAAGTCCGACGTACGCGTCTCCCTCTTTGTCGTATTTGTCTACGAGATACTCCTTGACAATGCTCAACATATCCTTATCGCCAGAGCTGTCTGCCTGCGACGGTACGTTGCAAGGCTTCACGACGACTATCACGTGGTTGTCCTCATAAATTACCGCTAAATCTTTGTATGTAAATTCTGTTGCCATATTTTCCTTTGTCTGTCGCATGGTGACGACTTATAATATTGATATATAATTACGCGTGCGCGCAGATTTTGTCATTTTGTCATGTAACAAAGCATATTTGGGCACCTCGACCAACGCGGAGAGGTGACTACATATATACTTACAAGTATGGGAGAAAATCGTCATAGACGCTCGCACGAGACGCATCTGCTTGCTCGCTATGCAGTAGCTTCGCTCCTTACGAGTGCAGTCGAGATATCTCATCCTTTTATTTCAACTTGTTGAGATTTCTCCACTACGCTCGAAATGACTTTACTTTTATGATAGTCACAATTACTAAGGATATATAGCATTGTGAGAATACTCAAAGTTCATATCCCCTATATCGACAACTATACGCAAGTTATGTCATTTCGACCAACGTGGAGAAATCTAATCCGCTTCTTTTCTTAACTCGCTGAGACCTCTCCGCTGCGGTCGAGGTGACTTCACTTCCCCGACTTCTGCTATCTGCTTCCTTTCGAGCTGCCTATCCAAAGACCGCTGCAACCGCAAGGCAGTATCAGTCCTTCTTCTGTCGGCAAGCCCACCTCATAAGCCTCGCTTTTGCCGTCAAAATCTCTTAACGTCAGTCTCAAAAGATTGTCTATCACCTGAGGTTGAAGACCCGTGGTATAGGAATTGATAAGGAAAAACAACGGATCGTCGGACAGCACTTTTGCACATTCTGTGACTAAATCAAATATGCAATCTTCAAGTTTCCATACTTCGCCGTTGGCGCCTCTGCCGTATGACGGAGGGTCCATTATTATCGCGTCGTATTTATTGCCCCGTCTTATCTCTCTTGCGATAAATTTACTGCAATCGTCGACGATATAGCGCACCCTGTCGCTCGGCACTTCGCTCAAAGCCGCATTTGTCTTAGCCCTGTCTACCATTGCCTTTGCCGCGTCAACGTGGGTCACGTGCGCGCCGACCTTGGCGCAGGCAACCGTCGCGCCGCCTGTGTATGCAAACAAGTTGAGCACTTTTATCTGCCGTCCGCTGCGCTCTATTAAAGACTGCATGATATCCCAATTCACAGCCTGCTCGGGAAAAAGCCCCGTGTGCTTAAAGCCCATGAGTTTAAGGGAGAATTTAAGCCCCTTGCGAGATATGACGAAATTATCGGGGATACTTCCCTTATATTCCCATCTGCCTCCGCCCTGATTAGAGCGAATATATTTTGCGTTTATTTTTCCGCTGTTTTCTCTCAGGCCTTGACTCTTCCATATCACTTGCGGATCGGGTCTCAACAAAACGAGATTTCCCCACCGCTCCAACTTCTGACCGTCGCCAGTAGCAAGTATCTTATAGTCTTTCCAATCGTTGGCAACTCTTATCATCGTTCCGACCGCCGTCAAATCTTTGCCACGGTGATGACGATTTCTTCGCCGTTGATGTCCAAGGTCTTGCAATATCCTTCCATATTGCCCTCTACTAGCATATCGCAAAGCACGCCTGCGCAAATCGACTTGTCGTCTTTAAGCACTTGCTCACACTTGCCTTTGCCCTGATAAGCTATCTTGATATGGTCGACGACTTCAAAGCCGGCTTCCTTTCTCATGGTCTGTATCTTGGAAGTAAGTTCTCTTGCTATACCTGCGTTGACAAGCTCGTCTGTCAAATTGGTGTCAAGCACTACCGTCATAGCCGCGTCGCTCTCCAATGCGTATCCGCTCTTGTTGATAGGATTGATAAGCAAATCGTCCTTTGTCAATTCAACTTTCACGCCGTCCACGTCAAAGCTATACGTGCCGCCGCCGTTGACGCAATCGACTATCTCGCCAGCGTTGTCGCAAGCCGTGAGGAATTGACGTATGCCGCCAAGCTGCTTGCCGTACTTAGGTCCGAGAGTTTTGAGTTGAGGTTTGAGCTCATAAGTCATAAACTTGGACTTGTCTTTGACTATCGCGCATTTGCCTACGTTGAGTTCGTCGGCTACCAAATCAAGTATATTGATATCGCTTACGCTCTTTTCCGTAAGAATAAACACGTCGGCAAGCGGTTGACGGTTTTTGGTATTAGCCTTGTTTCTCGCAGCTCTGCCAAGCTGTACTGCGTCGAGTACGAATTGCATATCGCTTTCCAAATCGCTGTCCACCATTGACGCGTCAGCCGTCGGAAATTCGCAAAGATGCACGCTCTCGGGCATATCCTTGAAGAAGCCTGCTACCAAATTTTGATAGATGCTTTCTGCCATAAACGGGGTGAAAGGAGCCGTCAACTTGGCAAGTGTGACAAGCACGGTATAAAGCGTGGTGTATGCCGCGATCTTGTCGTCGGTCATATCGCTCGCCCAATATCTCTCTCTGCCCCTGCGGACGTACCAATTTGAAAGTTCGTCTACAAACTCAGCTATGTCTCTCGCACTCTCCGTGATCTTGTATGCGTCAAGATATTTATCAACCTTGTCTACCAAAGTGTTGAGTTTTGAAAGCACCCATTTGTCCATATGCGAAAGCTTGCAGTCTTTGAGCGCGTATTTGCTTGGGTCATACTTGTCTATGTTGGCGTAAAGCACAAAGAAAGAATAGGTATTCCAAAGCGTACCCATAAACTTGCGCTGGCACTCCGACACGTTTTCTGCGGCAAATCTAGACGGCAGCCAAGGAGCCGACGACGAATAGAAATACCATCTCACAGCGTCCGCGCCCTGCACGTCAAGCACTGACCACGGGTCAACGACGTTGCCCTTGTGCTTTGACATCTTGATACCGTTCTTGTCGTTGACGTGCCCCAGCACGATACAGTTCTTGAACGGAGCTTTGTCAAACAAAAGCGTGGATATAGCAAGCAAGGTATAGAACCATCCTCTTGTCTGGTCGACTGCCTCGCTTATGAAATTGGCAGGAAATTGCTCTTCAAAAATCTCTTTATTTTCAAAAGGATAATGCAGCTGCGCAAAAGGCATACTTCCGCTGTCAAACCAACAGTCCATAACTTCGGGAGTGCGTTTCATCTCTCCGCCGCACTTACATTTGAAAGTAACTTTGTCTATATAGGGCTTATGAAGCTCTATGTCCTCTTTAAGTCCGCCAAGCTCTCTAAGTTCCTGTCTGCTGCCGATGACTTTAATCTCTCCGCAGTCGGGACATACCCAGATGGGAAGCGGAGTACCCCAATATCTCTCTCTCGACACGCCCCAATCAATGACGTTTTCAAGGAAGTTGCCCATACGTCCCGAGCCTATCGCCGGAGGCATCCAATTAACTGTGGCGTTGTTTTTAAGAAGCTTGTCGCGCACCTGCGTCATCTTGATAAACCAGCTGGATCTCGCATAATACAAAAGCGGCGTGTCGCATCTCCAACAGAAAGGATAGCTGTGCTCAAACATAAGCTCTTTGAACAGCAATCCTCTTTGAGCCAAATCTTTTATCACCAGCTTGTCTCCGTCTTTGACGAATACTCCCTGCCACTCGCCTAGCACCGACGTGAATTTACCTCTCTCGTCAACCGTCTGAACAAGCGGAAGGTCATACTTTCTGCCTACGCGCGAGTCGTCCTCGCCGAATGCAGGCGCGATATGTACTATACCCGTGCCGTCTGTCAAAGTGACGTATGAGTCGTTGGTGACAAAATATGCCTTCTTCTTTGTGTCGTTGGTGTCATAAAGGGGCAGATACTCCTCTTTTTCGTACTCCTTGCCGAGTTTGACAAAGAGTGTCTCATACTCTTCAAACAACGTCGGAACAAGCGCCTCGGCAAGCACGAATATCTCGCCGTTTGCCTTTATCTCGGCATAGTTCTCGTCTGCGTTCATACACAGCCCCACGTTGGAGGGCAAAGTCCAAGGAGTGGTTGTCCAGGCAAGAAAATATCCGTCGTTGTTCTTCCTCTTGAATTTTACAAATACGGATTTCTCCTTGACGTCCTTATATCCCTGAGCGACCTCGTGGGAAGAAAGCGCAGTTCCGCACCTTGGGCAGTACGGCACAATCTTGTGTCCTTTGTATATCAAGCCCTTGTCGGCTATCGTCTTGACCGCCCACCATACCGATTCGATATAGTTGTCGTCATAGGTGATATACGGGTTGTCCATATCCACCCAATAGCCCACTCTGTCGGACATTCTCTCCCATTCGCCTTTATATTTCCAGACGCTCTCTTTGCATTTCTTTATAAAAGGCTCAATGCCGTACTTCTCTATCTCCGGCTTGCCGTCAATACCGAGAAGTTTTTCCACTTCAAGCTCAACGGGCAGTCCGTGGGTATCCCAGCCTGCTTTTCTTGCGACGTAATATCCCTTCATCGTCTTGTATCTGGGTATTATATCCTTCATAACTCTCGTCAAGATATGACCGATATGCGGCTTGCCGTTGGCTGTCGGCGGACCGTCGTAAAAGGAAAAAGACTCTTTGCCCTTGTTCTTTTCCACACTCTTTTCAAATATCTTTCTTTGCTTCCAAAATTCTATAACTTCTTTTTCTCTTGCACAGAAGTTCATTGAGGAATCAACCTTTTTGTACATTTTTGCCTCCAAAATACTGTATATGCTTAAAATTGTTTTTTGATTTGTGCGCGCTATATTAGATTGCCCGCGCCTAAGATTTATTCGCCGTCATCTTGTGATTTGCGTTTGAGAAGTCCTATTTTTTCGCTCTCCTCTTCCTGCTCGGCAACGACAAGCACTTCGGCTTTCTCTACCACCGTGTGATACATCTTTTTGACTGTGATGGCAAGATTTTCAAAGTTGACGATGTCGCCCACTTGCGGAAGTCTGCCAAGCGCATACGCGATATAGCCGCTGAGCGTAACGGTGTCAAACTCTTTATTTTCTTTGTTGACGTCAAAATATTCAAAGAACTCTTCAAGATTTACCTCGCCGAGTACGGTATATTTCTCCTCCGTGAGTTTGACTATCGGGTCGACTATCTCGTCGCGCTCGTCCCATATCTCGCCGACAAGCTGCTCTAAGATGTCTTCAAGCGTAACGATACCCATAGTGCCGCCGAATTCGTCGGCTACTATCGCAAGGTGCATCTTTGCTATCTGCAATTTGCGGAGTACGTCGCTTATCTTCATTGAGTCGGGCACGTAGATGACGTTCTTTGCCACTACTTTGGAAAACTTGGTCACGCCGTCGATATACGCCTCGTAAAAATCTTTGAGATTGACTACTCCGACGATGGTGTCGATATTGTCTTTGTATACCGGCAGACGGGAATATCCGCTCTCTTTGAATACCTTCATTATGTTTGCCATCGAATCGTCTATCGCAACGGCTTCGACGTCAACTCTGGGAGTAAACACGTCCTTGACCGTCATACTGTCAAATTCTATTGCCGAGCGTATCAAATCGCCTTCATACTCGTCAAGTCCGCCCTCAGTCTGAGCTTCGTCTACGTAAGTGATAAGTTCTTCGTCGGTGATATTCTCATTGCCCTTCTTCTTGAATATCTTACCCAGCAACTTCTGGAAAAGTCCCATGAGCCATACGAGAGGAAAGAGCACGTAATAAAGCGCCAATATGAAAGGCGCGGTCACCCTTGCAAAATATTCGGGCGAACGCTTTGCAAGCGACTTTGGCATGACCTCTCCGAATATCAATACCACTACGGTGATGACCGCAGTCGATACGATACCTGCAACGTTTTGATTTACTATCAATGCCGCAAACATCATCGTCGCAAGCGTGGAAGCCGTGATATTGACGATATTGTTGCCTATCAGAATAGTGGAAATAAGCGCGTCGAAATGCTCGCTCAAAAAATATACCTTAGAGTACTTTTTCTTTTCTGTCGTGACAAGATTTTTAAGTCTGATTCTGTTGAGTGACGAAAACGCCGTCTCCGTCGAAGAAAAAAATCCCGACAGGAAAATCAAAACGACGATAGCGACAATGTAACCTGCCAGCTGAGAGCCGCCCATTGTATTTGCTGCCAATAAAGGAACGTCCATAGTTCTTTTGCTATTCTCCTAAAAATTATATAATTTTATTTATTATAATACAAGTGTATGAGTTTGTAAAGCGATTTATTAAAATATCGGTCATTTATATTGCAATGACAACGGATAATAAGGTAAAAAATATATTGAAATATGCTTGACGATTTTGAATTTATTTATTATACGTCTTTAAAAACATACTATGCAAGCGGCAAGCGCGCCTTGATTTTTTCATTATTTTCAACTAAAAATCGACAAGCCAAAGCTGACTTGCCGACCTCTTTTAGCTGATCAAAGTGTATCTTATGCCTCCCTGTCCAAGATATGCCTGATATAGAGTGCAACGGACCTTGGTCGGGCAAGATTTTATCATTTGAGAGACGCTTAAAGTTGACGCGCCCTGTATTTTCAGCGCAATTCCGCAAGATTGAGTCAAGCCTCTCGGCGCGTTTATCGTCGAGCAAGGCAGTCCCCTCGCAGATAAGTAGCTGCGCATTGCAAGCGCATCACTTCGGGAGCGAAAAGTAATCACTAGATAATTCATAGCTTTCTCCTTGGTATTTATGTAACTCGCTCCTAATACAATATATTAGACAAAAATCAATATTGTGAGGGAAAAATGATATATTTAGACAATGCCGCAACTTCAAGATTCAAACCGAGATGCATGTTTGACGAAATGTTCAAGCAGCTCTCATATTCCTCCAACCCCGGCAGAGGAAGTCACAACGATTCTATCGACACCGCGATAAAGATATACGACGCCCGTCAGCTCCTCAAAGGCATGTTCGGCGCGGACAGCAGTCATGAACTGATATTTACGTCCAACTGCACGGAAGCGTGCAATCTCGCGATATTCGGATATCTGCTCAACTTCAAAAATCAACATATAGACGTTGTTTTTACCTCCAACGAACACAATTCCATCGCCAGACCGCTCTATAAACTCAAAAGCGTGATGGACGTCGATTTGATAGAAGTCACCCCCGATAAAGACGGCGTTATATCCCCTGTCGACGTAGCCAACGCAATCACCAAAGACACCAAGCTAGTATGCGTCAACCATATCTCCAACGTCACGGGAAATATGACGGACATATATCAAATAGGCAGAAGCGCAAAGGCAAAGGGCGTGCCCCTTATGGTGGACGGAGCGCAGTCTCTCGGACATACCGCCATTGATATTGCACAAGCCAACGTCGACTTCTTGGCAGGAGCCGGACACAAAGGGCTGCACGGACCGCAAGGCACGGGTTTTTTGATATACAACACTCAATATTCTCTCCTGCCTTTGAGATACGGCGGCACAGGCACCCACAGCGAAAGCCTTGACCAGCCTGCCGCTCCTCCGGAGGCATATGAATCGGGCACCGTCAACAGCGCAGGGATAATCGGACTTGGGGCAAGCGCGCAGTGGACGTATCAGAACCTCGCCAAAATAACGCTGAACTGCCGCTATCTGACGGGCGAACTGCTGTATGGACTCAAACAAATTCGCAACGTAAAGTTATATTCCTCTCAGACCAACGGCGTGGTATCTTTTAATTTCAAAGACTACTACTCTACCGATATCGGCGACTATCTCAACGACAGGGATATTGCCGTGCGCTGCGGTCTGCACTGCGCGCCGCTCATACACACAAGGCTCGGCACCCTAGAAAGCGGCACCGTGCGCGTCAGCGTAGGTTACAACAATTCAATAAAAGACGTGCACGCTTTGCTTATGGCGATAGACGCGCTCAATAAGTAATAACCTTTTGCACTCCGACGGCATATTATAAATAAGCGAGGTATGATCATGGATATGGATTTTGCAAAAATCATGCAGATGATGAACGGTATGAAAGGCGGCAACGATATGTCTGCATTGATGCAGATGCTGCCCCAACTTATGTCAAACAACTCCCCCTCTCCCTCAGCGCCCGCGCAGATTACGCTCAACGCCGACGAGGTCAACAAGACTCTCGACAAGCTGTATAATGACGAAAAATAATTATGGACAAAATAGTATAGTCTAAAAGGAGAATATATGAAAAAAAACAACGCCCCCGGCGGCTCGCAAGGATTTTATAATTGGGGAGCAATTCAAAATCAGCCCCAACAGATGCAAATGCCGCTGGATTTTATGCAGCCCTCTCAGCCGTCGCAAGACAACTCTCAGCCCACGCTTCAAAGCGAGATAAACAAATACTCAAATATGTCTGAGGAGAGATTGATGCAGGAGATGTTTGCGCTTGTCAACGAAGGCAAAAAGAACGGTACTCTCAATAATCAGCAGTTGGAAGAATTTTTTAACTCGGCAAGCTGTATGCTCAGCAGCGAACAGGTGAACAAACTCAGAGGCATTATAGATTTGGCGAAAGAATAGTGTAGATATCCGTTTTACCGACCAAATGAAAATGCACGCTTATGCTGCATTTTGTCGGTACTTATTCAACTCGTTGAGACCTCTCCGCGTTGGTCGAGGTGACTGTATAATGCTTATAGTCAATCAAGCTTTAAGTCATTTCGACCGTAGTGCAACGTAGCGGAGAAATCTAATCCTTTTTATATTCTACTTGTTGAGAAATCTCATTATTTTAAAAGTTAAGGACGTCAAGCCGTCCTTTCTTTCCTCTCACAAAATCTCATACACCTTTTGACGGAGATTATTGATATACTCCCCGTACATATCTCTTTGCGACTTGCATTGAGATATTTCTATCTCTCCCTTTATTCTTACGCCTTCGCCGCTATTTCGTTCAAAGACGCATATCCTATCGCCTATCGCCAAGGCTTCCTCCGGGTCGTGCGTGATAAATATAACACTCTTTCCCTCGATAAGATTTATGAGAATATCTATTATCTCCCTTTTCAATTTGACGTCAAGCCCCTTAAACGGCTCGTCCAATATCAGCAGATCACAGTCGGTGACCATTGCTCTTGCGATAGCCGTCCTGCTTGCCTGTCCTCCGCTTATCTTAGACGGATAGGACTTTCTGCAATCTTCAAGTCTAAGCTGCGCGATAACTCTGTCGACTTTGTTAGCTATTGAGATTTTATCCATGCCTTTCGGCAAGACGAATTTTATATTATCCTCTACGCTCATCGACGGTATCAGCCTCGGCTGTTGAAATACGTAGGCTATCTTCGACTTGCCGTCCTCAAAATCTATGTCTCCGCCAAAGTCAAGCTGACGGCATATACAGTTGACAAGCGTAGTCTTACCCGTGCCCGAGCCGCCCATTATACACAAGGTCTTTCCGCTTGGCACGTCCAAATCAAATCCGCTGAATATCAACTTGTCTCCGTATGAAAAATCAAGTCCTCTTATCTTCATAGCCACCTCACTGCTCTCTTTGCTATAAGGCTTATCGCAAGCTCTATGATACCGCCTATTACTATCGCCGCGACAGTCCAGGCAAGAAGGGTCGCCGTATCTAAATCAAGCTTGGCAAGCTGCATATTTACGCCTATGCTGTCTGCCGTCTGCGCAAGCACTTCTGCGGCAATTACAAGTTTGAAATTAAGCGCGGCAGAACTCTTTACTCCCGTCAGCACGCCGGGAAGCATTTGAGGAATATACAATTTTGCCACCGTCCGTCCTTTGCCGACTCCATATATCTTCGCCATTTGCAACAAGTCCTTATCCACCCCGTCGATTGCGTCGATAAGACAAGTATACAGCATGGGAAAGATCACGCAAAACGCGACGAGTACCGTCGATTGAAAGCTGTCAAACCATATGAGCGCCAAGAGTATCAGCGACATCGTCGGCAACACTCTGATTATCACAACGATTGGCGAAAACGCAGAGCGCAACACCTTAAAATACGACGTCAATGCAGCAAAGCACGCCGCAACTGCAAAGGCAAGAATATATGCCAATGCGGAGCGCAAAAGCGTATTAAATACCGCCTTATAAAAATATCCCTTGCCAAGCAACTCAAAAAAACTTTTTGCAGTAGCCCCTACCGACGGCACTATCAACTCGATATCCACCGCCTTGCTTATTATCGCGTAGATAGCCGCTATCGCAACAAGCGATACTATCGGCAATATAATATTGAGCACGGCATACGCCTTGTTTATCTTATTACGTCGCATTTTATCCATCTATTTTTCCCATACGAAAGCCGACGGCAAATAGCTGCTATCGCCCGGCAACTTGCCGCCTATCGCATTGTTATTGAGCGACATTATCGCCTGCAATGTATTCTCCAAATAACTTCTGCCGTCGCCTATCGCGACCACCGTCTTTACGTTGCATCTTGCTATCACGTCAGCCGTCATATCCGATTGCAGCGAAGTCTGCGGATATACCGCCTTGATATTCTCTACCGACTGCATTGGATCTTGCTTAATGATATCCGCATTGTCTGCAAAACGTCTCAAAAGCTCCGCAGTCAAAGCCTCGTTTGTATAGATACTTTTGCGAGCGATAAGCACTGCCTGCGCATACCCCTCGTATCCCAAGCCATTCTTATCCGTCCACAGCCTTTGCAAATCAAGGACCTCTTCAAAGCCCTTCGCTATCGACTTTGTCACAGCAGGCTCGGCGTATATGCCGAATGCAAGCCTGCCTTCAGACTTGGCAAGAGCAAGTTGAGAAATGACGTCCGCACCTTGCTGACAGTATTTGACGGTCACCTTGCCTTCCTTCTCTTTTTCTCCCACCTCAAATTCGATACCCTCGCCGATAAGCAGCGATTTAAAAATAATATCGGGTACGCTTGACTGCCCTATCGAATAGACCATCTTGCCCACAAGGTCTCTAAGTCCGCTCACCTCGGCGTGAATGCTTGACGTCACGTAGAGATTGCCGTTGGTGACGGTCGCAAGCATCTTATACTCTCCGTTGGCGTTGCAGATCTTCGCCGCTTGATTTGCCGGCACTATCGCCATATCGACGCCCTCTCGCAATGCCTCGTGCTGTATCAACGACGGCGCGACGACCTTCTTTGCAAGTTTTATCTGTCCTCCGTCAAAGTCGAACCTCTCGGACAGATTTGCTATCGCCAAAGCAGGCGCGCCGTCAGGCGCAACCAAAGTGTACGTCGAATCGTCGCCGCCTGCGCACGCAGTCAGCATGACTGAGCAAAGCAGCGCGATTGCCATCAACGTAATTGCCAAAAACTTTTTCATATGTCACTCCTTTTATATCGCGTCTCTATCGGCGCGTAAGCATTATAATTTTATCTATTCAAACGCAGTCGAGATCAAGCGAGGTGACGGCAGATTTGACGTACACATCGTTGAGTTTTCCCAACTTGCCTGTCAAAGCGGATATCTGTTCGTTGGTGCCTTTGACGATGACGCTTATCGCGCTGATACCGCTCTCTTTGTCGGGTACGCCCATACGTCCGACTATGATCTCGCTGTACGTCGAAAGCAAATTTTGTATCGCAAGCGCGCTCGACTTGTCTTGTTTTAATACTATCCCTATAACTCCTATTCTTCTCATACCTCTCTCCTTTAATGCAAAAAAATACTCCGCTTTGGGCGAAGTACGGTCTTTGACATGCTATATCATCGCTGACCTACTCGCCGACAATCATTGATTTGGTTGCTTATTTTTTATTCTGTTCAATATCTTTTCCCTGACCGACCGAGCGAGTAAAAGTCACTCGGCAGGACGGATATGCTAATTATTTGCCAAACAACTCCATTGCGCGCTTGACGTAAGGGTCTTTATCATATGACAAAGACCTCTCCTCGACAATATTTTCTTTGTCGGGAGTAAAGCCTACGCCGTGAATACATTTGCTCCAATCGGTGCCGCCGTCTTCGCCGACAGTCGGGACGTAATAAGTGCCGTTGGTAACGTAGAGCAAATCGCCAGTCGAAAGCGTAAAAGTACGTTGAGCAACTCCCTTACCGTACGTCGTATTGCCCACTATCTTGGTGTTGTTGTAATACTGCAACGCGCCTATAAGCGCCTCGGAAGCAGACGCCGAACCGCCGTTGCAAAGCACGACGATATCAAAATCTTTGACTTTGCTCGCTATCGGAAAAGCTGTCAAAGAATTGCCGCCGTTGACTTGATCGACCTTAGATGACTTGACGTACCTCGAAGTCTTCTTGCCGTTGCCTGCATTGGATTCAAGCTTGATTATAGGTTGGTCGACGTCGCTCGGATTGTTGAGCAAAAATCTCGCCATATATTCCAACGTAGCAGAGTTGCCGCCGCCGTTGTTCCTTAAATCTAAGATAAGCTTTTTGTTGCCGTCGGCAATAAACTTGTTGACGCACTCTGCGAACGCCTCCGTAGTGTCGACGACGCCAAACTCCGTCACCTTGATTATGCCTACGTCGCCTATATGGTCGTAATAATATACGGTACTCTCTTCAAATACCGACTTCTCCATATAAAAGCCGTAATAGCCTTGCGAATATCTACCGTCGCCGACGTACTTCTTTATCACAAACACCAATGCGTCGTTCTCGCTTATGATATTACGCATATATTGCGAATTTGCGTTTTCTACCTTATAAAATTTACTTTCGCTCCTCTGCGCGTCCATGACGATAAGCCCGTATATCTTGTCGCCCTCGTCTATCTTTACGACTTCCGTCTCTCCGTCAAAGCTCTCGTCCATAGTCGGCGTGCCGTATTCGTCGGCTTCGCTGAACTTGAAATTAGCCGTCGCATTCCATGCCGCTGACTGCGGAACTACAAAAGATATGATGTGTTCATTGTATACGTTGCTGGATATATTAAAGCCGAATGAGCCTGTCGACGTCGAATCGTCGCTTTGCGAAATGATAAATGAGAAATTGTCCAAAGATCCTGCCATTTCACCAGCCGCAAGCTTTTGAAAATCGTTCCAAGATATATCCTTATAATAGTATTCTTTTATCAACTCGTAGACTTCTTGCATAAGAGGCATATCATTCTTAATTCCGCTATTAGCGCCGACGGCTATGCCTATGCCGAAGCACGCGCCCATAACCACAATGGATATAACTGTGATAATAGCGATTATTTTTATGCTGACTCTCCTGCCGCCGTCTTTTCCCTTAACGGCAGCGTCGCGATCTTCTTCTTGAAAAATACTCTTCAACTCTTGATTATCCAAAATACACCTCTCATTTATTTTTGACAAATCTTCTCACTTCTTGCCATAAAAAATATGGACTATTCGGTAGAAATTTACAAGATCTTGTCACGCATTGTCATCGCCTCTTGCAATTATCCTCTCGCTTTGCAAATCGTAATATACGTCTTTGACAACGCTCAATTTCCCTGCGCTCTCTTGCGATTCTTCCCCTTTTATGACAAAACACACCTTCTTGCCGACAAATACGTCGGATATTGGCTTGACGACTTGGTATTTACTGCCCTCAATATCGGCATAGTACCTCTCGCCGCTACGCTCTAAGAGTCCGATATACAATTCATATCCGCAAAATATCGCGCTCTCCATATTTGTCGGTCGCTTTGCAAGCCTGTCATAAGTCGTTTGCATTGTCGCGCTGCCGCTAGACAATACGACGATATTATCTATACCCAATGTCTTATACACGTCGATATCGTCAGTCGCAATGACTGCGCTTTTACCTTCTAAGTATCTAGCCAAGACTTCCGCCGCTTGCATTTTTTCATCGCAAGGCAAATCTTTCCACACGTCGTCCACAAGATACAACCGCCGCTTTACGCAAAAAAGTCTGGCGATTATCAACAACGCCACCTGCAACTGCGAAAGTTGACTTACTTTGCTATCAAGAGGCAGCGACAACTCGCCGCTCACCTTGTCAAGATACCCGTCAACTTCGCTTTGTGATACGTCTCTCAGTCGCATAGGATAGCTTATCACGTCGGCAACGACGTCCTTTTGCGAAAGCACCGACGAGTCAAAAGTATATCCGAAGCCAAGCTCTTTTTGACAAAGTTCCTTCAACGACTTGCCTTCGACGTAGATATCTCCGCTTGTATATTCTTCAAGCTTGGCAAGCGCACGCAATAAAGTCGTCTTTCCGCAGCCCTCTCGACCGTATATAACGACCTTCTCTCCCTCTTCCAACGTCAAATTGACGTCTGTGATAGAAAAAGACGAGCCGTAATAGCTTACGTAGGCATTTGTCACTTTTAACAACGTCATATTTATATTATATTACTTAGCGCTAGAAATTACAAGTAAATTATTTTTAAAGTTAAAATATAGAGACAGGCTTATCTATGAGCCTTGTCGAAATAACGTTTAACTAAAAAAACTGCAAGTTTCTGTAAATCAAAAATCTTGTCGTCTTTTGTCAAGATTTGTTGAACATTGTTCAAATATGCAAATGCTGAACATAGTTCAATAATTGCAATTACAGCAATTCTCTAAAACTTTTTATATAAAATCGACATATATCGGCAAAATTGCTATCTCCATTGGAATGAGCGTCATATACTCCGCAAAATTCAAATCCGCCAAGTTCTGCACCTTGCATTGCAAGCGGTATGTCTTCAAATATAATACACTCGCTTGGCTCAACCGATATTTTACTTGCGGCAAGCAAGTATATGTCAGGAAAGCCCTTTCCTCGCTCAACCTCGTCAGCGGTAGTCAACGGACAGTCTATCCCCAAATACTCTTTGCACAATCTATTGTTGACAAGACAAGGTTCGGCAACCCTTTTGAAAAGCGTAGTGGCAAAAGCTATCCTAACTCCGCCTTTTACCAATCGCAAGATAAACTCATATACGCCGTCTTTGAGTTTTATATTCTCCGCATACTCCTTCTTGACCATCTCTATCCATCGCTCTTTTATCTCCTCGACGCTTTGTGCAAGAGCGTATCTTGACTTGGTGTACTGCGCAGCCTCGTTGAAGTGCATCTGATGCACCGCCTCGGTGTAATCGTCTGTGACTTGTATATTGTTTTCTGCCAAGAAGTCCTTGTCGACTTTGAGCCATATCCAAGACGAATCCAAGATAGTTCCGTCCAGATCGAATATTACGCCGTTGATTTGTTTGCCGAATAATTCCATAAATTCCTTTATTTTGCCGCGTATATTTGAGGACGCGGCATAGTCGCGTCCTCGTTGTATGTTTTGTAAAAATTTATATATTAAATATTATATAACGTATTTATTTTGCTTTTGCGGAGCATTGGCAAGCTCCATTCTCTTCTCGTCATATCCGGGTCTGCCAAGAAGCGCATAAGTAGCGTTCTTGCCCTCTTCAACGCCGGGTTGATTAAACGTATCTATATTGAGCAATGCGCCTGCATAAGCCGTCTGCAACATAAAGTACATAAGCAACTGACCGAGAGTAAACTCGTTGAGCGTAGGCAGCATTACGGTATAATTGAGCTTACCTGCCTTTGTCACCGCGTATTCGGTAGCTTTGCGCTCTGCCTGTATGAGTTCGTTCATTGTATGACCGCAAAGGAAGTTGACGTTGGGATAATCCTCGCAGCCGCTTGGTATCTCTACCGTCGTGCGGTATTCGTCGACGCCCAAGAATGTGATGACCTTGTCAAACGGTCCCTCTGCATAGAGCTGAACTTGCGAGTGCTGATCTGTCACGCCGAGAGCCTTGACAGGAGTCTGACCCACGTTGCAATCTTTGCCGCTAAGCGTCTTATTTTTGCCAAGCGACTCAGCCCAAAGCTGCGCATACCAATCGGAAATAAATTTAAGACCGTCAGCATACGGCATCATTACGCCAATATTCTTGCCTTTCTTCATTGACAAATGTTGAAGAGCTGCCGCCATAAGCGCAGGATTCTTTCTTACGTTGGCGCTGTCGCACTCTTCCATCATAAATTTAGCGCCTGCAAGCATACCTTTTATGTCTATGCCCACAACTGCCGCCGGCAACAAACCGACAGGACAGAGCTCGCTGAATCTTCCGCCTACGCCGTCTGGTATATAGAAGGTCTTGTAATCTTCTTTGATCGCTATCTTTATAAGATTGCCTGCATTCTTAGACGTAGTTGCTATGATGTGCTCCTTAGCCTTGTCGCCGAGTTTAGCCTGTAATATGCTGTTGATAATCAAATATTGAGTCATTGTCTCAGACGTAGAGCCCGACTTGGTGATGACGTTGAACATAGTCTTTTCCACGTCGATTACGTCCAAAAGCGCTTCCATTCTCTCCGGATCGACGTTGTCTTCTACATAAAACTTAGGTCCCTTGCGCTTACGCTTGGGCAGATCGTTGTAGTGCATATGGCATATTGCTTGAAAAGCCGCGATAGGTCCAAGCGCGCTTCCGCCGATGCCGAGTACGACGAAATACTCAAAGTTCTTGCGTATATCCTTTGCCGTCTCTATAATATCTTCGACGATTGCGTCTTGATTGTAAGGCAAATCTGCCCAACCCATCATACCTTTGCCTTTGCCTTGCTCAACAGAATCAAAAGCCTTGTTAAGTTCTTGTTCGAGAGCGTTGATATCCTCGTCGGTATAACCCTCTTTGCCAATCACGGACTGCATCATATTGTTGTAGTCCATTCTCAATTTCATAGTCTTTTTGCTATAACGCATAAATATCTCCCATCGACCTTTATGATAGGTCTATATTATTTCCAATATATACTTGCGCGATATATCACGCCTTGTCCAGACATTCCAAAAGATAGCAATATGCCTCTTTTAAATCGCCGTCGTCCTTATAGTCCTTGGCATATACTTCCATCAGACATACGCCGTCGTACCCGACGTCTTTTAATCTCTTAAAAAACGTCACAAAATCAAAGTCTCCGCGCCCAGGTATTGCCAAAGCTCCGTCTTCGGTATAGTCGCAAAGGTGTACGGTAGCCAATCTATCAGCCATGACTTCAAGATATTTTTGATAATCTATACCCGATTGCATAGCTTGCTTTATATCAAGCGTACAACTAAGCCTTGGACACAGCTCTTTTAACTTGGCAAAATACTCCGGCGTAGAAAAGTACGTCCAATGCACGTTCTCATAACAAAAGTCTATGCCGTGCGCGCCTGCCATATCAATGAGCCTGTCTACCCTCGACGAAATCTTAGCAAAGTCAAAGTTGTATCTCACAGCTTTTTTGAGCATCGCAGCCCCGTGAAAGGTGTAATGCTTTGCGCCAATCGCTTCGCCTACTTTAAGCACGCTTTCAAAAGTCTCCAAAGCGTCGCTGTAAGCTCTGTCATTGACAGAAAAAAGTTCCGGCTCGAATTGATTTGTCAACGCGTGTATAGAATGTACGTTCAAAGGCGCGATACGTCTTGCATCTTCAAGCCTAGCTCTAAGCACATCGGCAAAAGCCGCCGTGTATTCGCAACGCGAGGCAAAAAACACCTCGCACACGTCCGCTCCAAGCCTTGCTATACGCTCCAACGCATCTTCTGTATAAAACCTTGAAAAATACGTGGCTGTCGACACTCCGATTTTCATATAAGCATTATACCAAAATGACGGGGGTTTGCAAAATGTTTTGACGGTATTTTATAAAATTTATAGTTTGAGTAATTTTTTAATTCGTTGAGACCTCTCCACGGCTAGCGAGGTGACCTGGGCGTTCACCGCGACTTTAAAAGTTGTAATGTCATTTCGAGCGTAGTCGAGAAATCTCACCAAATTGAGAGTAATAATCGGTTGAGATTTCTCCGCTCCGTTTCTCTACGGTCGAAATGACCACATATAATTCTCTACAAGTCAAAGCTTTGTGGCTTTTCTCACAATGTTTCATATCCCAAGTAATTATGACGGTCAACTAAGTTATGTTATTTCGACCGAAGTGGAGAAATCTAATCAGTTTTTTAATTTGTAAAGATTTCTCCGCTTCACTGTGTTTCGGTTGAAATAACTTGTGTTTATAAAGTCACAGCAACCTAATTAGCTCAATTATACTTAACGAAAATATAATATTTATCAATATAAAAAAGAGACCGTCCTCGTTCTCCTTTTTATAACATCATTTCAATTATTACACTTCTGCTACGGTGTCGATTTCCACCAATACGTTCTTTGGCAAAGTCTTGACAGCTACGCAGGAGCGTGCCGGCTTAGACGTAAAATACTGCGCATATATGCCGTTGAACGTAGCAAAGTCGTTCATATCTGCCAAAAAGCATACTGTCTTGACTACTTTATCCAACGAAGAGCCGCTTGCTTCCAACACTGCCTTTACGTTTTGGCATACTCTGTGGGTCTGCTCTTCTATCGTCGTTGCCGATATATTGCCGCTTTGCGGATCTATTGCGATCTGTCCTGACGTATATACCATACCTCCGCTGATAATCGCCTGAGAATAAGGTCCTATTGCCGACGGCGCATTTGTTGTGCTGACTATTTTCATAAATACCTCCGTTTTATATTATCTTGAAGCCCGCATTTGTAAGTTCGGCTTCTATCATATGTATGTGCTCAAAATTTTTCGTCTCTATCTGTATGCGTAAGAAACATCCGTTGACGTCGCTGCCCTCATTGGAGCGCTCGTGATGTATGGATATGACGTTGCCGCCCAGCTTGGATATGATTTCCGACACTGCGGTCAGCTGACCTGGCTTGTCGACAAGCTCCAACGTGACAAGATAATTTCTGCCGCTCATCACAAGTCCGCGGCGTATCACTCTTGAAAGTATCGTCACGTCTATATTGCCGCCCGACACAAGACAGCATATCTTCTTGCCATCGGTAGGTATCTTGCCGAACATAGTTGCGGCAACCGATACCGCTCCTGCGCCCTCTGCTACCATCTTATGTTGCTCGATAAGCGCAAGTATAGCCGCCGATATCTCGTCATCTGTCACCGTAACGACGTCGTCGACGTACTTTGATATGAGCGCATAAGTAAGATCGCCCGGCTCTTTGACTGCAATGCCGTCGGCAATCGTATGTACGTAGTCAAGCTTTGAAATCTTATGTTGTTTGAAAGACTTTTCCATGCTCGGAGCGCCGCTTGCCTGCACGCCGTATATCTTTATGGACGGATTGAGCGACTTTGCCGCAAACGCCAAGCCTGCGCACAGTCCGCCTCCGCCGATAGGTACGACTATCGCGTCAAGGTCTGCGACTTGGTTGAGTATTTCAAGTCCTATTGTGCCTTGACCTGCAATGACATCTTCGTCGTTGAACGGATGAATAAAAGTATAACCCTTTTCTTCTTTTAATTTCAACGCCATGTTGTACGCGTCGTCATACACGCCCTTGACAAGACATATGTCCGCGCCGTAGCTTCTTGTCGCCTCCACCTTGGAGATGGGCGCGCCGTCAGGCAGACATATCAAAGATTTGATACCGTTCTTCTTTGCGGCAAGCGCAACGCCTTGCGCATGGTTGCCAGCCGAGCAGGCTATTACGCCCCTCTTCTTCTCGTCGTCACTGAGCTGCGATATCTTGTAATATGCGCCTCTGACCTTAAAGGATCCCGTCACTTGAAGATTTTCTGTTTTTAGATACACTTCCGCGCCGGCCTTTATCTTGGGCGCGTAAATCATATCCGTCTGCCTTATTGCCTCTTTCAACACGTATTGAGCGTGATAAACTTTGTCTAATGTCAGCATTGTTTTTTCCTTATTATTTAGATATTATACTGTTTATATTTTCAACTTGTTAGATATTTCGACTGCGATTACGTCAAGTCCCCATATTTTGCCAAGTTTGGCGTGAATGAAGATATATATATAATTCACCGCTCCTAGACTTACGCCAAGTTTGGTGAGAAGGGAGCGACGTAAGCTTTTCACGAGCAAGATCGTTTTCTATACGATAAAAACGAATGCAGTCGTACTTGCCGTACGACAAGAGAGTTTGAAGAAGTATGGGAAGCGAGTGTTGCCGTGCAAACTTATGTAGCCTCCCTTCTCACCAAACTACTTCAAAACCGCGCCCTTATCCGCACTCGTCACAAGTCGAGCGTATCTTGCAAGCCATCCTGTCTTGATATTAGGTTCTTTGACAACAAGCTTAGCCCTGCGCTCTTGCAACGTCTTGTCATCCACCTTTGCATTGACGCTGTTGCTTGGTATGTCGATCTCGATAATATCGCCTTCTTGGATCAATGCGATCTCTCCGCCCTCAGCCGCTTCGGGAGATACGTGTCCTATCGACGCACCCCTTGACGCGCCCGAAAATCTTCCGTCAGTGATAAGAGCCACGCATTTATCAAGCTTCATGCCTGCAAGCGCAGAAGTTGGATTGAGCATTTCTCTCATACCCGGTCCGCCCTTAGGTCCTTCATATCTAATGACAACCACGTCGCCTGCCTTTATCTTGCCGCCGTATATAGCGGATATCGCGTCGTCCTCGCAATCAAATACCCTCGCAGGTCCGCTGTGCTTCAACATCTCAGGGGCTACCGCGCTGCGCTTTACAACGCAACCGTTCTTGGCAATGTTGCCCCAAAGTATTGCGATACCGCCCGTCTGGGAATAGGGCTCGTCTATCGGACGAATGGTATTTTTGTCCTTGATATAAGCCGTCTTGATATTCTCGCCCACGCTCTTGCCCGTCGCTGTGATAGCAGTAGTATCTATCAAATTCTTCTTGGCAAGCTCTGCAAGCACAGCCTGCACGCCGCCGGCTGCATTGAGGTCCTGCATATGGGTAGGTCCGGCAGGAGCCAAATGACAAAGATTCGGCGTGCGGACGCTTATTTCATTTATAATATTGAGGTCAAGCGGAAAGCCCGCTTCGTTGGCGATGGCAAGCAAGTGAAGTACGCTGTTGCTCGAACATCCAAGAGCCATATCGCACGCCAAAGCGTTGCGAATAGACTTCTCGTTGATAATGTCTCTCGCCTTGATATTTCTCTTGACCAAATCCATTATAGCCATACCTGCGTGCTTGGCAAGAGCTATCCTCGCGCTCATTACAGCAGGAATAGTGCCGTTGCCAGGAAGCGCGATACCTATCGCCTCGCAAAGACAGTTCATAGAATTTGCCGTATACATACCCGAACATGAGCCGCATGACGGACAGCAATTCTCTTCATATTCCAAAAGCTCTTTATCGTCGATAATATTGGCTTTGCGCGCGCCTACCGCCTCAAACATCTTTGACAGCGACGTCTCTGCGCCGCATACGGTGCCTGCCATCATAGGTCCGCCGCTGACTACCACGGCAGGAATATTCATTCTCACAGCCGCCATGACCATACCGGGAACTATCTTGTCGCAGTTGGGTATGAGCACCAAACCGTCAAAACAGTGCGCCATTGTCATAGTCTCGACGCTGTCGGCAATGAGTTCTCTCGACGCAAGCGAGTATTTCATTCCTATATGTCCCATAGCTATGCCGTCGCATACGCCTATCGACGGGACCATAATCGGCGTGCCGCCTGCAAGTCTTACGCCTGCCTTGACAGCCTCCGTCATTTTGTCAAGATTGATATGCCCCGGGACTATGTCGCTGTGCGCGGATACCACGCCGATGAGCGGTCTTTCCAACTCTTCTTTGGTATAGCCGCACGCATACAAAAGCGATCTCTGCGGAGCAGTCTCTATGCCTTTTGTCAAATATTCACTTCGCAATGCCATAAATATTTCCTCTCGAATTAAATTATTTCATTTTATATTATTGATATTATATACTTATATATAAATTATCAATACTCAGTTAGTCAAATAAGCCATTTATAAAATAAACAGCTTATCCGACTATTTTTTTTATTGCTGCCGTGATAATACGGCGTTTTACTTAAATTGAATTATTTCTTCAACCAGCTCATCATCGTGCGAAGCTCTTTGCCGACCTTTTCAAGCGGATGTTCAAGCTCCAACTGACGCGTAGCAAGGAAGTGAGCGCACTTGCCGCTCTTGTTTTCCGTCATCCACTCAGAACAGAACGTGCCGTCTTGTATCTCACGCAAAACTTTCTTCATTTCCTTTCTCGTCTCGTCGGTGATAAGTCTTCTGCCCGTGCGGTAGTCGCCGTATTCGGCAGTATTGGATATGGAATATCTCATCATCTCAAAGCCGCCCTTGTTGATAAGGTCAACTATGAGTTTCATCTCGTGAATACACTCAAAATATGCCATCTCAGGCGCATATCCAGCCTCGACCAACGTGTCGAAACCAGCCTTCATCAATTCTGTTACGCCGCCGCAAAGAACTGCCTGCTCGCCGAAAAGATCCGTCTCCGTCTCTTCTCTGAACGTCGTCTCCAAGATACCTGCTCTGCCTGCGCCTATGCCGCTTGCATATGCCAAAGCATAGTCCTTTGCCTTGCCGGAAGCGTCTTGATATACTGCGATAAGCGACGGAACACCCTTGCCTTCTTCATATTGGCTTCTTACCGTGTGGCCCGGTCCCTTAGGAGCTACCATGATTACGTCGATATCTTTCGACGGCTTGATAAGCTTGAAATGTATGTTAAGTCCGTGCGCAAACATCAATACCTTGCCTGCTGTCATAAAAGGCTTAACTTCTGCTTCGTATATATCTGCGCATGTCTCGTCCGGAACGAGCATCATTACCAAATCGCCTGCCTTTGCAGCTTCTTTTACGGACGTTACTTTAAGTCCTGCGTCAAGAGCCTTTTGAGTATGTCTGGAACCCTCTCTCAAACCTACTACTACGTTGACACCGCTGTCATGAAGGTTCATTGCATGTGCGTGGCCTTGTGAGCCAAAACCGATAACGGCTACGGTCTTGCCTTTCAAAAGCTTCAAATCGCAGTCAGTATCATAATACTTCTTGATCATTTTTGTATCCTCCAAAAATATAAAATATATTCTAGTGCTTAGTAATTGCTAAACATTTATTAACTTTTTTTGCAGTCGAAGTATAACTCCGCCTATTGCCGACTACATTATTATCTCGTCGACACTCTGTCCTGCCGGTATCATAGGCAAAACCTTTTCGTCTCTGTCTATGACAGCCTCAATAATGCACGGCTTGCCGCTCTTATACGCGTCGCTGAGCGCAGCTTTCAACTCGTCAAGAGTCGTCGCTCTGTATCCCTTGCCGCCGAATGCCTCTGCAAGTTTTACGTAATCAGTCGCCCTTTCCAAAGTTGTCTGCGAATATCTTTTGCCATAGAATTGAGTCTGCCATTGACGTACCATACCCAAAACGCTGTTGTTGATAACGATACTTACGATAGGCAATTTAAAGCTTACGCTGGTGCAAAGCTCGTTGAGATTCATATGGAAAGATCCGTCGCCCGTGATATGCGCCACCTTGCGGTCGGGATATGCCGTCTGCGCGCCGATAGACGCTCCGTAGCCGTAACCCATCGTACCGAGTCCGCCCGAAGTGAGAAAACTCCTGCACTTGGTGCGCTTGGAATATTGCGCCGCCCACATTTGATGCTGTCCGACGTCGGTGACGATAATGCCGTCTTCCCCTATCTCGTCGCTTATAGCCTGAATTATCTGGTGCGGTCTCAACACGCCCTCTTTGTCCTTTGGCTTATAATCAAGTTTTCTCCACTCGTCTATTTGAGCAAGCCACTCGTCGTGTTTTGCCTCTTTGACAAGCGGCAGCAACTCGTCAAGCACCTCTTTGACGTCGCCTATAATGCTGAGGTCGCTGGATATATTCTTGTTGATCTCCGCGGCGTCTACGTCGATATGAATTACCTTTGCCTCGCGGATAAATTTGTCTTTTTGCGTAGCCACTCTGTCGGAAAATCTTGTGCCGATTGCGATTACCAAATCGCTGCCTGCAATAGCTCTTCCTGCCGACATACTGCCGTGCATACCTATAAGTCCGAGATTAAGTTTCTCGCCCCAGCTCAGCACTCCCGCCGCCATAAGCGTATGAGTTGCAGGTATCTGAGCCTTTTGCAAAAGCTGTAAAAGCTGCTTTTCGCCCTGCGATATGAGTACGCCGCCGCCAAAAAGTACCGTAGGTCTCTTGGCACTGTTGATAAGCTTGGCAGCCTCTGCAATGACAGCCTTATCTGCCTTGACGTATTCGTCAGCCTTTACCTTAGGCAAACGCTCGAATTCGCACAGATTGGAAGTGACGTCCTTAGGTATGTCGACAAGGACGGGTCCGGGTCTGCCGCTTTGCGCTATCTTAAACGCTTCTCTCATAACCTCGTGAAGCTCTTCTACGTTGCGTACTACAAAATTGTGCTTGGTGATTGGCATGGTTATGCCTGCAATATAAACCTCTTGGAACGAGTCAAGTCCTATCAGCGAAGTGCCTACGTTGCCGGTGATAGCCACCATAGGAACGCTGTCCATAAACGCCGTGGCAATACCCGTGATAAGGTTGGTAGCTCCCGGTCCCGACGTAGCAAGCACAACGCCCACCTTTCCCGTCGCCCTGGCATAGCCGTCAGCCGCGTGCGCAGCTCCCTGCTCATGAGCGGTAAGCACGTGCGTAAGCTTGTCCCTGTATTCATACAGCGCGTCGTATATGTTCAACACCGCTCCGCCCGGATAGCCGAAAATAGTGTCGACTCCCTGCTCCAATAATGACTCTATTAAGATTTGTGAACCGTTTAGCTTCATAGACCACTCCATTTATCTTATACGTATTTAATATTATAATATTTTATACTTTATTGTCAAGTATTCAAATTGATATTTATCTTCTACTCTCAAATCTTGCCTTATAACAAAACAAGCTTTGCAATCTAGCCGTACTCGATTATAAAGATTTTCCATAACTCTTACACAAAACATGGAGTTTAGCATTCATTTATATCACTCGTGATTGCGAAAACTCTCTCCCAATTCTCGTGCGAACGCAGAGATTAGTTGTATTTTTGGCTCAGCAAGAGCGACCGAAGGGGTTAGCGTACTTTTATATTCTCATTTCTTCCCAGCTTCATGCGCAAACTCATAGAGTTGTGCGATTTTTGCCCGTGCAACGGCAACCGAGCGGTGAGCGTACTTTTTGTACGTGACCCCGAGGGCGTCCTAGTTGATAGGACAAAAAGCGTGCTGCTATATGAGTTTGCTATTCCAAACCCATGAGTTCAAGATATATATCCGCATAATCCTTCCTTCCCTTCTTGATGCAATCAATCGCACCCGACGGATGCCTGTCAAGCACACCGCTTATAAGGTAAGGTATGTCGTATCCCCATACGAGACCGTTCTCTTTTAATTTCAGCATCTCTTCCTCAATAAATTTAAGGACGGCATGCAGCTTGTACTTAGGATTTTTCAAGAAGCCAAGCAAGAGTTCAAGCGCGCAATTTCCCGCGCCCCTGCCGAGAGAATTGACTGTCGCGTCGAGATAATTT
The DNA here is from genome assembly GCA_910579785.1 of uncultured Christensenella sp. Classification (GTDB taxonomy): domain Bacteria; phylum Bacillota; class Clostridia; order Christensenellales; family UBA3700; genus RACS-045. The sequence continues at coordinate 39,381 of CAJTVJ010000007.1, read as the reverse complement.
ACACCGCAAGCGACTGCGTCGATAGTGTTGGCAAAAGCAAGCTGCTGATTGTTGTGCGCATGAATACCGACATATTTGCCGTATTTTGCAGCCATATTGAGATACTTGTCGGCAAGACGTCTGATTTGTTCGGGATACAGCGAGCCATAACTGTCGACAAGATATACGCCGTTGGCAGGCGAATTGCCAATCAATTCCAAAGCCTCGCTCAAATCGCTCTCGTTGGCGTGAGATATAGCCATGATATTGATAGTAGTCTCATATCCCTTTTCTGCGCAATTTTCCACCATCTCAACTGCCGCAGGTATGGTATTGATGTAGCTCGCCACTCTCACCATATCAATGACGCTCTCGGATTTTGGCAAAATATCCTTCTCTACGTCCGTTCTGCCTACGTCCGCCATGACGGCAATTTTCAAAGAGGTGTCGTTGTTGCCGACGATATCCCTAAGATCCTTTTCGTCGCAGAATTTCCATTTGCCGAATTTGCTCTTATCAAAAATCGCAGAAGAAGCCTTATATCCAAACTCCATATAATCCACCCCTGCCTGAATATTCATTTGATACAATTTCTTGACGAAATCGTCTTCAAAATAGAAATTATTTACAAGTCCTCCGTCTCTTAACGTCGCGTCAATGACTTTGATTTGCGGGCTGAATGACAATAAAGTTCTTTTTCCCATAACTGCTCCTTTGCAAATTATTGCATAACAATATATATTTTCTATTTATTTTATCATATATATTTTCAAATAGCAACAACTATTAAAAATTTTTATGAGTTTTATATAGCTTTTTTAAAGCAAAAAGAACGCCATAAATGCGCTCCTTCATACATCAAAAAAAATTCTAAAAACGTATTATATTCTTTGTTATTTAACAAATGCGATTTAAGATATATCTCTACGCTTCAAAAATGTATTTTTATCAATCCTCATACTTCTCGACTGCGACTGCGGCTTGTTCAAACAAACTCATAGAAAATTCGTCGGGATAACCGTATCTGTACACCACCCTCTTGATGCCTGCGTTGATTATCATTTTGGCGCATATCGTGCAGGGCTGGTGAGTGCAATAAAGCGTCGCGCTGTCGACCGATACGCCGAGTTTTGCAGCTTGAATTATCGCGTTTTGCTCTGCGTGCACGGCATAGCACAGTTCGTGCCTGGTGCCTGAGGGAATGCCCAATTTGACGCGAAGACACTCGCCCTTTTCCACGCAGCTGAGTATGCCCGACGACGCGCCGTTATATCCCGTGGTCAAGATTCTCTTGTCTTTGACAATGACAGCGCCCACCTTTCTGTCGGGTTTAAAACAGCTTGACCAACCTGCGACAGTGTCCGCCATATCCATAAATCTCTTGTCCCACTTATTCATCTTCCGTCTCCTCGGACACAACTCAAAGCCGTCCGTATTATATATTGATATACCTATAATAACATACCTTGAAAATAATTTCAACCGATATGTATTTTTCTGCAAAAATTCTTAAAATATTATTTATTCTTTACACAAAAATATTTACATACCTATATTTTAGTGCTATAATAGCTCTATTGGCAGAAAAGCGTATAGACTGCTAATTTAAAGGAGGCGTTTTTATGAAAATCAAACCGTTATTTGACAGAATCGTTATCAAGGAAGTCGAAAGCCAGACGAAGACCGCAAGCGGACTCGTACTGCCCGATTCGGCGCAGGAAAAACCTCAGATGGCAACCGTGCTTGCCGTCGGTCCGGGCGGAACTATCGACGGAAAAGAAATCGTAATGCAAATCAAAGTCGGCGACAAGGTGCTTTACAACAAGTACGCAGGATCGGAATTCAAGCTTGACGGCGAAGAAGTCACGATTTTGAAACAAAGCGACGTACTTGCGATCGTAGAAGAATAATGCAGTTGAATAATCGAACATAATAAAGGAGTTTAATATGGCGAAGAAATTTAAATATGGCGAAGACGCCAGAAGAAGTTTGGAGGCAGGCGTAAACGCAGTTGCCAACGCAGTCAAAATTACTATTGGACCTAAGGGACGCAACGTCGTACTTGACAAAAAATACGGCTCTCCCCTTATCACCAACGACGGCGTAACGATAGCAAAAGAAATCGAACTTGAAGACGCTTTTGAAAATATGGGCGCGCAGCTCATCAAAGAAGTGTCTATCAAGACCAACGACGTTGCCGGCGACGGCACGACCACCGCTTGCGTACTTGCGCAGGCAATAATCAAAGAAGGGCTTAAAAACGTAGCCGCAGGCGCAAATCCTATGATACTCAAAAAAGGTATCACCAAGGTTGCAGACGCAGTGGTCGAAGAATTGAAAGCAATCTCTAAATCCATCGACTCTGCCGAGGCAATAAGCCAAGTGGCAAGCGTATCTGCCGCAGACGACACAATCGGCGAGTATATCTCCAAAGCTATGGAAATCGTCGGCAAAGACGGAGTCATATCGGTTGACGAATCCAAGTCTACAAATACAGAACTTCTTACCGTAGAAGGTATGCAATTTGACAGAGGATATATCTCTGCTTATATGGTCACCAATACAGATAAGATGGAAGCTGTGCTTGACGACGCATATATACTCGTCACAGACAAAAAGATATCTTCAAGCAAGGACATCATGCCTATACTTGAACAGGTCGTACAAAACGGTCTCAAACTTTTGATAATCTGCGAAGATATGGACGGCGACGCTTTGACGGCCGTCGTACTCAACAAGCTCAAAGGTATCCTCAACTGCGTTGCTGTCAAAGCTCCCGGCTTTGGCGACAGAAGAAAAGCAATGCTTGAAGACATCGCGATACTCACAGGCGGCACGCTTATTTCCAGCGAAATCGGCTATGAACTCAAAGACGTCAACCTTTCGCTTTTGGGCAGAGCTAAACAAGTCAAGGTCGACAAGGACAACACTACCCTTGTCGGAGGCAACGGCGACGAAATGGCTATCGCGGCAAGAGTAAGCTCTATCAAATCGCAAATTGCAGAGACTTCTTCCGAATACGATAAAGAAAAATTGCAAGAGCGTCTTGCAAAACTCGCAGGCGGCGTGGCTGTTATAAACGTCGGCGCAGCTACCGAGGTCGAGATGAAAGAAAAGAAGCTGAGAATAGAAGACGCTTTGGCGGCTACTCGCGCGGCAGTCGAAGAAGGCGTCATACCCGGCGGCGGCGTAGCTCTCCTCTCCATCATTCCTAAGGTAAGACATATCGTCGAAGCTTTGGAAGGCGACGAAAAGACGGGCGGCGCATGCGTACTCAAAGCTCTTGAAGAGCCAATCAAGCAAATATGCTACAACGCAGGCGTTGACGGCGGAGTTGTAATCAACAACATTATCACCAGCAACAAAGGCGATACTTTCGGTTACAACGCTTTGACGGATAAGTACGTCGATATGATAGAAAGCGGTATCCTTGACCCGACGAAGGTCACAAGATCCGCCCTTCAAAATGCGGCGAGCGTTGCGGCAACTCTCTTGACAACGGAAGTGCTTGTCACAGACATCCCAGAACCTCCTGCCCCCATTGCTCCTAATATGGGCGGCGACGGTATGTATTGATACCGTATCAATAGCAAAAAGTCCTCGCAAGAGGACTTTTTTTATTGGATTTGGAATATCATAAAACATATTAACTGTCATTTAAAGCGTAACGAAGAAAACTAAACATATTATTTTTTACTCGATTAGACCTCTCCGCGTTGGGCGTAAGGAGCGAAGCGACGGCATAGCGAGGACGGCTTTATGCGTCTTGGGCGAGCGTCACCGGTCGAACTGTCTGTGCCTGTTTAAAGTCAAATAAAGGCGAGCTGCTTTGTGAGAATAAAAAATAGAAGAGGTTTGCTCTTCTATTTTATTCTCACCCTTAGCGAGACTTTATGATGGAGCTACTGGCCAGATTCGAACTGGCGACCTGTTCATTACGAGTGAACTGCTCTACCTGCTGAGCCACAGTAGCATATTGGCGACGGCCAAGCGTCGCTATGTTATTCATTTAAGAGTATTGGCTTTGTTATCACAAAGACCTAGTACATTATACTATCCTTTTTATCGTCTGTCAACGACTTAAAGGGAATATTTTTAAAAGTCTGCGCTGCCTGTCGTACGGGCAAACGGTATGACGTCTCTGATGTTTTGCATACCTGTAAGGTACATGATAAGTCTTTCAAACCCCAGACCGTAACCAGCGTGCTTGACACCGCCGTAGCGACGCAAATCAAGATACCACCAATAGTCCTCTTCTCTAAGCCCAAGCTCTTTGATGCGGTCTATCAAAAGCTCTAAGCGCTCCTCTCTTTGGCTTCCGCCGATTATTTCGCCTACTCCGGGAACAAGCAAGTCAACTGCCGCGACAGTCTTGCCGTCGTCGTTCAAGCGCATATAAAACGCCTTGATCTCCTTTGGATAGTCTGTGACAAATACGGGCTTGTTGAAAATCTTCTCTGTAAGATATCTCTCGTGTTCGGTTTGAAGATCAGCGCCCCAATATATCGGGAATTGAAATTCATCCTTATGTTTTTCAAGCAAAGCCACTGCCTCGGTATACGTCACAGTAGCGAAATCGCTGTCGACAATACCCTGCAATCTCTCGATAAGTCCCTTGTCCATAAAGTTGTTGAAAAATGCCATCTCTTCGGGACACTTTTCCAGCACGTCCTTTATCACGTACTTGACCATATCCTTAGCAAGCTCCATATCGTCTTTGAGGTCGGCAAAAGCTATCTCCGGCTCTATCATCCAAAATTCAGACGCATGGCGGTTGGTATAGCTTCTTTCTGCTCTGAACGTAGGTCCAAACGTATATACGTTTTTAAATGCAAGCGCAAAGCACTCCGCATTGAGCTGTCCGCTGACGGTCAACCCTGCCGACTTGCCGAAAAAGTCCTTGTCAAAATCTATCTGTCCTTCTTTGGTCTTAGGCACGTCGTTGAGGTCTAGCGTAGTCACCCTAAACATCTCGCCCGCGCCCTCGCAATCGCTGGTCGTGATAAGCGGCGTATTGACGTATACAAAGTTACGCGAAGCAAAGAATGCGTGTATAGCCTGCGCTGCTACCGAACGCACTCTAAACACAGCCTGAAAAGTATTGGCTCTCGGTCTTAGGTGCGCGATCTCTCTAAGATACTCCATCGTATGTCTCTTCTTCTGCAACGGATACGTAGGAGTTGACGTAGCTTCTATCTCTATGCTCTCCGCCTTTATTTCATACGGCTGTTTCATATTGGGAGTAAGCACAAGTTTTCCCACAACGCTGAGTCCTGCTCCTACGTTTTGGGATATAACGCTCTTATAGTTGTCAAGTTGAGCCTCTTCTGCAATAATTTGCGTAGATTTAAAATAAGTACCGTCGTTAAGCTCTATAAAAGCAAAGCTCTTGCTGTCTCTTATCGTCCTCACCCAACCGCATACGCTGACTTCTTTGTCCGCGTACTTCTCAAAGTTCTGCGCCAATTCTCTTAATGAAATCTTTGTCATAAATTACGCCTCTGCTAATAGATTTATTTGAGTATATCATATAAAAATATAAAATACAAATACTTTTTAGATATTGCTCCAATTTATGCCTATTTTTTGATATATGACACAGCTTGGCAACCCATCGCAGAAAATTTATATAATACAAACCGACATATATCGCACATTTATCAAAAATTTTTGCAAAATTATCATTAAATTTAAAAAATTTTGAAAATGTGTATTGATTTTGCGTTTTTTGTATAGTATAATATAGGTACACAAACGAGTAGCACATTGTACCGCACTCTTGAATAGGGAATCCGGAGTTGGAGGTTGGCTGGCGCGCCTTACCGCTTAGGCGGTTGAAGGATTACAAAAGACTTGCACAGGATACCCACCTGCTACAAAGCGGGTTCAGAATTGCGCTCGCTTGTGTACTTAAAAACACTCCGCTGAGGAGTGTTTTTTATGTTCTTTGTTGCATATAGCTAAATGTGAAATCTATTTATTATTTAACTTGTTGAGATTACTCCGCTTCGGTCGAGGCGACTATATTTTAGTTTATCGTAATCATATATAATCATATCGAGCGCAGTCGAGATATCTCATAAGATTAAAAATCTAACAGCCAGACTCCCCCTCTTTCCGACCAAACGAAAATGTAAACTTTCTCTACATTTTGTCAGTACTTATTTAATTCGATTAGACCTCTCCACTACGGTCGAGGCGACCACATTTTGCTTATAGACAATCAAACTTCAAGTGCTATATTCAATATTCTTTACGGTCAGCCAAAGCTCTTGACAAGGACACTTCGTCGGCGTACTCTATATCGCTGCCCATTGAAATGCCGCTGGCGAGCCTTGTGACTTTAATGCCCATAGGCTTGATAAGACGGGCTATATACGTTGCCGTCGCCTCTCCGTCTATGTCTGGATTGGTCGCCATAATGACTTCTTTGACGCCGACAAGTCTGCCCATGAGCTCTTTGATACGAATGTCGTCGACGCCTATGCCCTGCATAGGATTGAGAGTACCCTGCAATACATGATACACTCCGTTGTAATCTTTTATCTTCTCAAAGGCAATCACGTCCTTGGGCTCTTTGACTACGCATATCACTGACTTATCCCTCGTAGCGCATATGTCGCAGACGTCGCCGTCCGTATAGTTGCCGCATACTGAACAATAGTGAATACTGTTTTTTGTATCCACCAAGGCATTGGCAAAGTCCTCGACTTCCTCAGGCGTCATATTGATTATTTTGTATGCGTAACGCTGAGCAGTCTTAGCTCCCACTCCCGGCAACTTAGAAAATTGCGCGACCAATCTTGCCAAAGGTTGATAATACGACATATTAAAAACCTAAACCTGCAAATTTGCCGAGTTTTTGCTCTCTCTGCTCTTCTGCCTTTGCCACAGCGTCGTTGAAAGACGCAATGATAAGGTCTTCAAGCATTTCGATATCGTCTGGGTCAACTGCCTCGGGCTTGATTTTTATTCCGACAACTTGTTTTTCGCAAGTCATAGTTACTTCGACAAGACCTCCGCCGCTTGCTCCCGTCACTTCGATAGTCTTCAACTCTTCTTGCGCTTCCATCATTTCCTGTTGCATCTTTTGTGCCTGGCGCATAAGCTGCTGCATATTGCCGCCGCCAAATCCTCCAAACTTTGCCATATTAAGTCTCCTTTTATATATGTTTTTTGATACTGCGTTATTTCTTAGAATTGGTCACGTTGACCATTTCTTCGTCAAACAAGTTCTTTACTCTCTCAACGTCTCTGTTGAGAGCTTTTTCTTTATCGTCAAATGATATCTTGACAGCTGTGATCTCAAAGTATCTCCTGCGTATCACGCTTTCAAACTGAGCGAGAAACTGCTTGATTATCGGCAGATTCTTTTCGCTTTCCACGTTGATATAGAGCACTCCGTCGTCAAAAGACAGATTTTCATCCGTTATGCCGACCGCGCAAGTATAAGCCTGTTGAGAATTACTGCTCTTCATTGTATTGAGCAGGTATCCCCACACTTCGCCCAAGTCAAGTTTTAATGCCGCGTCGCTGTCGCCAAAGTGTTTTGCCATAGTCCTTATCTTTGACTCGACGTCGCGCAATCTTCTTATCACCGCGTCGCCGTCAAGGTCTATCGTCATATCGCATGCCTTGACTATGCTCATTTCCAACGTAACTGTGGGAGAGGACGACGTCCTTAACGCGTTTTCAATATTGACAAAAATCTCTATGATACGCACCAACGCTCCGTTTTCAGTGCGGTTGGCGATGTCAGACATCGTGTCAAAGAGGTCTTTGGGCATTGCCAAAAATCTGTTGGCATTGGAGCAGTTGAGGATATACAGCATTGCGCGCATCATCTTGGCGACGTCTCTCGCAAGCAAAGCCACGCTCTTGCCAAGCGAAAGTATCTTGTCCGTAATCTCCAAAGCCTTCTTAGCGTCGTTGTCTACGATAGCCGCGCAAAGACTTGCTACAAGTTGAGGCGAGCTTGCTCCAAGCACTTCGAGTACGTCCTCATAAGTGAGCTTTTCGTTGGTATACGATAGGCACATATCCGCGACGGACAGCATATCTCTCACGCTTCCGTCGCCTGCCTCGGCAATAGCTCTGACAGCTTCTTTTTGATATTCCCTGCCCTCTTTTTTGAATATACCTTCAAGATAATCGGCTAGCTCAACCGTAGAGAGCAATCTAAAATCAAATCGCATACATCTTGACAAAATCGTCTGCGGCAACTTGTGCACTTCTGTCGTAGCCAAGATAAACACCGTATGTTCCGGCGGCTCTTCCAACGTCTTCAACAACGCATTGAACGCCTGCATAGTCAACATGTGCACCTCGTCTATGATATAGACTTTGTACTTGCATGCGACAGGAACGTATTTGACCTTTTCTATCAAATCTCTGATGTCGTCGACGCTATTGTTGGACGCCGCGTCCATCTCCAATATGTCGATATTGTTTGGACTTAAAAGCGCCTTGCATACTTCGCACTCTCCGCAGGGCGATCCGTCCGAGCGCGGAGTAAGACAGTTGATAGCCCTTGCAAAAATCTTTGCAGTGGACGTCTTTCCCGTTCCGCGCGTACCTGTGAACAGATAAGCGTGCGAAACCTTGCCCGACAGCACCGCATTGGACAAGGTCTTGATAATATGCTTTTGACCCAACATCTTGTCAAAAGCGTCGGGTCTGTATTTTCTGTATAAAGACGTATATGATGCCATATTCACCTTATGCTTTGCAAAGGCTATCGTTTGATAGATAGCCCTCGCGTTTTTTTATTTGTTTTGATTACAAATACTACTCTTCGGATTTATTTTCCGATTCTTCGTTCTCTTTTATTATTTCAGTTTCTTCGCTTTGAGATACAGATTCATTCAAAACTTCACTATTTTCAACTACTCCACTGTCTTCCGCCGCTACGTTTTCAAAGTTTACAACGTCCGCTGTCGAAGCTTCTTCTCTTGCCTTATCAGACTCTGCAATAAATGCTCTGACTGCGTCGGAATTTTCCCAACCGAGAATTTCTGCGACCTCAGTGTAAGTCCTTTCCTGAGTCTTCTTGTCGACAAGTTTAAGCTCTTCGATAAACTCGCCAGCCTCTGCCTCGTTCATAGTGCCGGCAGCTTTCTTTCTTGCAAGAACTCTTGACACCGCCTCAACCTGTCTCTTTTCTGTAAACGTATAGAAGAAGAGCGGTATTGCGCAAGCTGCCATAGAAAGTCCGCAAAGGAGTGTGGTCGACATCCAATTGCCTTTTATAACGCTCAAATATGTGTTATACTGTTCAATATCATTCAATCTCCATGATTCAACATCGGCTGCTGTAACAACCTTCTTTGCATCGTCATAACCAGCCAAGCCAAGTACCAACAAAGTAACAAATGCTGTGAGTGCCATACCTATCTTAGATATAAGAGTCTGCATTGAGAAGCAAATACCCTCTGCTCTCTTACCTGTCTTATCCTCTAAGTAGTCGATAGAATCAGCTATCATTGAATATGTAAGTATGTTGCTAAATCCAGACGGAATGCCTGCTATGATAATTATTATATAGAAAGCTACTTTTGCAGCTGTTGATTGACCGTTTGACGGCAAACCTATAAAATACAATATTACAAGCAATACACCGCCAATAATATGCGACCATATCAATATATCTCTCTTACCGAATTTCTTTGAAAGTATCGGAGTAAGAAGCGTCGCCGCAAGACCGCCGGGTACGACAAGCAAGAATATTGCCGACGCTAAATCTTGGTTAAGGAAGTTATACTTTGCAATATATACAGCCGTGGTCATATATATCGTACGAAGTCCGCCAAGAATACCCATCAATATCATAAGAAGTACAGGCTTGTTCTTTGCAAGAAGTTTTAAGTTTTCCTTTAAAGACGTTTTTTCTTTATTTTCGTAGAATCTCTCTTTACTGTTTTTAAATCCAATCAAAAATGTAGGTATCGAAATCAATACACATACTATCGCTATTACAGGGAATATCCACTCCAAAGCTTTTTCTGTGATTGGAAACATCTGCTCATCTGGATTTGTATTTGTAAATACAGGAATGGCAATAGAAATAAGTCCACTGCCTATCGTACAGAAAAGACGCGCAACTGTCAAAAGCGTATTTCTCTTGTCAGTATCGGACGTCATTGACGAAGCCAAGCCCCAATACGGTACGTCAATGGACGTATAAGCGATTCCCCACAAAAGATATATTATTGTGGAATATACAAATCTACCTACTTCGTTCCATCCAGGCACCATTGTAAATAGTAATACTGTCAAAACTGCAATCGGAAACGGCGAAAACAGCAAATAAGGTCTCATCTTACCCCACTTGCTGCGAGTTCTGTCAACGATAGTACCCATTACAGGGTCGTTGAATGCGTCAAAAAGTCTTGCCGCAAGAAACATCCAAGCAAGCCACAAAGACGATACTCCGGCAACCTCTGTCATAAAGAGCATGAAGAACGCCGTAACTAATTGACAAATGATATTTTGTCCTAGACCGGCAACGGAATAAGACAAAACTTCACTTGGTTGCATTTCTTCTTTTTTCGTCGGATCTGTGCCGAAGAACTTACGAAGAAGTTTGTTTTCATTTAATGAAGCCATAATTTCCTTTCCTTAAAAATATTTACATTACATATGTATTTTACAATATATTTATAATACCACACATTAGAGTATTGGTCAATAGCTTATATTAAAAATATATTAAATTTTTAAATATTATAATATTTTAAACAATACAGTGTTAAATTATCAATATGTGATTATATTCGATATTCACATGGTTGAGATTTTTAAGCTATGTCAACTCCATTAGACTTCTCGACTACGCTCGAATGACCAATCTTTGAATTACTCTAAGCATTATCTAGTCGCCTCGACCGCAGTGGAGAGGTCTAATCCTTTTTTAATTCGTTGAGATTTCTCCGCGTTGGTCGAAATGACATTACCCTTACATTTGATAGGATATGTAGTATTGATAATTAACCAAAGTTTGACGTCATACAAGCAAAATTTAGTCATTTCGACCGAAGTATAACGAAGCGGAGAAATCTCAATAAGTTAAAAAAGTACCGACAAAATGCAGCGCAAACGTGCACTTTCGTTTAGTCTATAATGGCGGATACTCTACTCCACTCGTCTGCCGAATTTTTACAACATACCAAACTAGCAGAATAAAACGGCAATAACCTGTCAACAATAACCTAAGGACGGTAAATTGCATATAATTTATCAGGACTAATGCTTTGTGGAGAATACTATGATAAAAAGAGGCGAATTATATTACGCAGACCTTAGTCCCGTCGTAGGTAGCGAGCAAGGAGGCATACGCCCCGTCCTTGTGGTGCAAAACGACGTGGGTAACAAATACAGCCCCACAGTCATTGCCGCTGCGGTGACAAGCCAAATAAATAAGGCGAAATTGCCTACCCATATAGAACTTTCTGCCAATGAATACGGACTGCAAAAGGATTCTGTCGTACTGCTTGAACAAATACGTACGCTTGACAAAAAGCGACTGAAAGATAAAATCGGCGAAGTGCCGCTCGACACTATGCAGAAAATCAATCAGGCGCTGATGATAAGTCTTGGGTTCTATTAAAATGAGGTACTTGCATATCTGCGAGTACCTTTTTGTATTTGAGATGTTCTCTTCGATTTGATTAGACTTCTCCATTTCACTACGTTTCAGTCGAAGTGACCATATGTTGTTTTCAACGCACCAAGCTTTCGTCATTATACCAACGCTTCATATCCCATGCAAATTTAACCAATACCAAACTAAGTCATTTCGAGCGCAGCGGAGAAATCTAATCCTTGTGAATATAAGATAAAACGTCATTAACGCTCGCCCATACTTTTATTTCTGGTCACCTCGACCGAAGTGGAGAGGTCTAATCGAGTTAAAAAAGGATAAGATTTCTCCGCTTCGGTCGAAATGATATTACTTATACGTCAAACATAATTACATAGGATATGTGCATTGAGAGAATGCCCAATGTGAGTTTGCTCAACTCTCACTCAATTTATCTTATAAAACTTGTTCTTACTCCGCTCTCGTTTTTAGGCGGCTCAACGTTATTGACTTTGCCAAGCTCAATGCACTTCATAAGCCAAACCAAATTGCGCGCAGCGTTACGAATTGTCTGCAATCCCTCCAAGTCTTGCTCGACTTGCTCTGGGATGTTGCCGTGCACCATATTCCAATAGCTTGAAGATACCACAGGCATCTGCGCAAACATAAAGTACTTGTTGAGCACGTCGATAGACGCCGTCGTACCTGCCCTTCTTGCGCTTGCTATTGCAAATGCAGGTTTGTGCTTAAAAACTCTGCTTCCTGCATAAAAAACTCTGTCAAGAAGTGACAGTATCCTGCCGCTTGGGTGCGCGTAATATACCGGCGTGCCAAATACGAAGCCGTCGCACTCGCTTGCTTTTTTGATAAGTTGATTGACGACGTCGTCATTGAATATGCAGGTATTATTTTTGAGCTTTGCCGAGCATTGATTGCAGCCTATGCAATCTCTGATAGGCGCCGCCCCCACTTGAAATATCTCGTACTCCACGCCGTTCTCAACGAGTACCTTTGCCACTTCTTCAAGCGCTCTGTTGGTGCAGCCGTTGGTTTTATTGCTTCCGTTGATAAGTAATACTTTCATTTTATACGTCTCCTTTTGTTTGGGTATTTCTCTATTTCGTTGTGTAAATAGATTGATATTTTTACACGATTAGTTTAGGTAATCATAAGGTTGAGACCTCTCCGCGTTGGTCGAGGTGACCAAATATGGCTTATAGCGAACAAGCTTTATGTCATTTCGACCGAAACGTAGTGAAGCGGAGAGGTCTAATCGAAAATTATAATCAACTTCTCTCTTTGCAAAGCTCCTTGATTTTTCTTGCGACGTCGCTGGGCAAAACTCCATACTCGCTAAACTCTTCTTTAAGAGACTTGGCTACCTCAGCTGTGAGATATGCCGCGGCATACGCGCTTTCTAAAAGTCCGTTGTTCCAAGACAGCATGCCGAGAATTACTCCGCTCAAAGTATCGCCGCTTCCTCCCTTAGAAAGTTCTGCGCCTCCGTTGGTTGTGAGATAGACTTCCCTGCCGTCCGTCATGACGCTGCTTGCGCCTTTGAGCAGGACAACAACTCCATACTCGTTGGCAAATTCTTTGGCAATGCCTATCGGGTCGTCTAATATTTCTTCCGTCGTCTTGCCGCACAGCCTCGACATCTCTTTGACGTGCGGAGTGAGCATGATTTGAGCTTTTGCGCATTTGAGCATACTTACATCTCTCGCCAAAGAATTGAGTCCGTCGGCGTCTATCAACACCTTGATTTTATAATTTTCGACAATATACCTTATTATCTTAGCATTTTGAGTATAGTTGTCTCCCATACCCATGCCTATCGCCAAGACGTCTACGCCGCTAAGCGTCTTATCGATCTCTTCTTTGTCAAATACAAATCGTCCGTCGATATCCGTCATACCTATCACAGTGCTTTCGACAACACTGCCAAGGATATGCTTTGTCTGACTGCACGGAGTTATCACCGCGTTGAGCCCTCCGCCGCTCCTCAGCGCGCACAGTCCCATATTGGCAAGGCGCACCGCTCCGAGATAATTTCCGCAACCGCCCATTATCGCGCTTTTGCCAAAACTCCCCTTATGCGTATTGAGCTTTCTCGGCGGAAAGAGCTTTGCCACGTCTTCGCGCTCCACGACCTTTACGCCGTCGGTATGCAAGCCTATTCCCACGTCGACAATGCTCAACTTGCCCGTCATATCCTTGCCGTCGTTGAGATAAAGTCCCGTCTTGGCGTACTGTACGCTCACCGTCTCGTCAGCCTTTACGCATACTTTAAATCTGCCGCTGTCGCCGTCAAGCCCGCTGGGTATGTCGACGGATATCTTACAAGCCCTGCTTGCGTTTATCTTATTTATTATCTCGGCATACTGCTCTTTCGGCTGCCCCTTGAAGCCTGTCCCGAATATGCAATCTACAATTATATCGACGTCATAGTCGCACAGCGATACGTCGTATATATCCCCGTATCCCTTAGATGTCAGTCTATCCAAATAATATCGTCCGTCCTCACTTACGCCGCCGCAAAGATAGACCTTGGGAGACAAGCCGCCGTCTGCCATAATTTCCGCAAGAGCCAAGCCGTCGCCTCCGTTGTTACCCTTGCCGCATATTATAGCTGTCCTGCCTTGCCAAGCTCTGCCGTCATACACAGCCTGTGCCACTCTGCGCATAAGCTCGCGCGAGGGCACTCCGCCGTCGATAGTCGTCTTGTCGCAATATGCCATCTGCGACGTAGTAAGAGCTGATTTCATATGACCTCTCTTATTGATTTTATATTGTATGCGCCTGCAAGCATTTCAGTCCTCTTCGACCAATCTCAACGTCGCCAAAGCCTGGGATATGTCTTCCCACTCATAGCCTCTGTATTGCAGAAATCTTATCAATTTGGCTCTGTATTTTGGGTCGTGCAGGTCTTGATTTTTGCTATGCTTTTTTGCCAGCTCCTCGCATGCGTTGTTATCCGGCATCTTGTCGAGCGCGCTTTGAATATACTTCTCGTCCACGCCCTTGGCGCGAAGTTCCATTTTAAGTCTGCTCTTGCCCTTGATATTGCTGTTGAGCGCGACGTAAGAACGGGCATATTCCCCGTCGTTGATATATCCGTAGCCCTTGCACTTGTCGGCGACGTACTCCACTACTACTTTGCCGTAGCCCTTCTCATAAAGTTTGTTTTTGAGTATCTTCTCCGTCGGGGTGTATTTGCTGATGTAGGTAAGCGCATAATCGAAAGCCTTATCTTTATCGCTGTCGAGCAAAACTTTGTCAAGCTGCATCTTGTCTATCTCCATACCCACTTCAAGTCGGAATTTGTATGCCGAAAGCGCGCTGACGCCTGCATAAAATTCTCCGTCTACAAACAAATTTACCCTCTCGGTATTCTTTGTCTGCAAAGTTATTCCCGTGATGATCATCTGCGCCGCTCCCCCTTAGATTTTTTCCTTGCGTATACGTCGGCATACTGCTTGCCGCTCTTCTTTTTGCCATTTGAAACGTCGGCGGTTTTAGCGCGCTCCGTTATCTTGACGTATCCCTTGTCGGCAAAACCTGCGCCGCCCTTGCTCTTTTGTCTTGACCTAAACGTCGAGCTGCCGTCCGTCTTAGCAGTCGTCTTGACCGCAATCGCCATATCCCTGGTAGGTTTGACCAGACAGTCTTCCCCAAAGCCTATCAGGTCCTCTCTGCCGGCTTCTCTCAACGCTTCGACTATCAAATCGTAATTGCTCTTTTTTCTATATTGCATCAGCGCGCGTTGGAGCATCTTTTCTCTCTTTGTCTTTGCCACGTATATAGGCTGCATTGTGTCGGGGTTTATGCCCGTATAATACATACACGTCGACTTGGTGGAAGGCGTGGGATAGAAGTCCTGCACCTGCTCAGGCATATAGCCTATCGATTTGAGATACTGCGCAAGTCTCACGGCGTCTTTGAGCGTACAGCCGGGGTGCGATGATATCAGATACGGCACGAGATACTGCTTCTTGCCAAGCTTCCTGTTGAGCGCGTCATACCTGTCTTTAAATTTGAGATAAACCTCAAAAGGCGGCTTGTTCATCGCCTTCAAAGTATCGTCGGAGATATGTTCGGGAGCGACTTTGAGCTGTCCGCTTATATGATGCTTGACCAGCTCTTGCAAAAACTCCTGGCTCTTGTCATACATCAGATAGTCAAAGCGTATGCCCGAGCGTATAAAGACTTTCTTTATCCCCTCTATCTGCCTAAGCGTTTTCAGCAAATCTATATACTCGCTGTGGTCGACTTTCAGCGCAGGACAAGGCGTGTGACCAATACAGGATTTATCCTTGCACACTCCCATGGTCTTTTGTTTTTCGCAGGCTGGGTCTCTAAAATTCGCCGTCGGTCCCCCCACGTCGTGGATATAGCCCTTGAAATCCTTATCGGCTACAAAGCCCTCTGCCTCTCTGACGATGTTTTCTTTGCTGCGCTTTTGAACTATGCGCCCTTGGTGAAACGCAATAGCGCAATAGTTGCACGCTCCGAAACACCCTCTCACGGAAGTCAACGAATATTTGACCTCTTCTATCGCAGGCACTCCCCTCGTATAGCTGGGGTGAAAAGTCCTCTCGTACGGCAGGTCGTATATTTCGTCCATTTCGTTGACAGACAGCGGAAACTGCATTGGATTTTGCACAAGATATTTATCTCCTTGCTTTTGCAAAAGCGTCTTGCCATAATAAGGATCGTTGTTGGCATACTGCGTATTAAACGCCTGCACGTACTGCGTCTTGTCTTTGCATACGTTGTCGTATGACGGACAAAACTCAACGGTGTGTTCTTCTATGTCTTTTCTAAGTCTTGACGAAAGCGCGTCGAATGCCGACAGATAACAAGTGCCTCTCACGTCTTTGATCTTGTCGACGGGTATGCCTTTCTTGACCATGGCAAATATCTCTTTGATAGGTCTCTCACCCATTCCGTAAATAAGCAGATCGGCTTTTGACGACGCCAATATGCTGGGCAAAACGCTGTCGCTCCAATAGTCGTAATGCGCAAACCGCCTCAGCGACGCTTCTATGCCGCCAATGATTATGGGTATGTCTGGATAAATTTTTTTAAGAGTATTGCAATATACGTCGACGCATCTGTCGGGACGTTTTCCTACGTCGCCGCCTTCGCTGTATACGTCGCGGCTGCGCTTTATCTTGGCGACGGTATAGTTGTTGACCATGCTGTCGACAACTCCGCTTGATACCATAAAACAATATTTAGGCTCTCCAAAACGCATAAAGTCCTCAGGCGTCTGAGGTTGAGGTATTATAGCCACGTCAATGCCGAGAGATTGCAAAAGTCTGGACACTATCGCATGTCCAAAAGACGGATGATCGACGTATGCCTCGCCTATGACGTAAACGACGTCGACTTGTCTGCCGCCGACTTCTTCTTTTGTTATCGGTAAAAAAGACATAGCCACCTGCTTTAAAAGATATTTAATTGTCTAATCAGTTTATTTTTAACTCGTTGAGACCTCTCCGCTTCGGTCGAGGTGACTATATATTACTTGTAGTAAGCCTATATGTGGTCATTTCGACTAAGCGTAGCGCGTGGAGAAATCTCATCCTTTTAACCTTGCCGCTTACTTAAAGTACTTAACTCCGCTTTCAAAGAGTTTCATATCGTAATTGCCCTCTACGTTCTTATAAAGGTCTGCGTCAATTCTCTCTGCGTGTCCCATCTTGCCAAGCACTCTGCCGTCGGGAGAAATGATACCTTCGATAGCATACATACTGCCGTTGGGGTTGAACGGAGACGTCATAGTCGCGCTGCCCGTCATATCGACGTACTGCGTTGCCACCTGACCGCCCTTGATTATCTTGTCAAGTTCTTGCTGGCTTGCCACAAATCTGCCTTCACCGTGGCTGACAGGCACTGCAAATACGTCGTCAACCTTGACTCCGCTGAGCCATGGCGACTTGTTGGTAGCCACTCTCACGTTGACGATAGTCGACACGTGACGGGAGATGTTGTTGAAAGTCAAAGTAGGAGCTTCGCTCTTCTGCTCTCTTATGTCGCCGTAAGGAACAAGTCCCAACTTGACAAGAGCTTGGAAGCCGTTGCATATACCTATCGCAAGTCCGTCTCTCTCGTAAAGCAACTTCATGACTTGCTCTGCAATGCGAGGATTGCGGAACGTCGTAGCTATGAACTTGCCGCTTCCGTCCGGCTCGTCGCCGCCGCTGAATCCGCCAGGGAATGCAAGTATCTGCGACTGCTGCAACGCCTTGACAATAGCTTCCGCCGACTGCTCTATGTCCTTGGAGCTTTGATTTTTGATTATCAGAATATTTGCTTTCGCGCCTGCTCTTTCAAATGCCCTTGCCGTATCGTATTCGCAGTTGGTGCCCGGGAATACGGGTATGAGAACTCTAGGTTGAGCTATGCCCCTTGGAGCCTTGTCGACCTTCCTTGCGCAGCAAATGAGATTTTTTACTTCTCCGCTTGCAGCCGCCGTCGTCGGGAATACCTTTTCCAGCGTACCCTCAAATGCCGCAGCCGCATCGTTCATTTTGAGTTGCTTTCCGCACAGGTCGGAGGTATACGTGCCGTTGAGCACGGCGACTTTCTCTACGTCAAATCCGTCAAGGTCGCTGACGTCGTCGGCAAGTATCACAAAGTCGCCGAACGCAGGAGCAAACATATCCGAAGATATATCGTCCCAAGTAGTGCCAAGCTTATTGCCCATACAAGCCTTGAATACGCTTGCTATCACGCCGCCCTCTTCAACGACGTTGCAAGCCTTTATTTTGCCCTCTGCCATAGCTTTACCAATAGCTTGATAGAGCTTCAACGTCTTATCAAAATCAGGAATAGCATATTCATCCTTTGGTATGGCGACGCGGTATATATCCTTTGCTCCCATGTTTTCCGCAAAGGTATTTGTGACGATCTTACTTGCCTTGCCTACGCCCATTGCAAAAGATATCAGCGTCGGAGGTACGTCGATATTCTCAAAGCTGCCGCTCATACTGTCCTTGCCGCCTATTGCGCCGACGCCGAAACCTATCTGCGCATACAACGCGCCCAGCAATGCCGAAAGAGGCTGTCCCCATCTGTCTTTGTCCTGATTGAGCTTCTTAAAGAACTCTTGCAAAGACAGTCTCACCGTATCTATGCTTATGCCGCAAGCAACTTGCTTTGACAGAGATATGAGTATGGAATATATCGCGCCCGTAAACGGCGATTGACTTAGCAGCTGAGGCGAACATCCATAGGTGGACACCGTCGCCGTATCGGTGCTTCCGCTGACGGGAGGCTTGCACGCCATTGCTATCGCAGGAGTGAGCTGGTACTTGCCGCCGAATGGCATAAGTACGCTCGACGCGCCGATAGTGCCGTCAAACATCTCTCCAAGTCCCTTTGTAGAACATACGTTGAGGCGGGAAAGCTCATACTTGACTGCCTCGTCAAACTCCCCTTTATCAAAATACTTCTGTGTGATCTCATTGACGCTGTCGACGTAATTCGTCGCATTGTCGACAACTCTCGCTTCCTGCATCTGCTTGACGCCGTTGGTATCGAGGAAGCTTCTCTTCAAATCTACTATGCAATTACCTGCATAGAACATTCTCATTCTGCCGTTGTCAGTGACCTCTGCCACAGCTGTGGCAACAAGGTTTTCCGTCTTGGCATATTCAATAAATTTATCTACGTCGCTCTTGTCAAGCACGACGGCCATTCTCTCTTGCGACTCGGATATTGCAAGCTCTGTGCCGCTAAGTCCCTCGTACTTCTTGGGTACTCTGTCAAGGAATATGTCGAGAGAGTCAGCCAATTCGCCGATAGCTACGCTGACGCCGCCAGCGCCGAAGTCGTTGCACTTGACGATAAGCTGCGATACCTCTTTGTTGCGGAAAAGTCTCTGTATCTTTCTCTCTGTCGGCGGATTGCCCTTTTGAACTTCCGCGCCGCATACCTCAACTGATTTTTCCGTATGCGCCTTTGAAGAACCCGTTGCGCCGCCGCAGCCGTCTCTGCCCGTCTCCCCTCCGAGAAGCACTATGATATCGCCTTTGACAGGCTTTCTTCTGACTACGTTTTCCTTAGGCGCGCCTGCAATGACGTATCCCGTCTCCAATCTCTTTGCCTTATAGTTGTCATGATACATCTCTGCGACAAGTCCCGTCGAAAGACCTATCTGATTGCCGTAGCTGGAATATCCGGCAGCAGCCGTCTTGGTGATGACTCTTTGCGGAAGCTTGCCTTTGAGCGTGGTGGACACGTCTGCCGTAGGGTCTGCGCAGCCCGTCACTCTCATTGCCTGATATACGTACGTTCTGCCGGAGAGCGGATCTCTGATAGCTCCGCCGAGACACGTAGCCGCGCCGCCGAAAGGCTCGATTTCAGTAGGATGGTTGTGAGTCTCATTCTTGAACATTATAAGCCACTTCTCATTCTTGCCGTCGTTGTCAACGTCGACTTCGACCGAGCAAGCGTTTATCTCGTCGCTGACGTCAAGATTGTCGAGTTTGCCAAGCTTTTTAAGCTTCTTGACCGCGATTGTGGCGATATCCATAAGACAGGGATATTTATCCTCTCTCTTTGAATTAAATTCATCGTATAAATTTCTGTAAAGCCCCAACGCCTTTTCGACGTGAGGATTGTTGCTCTCAATATCTATCTTAGTAAGCTCTGTGGAAAAAGTGGTATGACGGCAGTGGTCCGACCAATAGGTGTCAATTACCTTTATCTCGCTCTCCGACGGGTCGCGCTTCTCGCCATTGAAATAGTCGCGCACAAAATTCAAGTCCTTTTCGCTCATTGCAAAGCCGACCTTCTTGTGATAATCGCATATATCTTTGTCCGACATATTTATAAAGCCGTCAATCGTAGGTACGGTGAGATTTTGCGTCACCTCTTGCGCCAAGGTGTCGGGAATTTGCATACTTCCCTCTCTGCTCTCAACGGGATTGATGATATACTTGCGTATTCTCTCAAATTCGCCCTCGCCTACGCCCTTGAAAGCATAGAGTTTGGCACATTTGATAAGCGGACGCTGCGACATAGAAAGCAACTGCACGCATTGCATCGCGCTGTCTGCTCTTTGGTCATACTGTCCGGGAAGATATTCGACGACAAGCAACTTATACCCGTCAAGCTTTGGCATCTCCTCATACAAGTCGTCTACGGGAGCTTCGCTGAAAATCGTCGTCTTTGCGCTTGCATAAATGCTCTCGTCAAGATTTTCGATATCGTATCTGATAAATTCGCGTACGTCCTCAACGGCAATGCCAAGCACGTTCTTTATATCGGCAGAAGTCTTTTTTGCCGATACGTTGTAGCCCTCTTTTTTCTCTACGAAAATTCTCTTTACCATCTCTTTTTCCTTCTATTATAGTGATATATTTATTTTTAATTTCTATGTCTTTTCTAGCTTCTTGTTATTCTGCCACCATTACGCAAGCAATGTCATTTCGACCGTAGTGTAACGGAGCGGAGAAATATTATCCTTTTATTCATTTACTTTTTTATACCTATATCGCTTCTGCAAAAAGCTCCGTCAAAGTGTATCTTGCTTACCGCTTTATATGCCTTTGCCCTAGCCTCGTGTATATCCTTGCCCTTTGCCGTTACGCCGAGCACTCTGCCGCCGCTTGTGACAAGCTTGCCGTCCTTTATCGCAGTACCTGCATGGAAGAGCAATATGCCGTCGTCGATATCGCCTATGACGATCTCTTTTCCCTTTTGATAACTCTCAGGATAACCGCCGCTAGCCAACACTACGCACACGCATGCGTCGTCAGACCACTGAATATCCATCTTGTCAAGACTGCCGTCGACGACCGCATTGAATATGTCAAGCAAATCCGTCTTTAATCTCGGCAACACAACTTGCGTCTCAGGGTCTCCAAAACGGGCGTTGTATTCTACGACCTTTGCCCCCTCGTCAGTCAGCATAAGCCCAAAATAAAGTACGCCTTTAAAGGTCCTGCCCTCTTTATTCATAGCATCGACTGTCGGCAGAATTATTTTATTCATTACCTCGTCTTCGACTTCTTTCGTATATATAGCCGACGGCGAGAAAGTACCCATACCGCCGGTGTTGAGTCCTTCGTCATTGTCGTATGCTCTCTTGTGGTCTCTTGCATTGACCATAGGCACGATAGTTTTGCCGTCGCAGAAAGAAAGTATCGACACTTCCTGTCCCACCATAAACTCTTCGACAATTACTCTCTTGCCCGCGTCTTTAAACTTGCTGTCCACCATCATCTCTTTTGCAGCCAGCAAACCTTCTTCGACGTTATTGCAAATTATCACGCCCTTGCCAAGCGCAAGTCCGTCAGCCTTTACTACAAGCGGATACTTGGCTTTTGCAAGATACTCCACCGCATTGTCGTAACTGTCGAATTCTTCGTACCTAGCGGTTGGTATGTCGTATTTCTTCATTAAATATTTAGAAAACGCCTTACTTGCCTCAATGATTGCCGCATTGGCTCTCGGTCCAAAAGCCCTGTGACCTCGCTCTTCCAATTTGTCTACAAGTCCTGCCGCAAGAGGATCGTCGGGTGCGACCACCGTCAACTCTATATCCTTATGAGAGTCCACAAAATCAATTATAGCGTCAAAGTCCATTACTCCGATAGGTACGCATTCCGCTATCTCGCTTATTCCTCCGTTGCCCGGCAAACAATATATCTTACCGACCTTTGGACTTTTTGCAAGCGACCAACAAATCGTGTGTTCTCTTCCGCCGCTTCCTATTACCAATACGTTCATATTTTATTTTCCTTTTGTTGTTGTTTTTATATCGTTGTTATTTTGTTGCTATTACAGTTTGACTATAAACAATATATAGTCACTTTGAGCGTCGGTGACCTGAGCGTTCGCAATGACTTGGAAATCGTGATGTCATTTCGAGCGTAGTCGAGAAATCTAATCAAGTTAAAAATTCACAAGGATGAGATTTCTCCGCTTCACTTCATTTAGGTCGTAAGGAGCGAAGCGACGGCATAGCGAGCCAGCAGGTGCGTCTTGGGCGAGCGTCAATGACGATTATATCTTATATTCACAAGGATTAGATTTCTCCACTCCACTACGTTTCGGTCGAAATGACCAAAGCTTAGTTTACTATAAGTATTATTTGGTCACCTCGACCAACGCGGAGAGGTCTAATCGAATTATTATTTAATGGATAAGATTTCTCCGCTCCGCTTACGCTTCGGTCGTAAGGAGCGAAAGCACTAGCATAGCGAGGGGGCAGATGCGTCTCGTGCGAGCGTCAATGACGATTATATCTTATTTTCGCAAGGTTGAGATTTCTCCGCCCTTCAATCAATGCTTAAAGTGGCGGTCTCCCGAAAACACCATTGCGATACCGAATTTATCGCACGCGTCTATCGAAAGTTGGTCTTTGATACTTCCGCCCGGTTGCATGATAGCGGCAATACCTCCCTCGTGAGCGGCTTCTACGCAGTCGTCAAACGGGAAGAATGCGTCGGAGGCAAGCACTGCGCCGCGAGTATCCGTCAAAGAATGAGCTATTGCCTGTTTTGTTGCTCTTATTCTGTTGACCTGACCTCCGCCGATGCCGAGTATCGTCTTGTCCTTGGCGATAACTATCGCATTCGACTTGGTATGCTTGACAACCGTCATTGCAAAAATCATATCCTCTATCTGCGCGTCGGTAGGTTGAGCCTTGGTGACGACTTTGCACTTGTCTCTGTCCACTACCATTCTGTCAAACTCCTGCACTAAAAGACCTCCGACAACCTTCTTCATATCATAACAGTTGGTCGGCACGGCGTCCATTATTGCAGGCAATTTCAAAAGACGAATGTTTTGTTTTTGTTTGAGTATGCTAAGCGCCTCTTCCGTAAAGTCGGGAGCAACTACTATCTCTATAAATATCTTGTGTATCTGCTCTGCCGTCTCCTTGTCTACCGTACGGTTGGCAGCTACTATACCTCCGAAAATCGACGTCGGGTCTGCGGCGTTGGCTTTAAAGAAAGCTTGGCTTATCGTCTCGGCCGTCGCAACTCCGCATGGATTTGCGTGTTTAACCGCTACGACCGTAGGCTCGGTAAACTCTCTAAGCAAATCGAGCGCGCCGTTGGTATCGTTGATATTATTATAAGACAACTCCTTGCCGTGCAGCTGCTCTGCCATAGCAAGCGAACAAGGCACGTCAAACGCCTCTTTATAGAATACCGCATTTTGGTGCGGATTTTCGCCGTATCTCATATCCTGAGCTTTATCGAATGCCATAGTAAATTGCTCCGGAAACTCAATATCGAGTTTTTGGCGCAGATAATTGGCAATCAAAGTGTCGTAATAAGAGGTATGTTGATATACCTTATACATAAGATAGAACTTAGTCTCTTTGGTGATACCTCCGTCTTTAAGCTCATTCAACACTTTTGCATAGTCGGCAGGGTCGACCATAACGGCCACGTCCTGATAATTCTTTGCCGCGCTTCTCAACATCGTAGGTCCGCCTATGTCGATATTCTCTATCGCCGTCTGCAAATCTATATTAGGCTTTTTGACAGTCTCTTTAAAAGGATAAAGATTGACGACGACTATATCTATCGGGTCAATATTCATACTTGCGAGAAAATCCATATGCTCTTTATTGTCTCTCATTGCCAAGAGACCGGCGTGTACCTTGGGGTGCAAAGTCTTTACTCTGCCGTCAAGACACTCGGGAAAGCCCGTCACCGACGTGATGTCGACAGCTTTTACGCCTGCCGCGTTGAGGGTCTTCAACGTGCCGCCCGTAGATATGATTTCATAGCCGAAATCAACCAAACTTTTTGCCAATTCAACGATACCCGTCTTATCGGATACACTAATAAGCGCTTTTTTTGCCATTATAATACTCCTGTCTTGATATAATAATATCTATTTAAATTTTATTTACTTACTTATCTATTGCAAAGTTTTGCGACGATTTGAGGCAACAGAATATGTTCCCTTTCCAACACCCTCGCTTGCAAACTCTCAGGCGTGTCGTCTTCCTTTACTTCTACCTTATCCTGAGCGATTATTTCGCCCGTGTCCGCGCCGTAATCTACGAAATGCACAGTGCAGCCGCTCTCTTTGTCGCCGCTTGCTATCACGCTTCTGTGTACGTTGAGTCCGTACATACCCTTGCCGCAGTGCTTGGGAATAAGCGATGGATGTATGTTGATTATACGCCCCTCGTATGCGTCCACCAACACCGGCGTGATTATAGCAAGATAACCTGCAAGGACAATCAAATCGACGCCGTATCCTTTGAGATACTCGACGATTGCGCTATCCCTCTGAGCCATGTCGACATAATCTTTCGCCTTGAATATCTTGCAGTCGATACCGTGCTTTTTTGCTCTCTCTATTGCAAATATTCCTTCTTTATTGACAACGACGGCGACTACTCTTCCGTCGATTTGACCGCTGAGAGTGCCGTCAATGACGGATTGCATATCGCTGCCGCTTCCCGATGCAAATATAGCTATATTCTTCATAAACACCATAAATAAGATAGGCCTTGCTTGAATAGCAAGGCGCACCTATTACAACTCTACCTGTCCGTCTTTGTCCGTCACTTCGCCTATGACGTACGCTTCTTCGCCGAGAGCTTTCAACTCCTCTACGACAGCCGCAGCAATAGACTTGTCCACTGCCAGCACCATACCGATACCCATATTAAACGTATTGCACATCTTGCGATCGTCTATGCCTGCAATCTCCTGCAATGCCTTGAATATCCTCGGCAAAGGATAGCTCGTCCTGTCTATCTTCACGCCCATACCGCTCGGTATTATTCTCGGCACGTTCTCGATAAATCCGCCGCCCGTGATATGAGCGATTCCCTTTATCTCAAACTTTTCGATAATCGACAAAATCGTCTTGACGTATATCTTCGTGGGGGTAAGCACCAACTCAGCAGGCGTGCAGCCAAGCGTCTCGTTGAACTTGTTGAGACTGTCCTTGTCCTCGCCGAAGAGCTTGCGTACCAAAGAGTATCCGTTGGAATGGATACCGCTGGACGCGATACCGATAAGCGCGTCGCCTACCTTTATGTTCTTGCCGTTGATTATCTTATTTTTCTTGACGATACCCACGGAAAATCCTGCAATATCATACTCGTCCGCCGCATAAAATCCCGGCATCTCGGCAGTCTCTCCGCCGATAAGCGCGCAACCTGCTAGGCGGCAGCCCTCGCTTACGCCTTTGACTATCTGCGCAACCTTTTCAGGCACGAGTTTAGAAAGCGCGATGTAATCCAAAAACAACAACGGCTTTGCTCCCTGACATACGATGTCGTTGACGCACATAGCCACAGCGTCGATGCCTATCGTATCGTGCTTGTCCAGCACAAAAGCGTATTTCAGCTTGGTGCCTACTCCGTCGGTGCCTGCAACCAAGCAGTCGCTGTCTTCCTTGTCGCCCAATGCGTAAAAACCGCCAAAGCTTCCCAAATCGCCAAGGACGTTGTCGTTGTACGTCGTCTTGACGTACTCTTTCATCAGCTTGACCGCCTTGTAACCTGCCTCAACATCCACTCCCGCGGACTTATAATCTATTGCCATATCAACACTCCTTTAATTCTTTGTCGCGACTTACTTTGCAAGTCCCATTCTCTTCATCATTTCGCGATAGCCCTTGTCGACGTCGTCCATATCTCTTCTGAATCTGTCCTTGTCAAGCTTCTCGCCCGTCTTTGCGTCCCAAAATCTGCAAGTATCGGGAGAAATTTCGTCGGCAAGTATTATTTCTCCTTTGAATCTGCCGAATTCCAACTTAAAGTCGATAAGTTCTACGCCTATCTCCATAAAGTATTTCTTCATAAAATCGTTGACCTTAAAAGCCAATTCCTTTATCTTCTCTATCTCTTGCGCAGTCGCAAGTTTCAATGCCAAAGCGTGGTAATCGTTGATGAGCGGATCGCCAAGGTCGTCGTTTTTGTAGCTGAACTCTATTATTGTAGTCGCAAGCTCGGTGCCCTCTGCCACTCCGTATCTCTTTGAGAAAGAGCCTGCCGCTCTGTTGCGGATGATAACTTCAAGCGGAACTATCTCAACTTTTTTTACGTACGTCTCTCTCTCGTTGATCTCTTCAACGTAGTGAGTCGGCACGCCGTTTTGTTCCAAAAGCTTGAACATATGGTTGCTGCATACGTTGTTGACTACGCCCTTGCCGTATATAGTACCCTTTTTGAGTCCGTTGAACGCAGTTGCGTCGTCTTTGTATGATACCAATACGACGTCCGGATCGGTCGTAGCGTATACTCTCTTTGCCTTGCCTTCATAAAGTTGAACTGTCTTTTCCATAACTAAAATAACTCCTTTTGCAATTTTTCGTCATCGCTTTTAATTTTTTCTGCCATACTGATTTTATAGTCTTGCATTTTTTTCATAAGGTTGGGATATTTGACGGAGAGTATCTGTATAGCAAGCAAGCCGGCGTTGAGTCCGCCGTTGATAGCCACGCAAGCCACAGGTATGCCCGACGGCATCTGCACCATTGACAGCAAGCTGTCGAGACCGTCCATAGTAGAACTCTTTACAGGCAGTCCTATCACAGGCAACGGAGTGTATGCCGCGATAACTCCGCCGAGATGCGCCGCCTTTCCCGCCGCGCAGATTATGACCTCGATATTGTTTTCTATCGCGTTGTTGGCAAAGTCGTGCGCCATTTGAGGAGTGCGGTGGGCGGATATAACTCTCACCTCTACTTCTACGTCAAATTTTTTGAGAATGTCAATAGTGGGTTTTACCACGTCAAGGTCGCTTACGCTTCCCATTACTATCGCTGCTTTCGGCATAATGATATCTCCTAAGTTTTATGTGTTTAAATATTTAAAATTACACAATTATCTTAGCACATATATAAAATAAATTGCAAGGGTTTTTCAGCTATATTTATTTGCATTTTTCCGTAGGTCTTTTCAAAATATAGACTAAACGGATATCAACGACAAAATCTTATCCACAGTTGCGTAATTTCGCATATATATGCCACATTTACCCACTTATCCACAAAGTTATCCACATTGATACTCACTTATCCACAGTCGGATAACATCAATTTTTCGCGTCTTATGTCGGTATAACCGTAAAAATTTTAGTTCTAATTACCGCAATAATATGGACAAAACGGATAAATATTTTTAAATTTTTAATGAAGGTATTTCTAATTTTTTAAGGCGTCGCGGCGCCGAAATTCACCCTTGGATATTTCTTTTAAAATTTACTTAAATGAAATTAAAAAAATTTATTGCGGCCGCTTAATAAAACGCGTCGATTTTTGCCTGACAAATCATAAAATTATTTAATAGAATTTTGACGTTAATAAATATTATTTATAGAATTTCCATTCAAAATATAATAAAATTACAGCAAAACGACCGCGCTTGGCGGTCACTTTGCCGTATCTATAAAATTAAATTCTTTTTGCTATCTCTTTGAGATATTCTACCGTATCGAGTTTTACCACTTTACCCTCTCCCTTATATATCGCCGCCAAGTCGCCCGTCATAAAGCCGTCCTCGATGGTCTCTAACGTCGCCTTTTCAAGCTTATCGGCAAAGTTTTCAAGAGCTTTTATTCCGTCAAGCTGTCCTCTCTTGCGCAATGCTCCCGTCCAGGCAAATATCGTAGCCACAGGATTGGTCGAAGTGGATTCGCCTTTGAGATATTTATAATAATGTCTCGTCACAGTGCCGTGCGCCGCTTCATACTCATAATTTCCGTCGGGAGATACGAGCACCGACGTCATCATTGCCAGCGAGCCAAAAGCCGTCGCCACCATATCGCTCATAACGTCGCCGTCATAATTCTTGCAAGCCCAGATCATGCCGCCGTTGGAGCGCACTACCCTTGCGACAGCGTCGTCGATAAGCGTATAGAAGTACTCTATGCCTGCCTTTTGGAATTTATCCTTATACTCCCCGTCAAAAATCTCTTGGAAAATATCCTTAAACCTATGGTCGTACGTCTTGGATATGGTATCTTTGGTCGCAAACCACAGATCTTGCTTGGTATCAAGCGCATAGTTGAAACAACTGCGTGCAAACGAAGATATGCTCTTGTCAGTGTTGTGCATACCCATCACAACGCCCGAGGTCTTGGCATAGTCGAATATTTCTATCTCTCTCTTGCCGTCCTCGTCCTCTATGACAAGTTTTGCATTTCCGCCTTTCTTTACGTAGCCCTCGACGTCCTTATATATGTCGCCGTACGCGTGACGGGCAATGGTGATTGGCGCAGTCCAAGTCGGAATATACGGAGTTATGCCCTTTACCATTATCGGCGCTCTAAATACCGTGCCGTCCAGAATAGCCCTGACAGTGCCGTTGGGACTCTTCCACATTTGAGTGAGGTTATACTCCTTGACTCTCTGCGCATTAGGCGTTATAGTTGCGCATTTTACGCCGACGCCGTACTTCTTTATCGCATTCGCCGCGTCTACCGTCACCTTGTCGCCCGTCTTTTCTCTGTTGACAAGCCCAAGGTCATAATATTCGCTCTTCAACTCCACGTACGGAGCTATAAGTATCTCCTTTATCCAAGCCCATATGTGTCTCGTCATTTCGTCGCCGTCAAGTTCTACTATCGGCGTAGCCATCTTGATTTTTTCCATACCGTACTCCAAATTATCTTTTCAACTTAATATATTTGATATAATATATATAATCAATTAAGTTTTGCTTTTTTGATTATACATTTTTTATTGATAATTTGCAAGCATTTGCCTTATTTTTAGAATAATATTGCAAAACTTTGGATGAATACGACGCCACTTTTCGATCGCCGTCTTGCTTTATAGCGTCGTCTATGACGATATTGAGTACTTCTTTAAGCGAAATACCTCTGTCCTCGTATAAATATCCGGCAAGAGAGCCAGGTATCGTATTGATTTCGTTGAGATATACCGCACCCGTCTGATTTTCTATAAGAAAGTCACAACGCACTATCCCTTTACATCCGAGAGCCTGATATATCTTAGCCGTTATGCTCTTGATTTTTGCGGTATCGCTTTCGCTGATTTCGGCTGGGAATATCCTGCGCGCGCTCGCCTTAGTCGCTTTGCCTCCCGACATATATTTATCCTCAAAGGTCAAAAACTCCTTCCAACCGACAGGCTCCTCGGGAGTGGACGGATACAAAACGCCGTTTTTGGTGAGACAGGCGCAATTTATCTCTTTAAAGTCGGTCAATGCCTTTTCTAAGACGACTTTTTTGTCATAATAAAACGCAACATTAAGTTTTTCATTTAATTCGGCTATATCCGACGCTATTCCAATGCCGATAGACGAGCCTTGATTGGCAGGTTTTACAATGATAGGAAATCCCAGACGGGCGACAATCCTCTCAATAGCTTCCGCTCCCTCTCCCTCTGAAATGACGCCGTAAGGCAACACGGGCAGAGTAAGCTTTTTGCAAATCATCTTAAATATGCCCTTATCCATGCCTATCGCGCTTGCCAAATGCGACGGAGACGTATAAGGTATACCCTGAACTTCTAAAAATCCCTGCAACGCTCCGTTCTCTCCGTTGCCGCCGTGGGTGCATAGCAACGCGCAGTCCACCGTGCAAAGCAACTTTAACTTATTCTTTTTGACAACGCAAAGGTTTTTGCCGTCCATTATCGCCCTCTTTCCGTTGATATTGTCTTTATCAGCATACTCTCCCATATCTCTGTAATTATCGAGAATATAAAAACCTTCTTTCCAAAAAAGCGGAACAACGTTGTATTTAGTCTTGTCGATGGATTCCATCGCTTGCAAAGCTGTGATGACGGATATATCCTTTTCACAGGAACCGCCGCCGTAAATTACTACTATATTTTTCAAAGCAACCCTCCAAAATCATTTATTAGAGCCGTCTTTTGTAATTTATATCTATTTTTGAAAATTAAAATATTGTGTATGCAGTCATCTGCCACCAATGTATTGAACAATGTTCAACATGTACTTCGTCTCACGCCGTCAAGCAATTTTATCACTGTTCAATAATTATCGGGCAAGTCGTTTTGCAGCAACAATACGTCACCCTTTTTCAGCATAGCGGAGAATAATTCTTTGGCATTGTCAAGATGCTCAACGAGGTAAATATTTTTGTCGCAGAAGTTGCCTGACAGCATACCCAATCTGATATCTTCTCTATTTATCCCTATCAAAATAGCAATATCCGCACATTTTGCTATACTTTCGCCTAGTTCAAAGTTTACTCTTGACTGCTCCGCACCCATCTCTACAATGCCTTGCGTAGCCACGATTTTCCTTCCGCTGAACATGTTCAATGTTTGCAATGCGAGCTTTGCTCCGCTTTCATTCGAATTGTAACTATCGTCAATTATAGTAATTCCGCTAGGCAATTCTATCGTCTGCAATCTGTGTTCAATAGGTGCAATATTTTCAACACCTTGCGCTATTTGAACAATGTTCAAACCAAGCTTAATAGCCATTTGAACACACATCAATATATTTGTCAGGTTGTGCCGCCCTATAAGCTTTGACGCGCAACTTGCGCTTTCGCCTCCAATATGCAAGATAAATTTCAAGCCTTTGCTATCGCACAACACGTCCTCTACCCACACCTTATCGCCGCTTTGCGAAAGAAATTCGCAATCACTTATAGCGCTTTTATTTCCACCTTTATACTCGTCATACATCTTTCTTGTATACTCATTTTCGGCATTAAACACAATCTCTCCGTCGACGGTTTGCAAGAAATCTGCAAGCTCTTTTTTTGTTTTATATATATTTTCTCTGCTTTTAAAGGCTCCTAGGTGCTGAGAGCCCACACCTGTGATAATGCCGTAAGTCGGCTTTACTATATCGCAAAGCTCTTTTATATCCCCTACTTTTCTTGCGCCCATCTCAGCGACAAACACCTGACAGTCTTCTGGCAGATCGTTGACAGCGCGACATATCCCAAGCGGAGTGTTGTAATTACTCGGCGTGCAATAGGCCTTATATTTGACGTTGAGAATAGTAGTCAATATATTTTTTACCGTAGTCTTTGCAAAGCTACCCGTAATGCCAATCTTTATCAAATTGCCGTTATTCAAAGCAAATTTGCACTTTTTTATATATTTTTTTGCAATTTTTCTCTCCATCGGAGCATTGACCGCTATCGCCAAAGCAACTATTTCAGGCATTAGTACAAAGCACAACGGCAACAGTGTAAACGTAAGTCTTACGCCATATATGTCGATTAAATGTCCAAATAATCCCAGCAGCAACATAAAGACAGCCGTCAATATCCCAAACGTGACTATTAACCTCTTAGCTCTCGGCGTATAGACGAGCGGTTGATGCGCGCATTTGTCCCGCTCATCTGCCAAACTCACCAACAGCACGACCGCATACAGCCCCTGTACTATCAGTTGCAAATAATAATTTCCCAAACTGACAGCCAAAAACGTAAAAATACCGCCGCAAAGCGATATACATATCGCACCGCCGTACAATTTTAGCCGAATATTTTTCATTTTCTTTGAATTTACAAGCTTATACCCTTCAAGCTGCACTAAATTTATAATACGCAAAGATAAAACTATTGCAAGAATTATGTATATTAACTCTACCGCTATTATTACGCCTATTTGCATATATTTCCCAAATAGCTATCCAATATCGCCAAAAATTGACCGTAGCAATCCAAATAGCTATAATGACCTCCCTTCAAAAAAATAAGACCACTATTATATATGCACCGTCTCAACTTCCTTGCCATATACGGAGGCGTATCTCTATCCCTCTTGCCCCAAATTATCAACGTATCGCACTTTATATCTTTCAAATATCCGTCCAGATGAAAGTTGACGACGTTCTTAAACGTCTCTCTCATGTCTCCGCTCAACGCCTTATAATCTGCCGATCCGCATTTGGACGTATCCATTTTTAACCTCTTTTTCAACTTATATGACGTTTTTTTGATAAATTTTTTTAAAGAAAAACGAGGTTTTAGACCTGCGCTATCCACCAAAACTATGCTTTTTATATTGCTATTTTGAGCCGCCGAAAGAATGGCGACCCTACCGCCGAATGAATGCCCGACAAGTATCACGTCTTTCATCCTGTACGTTGTCATTATCTCTTCTATCGCGTCCACATAATCCTGCATAGTAAAAACTCTATCTGCTTTGCTTTCACCAAAACCGTAAAAATCTACGACTGTACATCTGTATTGCGAAGAAAAGTACTCTGCAACGCCCCTAAAACTGTCTATACTTCCGCCCCAACCGTGCAAAAATATGACGTCCGCGCCACTGCCAAGCATAACGTGATTTAAGATAATATCACCCCCATTCGGCTTATATGTTAATAATATGCTGAATTTTGACGAATATTCACACAAATTGTAGAAATATATCAAATTGTCGATAAAAAACTAATTATATGCTAATAAAATTAAAGGTCTCTTTTCCACATTATAAGCGCATCATCTCTTCCGTTATAAAACTTTACGCGCACGCCTTCGACCTCAAATCCAAACCTCTTATATAATGATATGGCATTAGTATTATTCTCATTAACTTCCAACGTCAATGCGCCTACGCCAAGCGATTTTGCCCTTTCTATCATATCGTTTATCAACTGCGCGCCAAAACCTTTGCCCCTAAAATCTTGCCTAACCGCCAAGTTGTTTACGTATCCCTCGTCACAAATGTTGTAAAAACTGTAATAGCAAACGACCTCACCATCCAAAAGCCCAACTGCGCACACGGCTTTGCCGTCTTCTACTAATCCGCATATCTGTTCAAACGACCAAGGCTCCTGTATACTAACCGTCTCAATTTCAAATACTTCCTTACAAAATTCTCTTTTAAGCTTTTCAAATATCAATTTTACCATAAAATTATTCAACCGTTTTGTCCATATTTTTTGCTTCCATTTCTCTTTCGGCTTGCGACTTTTTCAAATATAGCGAAGCTAATGCGTTAAATTCACCCTTTGCAATTTTAGTCTTAGCAACACCAATCAAATTATCAGGCGAAGATGAAAAAGTCTTTTTTATAACAAGACAATTTTGATCATTAAGCTCTCTCGACGTCATCTCGCCCAGCTCGGTCATATTCTCAAAGCAATCTTTGAATCTGGCATAGTAATAACAATCGTGACGACAGTCGATAGCCGTAACAAATTCTTTTTCATGGTATGGATATGCCAACTCTTCAAGTGAATTTATTGCGACGGTTTCTCTGCCGCAAGCAAATGCCAGCGCATTCACACTAGACACTCCTATCCTTATTCCCGTAAAAGATCCCGGACCAACCACAGCCGCAAAATAATCTACGTCGCCTATCGACAAAGCAGCCTCATTCAACACCTCTTCTACCAAAATAAGAATTTGACTGTTATGCTTTTTAGCTCCGTCATAAGTCGTCCTCGAAAAAATCTCATTATTTTTAGAGAGCGCGACAACAAGGTTTTCCGCCGTCGCGTCTACTGCAAGTATGTTCATAGCAATTATCCTTTATAATTATTATCTTTATTTATAGTATTGTTTTATTTTAGGTGATTTTGTAGAATTATTCTAAAAATCAATCTAAATAAGAATACATTTCGAGTTAATTGAGAAGTATTTCATTTTCGCAGCACGCACTTATCATAAAGCAAATCCCCAAAACCCGGCAATTATAACATAGTTTTCCATCTTTATACTATCTCCAATCTTTAAAGAAGCCGATAATATAAAAAGGTCAATCAATATTTACCAAAGCATTAGTAAACCGACAATACCCTTTTTATCAGATATCTATATCCATACCCGAAATCTCAAATACTCTGTTCCCGTCGTCTCGCACCGCAATATCGATTGCAATAGGGTCTTTAACGTCCTCAAACTTATTCCACTCTATCACACATATTCCATTCATATATAGATAATCGTTGAGCCCTAGTTCATAAAGCTCATCTTCATCTTCTGCCCTAAACATATCAAAGTGATATAGGGCAAACCTCTCTCCTCTGTATTCTTTCATAAAAGTAAAGGTCGGCGAAGTCACAATGTCTTTTACGCCCATACGTTTGGCAAGACATTTTGTAAAAGCCGTCTTACCCGCTCCCATCTCACCGTTTAGCAATATCACGTCGCCGCCTTTCAACTTGCCAGCAACAATGCCTGCAAGATACTCGGTGTCAGCCATACTGCGAGAAATGAATATATTTTTATTATTTTTAATATTATCCGAATTGTCCATATAATAATTCCGTGCCGCCAACTATCTTCCGCATATTTTTTATTATCATTATTATATAATAGTTGACAACTTTTTGCAATAGATTTATAATTGTGACAAACAAATAATTCTTTGAGGGCAGGTGAAATTCCTCACCGGCGGTATAGTCCGCAAACGTCGCAAATCTATTTATACGACGCCGAACAAGTGCAATTCTTGTACCGACAGTAAAGTCTGGATAGGAAAAGGATAATTCTATGTATAAAAATATTTCAAGAAGCAAGTGGATTGCTACCACTGCCGTATTAGCAGGCATGGCAAGCGTTCTGTACTTTTTGGAGATGCCGGTACCTTTGATGCCAGCATTTATCCAATTCGATTTCTCAATGCTTCCGATATTTATCGGAAGCATCACCCTAGGACCTGTGAGCGGAATAGTCATCACGATAATCAAAGACTTGATACACTTGATAATCAAAGGCGCAGGAGCCACGGGAGGCATAGGCGATCTTGCCGACCTAGTTACCTGCCTGTGTTTTATCGTGCCTTCGGGATTGATATACAAAAAGTCCCCCAATTATAAGGGAATGATAATAGGTCTTTTAGCAGGTTGTTTTTCATCCGCTTTGCTTTCAGGCTTATTCTTCAACGCACTTGTAGTATATCCATTATACGATAAATTCATATTGCCTATGAGTGCAATCGTCGCAATGTATCAAAAAATTCGTCCGTCAGTCAACGGTCTTTGGGAAATACTAGCAATGTTTAATATGCCTTACACGTTCTTAAAATGTGTAGTCATAAGTATAATAGCCTTGTTGATATCAAAGCCTCTGCGGTCGATATTAAAAATACAATAAAAATAAAAATACGACTGCTTGCCGATTTGTTGGTTTTTGAGAATTATTTGACAACAAATAGCAAACGGTCGTATTTACTTTTAAGGTTTACCCAGCAAAGTTCAGCTATCACGTCGCACTTTTACGGAATACATGAGGCTTTCTGCTTCTTTATTAGTAATATCGCCTCGTTTATTGAGTTTATTTATCTCATAGATGATATCCATATCAAACGACACCAACACCTCGTCAAACCCGTAGACGTTGCTAATATCAGCCTTTATTGCAGCTTCCAACGCAAGTCTCTGGCTTCTGCTGTAAAGCGGATACGGTATGACGCCAACAAGAGCTTTTTTACCGCTAATAAGCACAGAAAAGCTTTCTATAAGCGAATTTTGCGACAATATAAGCTCTACGCCTTGTTTAACAAGCATTGAATCGTCTTGAACGTAATTATCACTTACGTCAACGTACTGACTTTGCACAGTAGTATAAGGTACTTCTTGAAAAAACATAATTCTCCTCCTCGTCTATATTTTGACCAAGATATCGAATTTATATTCTAAAAACGCCAAATACTCTTATTTCGCAAAAGCTATGTCCAACTTAGATGTATAAATCACACTTATAATAATGCAATTTATACAAGTTTTGATTCGGACTGCAATTTTTTAAACGCATCCTCGCTATCTACGCCATAGTGAGTGACGTTAGCTCCGTTAGACCACAGATTTTCAAGCGAATACAATCGCCTGGTCTCTTCATAGAATATATGAACTATCACGTCGCCATAGTCAAGCACAGCCCAACGACCTTCCTGCTTACCTTCGACTCTCAAAGGCTCTACGCCGACCTTTGACATTCCTTCTTCGACAATATCGGAAAGAGCCTTGACCTGCGTATTTGACCGCGCAGAACAGATAACAAAATAATCTGCTATCACAGTCAAGTCCGTCAACTCAACCAACGTGATATCTATCGCCTTTTTATCGTCAAGCAACTGACATATCATTTGCAATTTTTCCATAATAATACACTCCTTACGTCGCAATAGCGCGACATTTATACATAGTTGAACAAAGTTCAATTTATTATATTTATCATATTTTCAACGTCTTGAACAGCGTCCAGCGTCAAATGATAGATATCTCCGCCTTTTTGTTTTAAAAATTCATATTGAGCCATTACGCATTCGCAATAACCGCGATCAAGAGATATTTCTATACAATTTCTCAGATAATCTACCTCTGCATATTGCCTGCCAAACTCCAACATATCTGCACAATATATAAGTTTTTGCAACTTATTCATTGATTTTTTGCCCGTTGTATGATATTTTATCGCCTCTAAGACATCCATATCTTCAATTCCGTATTCTTCTTTTGCCACTATCGCGCCCAAGAATTGATGTTCCACAGGCGTAGCGATAGCATCGTCAGGAATACCTGCCGTAGAATGCGGCATATGACACATAGACTTGGCGCAGTCATGCAAAAGCGCCGCGGCAAATACCTTGTCATTATCAAGAGCTAAATCAAGCTTATAATTGATGTTCAGCGCATAATAAGCAGTCCTTGAACAATGTTCAAACGTATGGACAGGTATATTATCTTTGAGTTTTTTTATCATATCAGCATACTTATTATACAGATTATTTTCGATAATATAATCTCTTACGCCGTCGCACACTCCGTCAAATATACCAAGCTGCGAATTATATCTTATAAGCGTAGAACTTATTTTGGCAGGATGATAATCGCACACCTTTATCTCTGCGCCTTTGTCTCTCCAAAATTCAAGCGCTTTGTCAAACTTATTGCTTTCTCCGCGTGTAAACACGTAAAGCGGACATATCTTAATAATTTCGTCGGGATTTTTCCACGTCGAAAAATCTTCTAAACTGTCTCCGCCTATAACAAAGGCAATATCGCCGTATAAATCTTTAAGCTTTGGTAAAACCTCGCAAGAATAATGCTTGGCAGCGTCTTTATTTTCTATATCGCAAATTTCGATATTGTCTAGACCGCGCAAAGCCAACTTTATCATATCTACACGCTGATCAAAAGACGTATCGCAACTCTTGTGCGGTGGATTTGCAGACGGCAAGACCACGACCTTTTGAGCCTCTTTCAAAGAAAGCAAATGCTTTATCATATTGACATGCTCGTCGTGAATCGGATTAAACGCTCCGCCGAAAATTATCTTCATATGTGCCTCTATTATATTTTACACAAAAGTTGAAAAATTAGCAACCGTATGACAAACGTATTGCTCTTCAAAGTTAAAAAGCGTATACGGTCGCAATAAATTGTCAATAATACGCGTATGGCTATTATATTTGATTTAATATTGATGACTTTGACAATATTCGTCGCTACATACGTCGGCGTATACTTCCTGCCGTTCAATCTGCCTATGAGATTGATTTTAAGCGCGTTGATAACCTTCGCGCTCACAACCTTTATAGGACGTATTCTTTTCAAACCGCGAGACAACAAAATAAGCTATCGCAGATTTATTACATATCTCATATGGCAAGGCGAAGGATATACAAAACAGCTTTTGCAATCGCTGTGCGGCAACTCGCATTCATTTGAAGACAAGGGCGACTATGTCCTCATCGACGGCAAAGCAGTCTTTCTATGGACCAAATACGGAGCTATCTCCGCCGATTCTCTCGTAAGATTTTATAGAATAAGCAAAGACAACAACCTTATCAGTGCACATATCCTCACTACCAACGGTGATAAAAAGACTTCTGCGTTTATCAAAAACTTCGGCGATATTATGCTTGTGTATTGCAACTTTAAACAAGTCTATAAAGCCGCAAAAAAATACGACGCCTTGCCGACGACAACCCGCGACAAAATACCGCTGCGACAGCTGCTGAGTATGATTTTCCAAACGGCATTTACAAGAAAAAACGGATTTAGATTTATAGGAATCAGCTTGCTATTGCTGCTTATAAGCTTCGTTACTCCTTTTTCAAGCTATTATATCGTCATTGCAAGCGTAAATTTGATTTTTGCTATTACTTGCCTTATAGTAAGCATGAGAAGAGAATAGTATAGCACCAATAAGGATAAGCATTATCATTTTATTTTCACAAAGATGAGATTTCTCCGCTCCGTTACACTTCGGTCGTAAGGAGCGAAGCGACGGTATAGCGATCAAGCAGATGCGCCTCGTGCGAGCGTCAATGACGATTATATCTCAAACTTGTAGGTATATATATGGTCACTTCGAGCGCAGTCGAGAAGTCTAATCCTATTTATACTTTGCCTAAATAAAATGCGGAGATTAGTTGTATTTTTGTGCGTGCGACGACAAATAAAAAGGACGGCAAGCCGTCCTTTTTGTCATCTCGACCATAGCCCCATATCCTAAATAATATTGATTATATATAAGTTATGTCATTTCGACCGTAGTGCAACGGAGCGGAGAAATCTAATCCTATTATTAACTCGATGAGACTTCTCCATTTCACTGCGTTTCAGTCGAAGTGACTAATCGCTATACGCGGTCGCTCTTACTCCCTATTTACGCTTCATTGCACGCTGTTCTTTGAGGAAATCGTTATAACGGTCAATTTGATCGATTCGTAGGTCAACCATATCTTTCGCCGTATCATAACTCTGCTTATCAGGTACTGCTATCTCGGTCTCTTTTATCTTGACCTTTGCTCCGTCACTGCTTGCATTACGGCGGATATCTTTGAGGTACTCGTCTTCCATCTTGAACAATGCTACCGTTATGCCTTTCTTTATCGTCAGCTTTATAAACGGATTGGTCGTGCTTGGTCCTATCGTTGTGAAGTAGGTAGACAGCTTTTCTTTGCACTTG
>CAJTVJ010000006.1 GCA_910579785.1 uncultured Christensenella sp. | reverse complement strand
GGAACCCGACTGTATGTTTAGCAATCACTTTGCTTTGTAAAGTGATTGTGTATTTTAAAGTCGCGGTGAACGCCCAGGTCACCTCAACCGAAGCGGAGAAATCTCATCGAAATATAAACAACAACGGGAGGATAATTCTTAGATTATCCTCCCGTTGTCTGTTGCACGATTTCGTGAATTATTGCGATTATTTTGCTGCTTTCTTAGTTGTCTTTCTGGCAGCCGGTTTTTTTGTTGTTGCGTTGCTTGCCTTTACTGCATTTTCGCAAGGATTTTCCATACTTTTATCGCACTTTTGGCAGTAATCATACGTACCGCAAGTGTCATAACCTGCCTTTTGGCTGTCATGCCATTTCTTTTCGTCTAATTCTTGTTGTTTCTTTGTTAGCATAAATACACCCTCCTATATTTATTACTATTATTCTAGTCCTTTTAATATGCTTTGTCAAACAAAGTCGGAACTAAATAACTCTACTTTTTGTCAGCCTTTAAAAACATCTCGGCGCATTTTTGTTCGGCTTGCTTTTTGCTTTTGCCCTTCTGAGTCTCGACGAGAATGCCGTCAACGTACAACTCAACTGTAAATATAGGGCAATGTTCCGGTCCGCTCTTGTCTTTGCACTCAAAGTTGACGTCATGATTACAATACTTTTCGTAAAGAGCGGATTTGTAATCGTTTTGCGAATTTGCGCTGGCATTGTCTATCAGCTGGGCAAGGTCGCGCAAGATAAACGCCTTTGCCTGCTCCATGCCGCCGTCACGGTATATCGCGCACGACAACGCCTCAAAAATATCGCTGCGCATCTTTGACTCCAACTCGCCGAATCCCAACTTGATAAATCTGTCATAGCCCCTTTGCTCTACGATTTCTGCAAGCGGCTGCTTGGACACTATCGCGCTGCGCATCTTTGTGAGACTGCCCTCGTCCCTATCGGGATAGCGCCTGCAAAGTTCGTCTGCAATGACGAAGTCGACAATCTTATCGCCCAAAAATTCCATTACCTGATAATTTTCGCCGCCGTGAACGTGCGTATATGACGGATGCGTCAACGCTCTTTTTAATAGATTTATGTCGGAAAATTTATATCCCAACAACTCCTCCAACCCGTCCATCACTGCTCCTCTTTTGTCGCAAGCGCGGCGGCTATCTTATTGCACACGTCGGCTTTTGCCATATCGTTGGCTTTGACGATTGCATTCTTGAACGCCGTTGGGCTGCTTGCTCCGTGAGCTTTGACTACGACTTTTTTAACCCCTAGGAAAACTCCTCCGCCTACTGCGTCGCTCGTCATAAGCCCTTTGAGCCTTTTAAAAGCAGGTTTAAGAAGCAGATACCCTATCTTCATTTTTAGTCCGCCGCCGGTAATATAATTTTTAAGCAAAGCAAAAATAGAATTGCCCATACCCTCGGCGGCTTTCATTGCCGCGTTACCTATAAAACCGTCGGCTACTATCACGTCGACAACGCCTGAAAACATATCGCGCGCCTCCACGTTGCCGACAAAATTTACGTCGCACTCTTTGAGAAGCGTATGCGCCTCTTTGGTGACTTCGTTGCCCTTCTCTTCCTCAACGCCGTTGTTGAGAAGTCCTACCTTGGGCGCAGGGATATTCAATACGCTCTGCATATATGCGCTGCCCATTATCGCAAATTCTCTCAACATACTCGCCTTGCAGTCTACGTTGGCTCCGCCGTCTACCAATATAGTCGTCCTGCCGTCTACAACAGTCGGCAAAAGCGGCGACAAAGACGCCCTCTGCACGCCGTCGACAAGCTTGACTATAAGCGTTGCGCCTACAAGCAGCGCGCCCGTATTACCCGACGATACAAATCCGTCATAGCCGCCATCGGCAAGAGCGCTAAGCCCTTTCATCATCGACGAATCTTTTTTTCTACGCACCGCCATTGCCGGTTTATCGTC
Organism: uncultured Christensenella sp.; assembly: GCA_910579785.1. Classification (GTDB taxonomy): domain Bacteria; phylum Bacillota; class Clostridia; order Christensenellales; family UBA3700; genus RACS-045. The sequence goes on along the minus strand of CAJTVJ010000006.1, from coordinate 95,018 downwards.
GTTGGTCACTGCCTCGCCGGCATGCAAAAAATCAATTCTTTCGCTGTCATAACTTTTATCCGCAAGATACGCCTTAATGACGCTCTCGTCTCCGCAAAGCGTAATTTTTAGATCTTTATCTTCGCACAGCGCAAGTATTGCGCCGTCTATTGCGCTTCCCGGGCAGGTATCACCGCCAAAGCAATCGAGAATTATCTTCATACTCTCTCCAATCATGCCTATATGACATATCAATCGTTTTCTCTATTACATACTAATATATTTATTTAAAAAAATCAAGCATTAGCGCAAACGAAAACCGCCCGACGCATGCCGGGCGGTCTTTGTTCAACTAAGATTGTTGAATTATTTTGATTTAACTCTTCTGACGATAGCTCTTGCGATACCGAAAGCAAACGCCATTGCCATTGCCACTGCGCAGAATATAGATATCATTGCGACATAATCTTTTGCGCTTGTATGCGACGGCTCTACCGTCATATCGGTGTTGTCAGTGTCCGTCGACCCATTCTCATACATATCGGGAGCTGTGTATTCTCCTTCAACCGGTTGAGCCTCGTCGACGTTCTCGGTCTCCTCATCCTTGTCAAAGATGGTCGAGTCGATTATCTTTATCATAAACTCGGAGATGCTTGCGTCCATTACGTACTTGTTGGTCAAAAGCTCGCCTGCCGCGTCATACTCAGGCAAGGACAACACAACCTTATAGAAGCCTGCGCCGACCTTGGTGATATCGTCGACTTTGCGCGTATAACCTCCGCCGATGACTTCTCCCGTGGCGTTGTCAAATTGTGCTTCGTAGGCATAGAACGTCACGTCAAGTCTCTCGTAATTGCCGTTGGAGCGGATAAATCCTACTTCCAAATTGCGCTCTGCGATGTTGCTGAGGTCAAGGCCTGTGAACTGTCCTCTCTCATAGACAAGTCTGTCTATGGGAGCCAGCGTAACTCTAAGTCTGCCTTCAACCACGCCTTGCAATACATAGTTGTTAAATTGCGTACCTTCCGCGATTGCGATGACGTATCCTGCGCCGTCAGCCGTCTGCGGCAAGAGTTCATACGATCCTGTATAGCCGTCAGGCTTTTGGACGTAAAGCGAAAGACTTTCTTCAAATCCCTCAATCATTCCCTCTTGCGTATACGTCAACACAGGAAGTCCAACGCCGTATATCTTAGTCTTGTCGTCAACGGTGATATTGATAGCTTTCTTTTCAATCACACCGCTTGCGCCCTCAATCTCATTGACCAGCAGCTTGGTGTCGTCGGTGCAGAATACTTCGATAATAAGCGCAACTTCGCCCGAATTTACGTCGGCATATTTTACTGACGTGATCTGCACTTCGCCGTTTATGTTGTGCGCGCTGATAAAGCCGTCTCTTATGCTCACGCTGCCGTTGAATACGTCAGTGCCGTCAAACGTCTTTACGGCGCCCTCTATGTCCAAATCGTCAAGTGTGATGACTACTTGTTCAAGCTGTATGACAACATCTACCGTCTTATCTCCCCAATTATCGGTGAGCGGATATCTGTTGGGATACGGATGTACGTCGTCATCGGGGTGAGTATAGGTATTGGATACCGCCCTAAATTTTACCTGAGCAGGTCTCTTAACTGTCAGCGTTCCGTTGTAGTCTTGCCACGTTGTGCCGTTGTCAAGGCTGTATCTTATTCCACCGCCCGACTCGCCGAATGTCGCATTTGCCTCAAAATATACTGCGGAAGTAATCTCCGTGCCGCTTACGTACGGAGTCTTTACCTGTTGCATTTCATACGTCGGATTTCCGTCGCCGTCCATTCCGTTTTCCACTTTTTTCTCAACGTAGTAGTACGCGTCTACCGTAATCGTAGGTTGAGTCGTATCTATCTTGACGTTGACTTCAATAGTGCTGCTGTGTCCGACGTTGTCAGTTACCACGATTTCTTTTCTGCCGGTGTCTTGGAACTGCCACGTGTAAGTGCCGTCGTCGTTCAACGTGCCTTCCGACATAATGTCGTGGGTATGATTGAGATTGTCGCCGTCATAACTGTTCATTACGATGCTAGCTACGCCGCTGGCATTGTCGACAGCCTTGATCGTGATCTTGTTGTGCGTATAATATCTGTCGGCAGGGTGTTCATAATGAATGATTTCCGCCGTCGGATTTGTCAAGTCGATCTTGACGGTATAGGTATAATCTTCTGTTACCGCCACGCCGCCGCTTGTCAATCTGACGATATAAGTTCTGCCGTCAGCCTTGGTATCAACCTTATTTTGCATCACAAGTCCGCTGACAGGAGTAGGCTGAGATCCGTTGACCTCATATTCATAACCGTCTGCCGCGCCTTCAATGCCGCCTGCAAGCTCAAACGTAAAGTCGTGTTGAGAATCCATCCAATTTTCTGCAAGCAAACTTGCGTCCAAAGGAATGATAGTGGCAAGGTTTATCTTGAAAGTATGCGTCGTCGGCGTTTCTTCTACAAATGCGACCACTTGATTTGCTTTGTCGACGTAAGAAAGTCCTGCTTCTTTTTCCTCCAACTTAATGTTATATTCCCCAGGCAGTCTGCCCTCTGTGACTCTTCCGCCGTCAGCTGTGCTTCTTGCATTAAGTCCTTCGGGATCTACCGCGCCCGTCTTGCCGCCTACAAGAGTTGTATAGCTGAATTGACCTTTCAAATAGTCCTCGCCGGTATAAGTATATTCGGCTGCGCCTACGTTGCTTATGTTGGCAATCAGATAGGAATATGCGCCAATCTCCCAGAATTTGCTGGACGTCGCCTGATAAGGTCTTACCTTGAACGTAAAGCTGTCTTGTCTAATATCTGTTTTATTATAAAGATACGTAGAAGCATTACTAGCTACGTCTGCATAAGACGCTGAGTCCTCAATACCTGCCTCCAAAACGGCGTCGTCTTCCGTCGTACCTCTTCCCGTATATTTAGTAAACGCAAGTTCACCAAGTATACTATTGGCTTTATCCTTTGGCGTAACTGTGATAGTTTGCTTACCGTCATTATCAAATCCAACCGTGACATTAGAATATTCACCTGTATGAATTACGTTGCCATAGCCAGCTTCATGTTCACCGGGATTACCGGCTACGCCACAGTTGCAATGATCAGTCTGGTAATCTACGTGCTGTTTTACGCCATTGATAGTCACAGGTTTATCAGTGGTTGCCAACATTGTCACGTTGGTAGCTTTTCCGCAGAACACAACGGCATTCATAGAAACAGCATCTCCCATAGTCTGGCTTGCATTAGCGTAATCAACATTGAAAGCCGTTATGATATTATCTACTTTTGCCTGAGCATCAGCGCTGGCACCAATACCGTGAGAATATTGAGAATTGGTGCTGACAACCGCAGCAAATTCTCCATATCTTTTACCTTTTGTTAATCCTTTGTCCTGTGGAGTTGAATTCATCTTAGGATACATAGACCCCATAATTATGATATTGCTTATCTCAGTCTTGGTTATATCGGCATCTGTCACAGCATCGTTTCTACCCGCAATACCGCCGCCAATAGATTTTGCATCAGTAACAACATCTTCCCAAGTAGTTCCAAAAAAACCTGTCTTAGATCTATTGCCGGCAGTAGTTTGCATATTCAAAGTAAAATCATCATAATGAGCAGTGATATTGGTTATTATGCCGCCGTTACGTCCAGCAATACCGCCCCAATACGTCTCAAAACGACTGTTTTTCCCATCAGAAGTATCATTTATCTTACCTATATTAAATTTATAAGTGAAAGATCCGCTTACGTTAAGGTCGCAATTTTCTATCCTACCCGTATTGGTACCGCAGACAAGTCCGACGTAATTGGCATATAAAGTTTTCTCTCCGCTGTTGCCGTCTTGGTCATTATTGGTAACCTCGGCGCTTGTAGAATTATAAACAAATTTAATATTCTTTATTGTACCGAGATTGTAATCGACCAACATACCGTAATTGCGTTTCTTTGCCAAATTGGCAATAGTTTCGTCTCTACGCTCCAACGGGTCCCTGAAGCTCTCTGCATATCCCGCGTTCTTTCCGGCGTCAGCCTCTTTCAACGTAAGAGTATGACCGTTGCCGTCAAGCACTCTGCCCGCTGTGAATATAGACTGCGAGCCTACGCCTTCCCAATCAAGAACAATGTCGTCACTCGTAAGGTATCCGTAAGTATCGGTGCCTCTTATGAATGCCTGCAATTCTTCCGCGGTTGCTATCGGCGTGCCGATTATATTTTCCTCAGCCTGCGACTTGGTCGACGTCTGAACGTCGACAGTCACGTCTGTGTTGGAGAGAGTAATGTTTTCTCCAACGTACTTATTGTTGCCGGCTCCGACAACTGCGGAAAGCGTAATGCCTGCCGTAATTGCCAAGACCAACGTAATGATGCTTATTACAGAGATAATTCTTTTTCTCGCTGTCATATTACACCTCCCTTGCCGTCGGGGCGCCAGTGATATTCACCGTCACCTCGCAGCTCTGCTCGTACGGACCGTTTTGGTCGAGATATACGATTGCGGTATAAGTACCGTTTTTGTTGAACACAACTTCATCCGTAAACCAGGTGACGTTGGCGTCAACTTTGTCGCTTCCTAACATGATTGCTATATTGTCTCTGAAGAATACCGACTTGCCGTATTTCATATAATCGGCGTAATCTATATTTATCTCGGTCTCTGTCAAAGACATATTTATTGCAGGCACGGTGACTTTGACTGTCGATACAAAGAGCGGTTTGCCGTCGTTGACGACGTCAACGCTTACAGGACACTCAAATGTCATACCCTCTGCCATAGCCTTTCTTATGGTTGCCTCGTAGGCGAATATCTGAGATATGTCTATCGTCACAGGTACGTTCTTCTTGATCGTACCGTCGCTCGTCGTGAAATCAAGCAACGATGGCAAAACTCTGTCAATAGGTACGTTGCCGTAGAAATAGTACTTCCAATCGAAGACAACGGACTTGCTGCTCTCAGTCAAATCAACGATATCTGTCGAGAGCACGTCTACTTCTATGGCTTCCATACGCCATTCGTTGTACTCTCCCTTGTTGAGTATTGCCGACGCGAAATACTGACCGCCTTTGAGGTCTATCGTCACGCCGTCAAGATCCCACTCGCTTACCTTTGCGGTATATTTGAGTTTTTCTTTGCCGTTGTAACCCACTACCGTTATCTCGCTTGGGAAGGATTCTCCCTTTGAGTATTCGATAAAGTCAGTCTCGATATAGTTGAGTCCGTTGCGCTCTATATAATATATCTCAAACGGAGTAAACTCAACTTTGAGTACCAAATCGCATTGGTACGGCGTGCCCTCTCCCACGCGTACGTTGACGTTGTAGGTATTAGGCTTTTGCAGTTCTTGTCTCGACATAGCCTTGATAGCTGAGAAGTCGTAGGTCGCAGGCAAGTTGCGGTAGAAGGTGTCGTTGACCTTTACCTTAGCTATGCCGCTGTTCTCCAACGCGGTTATCTTGTCAAGATAGTCGTAAGCATTGAGTACCAAAGAATCAATCGCAAGCACCTCTCCCTCAAAGTCTATCGTAAAGGTATAGGTATTGCCGCCTATCGTCACGCTGGCATTGTTCTCTGCATTCACTCTGCCGTCGCAGACTATCGACACGTCGGTGATAAGTCTTTCCGTTCCGTCGGTGAATACTGCGGTGACGTAAGTAGGTATATCGCGCATTGCCTTGACTTGAATATCCTTGATAGATTCTATCTCGGCTCTGTGCAACGTCACTTTGACTTCTATCGTATTATCCCATGCCTTGCCGACAAAGATATATTCTCCGTCCTCGTAATCTGCTATATTTGCATAGAAAGTAGCAAGGTCTGTCTCGCTTCCTTTAAGAGTCCAAGTGATATTCTGCCAGCTGTCTACTTCCCAGTTGCTTACGGTATGCTTTCTTGCTCTCGTCTCAAACATATCGACAAGATTTCCGCCAAACGTCGGGTTGAAGTATATATCGGTAGCTTGATTTTCCCAGCTTATTACTTCGTCTGCCTTTCTGTTGAAAATATACAGTCCAAAGCCGTAATCATCTATTCCGCCTTCATTAGAAGCTATTACCGAAATATTAGCCAGCTTTCCGTCAGTGAGCGACACATTAGCCGTCAAATCAGCAAAATCAGACAAAGGCAAGAATCTCTTAATAATATTTGCTAAGACATCTTGCAGGTTCACACCGCCCAAAAGTCCGCTGAGATTACCTACTTGCTTTTTCAATAGCGGCTCTATTAACTTATTATACAATTCGCTTGAAAATACTCCCGGATTTTTATTATCGTAATTTATCGTTACAGGAGTAGCATCGCCCGTCATTGATTCAAGATTCATCTCGGTGAAGACGCCCTTCAATAAGTTGGTAAGCAAATTGCTTAATACTGCGCCGTTGAAGTCAACGTCAACATCGACATCCAACGATCCCGACAGTTTTAAAGTGATCATATCGATCATTTCGTCAATAGCCGGCGTGGCAGCGGTATCTTTTGCTTCAATAGACGCTGTCTCAGCTGGGTCATTAACTTCTACCGACGGCTTCTGCTCAGGCAAAGCTCCTTCCGGTACGTCTATCGCTCCTCCAAAGTTTTCGTTCTCGCTCTCCGAAGAATCGCCAAACAATCCGCCGAGCGCACCGACAAGCAATCCTTTGATATCAACGTCGATAGGTATCTTTATCTGATTGATGATGGTATCTTTCAATCCATCTGTAATAGGAATTCCTAAAACTTTGACACCTTCCAATGCTTTCTTTGCAAGTTGAATATTAACTTTCTTACCGTCAACGTCAATATAACCAAACAGCAATGCCTCGCTTGTCGTATTAGTCCAGCCAGCATATATAGTAAGGACTATAGACTTGTAAGGAGCAAGCATACCGTTGTCAAGTCTCTCTGTAAGACCGGGAGCAGTCGCCGTCGACTTGCGAATGAATATTCTCGTCTTATTATCATGAGTATGAGCGTCTACGTTGTTGTTGTAAAGGTCAAGCGTAAGATTGAGATTTTGCGCCACAAGTATGCTGTCGACAAGCATCTCTGCATCGACTGCGTTGTATTCGCCAAACTCGCCCTTTGCCAATTCTTCTATTGCGTCAACTATCTTGATTTCACTCTGGCTTTCCTTGCCGAGCGACATACTGAGTCCCAAGTCGACCATTTCGCCGAGAGCGAGTCCCAAATCTATTGAGCCGTCAAAGTTGATTTGAGCGTCAAGCTCGACATCCAATCCGAGATCCATACCAAGCATTCTCAAAATCGTAGTAACGAGATAGCTGTTGATATAAGCGCCTATATGGTCGCTGCCTATCTCCACGTTGGAGGAGTTCGACATTGACATCATTGCCGCTGCCTCTTGCAGATCGTCCTCATTGAGGGTATCGCCGAGGAGCTGACCTCTTATCATGTCAAACAAGTTGACGTTGGTCAGACAGAATTTCATAAATCCAAGACCCGACAAGTCAATATACGTGCGGTCTTTTTCGTTATACACACCAAGCAAGGTGTCTCCGTTTGGAGTGATGACTTCCAACATCAATCTGCCGATCTTGTCTTCTTCCGTATATCTTGAAGCGATACGCACCTTGAATATGCCGTCATAGTTGCTCAAATCAAGAGCGATAGGCATTTTGAGATACGTCGATTGACCGGCTACCGCCATAACGTTGTTGATGATAGGCGTCAGATTGACCGTGGAATCTACCGTCGAGAGATCAAGCGCGATGCTTACGTCCAAATCGCTTAGCAAGCTGAGCGCAAAGGACTTGATTATCTGTTCGATATTCTCGCCGTAATTATTGACGTCGCCTATGCTGTCAAGTACGTCCTGTCTTGTTATCTTTGCCATACCGATCAAGAAATTGTCGGCTCTCAAAGTCAGCACGTCCATTGCCTGCAACTCGACGTATTCGATACCGCCTCCGAAAAGACCTATCGTCAAATCGCCGAATATAGGCAACTCGATCGGTTCTATCTTGGCAAGATCGCATATTGCTTTGATAAACTCATTGTTGATAAGTATCGTTATTCTATCGCCGCTTGGTATGATATATTCTTCAAAGCCGATTATCTTCAAAATCTTTACTATCGCGCTTTGGAGCGACGGCGAAAGTATCACTTCTCCGTCTCTTGCTATGCTTGCAGTCACTATCGCGCCTGCTTCAAGCTCAGGTTTAAACTCGGTGCCAAGCGCCTTGTCAATAGCGTCTGTGACAAGCTTGACAAGTTGAGAGATATAGCCTTTGAGGTCAAGCGGTATAGCCACGTTGATTCCGCCTTCCGCAAAACCGTTGACGCCGTCTGCAAGCGCTTTTATATAAAGCTTGCCGTCAAGATAATTTACTCTTGCAAGCTCATTCTCGCCTGCTCTCAATACCACGTTGAAATAGTTGTTGTCCTCGTCTTTTCCGTCAAGATTCGGATCAAGAGCCGCCCTAACGTCCAGAGAATATTCTGCATTGCCGTAAAGAGTCAGCTGTCCTTCGCCGAAAATCGGCTCGGTTATCGACGGAACAAACTTAACCAAGACTTCGTCTACAAGCTTGCCTATGTCAAACGGCTGTCCGCCTGTGTCAAGCGTCATAGTAAAGTCTGCGCTGAGGTTGCCCAACGTCAAGGATTGATAGGTGTCAAGTCCGTCCGGCAAATCTATCTCAATAGGCTTGTCGGAGAAATTGATAGCCGAATCAAATCCCAACATCGGCTGTCCGTAAGTCTCATTATTTGGATTATTGTCTAAAAGTTCTACGGAAAACTCCGTCAAAACAGAATTTGAAACGGTTGCATTTATGCTGCCGTTGATAAGAGGCACTACCGATATCAAATCGTTGACCAATGAAAGATCGATGTCTCCCAAAACGTCCTTAAACGCTGACAGCACAGAGCCTATCGGCTTCAAAAGTCCCTGTACGTCTATCGCAAAGCCGAATTTCTCGACTCCGTTGTCTTCGCTGTACGTGATTTTTGAAGATGGAGCAAATCCGCCAAGCAGCAAATTAAGCGCAAAGTTTATCAAACCTTCGTACTGTTCAAGAATACCGCCCAGCGCGCCGTCGATAACTCCCGGGAGCTTATCGATTATCGAAGCTAAGTAATCCACGTCGATTTCGGCAATATTGTATATTATGCCGCTTTGAGTCTCGACAAATACCTTAGAATCGACTGCGTACATCGCAAAAGCAACGCTGCCCGTCCCCTCAGGTTTAAATACCAATGACAGCTGTACGTCATCGTCGCTAAGATTACCTTTTACCGACATGTCGTATTTCTTGCCGCTAAGAGTAACTTTTCCAACGAAGTTCAAAGACATAAATTCGCTAGGCATAGTACCTGTTATGTACTCCATTGCCTTCATAAATGACTTTGCATACGCTGGCTTTGACGGCTCTGTAGGTTTGTTGTCTTCATCGTCGTCGTCTTTGTCGTCAGGCGGCGGTAAGACTTCTCCGCTTTTATTATCTTCGTCGTCGGAGCCACGTTTTTTACAAGCCATCAATGTCATTGACAACACAAATGCTATAAGCAGCATTACCGTTATCAAAACAAACAACCTCTTGTTTCTCATATTCCCTCCTTTGATGCCTTTCGGCAACTACACTCCGCTTGATTCAATCAATTCCATGCAAGCGAAATGCGTCAGTGTACAATTCGGTCACTTACATCATTGCATACGAACATTAAAAAAACATTAAAATTCCGATTTTTTTAAAATAATTTTACATTTTTTCTTTATTTTCTTGCATTTTTTAAGTTTTAGTTATTTTTTTATATTTTTTTAAAAAACTTACTGAAATTGCGAATTTCTAAAACCATTTGAATTAAATATAGGCAAAGTTCGTTATGTTTTTAACAAATGGCAAATTTTGTATAAAAAAGTGAGAGAGTATTTTGTCCAAGCAAATAGCTTTTTTATCACCCTCTCTCACCTAATATTTTAATAATTTATCAATATATTTAGTTGTTGCAAAATCACACGTACTTTGCGCGAGCAACAGCTCCTTCCCAGCCAAGCAGCAATTTATATCTGCGCTCTTCGTCCATCTTAGCGGCAAAGGTCTTGCCCTTGCAAACTTGACTGCGCAATTCCTCGATATCCTTCCATACTCCCACTTTAAGCCCTGCAAGATAGCATACGCCCAACGCCGTGGTCTCAACTACCGCCGGTCTTACGACGTCGGCTTGCAATAGGTCTGATTGGAACTGCATAAGTATGTCGGAGACGCTTGCTCCGCCGTCCACCGCCAACGCGCTTATCTTTTTGCCTGCGTCGCTCTCCATAGCGTGAACTACGTCAAAGACCTGATATGCAATAGATTCCAACGCCGCGCGGACAAAATGTTCTTTTTTGGTGCCTCTCGTAAGTCCTGTGACGGTGCCTCTCGCCTTGGGGTCCCAATGCGGCGCGCCCAAACCGACAAACGCCGGGACAATATACACGCCGTCCGTATCCTCGACGCATTCCGACAGCTCGTCTGCCTCCCTTGCCGACTTAATAAGTTTGAGTTCGTCTCTAAGCCACTGCAAGACTGCTCCGCCTACGAAGACGCTGCCTTCCAATACGTACTGCGGTCTGCCGTCCTGCATACTCGCCGCCAGCGTCGTGATAAGTCCTCTCTTGGATACGACAAACTCCTCGCCTGTGTTCATAAGCGTAAAGCATCCCGTACCGTAAGTATTCTTGACGCTGCCTTTCTCCGTACACAGATGTCCGAATAGCGCGGACTGCTGATCGCCGGCAACTCCGCATATCGGTATCTGCGCGCCTGTGACCGACTTGTCGCATACTCCAAACTCGTGAGAAGACGGATACACCTGCGGCAGCATACGCTTGGGTATGCCGTAAACTGCCAACAACTCGTCGTCCCATTGCAAGTCCTTGATATTGAACATCATAGTCCTTGACGCATTGGTGTAATCTGTGGCGTGTATCTTACCTCCCGACAGCTTCCACATAAGATATGTGTCGACCGTGCCGAACAGCAACTCGCCCTTTTCCGCCCTCTGTCTTGCTCCGTCGACGTTGTCGAGTATCCATTTGAGCTTGGTGGCGGAGAAATACGCGTCTACGGTAAGTCCCGTCTTGTTGTATATCACGTCGTCAAGTCCGTTTGCTTTGAGCGCGTCGCAATAATCCGCGGTGCGGCGGCATTGCCACACTATCGCGTTGTATATCGGCTTGCCCGTCGCTTTTTCCCATACGAGAGAAGTTTCCCTTTGGTTGGTAATTCCCAAAGCGGCTATGTCTTCGGCAGTCACTCCGCTCTTGGCGACAGCTTGCTTAAAAACTTCCAACTGGCTGCTCCATATCTCCTCGGGATCATGCTCCACCCAGCCGGGATTGGGATATATCTGCTTAAACTCCTTTTGCGCGGCTCCGACTATCTTGCCCTTGGAGTTGAACACTATCGCCCTTGACGACGTAGTGCCTTGGTCCAACGACACTATGTATTTCTCTCTTTGCTTTTTCTCCACGCTCTTTGTTGCGACAAAGTCCACGCCGAGACCGAGGATATCTTTGACAATGACCTGCCCGATATGTACGGGCGCCTCCACGCTCAGCCCTTCGAGCAGTGCAAGCGCGTCAAACATCCTGTCTTTTGGTATGACGTCAGCCGTCTTGACGCTCACCATATTTATTTCGCCGCCCTCTACGCGGACCACTGAGGTTACCACGCGCTTAGGACAGATGACTTCGTCCTTGGCATACTTAGCGCCTCTTGGGCAGGTGTTGCCCGTGACAGCGATATTATTCAAATCGCTGTCATCCACTTGAAGTCTGCACCCCATAGGACAGCAAATACATATCATCTCTTTCATAATCCCCTCCCTCAATCCGCAAGGCGCAGCGTAAGCGTCTTGCCGCTCTGAATCTTCTTGACCTGCTCTGCGGTGAGCGTCACCGACTCCATCTCTCCCGGTGTGACTATCTGCTTTTTCTTAGATATTATCTCCTCTCCGTCGAGATCTGCGACAAGTCTTTTGTTTTTGAATACGTTGGCAACGCGCATTTTAAGCTGCAATTTGCCGACGTCGGCGTCCTTTGACAGATAATGAGGTACGACGTATCTCACGCCGTCCGCGCCCACTATCGCCACCTTTTCTCCTGCCGACGCGCCGCCTGCGATATATCTCGCCGCGCTCAAACCTGCGTCCTCGCTCTCTTTGCTGACAAAGTCCACAAGGTCGTGTACGTGCAAGACGTTGCCGCATTCAAATATACCCTCGACAGACGTCATCATACTCTCGTCGACGATGGCTCCGCCCGTGATAGGCGATATCTTTACTCCTGCCTTTTCCGCAAGCTCCTTCTCGGGCACCAAGCCTATGCTGAGCAGCAATGTGTCGCACTCTATCTCCTGCGCAGTAGACATTATCGGCGCAAGTTTTTCGTCGACCTGCGCTATCACTACGCTGCTTATCCTGCCGTCGCCCTTGATATCCACGACCGTATGCGAAAACAAAAGCGGAATGTCAAAGTCTTTTAAGCACTGTACGATATTTCTGTTGAGTCCGGACGAATACGGCATAAGCTCTACGACTGCCTTGACTTTCGCGCCCTCAAAGGTCATTCTCCTTGCCATTATGAGACCTATATCGCCGCTGCCGAGTATGACCACCTCTTTGCCTGGCATATATCCGTCGATATTTATCAGCTTCTGCGCCGTGCCTGCCGAGAATATTCCGGCGCACCTGCTGCCTGCGACGTTGATGCCGCCCCTCGGGCGCTCTCTGCATCCGCACGCGACTATCACCGCCTTGGCTTTGTATTTCAAAAGTCCGTCTACTTCGTTGACCGCAGTCACCACCTTGTCGCCGCTTACCGCAAGCACAGTGGTATCAAGTTTGTATTCTATATCTCGGCTTGTCACCTCGTCGATATATCTCTGCGCATACTCCGGTCCCGTCAGCTCTTCTTTGAACGTGTGCAGTCCAAAGCCGTTGTGTATGCACTGATTGAGTATGCCGCCCAGCTCGCTCTGTCTCTCCAAAATCACAATATCGCGCTCGCCTGCGTCATACGCGCTCTTAGCCGCGGCAAGTCCGGCAGGTCCGCCGCCTATTATCACAAGATTTTTGTTTATCATACTCACTCGCTCCTCTTATCCTTGACCTTGCCGAATACTATCTTTCCGCCGTCGCATTTCTCTATATCTTCAAATGCAACGCCTCGCTCTCTGGCAAGTATCTCCATGACTTTCTCCATACAAAATCCGCTTTGGCATTTGCCCATTCCTGCGCGCGTACGTAACTTGACGCCGTCTACGTCTTTTGCACCAATAGGACGTCTTATCGAATCGACTATCTCTCCCTCGGTGACGACCTCGCATTTGCATATTATCTTGCCGTACAGCGGATTTGTCTTGATAAGCTCATCTCTCTCTTCGTCCGTCATTGTCGCAAAATGCGGTATGCCCTTGCGCTTTTCTTCAAATCTTGCTTTCTTTTCAAGTCCCAAAAGCTTGGCAATGTCGTATGCAACGTATACGCCTATCGCAGGCGCGGACGTGAGTCCCGGCGATTCTATGCCAGCCACGTTGTAAAAGCCCTTTTGCTTGCTCTGTCCGATAATAAAGTCTCCCCCCTCGCTGTGCGCTCTCAGTCCGCAAAACTGAGTGATTACGTTGCGCTTGGGAAGACTCGGTACGCTGATAAGCGACTTGGCATATACCTCGGCAAGTCCGTCAAAAGAAGTGCGGACGCTCTCTTTGTTCTCCACGTCCCACGCGGTGGGTCCCGTGATTATATTGCCGTGCGTAGTAGGCGCAACCAACACACCTTTGCCCATCTTGCTCGGCATCTGGAAAATAGTCCTCTGCGCCAAGCCGACGCAAGACTTGTCGTATAACATATACTCGCCCTTTCTTGCGATTATCTTTATCTTATCTTCGCACGCCATATTGTTGATATCGTCGGCGTGTACTCCTGCGCAGTTGACGACCATATCAGCGGTATAACTCGTACCGTCTTTTGCTCTCACCTGCCACTTCTCGCCCTCTTTTGCGATACTGCATACGTCTTTGCCGAATACAAATTCACATCCGTTGACAGCTGCGTTCTCGGCATACGCTATGCACATCTCATACGGGCTGACTATGCCGGACGTCTTGGCATACAGCGCGCCCACGACGCTGTCGCTTACGTTGGGCTCCATCTCCTTGACCTGCTCTTTGGTCAATATCTCCAATCCGCTGACGCCGTTGGCAACTCCTCTGTCATAAAGTTCTTTGAGTCCGTCGATTTCTTTTTCGTCAAAGCATAGCACTAAGGCGCCGTTGCGCTTAAAAGGAAAATCCAAATCTTTGCTGAGCTTGTCAAACATGACGTTGCCAAGCAGATTGAACTTGGCTTTTGCAGTGTTTGGCTTGGCGTCAAAGCCTGCGTGCACTATGCCCGAATTTGCCTTTGTCGTGCCTTGACTTACGTCGCCGCATTTCTCCAACAGCGTGATATTTGTCTCAAAACGAGAAAGCTCTCTCGCCACGGCGCAGCCTATTATGCCTCCGCCGATAATTATGACGTCTTTCATATCTCCTCTTTCCGCCGCAACAGCGGCATCTTTGTTTTTAAAATACCTATAAAGTCAAGCAAAACCTCTTTGATTGACTTTATGCGCATTTGTTTTAATCATTATATCACAGTAAAATTCTCTTTTCAATATCCTTTTTTATTTTTAGACATATATAAAGAATTTGTATGCTAATAGACGTATTTCAAAAGCAATTACGCCGCTATATTCGCCTATAATGGCAAAAAATTTCACAAAGCCGACATATTCTTTGCCGTAACGCCCAGGGAGACTGCCTCATATATTGTAGTGACAGATTTTAGGAGGTAATAATGAAAAAATCTATTTGTATCATACTTGCCCTTGTCCTTGTCTTTGCGACTTGTCTGGGCTGTATGGCAGGTTGTACGGAAAAAGACGGCAACACTGTAAAACTCATTGAAGTAACCCATTCCGTATTCTACGCGCCTCTCTACGTGGCGATAGACGGCGGATATTTCGAGGAAGAAGGGATAAAGATCCAACTTTCCAACGGCGGCGGCGCAGACAAGTGTATGACTTCTGTCATCGCCGGTCAATCAGACATAGGACTTATGGGTCCCGAAGCTGCAATATACATCGCCAACGAAGGCAGAGACGACCACCCCGTTATATTTGCGCAGCTGACAAAAAAGGACGGCTCTTTCCTCATGGCAAGGAAGCCCAACGACAGCTTCTCTTGGAGTGAGCTGGCCGGCAAAAACGTCATAGGCGGAAGAAAAGGCGGCGTGCCTGCAATGGCATTGGAATATGCTATAAAGAAAGCAGGGCTTGTGGACGGCAAGGACTATACTCTCAACTTCGACGTGCAGTTCGATCTCATCGGACCTGCTTTCGAGGGAGGCACAGGCGATTACTGCACTATGTTTGAGCCTGCGGCGTCCGCTATGCAAAGCCAAGGCAAGGGATATATCGTAGCCTCTGTCGGCGAGCAAGCGGGAGACATGCCTTTCACCGCGTTTATGGCGACAAAGAGCTATATGACAAAAAACGCCGACAAGGTGGAAAAGTTCACAAGAGCTATCGTCAAAGCTATGGACTACGTCAATACGCACACCGCACAAGAGATCGCCAAGATACTTGCGCCGTCTTTTGCAGGCACCAGCGAAGAAGCTCTTGCTACTGCCATACAGGCATACAAGGACATCGACGCATATTCGACGACTCCGATAATGAAAGCCGAAGATTTTGACTTACTGCAAGACGTCATCATCGACGCAGGCGTCATGACGAAAAAAGCAGACTTTGCAAAACTCTTTGACCCGTCAATCGCTCAAAAAATACTCAATAAATAGAGGTCGAAATGAACACTATCTTACAAATGCAAAACGTCAGTCTGACGTACCATACTTCCAAAAACGAAACTCTCGCGGTGCAAAATCTTTCATTTGACTGCAACGAGGGAGAACTGCTTGGGATAGTAGGTCCGAGCGGCTGCGGAAAGACGACGATACTCTCCCTTATGTCGGGCATACTCACCCCGTCTTCGGGAGAGGTGCTTATCGGCGGAGAGAAAGCAGACTGCCATTCGGGAATGACGGGATATATGTTGCAAAAAGACGAGCTAATGCCTTGGAGAAGTATACTGAGCAACGTAACCTTGGGTTTGGAGATAAAAAAACAAAAGACTGCGGAAAAAATAGAGTACGCCAAGGAATTGCTTAAAAAGTACAATCTCTACGACTTCAAAGACTTCTACCCCAACCAATTATCAGGCGGTATGAAGCAGAGAGTCGCGCTCATTCGCACGTTGGTAATGCAACCCAAACTTATGTTGCTTGACGAGCCCTTTTCGGCGCTTGACTTTCAGACGAGGCTCAACGTCGTCGAGGACGTCTACTCCATACTCAAAAGCGAAAACAAAAGCGCGGTCTTCGTCACGCATGACATCAGCGAGGCAATATCGCTGTGCGACAGAGTTATCATACTCACGCAAAGACCCAGCCAAGTCAAAAAGATAATCGACGTATCGCCACTCAAAGAACTTACGCCGCTTCAACGACGGGAATCCCCGAAATTCAGCGCGTACTTCGACGAGATATGGAGCAATCTGCAAACTACAACGGAGAAAAGATATGAAACACAAAACCCGCAAAACTAGTCCCCCCACAGCCTATTCGCCCGAGCATATCGCATACATCAAAGGCGTGAAGAAAAAAAATGCCGTGATAGCGCTGTCAAGGGTGGGACTTCTCTTGATTTTTCTATTGCTGTGGGAACTGTTGGCAAAGTTCAAAGTGATAGACAGTTTTATTTCGTCAAGCCCTTCGAGAATGATAGATTGCTTTATCGAACTCGTCAAGGGCGGCGAACTTGCCAAACATATAGGCGTGACGCTGTGGGAGACCGTCGTGAGCTTTTTTCTCGCAACGACCATAGGCACGTTGGTAGCAATCGGACTTTGGTGGTGCGAAGGAGTGCGCAGGGTGTTGGAGCCCTATATAGTCGTACTTAACGCCCTGCCTAAGATCGCGCTCGGTCCTATCATAATCATTTGGATGGGCACCGACCAATCGGCAATAATAACGATGGCGCTCGCTATCTCGCTCTTTGTGACGATACTCAACACT
Organism: uncultured Christensenella sp.; assembly: GCA_910579785.1. Taxonomy (GTDB): domain Bacteria; phylum Bacillota; class Clostridia; order Christensenellales; family UBA3700; genus RACS-045. Next base: position 77,927 of record CAJTVJ010000006.1, on the reverse strand, counting down.
TTGAGCGGATTTATGAGCGTGGAAAAAAGCAAACTTATGCTCATGCAGACGCTTGGAGCGTCAAAGTGGCAGACGTTGACAAAACTCGTCCTGCCGTCGAATATACCCAACATAATCGACGCCCTCAAAATCAACGTGGGTATGTGCTGGGTAGGTACTATAATGGGAGAATACCTGGTATCGCATGCAGGTCTGGGATATCTCATAATCTACGGCGGTCAGATATTCAAACTCGACCTTGTCATGACAAGCACAGTGATACTCTGCTTCTTGGCGGGCGGTATGTATTATCTCGTCGCTCTGCTCCAAAAACTCGTGAGCAAAAAACTCAATATCGAAAAATAACGCTGTATATCAGCGCATATAAAAAGGTCCCGATATCGGGACCGACTTTTTTATTTAGCATTTACTTTTTGTTTGATCTTATATGTATTGGACTTTGACTTTTTTATACCGACAAAAGCGTATATAAAAGGCAGTGAAAGCATAAAGACAGTGTAAGCTATACCGACGACTCCGATTATCGGATAACAGTACCCCACTATCGTCGCAAAGTCGAATTTGAGAGCCAGCAGCGCAAATATTATCAGCATTGCCACGCTGAAAGCCCTTGGTATCTTGACAGACGAATTTTCTTGACATATCAACTTGGTGCAGCCTATCAACGTGGAGAATATCGCAAGGTATATAACGATACCGCTGAGCGACGACATACCGTGTTTTTTTGCAAACTCCCATATAGGCATAGACGCGTCCTTAAAATCTATTGAAATGCCATATACCAAAGCGATGGACAGCGCGAATACAAACGCGCAAAGCACGCTGATAAAAATTATCTCTTTAAGCGAATACTCCTCTTCCTGCTCTGCAATGATATATCCGCCCATCATGACGTTCATACCGCAATAGCCAAAGACCTTGCCGCTGTCAAAGCCGCCTATCGGCGCAATATCTCCCTGAGCGGACAGCACTGCCAACAGCACCATGATCATAGGCACTATTACTGTATTGAGTTTGCGCGTTACGCTCATCTCGCATATCCCTAAAAAGCTGACTAATACTCCCGTCCAAAGTCCGACGTTGGATATAGAAAAACTTCCCTCTATTATCTCCTCGCAGCCGCTGACCATACACACAAAGCTTGCAAGCGTGCATACCCACAGCACGCATTTGATAGATATGCCGATTGCCCTCAACGCCTTTCTGTCGCTGCCCGTCAATCTTTTAAAACTCTTTGCCGCCAACAAAAACGCTCCGCACAGCGCGCCCATAAGTACGCCTGCGACAATTCCGCTCAACATACCGCTGCCGCCGAAATACAGCATTATCTCCCGACCCGTTGCAAAGCCTGCGCCTATTATCGCGCCGATGTATATAAAACAAACTTGCAGACACCGCATTATCTTCATACTAAATATTATTATTAAAAATACTTACTTATACCAAATCAAAAAGGACCGCCTAAAATTAAGCAGTCCCTAATTGTCACTACGTTTCATTGCTGAAAGTAAAAATCCAAAATAAGGCTTACAATACCTTAGATAGGAAATCTTTTAATCTTTCGTTTTGCGGATAGTTGAACAACTCGTCGGGAGTGTTTTCTTCCACTATACTGCCGCCGTCAAGGAACAATACCCTGTTGGCTACTTCTTTGGCAAAGCCCATTTCATGTGTGACTATGACCATCGTCATGCCCTCGTCCGCCAAGTCTTTAATAAGCGACAGCACTTCGCCAACCATTTCGGGGTCGAGCGCGGAAGTTGGCTCGTCAAACAACATCACCTCAGGCTCCATCACAAGCGCCCTTGCGATAGCTACTCTCTGCTTTTGTCCGCCGGAGAGTTTGGACGGATATTCGTCCTTTTTATCCAAAAGACCTATTCTCTCCAAAAGCTTCAACGCCTTTTGTGTGGCTTCCGTCTTTGATTTGAGACCAAGCTGGACGGGTGAGAGTATCATATTCTGCATTATCGTCAAGTTGTTGAAAAGATTGAAATGCTGAAAGACCATTCCCACTCTCTGTCGCGCCTTGTTGATGTTGACAAAATATCTTTTGCGATAGTCTTTTACCGCATTGGAAAACTCTTTTCCCTCATTGCTTTTTAGTCTGTCGTTGAGCTTTATATCCGCCATGACTTCTTCCGACAATTCGTCCAAAGTCTTGCCGTCGACAGCCTTGATCGCGTCTTGATATCCAAGCTTTTCTTCGACAGGTTTGCCCATCAACGTCTTGACCTTATCTGTCAAAAGACTCTTGTACGTCTTTGACGTCGTCAATATCCTTTTGTGAAGATACGGGTCGACGGGCGTGATTATATAGTTGTCAAGCCACACCTCGCCGTAAGTAGGCTCTTCAAGCAAGTTCATACATCTTAGCAACGTACTCTTGCCGCTGCCCGACGGTCCTATTATAGCGACTTTTTCGCCCTTCTTTATAGAACACGATATGCCGTTCAACACTTTCAATTTGCCAAAGTATTTAAATACGTTTTGCACGTCTATGACCACGCCGATGCCGGTATTGACGATATCGTTGTCTACGTAGACGACCTTTTTTGTCTCTTCAATATCGCAAAGGAGATTTTTGCTGTTACCTTCTGTCACTTGCTCTCATCCTCCTTTCAATCAATTTTACCGCTATCGTTATTATATAGACTATCACAAGATAGCAAAGCGCAAGCACTATGTACGGTATGAAATAGTCGTACGTCGCAGAGCCTATCTGCTGGAATGCTTTCGTCAAGTCTACTATGGTGATAAACGACGCTACCGACGTCTCTTTGACAAGGGAAATAAATTCGTTGCCAAGCGTAGGAAGTATGTTTTTGACGGCCTGCGGTATTATTACCTTAAACATCGTCCTGCAATATCCCATACCCAACGCTCTGCCTGCTTCCATCTGTCCTTTGTCGACCGACAAAATACCGCTTCGCATTATTTCGCAGACGTACGCGCCGCTGTTCATACCAAAAGCTATTATCGCAACCGTCAGCGCAGGCAACTTGGCAAGTCCTATCAACGGGAATAGAACGTAGTACATAATAAGAAGTTGGACTACCATAGGCGTGCCTCTGAAAAGTCCAACATAGATATCCGTAAGCTTGAAAAAAACCTTATTATACCATCTCTTTTGCGGAATGACCTTGGTGACGGCAAGCAACGTACCTATCACGATACCGAGTATCAGTCCGACAATAGCGATAATGAGGGTATTCTCCAAACCGTTTAATACCCTCGTATATCCTCTGTTTACTATAAATTCATTGCGAAATACTTCCCACGAAGTATTGAAATCAACAGGCATTACTCTCCGCTACCGACCTCTTCTTGTTTTTTTGCTAAATTCGTCAAAATCTTTTCGACGTCTTCTCTTGTCTTGCAGTTGTTGAAAGTCGTGTCGTCTTTCATGCAAATAATTACTTGCGTTGCGTCATAGTACGATTCTGAGAACTTGACGCTCTTTGCTCTGTCCTCGGTCCAAGTCAAAGCAGCCGCGCCGATATCCGACTTGCCTGCGCCGACGTTGAGCACTACCGAATCAAAGTCCATAGAGCTGATGACAAGATCGTATCCGTATTCCTTGCAGAACATATCCATGACTTCAAGATCGAATCCCTCAAAACCGTCTCCGCTGATGTCCTCAAAAGGAGGGAAATCAAGGCTGGTAGCAACTATCAAAGGATTTTTTGCATTCTTTGCAGAATAGATTATCTTTTGAGTGTTGGTACCTTGAATATATTGATTTTGCAATTCTTTCAACTTGCTGGCATTATCGGTCAAAAACTTGTTGAGTTTTGCTTCAATTCCCTTATTGTCGTTGGGATTGATAGCAAAGCAGTATTTCTCAACCGTCAAACTAATGTCGATGACTTTGACTTTCTTATTCTTTGCCGCAATAGATTTTGCAGGCGCAATATCTGTAATCACGTAATCGATTCTTCCTGCGATCATATCTTGCACTGCAAGCATTGCGTTGTTGTACTGCTTGGGATTCAAATTGGTATATCCTTCCGTATAAGTCTGACCCGTCGTACCCGATTGAAAACCTACTTTAATTTCCGACTTATTCAAATTGTCAAATGGCTCGCCTCCGCCAACGCAACCTGCAAATGCCATGCAGCTTACGCCTACTACTGCGACTACCAAAAGAGCTATCAAAACTTTCTTTTTCATAATATGTGACCTCTTTTATTTTTATTGTATTACTATTCTAGCACCGATTTTTTGAGTATGCAAGTATTTTTATACACAAAATTTTAAAATTTTTGCATATTTGCCAATTTATTTTGAGATTTTTTGCATAATTATTCACCAAAATGTAAATTTATGCAATTTATTCATTATTTGGCGGCTATCTGCATAATTATACGCGAATTTTAATATTTATGCGATTAAAATCAATATTTCTCCGCACGTCGGATATGCAATCATATAGACTTATATTGCATCACGTAGTCGTGTACGCGGTACCCCTCTCCCACTTCGCGCCATATCTCTTCGACGATTTCAAACTTAAAGTGGCGATACGTCTCAACCGTAGCCGCGTTGTCGGCGTTGACGTTGAGCATAATGCTGTCGAGATTGCAGCTCTTCGCCCTGTCTTTTACAAACGCCATCATATCTTTGGCATATCCCTTGCCTCTGTGCCTCTTGGCAAGATAAAATTTGCTAAGATACAGATAATCCTCTTTCGGCTGCACCGCGACAAAGCCTACGTGCTCGCCGTCCGCATTGACAAAATAGTATTCCGCGCCGTCTTCCATCTCCGCCGTAATACCCTCGACAGATTGAAATTTTTTCAACATATGGTCGTTGACCTCGCTGCCTACAATGGGGTCGTAATGTTCTTTCATTATCTCCATCGCAAGCTTCGACACCTTACTTATTTCTTCGCTTGACTTTATACGTATCAACTCTACCATTTCTCATCCCTTTATCGAAAGCATTTCGCCGTCTACGTCGATGACGTCTTTTATAAGCTGCAAAGCCTCGTCAAACCGTCTCACCATTGCCTCGCCGAGTTTGGAAAAGCCCAACAGCGTCGCAAGCAATTTATACAGTCCCATTCTCTCAACCGACACGTTCTTGCGTATTATCTCGCTCATACCCACGCCCAATTCTTCAAGCGATATGAATTTGAGTTCTCTCACAAAGTCTTCGCTGGGCACGCGGAACTCGACGTCGCGGTTTTTGATAAACATAAATCCATTGCTACGCACTATACCCTCGACTTGACAGCGCGACATAAGTCTGTTGAACTTATCCCATACCGCGTCGGTAAGTTTTTCTCTCGAAAAGTCTCTTATGCTTCTCTTCAAAAACAGCTCTTCCGACAGCGGAGCTTCTTTTTCAAGCACCTTTCTCACGTATAGCTGGTAGTCCGCTCCTGCCGCCGCCTTTGCCTTTTCCAAGTCTGCCGTCCGATATGTAGGAAATTGGTATCCGCCGCTCTCTATGCACTCCTCAAAGCTGTCGGGTATGTCTGCCGAGCCATGCACGCTTTCCACATTTGACGACGGAAATTCCGCCGCGTCTTTGACGGCTTGCAAAAGTCTCTCCTTCTCGTCCTTTTTATTCTTTATCCAATCTATTGCCCACACTCTGTGATAATGCCAGCCCATTCTCTGCAATACGCTGCCGCGCAATCTGTCGCGATCTCTGGTATTGCCGGCGTTCTTATACGCTCTGCCGTCGCACTCGACCGCAAGAATATAGTCCTCGCCGTTGGGCAGGCGCACTCCCATATCAACGTTGGCGACGGACGCTCCTATCTTGGTGTCTACGTCATATCCCTTGCTGCGTAAGAACTGCGCAACTTCCATCTCAAACTCAAACATATCGCCCTCGCCGAACTCCGTCACGTCGGCAGATGCGCTTGCGACTGCGCCCCTCTCCGCATATCCGATATACTCTTTGAGAAGTCTTGCGCCCACAGAAGCGGAATTTTTAAGGTCGATGTCGTAATCGTGTATCGACGCGACAAGCTGCACGTTGAGTTTTGCTCTCGTAATCGCCACGTTGAGACGTCTCTCTCCGCCCACTCTGTTGACAGGTCCGAAATTGTGCGACATCTTGCCGTCCTTATCCTTGCCGTATGCGATGCTGAATATGATAGTGTCTCTCTCATCGCCCTGCACCGTTTCGAGATTTTTGACAAAAAACTGCTCCTGCTTATCGGTTGCAAAAAATTCTTCTTTGGACGGGTCGGCAAGCCGTCTCTTGGCAATGAGGTTTTCTATCAAATCCTGTTGGGATATGCTGAACGCCACGACGCCCAAACTTCTGTCGGGATATTTGTCTATATTGTCAAACACCAAGTCGACGATATATTCCGCCTCCGCCCTGTTGGTGCGGCTCTTGTGGTCAAAAGTACCGCCGTCTACGTAATGGTAATCCACGCCTATGCCTGCGGCGTCAACTTTCGACGACGGGAAGGTCACAAGGTCGCCGTCATAGAACTGCTTGTTGGAAAAGTCTATAAGGCTTTCGTATCTGCTGCGGTAGTGCCATTTTAATCTTAGCTGCGGCAGCACTGTCGAACAAAGATCTAGCACCGACTCAAAGTCTTTGGCGTCGGCATAGTCCTCATCATCCTCGTCCTGGTCGGCGATAGACACAAAGAAGTTGCTAGGCGGCATCTGTTTGCTGTCGCCCACGACTATCACCTGACTTCCTCTGTATATCGCGCCTATCGCGTCTTGCGGGAATATCTGCGACGCTTCGTCGAATATTACCACGTCGAATTTTACGTCCTGCGCGAGGTACGTACTAACGCTCAAAGGCGACATCAGGAAGCACGGCTTCAACGTCTGCGCCAACTCGCGTATCTCACCCAACAACACTCTTATTGATTTCAGCCTGCGTTTTTTGCCGCCCTCGTTGAGCAGGTTTGCCACCGCGCTGCCGGGAGCGATAAGATTGAGGTCGGGTCTCAGCGAAGAAAGCAGCGAGCGTATCTTTGCCTTGCTTATCTCAAAATTACGCACGTCCTTTTCGCAGAATATTCCCACCGTCTTGTCGTGGGTCACCCTATTCATGATTTGCAAAAACTCATCTTTTTGTATGACCTCGTCTATCCACTGCATATAGAATATTCTCTTGAATACGTCGGCATAGTCGCTGACTGCAACTCCTTTTGCAATCGCCGCGTCGACAAAGTCCAATACCTCGCCGGTTTTGAGCTTGCAGTATATCACGGCAAATCTATTCCAATTATCTATGGAATCAATATCGTCCTGACATCTGCACATTCTCTTGAAGAGGTAATCAAACTGCGCGTCTTTTATATCAAATACGTCTTTGTCAAAACAGTTGACAAACTCTGTCTCTTCCTCCATCCTTAGGAATATCTGCGTACACCTGTCGGCATATTCGCCAAGCGTAGGCGCGAGATCTGAAAACTCGTCGTATGACTTTAATGGCAACGTTCCGAAATCGTCGATGTCCTTGACAAAATTCTGCAAGTCGGACAGCTCGCAATCCAAAAGTCCCCAATCGCTGTCCACCCCTTGATACTTCGGCGACAGCGTCTTTTTGAATAAGTCGTCTTTGCCGTCAAACTCCGCAATCTTCTCTTGAATTTCCTGCAATACACCGACGGCAGACAGCGCCTGCTTATAGTTGACCTTGCCCGTCTTTGAATATGACTTCAACTGCGCTGCAAGAGTCTTGTAATTCTTGTCGAAAAGTCTTGAAAATACTCCGCTGCATTTCGTCAGCAACTCCTTGCCTGCCTTGCCGTCAAGTTGCAATATGCCGTCGGAAAAGTCCTTTGCCAAAGTCTGCCTCAGCTGCTTTATACTCTCCGCGAGAGGGCGAAGTTTTTCAAGCGACTCTTTCGCGCGTTTTGCCTTTGACTTATCAAAGATTTTAGGCGACAGATAAGTCGATTTGCAGATAAAATTAAAGAAATTGCCGTAATGCTCCAACTGATAAAACGTCGACATCTTTTCTATGCCGAATTGAGCGTATGCGTCGTCGGCAATATCCTCGGCGTCTTGGCAGATATCTTTTATTGCGACGACCGACTTTTTGACATTATATTTGCGCTGCAAAGAGATATCTTTGTCTTCATAGCCATACCAAGTATGTTGCTTATAGTCGTATCCGATATATTGCGAGTACTCCGCGTACTGCTCCAATAAATCTACGATAAAGGCGACGTACTTATCGCCCTTTTGCTTGATATCCTTGACAAAATAATCAAGCTCGACGGAATTTTTGCAGGCGCACACCTCTTGAATAAGCCCAAAAAGCGACTTGTCTATCACGTCGATATTGCTGTGGAGTACGTCGACGTAATTGTCTAGTATCACGTGCGACTTGTTGAGCCTGTCTTCCTCTTGCGCCGCTTTGGAAGACACGCCGCTTTTTTCTAAGCGCATCGTGCGGCACAGCTCCTGTATAAAATCTTTTTTGTTGGCTTTGTGCGAGTGCAGCTGCAAACAAAAATCTTCAAGCCCTACTTGTTTGAGCTTGTTGTAAACGACGTTGAGGGCGGCAAGTTTTTCCGACACAAACAGCACCTTCTTGCCGTCTGCAATGCACTCGGCGATAATGTTGGTTATCGTCTGGCTTTTGCCGGTACCGGGAGGTCCTTGCAATACAAAACTCTCGCCCGACTTTGCCATCTCAATGGCTTTGAGCTGAGAAGAGTCGGCGTCTACGACGTTGAACTTTGCCTCGGCCCCGCCGCGGCTGTCCGCTTGATTGGCGGTAAAAGTTCCGCCCAGCATCTTTTGAATATTGCCGTTTTGGACTATGCTGTCCGCATTGTCTTTCAGATCCCTGTACATATTGATTTTCAAGAAAGAGAACAGCCCTATCTTGCAGGTATACTCCACCTGCCATTTGAGCTTGGCTATCATCTCCCCGACGCGCAGAAGATAGTCCTTGATATTGTCGTCTTCCCCGTCGTCATATTCCGGCAGCACAATGTTGAATTCGCTTTGCAGTTTATATGCAAAAGTGGGATTAAGTATAATATCGTCTACGTATACGCTGATACGGTACGGGTCGACGTTGGACTTTCTTGCAAGACTTATCGGCGCAAGCAATATAGGCGCAAGATAGCTCTCGTCAAGCTTATCTTCCTCATTCCATCGAATAAAACCAATCGCAAGATATGCGATATTTACGCCAGTCTCGTCAATCGCGCTTCTCCAACGCTTTTCTATATTCTTCAACGCCTTTATCGGCGACGCCGAAGAATTGTATGCGAGTATTTGGCTGGTCTTAGACAGCTTGCATTCATATTTGGAGATGTATTGCCCCTTATTCTTCAATATCTCTTTAAGTCGGGCGTCAGTCAATCTACCGCCCTCGTCTTCGCCGTCAAGCTTTGGATCAAACGCCTCGAATACGTAAGCGTTTGCCAACTTCTTGACCACCGCGTCAAAACTCGGCGCAACTATCTCGACAGTATTCGTCTTGTTGTCCTTAAAATTTATAAGATTGTTGCGCTTGCCTGTGTCAAGCAACAACTCCGCTAATTTAGCAAGTTTTTCTTTCATATCTTATCCCTTTATAAGTTAAAACCTATATCTATGATTTTATCACTATACCATAGGATTGTCAACATTGCGATACCATATATAAATCGCGCCGTAAAAGCCTTATATCAAAATTTATCCGCCGACTTTTCCGCTCTTTGTATCAAATCGCGATACTCCTGTGAATTGCGTATGACTTTCTTTCCCTGCCAATATACTTCACGACGTTTTGCGCCGCCCTTTCCGTTTGCGCGCGCCCAAGCCTGTTTTGCACTCAGCTTAGCTATTTCTTTTTGCTTTGATATGTCTTTATAGCACAACGCCGCCAAGAAGCTTTCCCAGCCTGCGCATTCCACCCCGTCGAACACAAAAGGCGCTTCAACCGACTCCGCGGCGGACAAACAACCGACGTCCGCGCTTGCAACTTCCCGTACGGTTTCTTCCGCGCGTTGGCAGTTGAGCTTCGCTTTTTTCTTTTTGCTGAAAATATAAGTCGCCGTCACAGCCGCGGCAATAACTACCGCGACCAAAACTGCCGCCGCGACGTACCATCTCCAATATTGAGGAGTCTTTGCAAGCACTACGAATTGGCAAAGGCTGTCCACGTAAAAAATCAACTTGCCGTCCTCTAACTTATATTCTATCTCTTGATAATCGTCGCCCACCGCCTGCAATACGGAGAAATCTTTTGACGACAGGTATTTTTTATCAAGAGTCTTTTCTATCCTAAATCTGCAATTAAGCTGCACTTCCTCGCCGTCTTTCAAAAGAGATATGTCGTATACTCCAACCACCGACTTATTGCCTTTCTTGCCCGACCAATCATTGGATTTATTTATTTTAAGTTGGGCGCCGTACGGCAATACGTCTCCGTCAGCTCTCACACTCATGCGGTTTTCGCCGTCTGACAGCACGGCGTTTGCAACGTACATAGTCGCCTGCATATCTGCGATATTTTCAAAGTTGCCGTATACGTCTCTAAACTTGGCTGTCACGACATATTCGCCGACGTTTGTCTTATAATTCCCATAGTATTGTATTTTGAGACAATCCGGCACGTCGCCCTCTACTGAAATAGACTTTTCTGTGCCGTCAAAGGCAAAAGTCTTTGATTGAAATATAAGTTGCGACGTGTCAAAGACCGCTTTCTTGATATTTGCTTCAACGGCAGGCATCTCGACGCAATAACAATCGGCGTTGTCTCCTATGAGCGTGACGTTGTAGCTCACTTCCCAACTGCCTGCGTTTTGGCTTTTTGTCAAAGCTTCGGATATGACAAAGTCGACGTCGTCGTTACTTGCAAGACCGATAAGAATGCCGCCGCTCAAAACGACGTCTCTGCTGCCGTCATATGCTTTATCCTCTGCCCTCAGTCCGTCGATTTGTAATTGTTTTTGCTTTATTGTATATTGCAAAACGCCGTTGACCGCGTCATAATTGGTATCGTCCAACCTCACTGCAATGGTATAGTTCCCTGCCTTTACAGACTCTTCTTTGATATATTCAAAATCAATAGCGGTTCCGTCGTCAAGACGTTCTATGTCAGCATTGGGATATTGCGCAAGAGAATTGTAGACAAAGTCGCTATCACTCCACACGACGTTGAGGGGCATAGGCAGAATATCGTAAGTCAGCACATTGCCGACGACGTAATTTTGACTTTGGGGCGTGACCGTGATACCGTATCCCTCCCCCGCGTTCACGCCGTTGAAATGAGAATACGTCAGCACGACTTCGTCGGGCGTATCTTCCAATACCTTGGCATTCGGTCTTTGAACTTGACCGTTGTAAATCACTTGATTTTCCCAAGCGATAGTGATACTCATCGGCAAAATATCATAACGTTTCTCGACAGGTTGGAAAGCGTAATTGCCGTCACGCGGCAAATCAACGGCGACGGCATACGCCTCGCCTTCGCTCGCGGCAATATTTCCGCTGTAATCGGAAATTATCCAATCGACGTTATCTCCGCTGACCAAACCTATCGGGCTGAACTTAGGATATTGCGCTTTGCCGTTGTATATAAGTTGTTCTTGCACCCATTCGACGTCAAGTTGCTTTTTGTCGATAGAATACGCGCATTCTTTGCCTGCAAAGCGATAATTGGAATTTACTGCGTTTTTTGCAAGCTGCGCGACTACCGTATGCCTTCCCGCGGCGATATTATTCTCGTATCCGCTATATATAAACTCGACTTCTTCTCCCGATATAACACCCTGCGCATTTGATATCTTGGGATATTGCACTTGCCCATTGTAGGTAAAATCAACGTCTTCAAAATCTGCTGAAATTTCTTTTTTGCCTATGCTGTACGTATGGGTCTCATTCAAGGAATAATTGCTATTATTCACTGTCGCCGTCACGGTATAATTGGAATTGGCATTGACGTTGGCTTCATATCCGAAATATTCGATTGTCACGTCGTCAAACGCTCCGCCCGTTACCTTAGCTTTTGGATATTGAGCAAGGCCGTTGTATATCAACTGACTTTCGTCCCAACTCAGTTGAATACGCGAGGTCGTAATACTATATTTTATGCTTACGGGAGTAAAACTGTAATTGGCATTGACTTGACTGTCTGCAAGCTGTGCCGTAACCACGTAATCGCCCACGGCTTGACCTGCGCCTGTGTATACAAAAGTTATGTCCTCATCTCCCACTCTGCCGTCAGTAATTTCGACAAAAGGGTGCTGTATTTGCCCGTTGAAAATTATCTCTTGCTCTCTCCATTCAACGATGAGCTCCCGCTTTTCGACGGCAAACGATTTGCTCGTATCGCCCTTATAATAATTTATAAAAGTGATATCTGCATTTGCCGTGCCGACGTTGACGTTGTCTTCGCAAACTATCTGATAATCGACGTCCTTTATATACTTCGTATTTTGGGAAGACACCCCCGGTACGTTTTCCTGTCCGTTGTACGTATATTTTGTCGTATCCAACTCGGCGTCGCCGACAAGCCGTCTTTCGATTGCCGCGCTTGACTGCGACAGCGTCATTATCTCATCTTGCGCACTGTCGGAAAATACGGCGAGTTGCGGCATATAGCATTTTTCGTCAAATGCGCGTTTAGTCCATTTGCTGGAAGCGGACTGCAAAGCCGCCATCGCGCCTTTTTCTTCAAGTACGTCGGGCAATACCATATCCCTATCGTCAAGTCTTGCCGAATTTAAAAAGTCGTCGCCTCGATTTGTCATCCGTCCCGAGAAGCTGTCGGAATTTAAATAACACGCGTCAAACGTCGCCTCGTCGGTCGCATATCCGCAAATGCCGTATCTGAGCGATTTAGCAGATATTTCCGCCCTGCTGAATACTTTGGATATATCTCCGTCGCTGCTGCCGCAGATGCCGCCCGCCATATTGTTGTCGGCAAAGATACGCCCGACGTTATACGCATTGGCTATCGCGCCGCTGTTGGAGCCTGCAATGCCTCCCGCCGTGCTGTAAGCGGCAATTTGGGAGGAGTTGAAACATCCGTCGACCCTTCCGTTGTTGTGACCGACGATACCGCCGACGTCATAAAAGGTAGATTTGATCTCGCCGATATTAAAGCAATCGCTTATCTCGCCCAAGCTGTCGTTGAGGCCTGCAATGCCGCCCGTGTTGACGCCGTGTCCAAATACTGCCGATCTGTTGCTGCAATTTGTTATCACGCCTTTATTATAGCCGCATATGCCGCCGATATTTGACACGGTATTGTCGTCTATATTCGACACATGCACGTTGTTGACGCATGCATTTATCTTGCCGTTGTTGAATCCCACCAATCCGCCTGTCTCCGCGTCTCCGCATACTCGACCGAAAAGCGCAAGCCCGTCGATTACGGCGTCCGCGCTTGTCACGCCAAACAATCCTGCATACGGCTCGCCTTCGACCAAAATATCTATTCCGCTGACAGAATGTCCGCCGCCGTAGATTTTTCCTTTAAATGGGTATGTGAAACTGCCGATAGGTCTTATATCTATGCCCGTCATATCAATATCGTCTGACAGTATAAATGTCTTGCCGAAATATCCGTCGGGAGCAGTGATATTGTTGACCCCCTCCATAAGCGCAATCATATCCTGCGCGTCAGAAATTATATATGGCGAAAGCGCAGTGCCGCTGCCGCCGCCAAACGCGGCGTTTTCCTCGTCAGTCTCCGCCTTGGCTATATCCGTCGCAGCAACACAACACAAAGCGGCGCATAAGAGCAATGCCAAGACAATTATGACAAATTTTTTCATAAGTACGGTTGTTTTCATATCAGTTGTAAAAATCCTTTATTTCTATTTGCGTCGGCTCTTTGCCAACGATGTTTATTACGACGCTTTGATTGTCCTTATATCTGTAACTCAACGTGAAATCGACGAGCTGCAAACCGTCGTTGACGCTCATTGCCAACTCCGCTTGGCTTATATCTTTAAAATCTTCTGCGCCGCCTAAAAACTCTTTGCGATTGTCAAACGACACCGTCGCCGTCAATTTGTGTATGCCTTTGCTGTGGCTGATTTTCATCTTTTCAAAGACGGTCTTTTTGAGGACATAACCGTTGTTGCCCCAATTCTCGCACGCCACTTCCCAAAACACGTCCCAATTAGATGTAAATTCGGTATTAGAAATATCGTCGCCGTTGCTGCGCCTCATATACATTTTGCCGTCGTAAAAATAATATTCGTCGTTGACGTCAAATTCGGTCGTGCCAAGTCCATAATATTTCTCTTCGACCAAAATATGTCCGACCGGTCTGCCGTCCTGAATATGTATCTCCACCGTCTGAAAGAAAGTCGATGCCTTTTGCCCGTCTTGCTCTATTGTGATGGTTTTTTCATATTTCTGCTCTTCCTGACCTTGCGGCATAGTCAGACTCGCGGCAAAATCTCTCAACCATTCGTCAGTCGATTTAGGACGCCATACGGTAAGCCCCAGCGCAACAAACGTCGCCGCCAACACAATCACCACGCTTGCAGCCGTTATCGCAATAGTTTTTTTCTTTTTATTTCCCATATTATCAATACCTCTTTTGTTTCTTCTTTGCTTTTTGCATACATTATTCTCAACAACACTCCTCTTGATTAGATTTCTCTTTCCGCCACATTATCAAACGTAATATAAAGCTAATCAACGTCGCTATTAAAAACAGAATACAAAATCCACCTATAATGCCAACTATATATATACTGCTTAATGATCTATTTTCTAAATTTTTTCGGTGTGTTTTCAATTCGTGATCTACATATATAGGTACTTTTTGTCCTATCATTTTTTCGGCCTCTTCCATAGTCTTTATTCTTGTTTGCCAGAGCCCATTGTATTTATATCCGTCAGTGTCTACAAATTCATAATATGTATTATAGTACACTGTTTTGTATTGTACGAATTCTTTATAAAATACAATAGTTGCATCTTCTAATACATAATTAGATTTTTCATGCATTTTATAGTCTTCTATCTCTTCCGGTATGGGCGCTAAAAATACTGTCGCCATCAATATCAAAAATATAATCAAAGCTATATGCAATATTGTTGTGGGCATTATATTTTCTTGTCTTCTCCTCATGTTTTGTCTCCTTATAAATATTTTGCTATTTGCATAGATTGATAATATGGATTTATTTTAACGGGCACTTTCTCTACCATATATTCGACGCAAAAGGAAATACTGTTGTCGCTCTCATATTTGTCTGCCATCTCTGTGCGTATCTCAAAGTATACGTATCCGCCGTTGACGAATTCGTCGTTGAAATATGTATAGTTGAGCGTCTCATTACCGCTCAAAAACATCTCTGTCGTATCAATTAGCTCTCCATTATAATATATATCGAGATATACTTTGCTAGCTTCCTCTGACGAATTTTTGAGAATCAAGTCATAATATTCTCTTTCCTTATCTATCCTGCGCACTCCGTCAATAGAGACGTCTGTAAACCTTGTCGTCAACATATATTGTCTTACGATATCGTCAAAGCGCACTGTGATTATTTCTTGCCCCTGTTGATTTATTGAATATACTCTGTTGACTTTTATCGTATCCTTTTCGCCCACTTCGATTGGCTTTGACAATTCAATGATTTCCGTCTTGCCAAATGCCGAAATCTCCAAACTTCTGATGGTATAATCTCCGGTATTTTTTATAATCAAAAACAAATCAAATTCATCTCCTCTCTTTACGCCAAAGTCATGAAAAGCATATTCGATTTCAAAGTCTTTTTGGAATTGTTTTATCTCCCATTCAAGCGATACAAGTTGAGTTTCTCTATCCAAAGAATTATACACGGTCAAAATATCGCCACCCGGCAAGATTGCTATCGAAGGGCTAGTGACCTTATTTTTTGCCGACGTCAGGCGCACGTCCACTTGCCAACTATCCGTTGACTTGTCATATATCGACGCATACGCCTGCGGCGAGTTGTCACTGCCCACCTTGTAATAGTAGACGTAGATTTCATTGCCGCCGTCCATGATTTGGTACGTATCGTTGATTTTGCCGTCGGCTATATCAAACTTATTTACGTTGACGTAATCGTCGGTAAATCTGACGTTGCCGTCTGCATGGAAAGTCAATCTTGTTTTGCCGTCAATCTTAAAGAATTGCGGATTGTTGACTATTTCAAAGTCACTGCCGACTATCTTGCACTGCACGCCCTCGGCGCACACAATGATTTTTCTATCGTCAGTCGTCAAGTCATTGTCCATATCCTCGACAAAAGCGCTTGTCAGCTTGCTATCTACGTATGCAGAGTTGACAAAGGAGAAATAATTGTCGCTTTCATACAGCATATTTGGCACGCTCCAATTACCCTCGTCAAAGGTGCTATATACTATTGAATTTCTACCGTTGAGTCCTATAAGATCTTCCGCGCTATTTTTTTGCCACACAATAGTCAAAGGCTGATCGGCAGACTCTTGCAACGCAAATTTCGGTCCCATATCCAAAGTAGTGTTGTCTGACACCTGTCTTACGCCGACAAACTGCGACAATTCGCTGTCGTACTTGGCATAATATATTTCGCTGTTTTTACACATATCTTCCAAGCTTGTGATATCTGTGCCTTCCTTTATATTCTGCCACGTGACGTGCAAGTCCTTGCCGTCAAAGTACGTATCGTGATAAAAATCACTTCCGCTGCCATATACTTCTTTTGGCACGCCCCAATTACCGTTGCTGTATACAGAATATTTCAACACACTTCTTGGCTCGCCGTTTCTTATCTCCATATCTATCCAAGAAGCAACGTAATCATCCCCTACCTTCTCTATTTGAGGCTTAGAGCCATCGTATATATTTTCTGCCAACAAATTGTTTGTAAATTGAGCAGTACTTAAAGCACGTGAAAATTCATTTCCATACAATTTTTTTATTTCTTCGATCGATAATTGCTCCTTTTTAAATGTAAATGTTTCACTTAATTCATATGTAAACATATATAAGGCTTTTAATTTTATTCCTATTTGAAATTCAAGTTCACTTCCTATACAGTCATTAAAATGCTGCCAAAATTCCTCTAAACCCACATAACCCGTAACGCTGTATCTGGCACCTCCAAAAGCGCTTACACTTAATAAATTGTTTATTCCTACACCTAATTCTAATTCTATCCCTACTCCAATTTTCATTAAAATATTTTCATAAAATTTTTGTAAATCTATAAGTTTGCTTTTATTGTCATAAAAATCAATTTTTGCAGTAAGATTGGCATTTATATTGAGCACATAAAACATGGGTATATATCCAGCCATAAAAGTCCCATCAATAATAAATTCTATTTTAGCTCCTAATGTGACTGAAAATCTAACGATTTTATTTTCTTTATAATTATAAAGAATAGTGCCAAAAAATTCCAGCGACAACCTTATTCCTTTTTTATTACTAGAAATTGAATTTCGCAAATCATTTATATCATTACCAATATTTTTTATTAAAGAATCTAAATTTGATATATCAAAATTTCCATTATTTACTTTTTCGTTTAACTCAGATATTTTTTTATCAGTTTCCTTAACATCGTTTTTCATATTGTTGATAATTTGATTTGCTTCGGCTATTTCACCCTTTATTTTATTAAACTCCTCTTCCTGTTGAGCATTGATTTCATCAATTCGATTATAATAACCAGCAACTGACGACATTTCTTTTGCTATTTTTTCGGTATTATTCTCCACATCCTTTTTAAGTTCTGCAATATCGTTAGCGGCTATATTTTTTCTTTCATTAATTCTATCTATCTCTTGCTTATTATTTTTATCTATTGTCTCCATTTGTTTATTAAGATTATTTATAAAATCTTCTTGTTGTTGAATTTTATGATTGTTTTCCTTTATTTTATTTTGACTTGCCTCTATTTCTTCGTTAGCCTTATTTATTTCTTCTTGACACTTATTTCTTTGATTTATTGCATACGCTTCATCCTCTTTTAACTTATTAATCTTATTATTAGTATTCTCTATTTTTTCTAACTCTTCTTTACTTTTTATACTTTTATATTCTGCTATTTCATAGCCTAAATTTATATAAAACGTACTTTCGCGCATATTAACTGCTGAATCCAATTTAACATTATTTAAATATTTCTTTAATTGTGGTATTTTATTTAAATCAATATTAAACCCTCCGAATATTTCGCTCTGGTCTTCACCGTCAAAAGGATTCATCTGTGAACTTTCTCCGTCTCTTGCACTATATTCTTCTATATCCTCTTCTTTATAAAATTCAGGTATTGATATACTTAAATTGAGCAATACAGGCTCCGACAGTATATCTTGGTACTCCACTTGCGCATAGAACTTTTTGCCTTCCATATCGTCTGTAAAATCTATATTATAAAGGGTATTCTCATTGGAAGAATAGATAACCTCTGAATCCATAAGCAACATATATCTATCTGCCTTTACGTTGACCAAAAATTTCATATTGGCGATATAATCTCCAAGAGCTTCTGGAAAAATTGTGTATTCTGAATTGATAAGGTTGACGGGATCGTACTCTACATCAGTAAGCATAACGCCGTATATATCTATATTATCGCTTGCTTTTTTGAGATATACGGTCTTATCTTCGCCCGTGACTTCCATTATCTCAATATATGGACCGTAGTCGTTTTTCTCCACAAAGAGTTCTACGTACTCCCTGTCAAGAGTAGCGCGGACTTGTCCGTTTCTGTCAGTAAAACGCGGCACGCCGTTGATTCGCACAATGGCATTTGCCAGCGGCTTGCTCTCTACGTAATTGCCGTTTTCTTTGCTGCCTGTCGCAGTCGTCTTTACAGTGATTACCTGCTTTATCGGCTGAAATTCATAGTCGAGCGCAGTCGTCTTTTTCTTGCTTTTCTCCTCAACCGTAGAGTCATAGACGTAACCGCCAATAGACTCTATATCGCTGCGAAAACTATCGTAAAAATTTCCGCTGTCATAATATGAGCGATATGTATCATTTTCAATGGCAGCTACCGGCGTATCCATATCCTTCATTGCATCGGCGATGGGTATCAAAGCACCGCTAAATGCGCTGAATACAAATAAACATAACAACGTCATTACCACCAAATTTCTCGTCAAGTCTTTCATTTTATTTCTCCTATGTACTTTATTATTTGTTTTTAATTATAATTTTTCCTCTGTCGTCTTTGCTCCGCTTCATATCTCTTATCTCGCACTATAAACCTAATAAATCTCACCGCAGAATTAGTAAATAACGCTATGAATATGAGGGATACGATTATATTAAACGTATGATCGGGCTTTGGCACTTTTATCAAATCGTCCATTGATTTTAATACTCCCAAATTACTGTCGTAATATAACGTTACTGCACTTCCTATCGCCGCTTCTGCCTCGGCTTTAACATATATGTCGTTTTGCCACATATCGCTATATTCCTTTCCTTCCGCGTCTATGTACTTATAATAAGTAACGTAGTACGCCGAGCCATCCTTTTCAAATTCATTATAATGTGATATTTCTCCCTGTACTTCAACAAATTGAGCATTTGCATACAACTGATACTCCTTTTCTTTTGATATTGATGAGCCTATACTAGCAACTAAAATAAACACAGACAACATTATTATTGGAAAATGTACTGAGCAAAAATTTTTAGGCGGCTTATTCTTTTTTTCTTCTTTGTTTGGTTTTTCTGTCAAAAGAGGCCTATTCTTTATCCATTGCGCAAATCTAACGGCTAAATATATAAATATGCTCATTGAAATCAATAAACACAACGTGCCAAAAACGCTTCCTATTGTTACGCCCGTTTTATCGATATCCAACGATTTTGTATCCAACTTTAATTCATTATCAACATATATCTTAACTTTTTTCCCTATTTGCGCCTTAGCTTCCTCCTCAGTTTTTATTCTTGCTTGCCAAAAACCAGAATATATCTGCCCATCAGGACTCTTATATTGATAATATGTTGTGTAAGACTCCCCAATACGAAATCTATTGTCATACGTATAAACGGTATGCCCTCTATATGTAACAATAGTTGCTTCAACTTCTACAAAATTTGCTTTTTCATAAAGTTTCTGTTCTTCAACACTTTTTGAAACATTTATAAATACAAATATTGCTACAAAAAGTAAAAAAATTGAAATACCTATAAGCACATTCCTTGAATTTCTTGTTTTTTCCATCTGCTCGTCGTTCATACATTCTCTCCTTGATTTAATTTATGATATATTTCTTTTAAACTTCTTCTCTCTGTCGTCTTTGCTCCGCTTTATATCTTTTATTTCGCACTATAAACCTAAAAAAGCATAGACGTAACCGCCCATAGACTCTATATCACTGCGAAAACTATCATAAAAATTTCCGCTGTCATAATATGAGCGATATGTATCATTTTCAATGGCAGCTACCGGCGTATCCATATCCTTCATTGCATCGGCGATGGGTATCAAAGCACCGCTAAATGCGCTGAATACAAATAAAAATAACAACGTCATTACCACCAAATTTCTCGTCAAGTCTTTCATTTTCCTTCTCCTATGTATACACTTTAAATATTTTTTTTAAACGTTTTGTTTAGTACTTGCTATATACCAATGCAATAATCTTATTATTGAATACAACATTACGCCAAAACTTACCAATGCCACTACTCCGCAAAACCATGCTCCTCCTAATGACGGACGATAATTGGGGTCATCTGTCTGCAAATGTAATTCATGGTCTATATATATCGGTACTTTTTGACCTATTTGCGCCTTTGCTTCTTCTTCGTCATAAATATTGGCTTCCCATATCCCCTCATATTTGGTGCCGTCAGCAGCTATAAATTCGTAATATGTATAATAAAAATCATAGCCATTATTACTTAAGAATGTCTTATATTTCACTACCGTTGCATATTCCAAGACATAATTTGTTTTTAAATTTATTCGTCTTTGATAATTCTCTACCATTCTACAAGCATTGACTATTGACAGTATCGTGATTATCAACGTCACCGCTATCACAACCAAATGCACCCACAATTTAGGTTTTTTTAGTTCTCTTTTTTTCATATATCTTTGCTCCTTAGTTTACTTTTTACAATATAATAACTTTGCAATAATCTTATTATTGAGTACAACATTACGCCTAAACTTACCAATGCCACTACTCCGCAAAACCATGCTCCTACTAATGACGGTTTAGGGTTTGGTTCTTTTGATTTTAAGTGTAATTCATGGTCAATATATATAGGAACCTTTTTACCTATTTGTGCTTTGGCCTCTTCCTCATCATACAAATCATCTCCCCAATATCCGGAGTACTTTGTATTGTCAGGTGCAATATATTCATAATGCAAACTATAATAGTAATATCCTCCATCACTTAAATAACTTTTATAATCTACAATAGTAGCATACTCCAAGACATAGTTTGTCTTTAAATTCATTCGTCTTTGATAATTCTCTACTATTTTACAGGTATTGATTATTGACAGTATCGTGATTATCAACGTCACCGCTATCACAACCAAATGCACCCACAATTTAGGTTTTTTTAATTCTCTATTTTTCATGCTTTACTCCTATATTTTTATTGTTTAGTTCTTTTTAGTATTTGCTTTATACAAGACGGTCTTGACCAAAGAATTGAGGAAAACCGCCGCACATATTGCAATAACTACGCCACCAGGTATATGGTCCGGTTTTTCTATATCTTTGATATTTTCTATTTCGTCGACAGTCTTTTTGACCCCAAACTCTTTATCATAATATAAAGGCACCTTTTCACCGATTTTTGCCTGCGCGTCGGCTTCGCTGTAAATATCGTTGTTCCAAAAACCTTTGTGTATCTTGCCGTCAGGACTTATATATTGATAATATATAGCATAATAAGTAAATTCAGAATTTGAGAACTCTTTATATTCAGCAATCTCCCCCTCTACTTCCACAAATTCTGCGGCAATATGCGTATTGTATTTGTTTTCTCTCCATATTTCCCCGCCAATCAACGCTGCTGCAATAAATAACGAAAAAATCATTATCACGATATGTATTGAGTTATATTTGACAGCCACTTTATATTGTTTATCTTTCATACTGCCCCTCTTCTCTCTGTCGTTTTTGCTCCGCTTCATATCTCTTATCTCGCACTATAAACCTAATAAATCTCACTAATGAATTTAAAAACAATATCAAAAATATGACAAACACTATAATATTGAGCGTATGATTAGGCTTAGATGGCACTTTCCAATCACTAAGTGATTTAAGTACGCCCAATTTGCTATCATAATATAACGTAACAACTTTGCCGACTTCGTCTTCCGCTTTTTTCTTATCGTAAATATCATTTTGCCACAAATTCATATATTCATTATTATCTCTATCAACATATTTGTAATAAGTGGCATAATACGGTAAAGAATCCATTTCAAACTCTTTATACTTATAGATAACCCCTTCTACTTCCTCAAAATGAGCATTCGCATATACTTGATATTCTTTTTCTTTTGATATAGACGACCCGACACACCCTATAATCATAAATACCGATAACAATATTATCGCTCGGTGTAAGACACAAAAATTTTTAGGCGGCTCTTTCTTTTTTTCTTCTTTACTTAATTTTTTTGTTTGAGGTTTATTCTTTTTCCATTGCACGAATTTTATTACAAGATATATAAAAAGTCCCAAAGATAGCAACAAGCACAGGGCTCCCATTGTCGCTCCTATTGTTACGCCTGTTTTATCGTTTGATAATGACTTTGTATGTACTTTTAATTCATCATCAACATATATCTTAACTTTCTTTCCTATTTGTTCCTTTGCTTCTTCCTCTGTTTTAATTCTTGTTTGCCAAAAACTTGAATATACTGTGCCGTCTGAACTTGTATATTTATAATACGTATTAAAAGAAGTACCTATCGGTATAGAATTATTATTTGTATATATGGTTTCTTCTCTATATCCAATGATTGTGGCCTGTACTTCCACTAAATTTGCGTTCTTATATACTTTTTGTCTCTCAATTGTGTTTGAAACAAAAATGAGTATAAATATCGATGCAAACAACAAAAATATCATACCTAAAATACATATGATTGTTGTCATATTCTTCTCCTGATTTTTACCTTCTTTCATTTCTTTCTCCTTATAATTTATATTTTCTATATATACTATTACAATAATCATATTATTGAATATTGCTACATATTATGTACGGTTGCATAATAGTTAGCCAATATGAATTTTATAATCTTATTTTTTGCTGCCCCAAGCTGCCCTCTACACCTGCGGTGTTGTTGTTTGGACGCACTTTTACACTGTCGACATTAGCACCGCCGTCGACGCCTCTTTTTCCGCCTACGCCACCGTCGCCAATATAACACGTAAATGTTACGTCAGAATATGACAGTAAGCCGTTGCCGGAGTTACCTCCATTGCCGCCGCTTCCGCCTGCACCTCTGACCGCTTCTTTACCAAAAAGGAAAACATAACGGGTCTTACCTCCATTGCCGCCGTCTCCTCCTTCGCCGCCATATCCGGTATTGATTTCAAGCGAAGCACAGGAGTTGTCAATATATCTAGCATATATTCCGTCACCGCCATGTCCTCCGCGACCGCCATGTCCGCCATCTCCGCCATCGTCGGCGGTAGTGGCTTCGCCCGAGTCTTTGCCGCCATTACCGCCGTTGCCGCCTGCGCCACCGAATCCGCTTTGAATAATTATCTTATCTCCTTTCAATACCAACTTGCCTTCTACTACAATACCGTCGCCGCCTTTTCCGCCATCGCCGCCGCTTCCGCCGTCGCCTGCCCTGCCTATGTCTTTTTGATTGGAGCCTTCTCCATCGCCGCCTCTACCTCCAAGACCGCCGTCGCCGCCTGTCAAATTCAGTTTTCCATTAACGACGATTTCTAAATTTCCCGGCGTTGCGATGCCTGCGCCGCCAGCCTCACCGTCACTACCTCTGCCGCCATATCTGGGGGAATCCTTAACTTCTGCGTTGACGTCATACCCCGTTCCGTCGCTTCCTCTCCCTCCGTTTTTACCTTTTATACTTACTTCGCCAAACGTCGTCAAACAAAAATCTCCATTATTTTTTATATTTATTCCGTTGCCTTTATCATTGCTAAATATATTTGCATTATCAATATACATATCAATTCTATTCTTAATATCGTTGTCAATGTCAACGGCCCCCACAATCATGCCATGATTGCCACGTATATAGATAACTTTAATATTCTTACCAAAGTTGTAGTTTTCAAATAACATCTTACTTGCGATATCAAAAAATACAATAGCGTTGTAAGACGTCTCAGGCGATTGATTTGCCGGTTGTGTATTTAACCCCGCAAAAGATTTTACCTTTGGCAAGACGTAATTATATCTGTTGCCATTCTCATTGAAATATACCGTATATTCCAATGCAAAGCTTCCTCCCAAATTGGGATTGAAAAGTTGCAACCTCAGACTCGGGTCTTGGGTGTTGATGGTCTTCTCTATGACAATGCCGGAGGTGTGCGTGATTTTGACCGCGACCTTCTCTACTATCCCAAGTCCGTTGAGACCGCTCAGACCGTTGACAAGTCCGTTGTTGTCAATTTCGGTACTATTTATATCAAGTATATATTGGCTTTGAATTTTTATTTCAGTACGTTCGGATTCTATATTACTGTGCTTCTCTTCTTTTGCATAAATATAAAAACTCTTGTTGACAGGCGCATTAGCAGATATTGTAAGCTCTTGTCCGTTATATTTGAAATAACCGTTGTCAACGTCCATTTCTACCTTTTTGCTTACTCCGTCGACGACGTAGTAAAGAGTCAGATAGTCTTTGTCGCCATACGTCGCCTTCAAAGACAGATTTTCTGCATGAGCAAAGGCGCGTAACAAAATAGAACTTGACTGCTGCACTTCAAGATAAGAATAATCTATATGTTCTTTTATTTCATCTGCACCGGCGTTTTTAGACACGGGAATGTCGCCGCGCTTGATTTTGACGATTTTGTCATCGTCTTTTCCGCTTTGCACCTCGCTGCCAAGATATACTGCATCAACTTCTTCTACTTCAACGTCAAATTCATAATTCATCTTCTGCATTGACGCGTCGCACATCGAAGTGATTTGAACGGAGATTTTCCCTACGCTTTCGCTTGACAACTTATACGTATCGTCGGCAGTTCTTTCTACTTCTTTGTTGTTGATAGATATTTTATAATCCCTGCACGTAGCAATCTCAGACAGTATATTTACCGTGATATACATCGCGCCGCTTGTCCTAAACGTCATGCCGGCGAATTCTTCAACAGGTCCGTCTCCCTCTTGCAATTTCTTAGTCAAAGCTATTTCGCTGACTTTCTCTTTGGTCACTGAATAGTTGCGAAGAGTTGTTATTCCGTCGGCAGTCGCGCTCACGGTCACAGTGGCTTGCAGATTTTGAGCAAAGCCGTTGTTATCCTTTGCAAGACTTGTCAACTCGACGATCAATCTGCCGTCTTCAATATATGCGTCGCAGTTGTCGCCCTTTGATACGATAGCGTACTCAACGTCGCTATAAGTTGCATTTGACGGATATACGTTGGATCTCAACTCAATGTCGCCCAAACGGAATGCTTTGTTCAACCGTATTTCGTCCGTGCCGTCCAACGTAACGTCCGTCACAGCCTCTTTGCTGACCTTTATATCGTATTCTTTGCTGAATCCGTCGGCTGTAAAACAAATCGTGACTACGCCGGGGCGCGACGCATAAAGTATGCCGTCCTCTATCCAAGCAAAATCCTCTCCGCTTACTATTTCGTAAGATATTGTATCGTAAGTCGCATTTCTCGGCATTGCGCTTGCAGACAACGCAAGACTTTGAGTATGTTTGAACGTAGAAGGACAGGTGAGCGCTATATTGACAACAGGCTCTTTTGTTATCTCTATTATTTGATCAATATATATGCCGTCGGCGCGTATCCTCAATACCACGCTTCCTACGGTCTCGCAATAAAGAACGTTGCCGTCAAAGATTTTTGCGCCGATAGCGTTGTCCAACAATTCATAAGTGACGTCCTTATACGTCGCATTGAAGGGATATACCGTCGCGGTCAAACATAGGTCTTCATACACCTTGACTTTCTTTGCCGAATTGAATATTATGTTTGCCGCAGGCTCTTTCATGACTTTTACCGTCATTTCCCTGCTTACTCCGTCAGCTGTTGCGCGTATAATGACTTCACCTTCACGCTCGGCAAAAAGACATCCGTCCTCAATGCGCGCATTTGCGTCTTTCGACGATACGATCTCAAATGTGACGTCTTTATTCGTCGCGTTTGTCGGATACACGATTGCAGAAAGTTGAAGATGCTCTGTAAGTTTGAACGTGTTTTCACAAGTAAATACTATCGCTTCGACAGGCGTCTTCTCTACTTTGACGCTTATCGTATTGCTGCGTACTCCGTCCACTATCGCAGTTATCTCGACAATGCCGCCTATCATGGCAACGTCGTTGACGTACAGGACGTTGTTTATTATTTCCGCATTCCCCTTTATCTCATAGGATATGCCGGGATTGCTGACGTATATCGGGTCTGTGTCAACTCTCAGCTCAACGCTTCCTCCAATAATTACCGTGTTTGCCTCCGCGCTTAAAGATACGCTGCCGACCTCTATCCTGCCCGATACTATCCTATATATTTCGCTGTCAACTCCGTCGGCAGACGCGTAAATCAATATCTCGCTTCCGGCTTCGGCAGCGCTGTCTATTATCAGCAATCCGTCACGTGTGATAGTAGCCGGACCGCTGACTATATGATATTCGACGTCTTTATAGGTTGCGTTTTTGGGATATACTTCCGCCTTGAACTGCAATGCCTCGCCGTCTTTGTTTTCGACGTAATCGGCTGTGATATCAACTGCCGTCACCGCCTCTTTAAGTACGCTTATCACTTTCTCGTCATACGCGCCGTCGGCCTGCGCTCTCAACGTCAACGTGCCGGGATGAGCCGCGTACAAAATATTGTCCTTTACGTATGCGCCTGCCGTGTTGTCCGCAATAGAATACGTCACGTCTTTGTACGTCGCGTTATGCGGCATAACCTGTGCGTCAAGTCTCATACTTTGCGTGTGTTTAAAGGCGTCGCCGCACGTCAATAATACCTGCTCGACAGGAATTTTGTTTACTGTCAAACTATGATATGCCGTCACGCCGTCGGCGCATGCGGAAACCGTCACGACTCCGTCTCTATGCGCATACAAAACGCCGTTGATAATTTCGGCTTCGCCGTCTACAATGCCATATTGTATTTTCCTGTCGGTTGCATTGTCAGGCACTGCTTTTGCCGACAACGTCAGATAATCGCCGCACGTCATTTTTGTCGGCATATCAAATATGATTGACTGCACAGGCTCTTTCATGACACGTATCACCGTATCGTCGCTGTATACTCCGCCCGAATATGCCCTTACTGTTACCTCGCCTAAGCCGTCGGCATACAGGCAATCTCCTATTATCTGCGCGCCTTTCGCCGTTGCAGATACTATTTGGAATTTTATTTCTTTATCCGTCGCTTTGCTCGGATATATTTCAGCAGTAAGTTTGAGCCCCTGCGTGACCTTAAAATTGTTTGCGTTTGTTATCTCAACCCGCTCAGTCTTGACCTTTGTGACGACAACTTTCTTTTGCGCAAATATATTGGCGTTGTCGTCGGATACCGCCGTCACCGTTAATACAAGACCTATCGGCGCGTCGTCTTTTACCGTCAATACGCCGTCTTGCGTTATGTCGGCATACGACGAACTTACGCGATAAGTCACTCCCCTATAAGACGCCTTGTCGGGATATACTATGCCTTTGAATTTGAGACTTGTCGCAGCGTTAATCTCCTCAATGCCGCTCTCGTTGATTATCTCAATGCTTTCGACAGGTATTTTCGTAACCGCGATAGTCTGTGTGGTTTCGCGATTTTCCGCCGTCGCCGTCAGATATATCTTCGCGCCTATTCTCGCGTCGTCTTTAACGCGGATAGTCCGCGTATTTTTGTCAATCTCAAAGCTGCTCTCCTCTCCGCTTATTTTATACGTGATATCCTGTCGCGTGGCGTGTATGGGCATAACTTTTGCTGCATAGACGTATTCTTCTCCCGGTTTGAGCTGTATTTGAGCTTCTTCAAACGACACCGACTCGACAGGTACGTACTGCCGCCTCAAAATAGGATAGCTGTCATTACCTAAATACAGCCATAAATCATTGAACTCTTTCCAGCAACCAAACGTTTTCGCCTGCGAAAACTCTTTTTGTGAAATTGAATACTTAGCGTCGCTTTTTGAATTTTCTTCATTCCCAAATGCGGCGGAAATGTCAAGGTCGCTTGTCAACCAAAAACAATCTTTTATCGCAGACTGTCCCATATTGTCGCCGACAATCTCCCCCCTTGCTTTGCCGCCTACTTTGCCCACGTTGTACGTCCTTTCTATCAATGCAGAACTGCTGCCGCCGCTTCTGCCTGCGATACCGCCTGAATAAGTCGTGCCTACCGCGCCGTAATTTATCTGCCCGCGGTTGTAACTGTCTTGTATGTACTTGTGGTTGATTCCGCAAATGCCTCCTGCGTATTCGCCTACCGCGCCGTTTTCTCCGCTTTTAACCTCTCCCAGGTTGCCGCACTCTTTGACAATTCCCGAATTTAATCCACAGATTCCACCTACTGCTCCAATGCCGGCAACTTCGCAGTCTGCAATACATCCAATCAAACTACCTTGGTTTATTCCTGCAAACGCGCCTGCGTTGTATCCGCCTCTTATACTGCTGTCTTTTATCTTTAAGTTGATTACCTCTCCGCCGCGGATATATGAGAACATACCCACGTTGTTATCAGTCGAATTTACCGTGAGATTTGTTATGCTGTATTTGCCGCCGTCATAATGACCGGAAAATGGGAAAGTTATAGATCCTATCGGAGTAAAATTTTTATATTCGGACATGTCAATATTTGCCCTTTGCAAAAAATATGCGTCTCTATGATATCTGACGTTGTCCAACTCTTTCGGCGTAGAAATTATGTAAGGAGATCGAGCAGTGCCCTCTCCTGATTTGAAATCGACAGATTGGGCGTATGCTTTGTCAAAAGACGTACTCAAAAAACTTGCCGCCATTATTACAGTAACGACCAATGTCAAAGTTATAATAATTCTCTTAATTCTTACAGTTTCCATATTCAGTATTGCAAACCGTTTCTATCATTCGTAGTCACAGCTGAAATTTCTGTCACCGCATTATGGTTTACATAACCTCCTCTGTTTATCTTTTGTTTTGGTTTTATTACCAAAATATTTTAGTTTAATATATATAATTATTGTAGAACAATATCCTGTCTTTAACCGTAGCGGAATATTTCGACACGTCGCCATTTATTCCCGCTGCAAATATAAACGACAGATATTATCCCGATAATATCTTACAGTATTTCACTTTTATTTTCAATCAAGTTTTCTTTTATTTTCGTCAAATATACTTTACTTTTTTAATATTATTTTATTTATTTTATATTTTCTTTTTATTTTAGATTTAATTTGACTGATCGGCGCGAATTTGAATTAAATATTAAAAAAGCTCTCCTTGATCAAAAGAAGAGCTTTTTCAACAAAAAATATTTGTTAGATTTATGGTTTATTTAGCGGTCGTGTCTTCCGTCTCTTCGACTTTTGTCGGGTCTTCGGTGAGTTTTTCTACGATGCCGCCATAGCCCGTCTTGCCGTTGAATTTGACGATCTTTTTGACGAGTTGACGCTCGATAAGATTGAGCGTGGTGTCATACGGTTGATAATAGTCCACCCATTCGCGCTCAATGCGCTCCGCTCCCATATTCTCCATGACCTGGGCAATCAAGTCTTTGGCGTAATTGAGACGGCGTTCGTTCTTAATTCTGTAAAGACACGGAGTGTCCGCGCTTGACGCTATATGAGAGATGTCCTCTACCTTATACTTGGTGTCCTCGAATTGAGTCGGGTCGAGCGGCAACTGAATGCACAGCGTCTTTCCTCTTATGACAAAACGCGCTACGCATATTCTGCCAAAACGATAGCTCTCGCGCTTCCAGCTCATTCTGTCTTTGACTTTCTTATAGGACAAAAGTTCGTTCTTTAACTGCGTATACCAAGCGTTGGATACTTCGTCGATTTGTATAAGCTTTGCAGTAAAGCTCTTGTTGAAACGAATGACGTTGTGTCCGTCGAACATAACTTCGTCTTCGTCCTCTTCATCCTCGTCTGCGTTTGCAGCGGCGATTTCCTGAGAGTTGTCGACCGCGACGGGTATTGCTTCAAAGGTCGCTTCTATCACAGCGTCGGCATTTATCTCAAACTCATAAATTCCCTCGCTCGTATCCTTCTCTTCGCCGTCGATATTCAAATGCGACAGATAATTTCCATCGTCTGCGACTGCGGCAATTCTGACCTTTTCTCCGTCTGCAAATTCAGTCTGCGCTTCACCGTTTTCATCGGTCACGTTGACAGCTCCGAATCCGTCGATATTAACGCTGACGTTGTACTTAACGACAGGTATCGGCAAAAACTCAACGTTTATCTTAATAGGCTCGGCTGCGACAAATTCATACACGCCCTCGACAAGCTGCATTTCTTCGTCGTTGACAGTAAAGGTCGCAAGATAATATCCCTCGTCCGCAACCGTCGATATCCTTACCGTCTCGCCTTCCTTAAACTGATTATTCTCTTCGCCAGCCGCGTCTGTCACAACGACTTTGCCGCCGACGCCGTTGAATATATTGTCAAAAGTAAAGACTTGCGGCTCTGTAACGACAGCCTCAAATTGGGCTTTGACGACGGTATTAGCCGTGACAATAAATTCATATACGCCCTCATACAGCTTCTTTTCACCGCTGTCCGCAACAAAACGGGCGACAACGCTCTCGTTTATCTCTACCGAAATATTGGATAATATATACCCGTCGTTGGCTTTAACTTCGACTTTTACGACCTCATTGGGTTTGAACAAAGCTTTCTCCATACCCTCTTCGTCTTTCAAGGCGACACACCCCAACGTATTGTCAAAGTCCGCAACGACCGTAACGCTGCCAGGCAAAGTCGCAGCCTCGCCCCTTCTCTTTACTCCCAAGATAAATATCGTCGCCAATACCGCAAGCAAAACAATCAATACTATCAGCACCGCCATCAAGACGATAAGAGTAGTTTGATTTATTTCGATCGCAAGCAAAGCATTATTCATTAACGCTGTCATTTCTTCTGTACCTCCTTACAACTGCGATTATTACTACTGTCGTGAATATTGACGCCAAAGCCGCCAATGCAATATCAATATAGACGAGTACGTCGCTTGACACAGCTGACGTCGCCCTCTCGTATACCTCGAAAAATACGTTGGCTATCAAAGCGTTGTATCCTTCGGCAGCTGCTACGCTTGCAACGAGAATGTACTTGCCCACTTCTTCCGGCGGATTCTGTCCGTCGGTGGAAAGAGCCTCTCCTGTCGGCACCCACTTATTGAGCGCGTCGCTCCATGCCGCCTTATAATACGTCCAAGTTACGCTGCCGTATGCCGCCTCGCCTTCCGGCAAACATTTATCAGAGCCGAACACCCAACTTTGGATTATAGGCTGAGTCTTCCAAAAGTTGTACTTTGAATTGGATACGCGAAGTACGAATTGCGTAGAAAGCGGAGCGTAATATTCGTTGCCCGCTACGTCAGCCTGGACGATATACACGCCTGCGTCGGCTATCTCGTCCTTGCCCCATCCGCCGAATGCGGAATTCTCTTCGACCAAATACCTGCCGTTTTCAAACACAGGCTCGCCGAAAGCGTCAAGCACCGCTCTATAATAGGTATACTTTATTTCTTCTCCGAAGACCGCGCTGCCGATAGGCTTATTGGCAGGACTGCCGTATACCCAATCGATTATATCGGGAGTCATCACCCACTTATTCTCCGCATGTCTTACAACAAACGTACAATCGTTGTCGGCGTCGAGTTTTTTGTAGTCGTCAAGCTCCGGATAGTATGCCAAGAGATGATATACCGCCGGTTTGAGATTGTTGAGAATATCCGCCACCTTTGATATATCGGTGAAATATCCCATCTCATCTACGTGACCGTCAAAATCGCTCAGCTCATTGTAAGATACGTCGACTATCTTAAAATACAACGGCTGTCCTTCTTGAATTTTGAAAGGAATTGCTTTAAGTCCGCTGTCGGCGGCGTTGAATTCTCCCCAAGCCCATCCGTTGATTACAGGCTTCTGCACCCAACGGTTTTCCGTCTTGCTCACCGCAAACGAACTTGTCGTAGTCTTTCCGCCGAGATAATTGCCCTCGCTATCTTCCGATATAGTCCAATCGACTTCGTAATTGCCGACGTGAAGCTCGCTCAACGCGTTGTTGAGATCGCCTACGCTTGAAGTTGCAACCAGCTCTCTTGTGCCATTGTTTATAAGATATATACTTGCGATTATCTCGCCGAACTGCGCCGTCGGCGCGCTCCAATATCCTCTGAACTGCGAGTATGCGTATCCGTTGATATAACAGTATCTTGAAGTAAAGTCATTTTCGTTCGGCACTACCGTAAACGGCAATACCGATTGCAATCCCAAGAATCTTCCGTTTTCGTCCTCGGGCACGCATACCTTGACCAAGTACTTGCCCACCGACAAGTCGTTTATCGCGTCAAGCGTAGCAAGCGTGATACCGCTCATCACGGTGCATTTACTTTCGTCAAGAATATAGACCTTATTGAATTCGTCGTACTCAAAATCATATCCGTCTTTGAGTTTATATACCGTTGCGCTTATATCGTTGTGGTGATACTGCGCCTCAGGTCTCTGCCAATATCCAAGCGTAAAGGTCTTCCACTGCCATTGACTGTCTTGCGCGGTGATTTTAGGCTCGATAGTCCAGCCGTTGACGTTGACTGACACTTGGAAGATAAGGTCGTCTTTATTTTCGCCCTCTATCTCGTAATTGTCGTTGTCGTCCGCCGTCCACACGAGTCGATAGTCGCCTACTTCCAAAAGTGCGAGTTGCGCGCTGAGATACTCGGAAGAGAGCTTTTCTATTACATGTTCTCCGTCCGTGCCGTCGCTGTTGAGCTTAATGACCGTGGCGTTAGGTCTTCCGGATACAAGACCCGGAGCCTTCCACAGACTGCTGTCAAACGCGCCCCACTGCCATCCGTCGATATACGGTTTGTCTCCCGTCCAAGCGTTGACTCCGCGGTTGACGATAAACTCTATCGCCGTCGGGTAGTTGATTTCTTCAAAGTTGCCAGTTGCGTTGGGATCGGTAGCCGACCACTCGATTCTATAACGTCCTACGTCAAGACGGTTCAAAGCATTGGATATGCTGATATGGTTGGAAATCCCGTCGACAATGACTTGCGGATTGCTCCAAGTCGAGTCATACTTGGTTACTTTTGCCACGACAAGACCGTACTCGGCATGAGGCACCGTAAAATAATCTACGTCCGTATCCTTGCCGAATTCGCCCCACGTCCAGCCGTACTCGATACCCGATATCTCCTTTTTATCGTTCTCGTGCATAGTTGCAGGTTGGCTTGGATCCCATTTGTTGGGATTGACTTTTACTTCAAAGTTGATATATTCACGCGTTATGGTCTCGTAATTGCTATCGCCGACAACAGTCCAAATTAAGTAATAGTGCCCTGCGTCAAGCGAGTTCATTACAATATCCAACGAATACAGCGCTATATTGTCTTTTATCAAAGTGCCGCCTACGCCGTCTTTTCCCTTATAAATTGCCGCTTGCGACTGCGCCTTGCCGTAATTAGGCGACGGCTCTTTCCATATCGGGCTGCCTCCCGAAATATCGTTGTCGTAATCGCCCCAAGTCCAATCGTTGACAAACGCCGTCTTATCCTTTTCGCCGTCTGTCCAGCCGTTCTTATTTTTGACTATCGTGAAGGTACGCGTTTCGTCAAAGCCCTCGTAATTGTCCGTTCCCTTTACATAAAAACGTATTTTATGTTCGCCCGTTTCGAGTCTTGATAAGTGATTGGATACTGACAATGAAGCCACTGCGTCAGAATCTATGAAAATAGAAATTTCGCCGAACTTTGTCGCGACCTCCTGCCAAAACTTACTGTCGTATTTGTCCCACTCCCACTGCGTTACGTTATCTATTATCGCAGGAGCCTTGCCGTCTGCGTATCCGTTGGCGGCTTTGTTGACGTTCAAAACTGTCGGAGCAATAACCAATTCTTTAAAGTTGGACGAAGACGAAAGCGTAATATACAACTTATATTCGCCTACGTTAAGCGCTTTGAGACGCTTGTAAAAATCGTCTAACTGCATTGCGTTGCTGCCGTCTACTCTTCCAAAGCGCCAATTCAAAGTGGCAATATGAATATCTTCGCCGCTGGCTATCGTCTGATAAACAATGTACTGCATATTCATATCGTCTTCTTTATGAGAAGGCTCTCCGATTATTATATCGTCGATATCCAGCTAGAAATAATCCCAAGCGCTGTTGTTGATTGCCGGCGAAGTCTTAAAGCTGTTGTTTGCCATACTGACGGTGAAAAACAAATCGACAGACATTCCGCGATAATAATCGTCGGTAGGGATTGTGACAGTGACAAAATAATTGCCCGTGTCGATAGGACAGCCGTCTATCTGCAATCCCTTTTCGTTTTTTCCCGTATGTTCGTTGTATATAGCGGCGTAATACGTCACCTTGATATCCGCGTCGGCAATCGGATGGGTAAGTTTGACGCTGCTCTTGTCAAACTCATGCTTTGCGCCGTCGTACGTCCAATCCGTCATGGTAGGAATAACGTCGCCGACCCAGCCGTTTTGACCGAGATATACGGCAAAAGCTCTCGACCCGTATTGGGCGGTATAATTATCGCCGCCGACCGTAGTCCACCACACGGTATATTGACTTCCCGTCTCCGTACTCGAAAGTTGAGAAATCTTTTGTAAAAGCTCGTCATAATTCAACGAAAGACTGTATTGGATAATATCGTCAGACGTATGGGTATTGCTCAATCCGTCCACGTATACGCCCCTTTGCGAAATTCTGAATCCCACCTTTTGGCTTTCAAAACGGGCGGTATATTTGGCAATCAAACCGTCTGTACTCGACCCTATCGTATAAGAATTGACTGCAAAAGTATCGTTGAGCGTATTGGCTGCTTTGATTACTGTAACTTTACGTTGATCGTCTATCGCAAGATAATTTATGCCGCCTCTTTCGTTGACCTCTGCCGCGTCGCCGTGAACTTTTATCATATAAGAGCCCACGTCAAGCATGCTCAAAAGTTGTGCATACGTGTATTTAGAGCCCGACGCGGTCGCGCTGAAATCAGTAATATTTTCAAGTCTTACTCCGTCCGCCGTCACAACATCCGTCGTGTCGCCATAGTACAACGAGTATTTGAGCTGCGTTGCGTACTTCGTCGTACCGATATGGAGATGACGACCGAGCTCAAACTCTGAATATGCCCAGTCGGACGCGGTAATGGTGTCCGACCATATGTTGTTGGCAGGAGCTACCGTAAATTGTACTGCGCCTTTGCCAAAAGAATCAACCGCATTGTTAAGTCCCGTGTAATTATTATGGTCGTATACCGTAGCAACCAAATAATACTGTCCGGCAGGAAGCGAAGCGAGTTTTTTCGCCACGTATATTGGCAACAAGAAATGTCCGCCTTCCTTAGGATCTCCGTCGTGCGTCAGGAAATTTCCGTCGACGTCTCTATCGAATTGGAAGTGGAAATCGTCGTCAAAGTATACCATGTCGTAGATATCGTCGCCCGTTGCGCCGTTTTTGAGAGAATATATACGGAAATCAAATCTTCCGGAGCCTGCCTTGCTCTCAGTCGACGTGGAATAATAAGTCGGCACCGCATGTATTTGAATAGGACTGCCCAGACTCCAATCGTAATTTTCATATTGGTTCCAGCTCCAAGAAGTGATACTCGGCGATTTATACCAAGTATTGATAGCTTTGAAGACCGTAATAGTCAGCGTTTGTTCATATTCTTTCCAATTTCCGTCCTCATCGGCAGGACAGCGCGCATGAAGCGTATAGACCCCTGCATCCGCAGTGCCGAACTTAGAAATATCCGTGACGTTTTTCCTGTTGTCGTTTTCGCCGCTTCGCACGGGCACCAGCATAAACTCAAAATCTTTTTTCACGTTGCCGAATTTAGTTTCCCAAACTATATTGTCCAACGTGATATTGCTGTTCCAAGACCAATCCGCCATATAAAGCGGCACAGTTGAAGAATTGTTGGCGGCCACTATGCTATAAGTTATTTCAAGCGTCTTTTCGTCGCCCGCAATGCTTGCGCCGTCCGCCCAACGGTAAAGTTGGAAATCTCTATCTGATATAGTCAATACGGCTTTCTTTACGCCGTTGTTTACGTTGTCTTGCGCCGTAGGATAAGATACCGTATAGTATGATTGTTCAAACGCCAATTCTCCGTTGAGATAACTTACCGTCGGATAAATTGCAGAGCCCGTATAGGTGACGTCTTGAATTGTCGGCGCGGTCAGCGTCCTGTATACGACTACGTAGAAGCAACACTGCCTTCTTGCATCGTCATTTTCGTTGACAAGCGACTTGCGATTTTTACACGTCAACTGATAGTAGACGGTATACACGTCCGGCGTATTCATAGGATAATCGTTTTGGATAGCGGTCAAATCCTTATACGTGTTGTTCCACATACGGTTGAGATTGTAAGTAATAGTAAAATGCCTGTCGAAAAGAACGTCATAATCTCTCTCAGCCCATATACCTACGCGATGAGTATTTCCCGTAGTTTCGCCGTTCAATCCCAACATATCTTCAAGCTTGTCGGTAGAACTCAAATCGTTTAAGTCAAAAAGAACTTTGTTTTGATTATAGGAGTTGGTCGCCTCCTTCATATCGTATTCAAAGGTCTTGCCCTTTAATTGATTGATGGCGTCATTCTCCTCCGATACAAACGCTTTGTCATAAATGGTAAAGGTAAAGCTTTGTTGGAAGGTATCGAATTTGGTATGATCGTCATTTGAAAAATCGACAGAATAAATTATACGGTAACTGCCTGACGGCATAGAACTGTTGATATAACGCGAATATTTATCTATCGTGATGGGATCTCCATTCTCGTCTGTCGAAAGTATCAACGTACCGCTGCCGCCGACAATGTGCTGCGACGTCAATTCCAGACTAAACGTGATGTGCACGTCGGTGCCGAGAGCCACCGCAGGCGCTTTTGGCACTGCTACCGTACCGAATTCCCATGACGACGACATATGATAAGACGGCGCGTCGCTGTTGCCTTCGTATCCTTGTATCGTAAGCCAGTTATTAAGTTTTACTATATACCAAGTCTTGTTGATAGTCGCTATCGATTGGTCGGAGTTGGCATATCCGTAAAACTGCCGCGATGCGTCGTTGGTCACGACGAATCTATAATTATTCTTAGCTTTTTCCGTCAACTCAACGGTAAATTGATCGGTATATTCTCCCGATTCGCTTCTTGCCGTACCCGGCATATTGATATCAAAAATACCGATACTGCTGTCGTGCGCGTCTTGGATTACTCCTGTGATAAGCGCAAGTCTGAATTTCATCTCCTCGCCTTCGGCGCGGACAAAGCTGTTCCACAGTCCGTCTCTCTGCTCGATCAGATCTCCAAGCGTGTCGTCGGTCTGCATTTCGGTATACCAAGAACTCTTATATTTATAAAGCGAAGTTCCCTGCTCCCCTTCAACTTCCTTGCCGGGGCGCAAATTGTGTTGATTTATTCCGTCGGTAACGCCGAGACGGAATATACTGGAATCTCCCAAATCCAGCTCTGTTTTGTTCACCGTGACAGTCATCGTCGGCACGTCGCCTTCCGTCCACTGACCAAAAGCTTCGTTGGGCTGTATTTGAATAGTGTATATTCCTGCTTCCTGTATTATCGAGCCTATCGAACTATAACTCTTCTCTACGCCGTTGCTGTCTACGTATTTCGTGACTTCGACTTCGTAATCGCCCTTGATTGCCGTAGGTATTCCCGTAATTTCTGTCTCATCGGCTTGCAAAGACCTGTCTTTATATTCTCTTACCTTGTTTTCAAGGGTGACCGTAACAATCTTTCTGGAATAGATATTTATAATATCCGTTGCCTTGCTTGCCGCATTGCGAAGCGAGAGATTACTGCTGCTGTTGTCGGCAGTACTTATAAGCGATTCTGTATATTTGGTATCAAATGTTGTGCTCGTAAACCAATTCGTCTTAGAATATCCCGTATGTTCGCTCAAAGACGGAAATGCCTGACTTGCGTCATACTCCCAAGTATCATATGCAGTACGCGTGTAACTGAAAGCGTTGTTGTAAATTCCGCCGCCGTCAAAACCTGCCAAATTACCCGTATACAATCGCTGCATCTTAGCTTCGTCTACGGTTGTGTAACGGTAAGCATTGGCGTCATTGTCCCATTCTGCGATATTAGGTACGACGTCTATCAAATACGAATAGTATTTTCCTACGCCGGCCGCTATATCCTTTGCGGCTTTTTGAAGTCCGCTGTCAGCATTTCCCGCAGAATTTATATAATAATTGTTATAATCATTATAATCTCGGTATATAAACAAACGCGTTCCGACAGGACCTGAGCTTGTGTTATAAGAAAAGCCGTCGCCTGCGATCATTGGGTTATTGCTTGGAAGATAGAAACTCAATCCCGCCGATCTTCCCAAAAATGCAAGTCCTCTATTTCCTATTTTTTCTACGTTGCCTATATTAAACGTTGTCACCGAAGCATTGTGAAAAGCTCTGTTGCCGATTGTACTTACCGCGTCGTCTGGTATCGTCGTATGCAGCGTCCAACGGTAGAAGAACGCAAGTTGACCAACGTCATATTTCAATTTTACTCCGCTTTGCATACCTGCGATAACGCGGCTGCCTATTGTATCGTCGCCTGCCGATGCGCTATTCACCGCCACGTTGCTTCCAAGTTGCGTCTGCGTAGTCAAATCGCTGAAATCGTTTTGAATTAAATTGCCAGAGCAATCTATAAAGTCATATTGTCCTAAGCGGCTGCTCGATTCTTTGGCAAGGTCTACTTGTTTTGGCAGGGTCATCATATAAGTGTCCGAAGCATTGACGGTATCGCCGCCGCTTTCCGGTCCATGGTATCCCACCAAATACCATTTGCCTATCGTATAATTTTCGTTAGAAGTCAATCCAGTGGCAAGTTGGGTCGTTCTCGAAAGGTTTTTACAAAATACAAATCCGTCCACCGTGCGAGCCAACCAAGAGCGCCCCGAGCCCTCAACGTACACGTTCATATACGTTTCCCATATGGAAGTCATACCTTTAACTTTGTTTTCAAACGTAGCGTTTGCATTTGACGGCAAGCCAATATCTACAAGTTTTCCGCATCCTTGAAAGGCATTCCAATCAAGTCCGCCCCCGTCTGCGCCAAGACCGGATGGCAAACTGATATGACATAAATTGGCAGAAACAATCGCCTGCGCTCCTATTGAAGTGATAGTATCGGGAAAAGCTATATCTTGCAATCTATCGCAAGTCTTGAATGTATATGCGGGGATAGACGTCAATTTTGTCGCCTTTGTCAAATCAACTCTTTCAAGCCACCCTCTGCCCAACGCAGATATCGACGACGTCGCTCCCGGAATTGAAGTAAGATTACAGCCGTCGTCTGCCATAATAGAAAGCCATAAGACAGAATAAATACCGTTTGCGCTGCTGATAGAACCGGCGTCTATCGAAGTAATATCATTTGGCAAAAGCAAATGCGTATATTTGCCAAGTACGTCGCTGTTTGCCATGCCTTTCCAAACGCCGTCTTCCACTTTCAATACTATCGTGCTGTCGACGTAATTATATTGGTTGGCAGGGATACCGAGTTTTTCGGCATATGCAGCAGCCTTTTCAGCTGATGACGCTACTATATATGGTTTTTCCTTAAAAAGTTTGACCACGCTAGTCTTAGATACCGCAGTATCGGACTTGGCGTCATAATCATCTTTAAAAATAGGCAAAGCAAGCCATACGCTTACAGTCAAAAAAGCGATAAGGACTATTGCCAAAACTATCCAAATAATTTTTTCAGATTTGTACTTCGTGTTCACGAGTTCATCTCCTTTACAAAAAAACAATTTGCTTTTGTTCTAAGTTCCCCTTATCTCAAATTCCCCTAATTCCAATATCATGTTTCGTCGTTCTACAAAACGTACTACGTACGGTTTAATCAAACAACTGCCTCGCATATTACAACTTAGCATAATAATTGTCAACTGATTTTTGATATGTTTTGCATTTTTCCACTATTTTCCATAATTTTCAACGATTTTTTACATAAAAATAATATCAAATCGCTAAAAACCGTGTCAAATATCAATACATATCACGTTTTGTATCTAAAATGTCAAAACATATTATATTTTATTCCCAGCAATAACTATGCAAAATTCTCTGCTTTCGTTACTTTTTTACACTATTTTGCAGTATATATCTTCTTTCCTCTATTCCAAAAAATGTATACTTTAACTGACTGCAAAATGTTGACAAAATAATTGCCTTAAACTAAAATAAATCTACAAAAATCAATATTTCGCAGCATAGATAAATCTAGTCAGTTAAAGTATACTTTTTTTGGAATAACATATAAAATACAATGTTTTGTGCTAAAATTAGCGCGTTAACTATTACCATATAAAAATAAGCTTAAAAGTATTGTACTTCTAAGCCCAAATTGTTCGTTATGATCTTTTGCAATATTCAAGCTCACGACGTACTCGATATCTCACCCTCTCATTGCAAAATCAAGCAAATTTTCAAAAATTGATATTTGCCTTTTTTGCTTGACTGCATAAGTCGCGCGTGGACAATGTATAGCTTTTACCGTCTTTGATAAAATGCGTTCCGCATTGCCTAAATTCAAAATGCACGTCATGATCTATACATTGATTTCTAATGGCAAGCACCCACTCAAAATCAAGAGGTCTGGCATTTTTGTCTGATTCTCCGCCGGCTACGACCAATTCCACACCTCTCAAATAGCCGTCGAGGTTTATCCTCTCAATCAACGGCTGGCATATTATATTTTTATGCTTTATAGGCAGTTTATTAAAAATTGAAAGCCTATGATCCGCTCTGTCTTGATTTTCCACCGTACATCCCACGGTAACGTTGTCATATCCATCCCCCCAATCCTCCGGTATGCAATCCATAAACCTTTCAATACGCTTAGTCAAAAATAAAAAGTGCAGGTCAGACCTCTCCCGTATCATTTGCCAACATTCTGGGCGCCATTTGTCGGCGTCTTCAATCAAAAAATCCGTAGAAAAGCATAGATATACCCTCTGTCCCGACTTAATTTTATATGCTCCTGACTTATCCCTAGCTATCGGCGCATAAAAATTATCAGTCTTTACAATGTTATTTGCATCAATATTTCGCTTATAATCACCTTTATGAATATAACAAAATCTACATCCTTCGCTATATTTGCGACAACCGCGCCACGGATTCCACATTGCCATATATTTTCCTCTCTTTTATCTCACAAATTATACTATCGACAACTTATATATTCCCATTGATTATCTTCATACCTAAACCACTAATAATCATTCACTCACTTATACTTAAAACTTATACTTGAATAGTATAGCATTTTTGGTCAATTACTCACTTTATCTTCTTAACTACCCTTATAAGTATAAAATCGGTCAAAAGCCAAAAGACTTTTAACCGATACACCTGGTGCGGATAACAGGACTTGAACCTGCACAACCTTGCGATCATAA
This sequence comes from uncultured Christensenella sp., assembly GCA_910579785.1. Classification (GTDB taxonomy): domain Bacteria; phylum Bacillota; class Clostridia; order Christensenellales; family UBA3700; genus RACS-045. The sequence continues at coordinate 36,232 of CAJTVJ010000006.1, read as the reverse complement.
GAACCTGAATCTTACGCGTCTGCCAATTCCGCCATATCCGCTTATTTTATATTAGGTAGATATTATATTAACAAAATATTTGTTTTTCGTCAAGATAAATGAACGATATTAAATTTAATTAGTTAAAAATTATAAGAATTATTGTCAATAGCAATTTTACTTAACTAAGATAAGTAAATAGCGATTGTTGAGTATTTATAAAGAATTAAATATAAATATTTTGATAAATAAAAAACTTTGACGATTTTTGACATAAAATGAAATTTGATAAATAAAATATATCGTAAATAAGTAAAAACTTTATATTAAAGTATGGATAATATCAAGGTGAAAAATAATTAAAATAAGTTTTATTTTGATGGTATATTGATATTTACAGCTAGTATTTCTTTAAATTTTTATGGAATATTTGTAAATTCAGAGTATTATCCCCCACTTTTGTAAGTTTTTATATGTTTACAGCTGAATTGTTATAGAATATCAAATATACCTTCTAAAAGGAGTAATTTATGAGTCAAATCACAGTTCCGTCGACTTCTAAACCTCAAAGGTCGATAAATATCAATTTTGACGTCAATATAGTCATAAATGGGGTGACAAACATGATTGAAAGCGACGAAAAGCAGATTATTTGCAATCTTGGCGACAGATCGCTGATAATTACGGGTCAAAAGCTTACAATAGCTAGTTTGGACACAGAAAAGTGTCTATGCACCGTTACAGGAAGCATAGAAAGCTTAAAATACGTCAAAGGCAAGCAAAAACAGTCATTGTTAAAGAGATTCTTCAAATGATACTCTCAGATACGCTAAATCAACCGTTTGCGCTTGCTATATACGCCATTATAGGCATTATATTTGGCATAATATATTCTGCTAACAATTTTGCATGCTCTTTTCTTATAAAAAGCAAAATATTTCGCCATATAACACAAGTTGGATACGTAATCTTATATTCGATAGCGTATTTTGCTGTAACGTACAAATACTTTGACTATGAAATAAAGATATACCAGCTTATTATCAGCATGACGTTCACAGTGGGCACATCTTTGCTGCTCTATTTGCCTATCAAAAGACATCGCAAAGTAATCACCGATAAATGCGATGCCTTTGCAGATAAAGTCCAAAATAGCAAGCTGGCAAGAAAGTTTAAGAAATAAATATAAGCACACTCCGCATAGCTTTATCCCTGTCACGTAAGGTGCATATGATGAGGCTTGAAGTGTGTTTTTTCAATTATCTGCGCATTTAGATTTAACACGCTAAATCAATAAAGCAAAATCCTCTTGATTTACTGATCTTTTACTTTATCAAGTTAACGTATTAAACTAACATCAACTAGAAAAAGGAATATTTAGTTTAAGTGATGCAGTCTTCCGCCGCAATCACAGTTCTTACCGTAGCGAATTATACATTCGCCGCAGATATAGCTATTACAGTTGTCACATATATAAGAGTTTTCGTAGTCGACGCTTTGTCTACAAATCATACAACGGGGCATATATTCCTCCAAATTTCATTTCTGACAAAGATTATTAGCATTTATAGCATGTTTATTCATGAATCGAATTATATAGCCTTAAAATGCAAAATAAAAGCTTCACTGTCTCTTAGACGTTAAAAAAACAAGTCGACTGACAAATATAGCTAAATGTATTTACAAACGTAAAAATTTTGAACGAGTTCAATAAAAATAGCAACTTTCAACTTAATTCCAGCAGTTTTTATACTTAATTTACCCAAAATCTAGTGATTTTTATATGCAATAGTATATCCTAAAATGTTTCACAAAAATCGTGAAACATAACTTGAAAAATCAGCAAAATGACAGTTTTGCAGCAAATTACAGCGCGTTTTGTAATAATAATCGATTATGCAATTTATAAAATATTTTCTAATTATGCAAATTCTAGGATATACACTTCTTAAATATGTTTCACGATAAACAAAATGGTAAATCTCAAAAAACATCCTTAAAATCGCTAATTTTTTATTCATTTACAACTTTGTAACCATGATTATTAAAATTTAAAAGTCATTAAAAGCTGTAAGATTGATTTAAGAGTTCACATACTGTCAACATTACAGGCATAGCAATATAGCGCACTAACCAAATGCTACGTAATAAATCAAAGATAGCAATGTATATAGATTTGTTTTACCAATACCTATGCCAACACTGCAACAGAACAGGGAAGCGGCATACAGACCACTTTGATTTATTATCTTTGAATTACGCATATATCAATAACCAAATGACAATAATGTCAACTTATTGCCCATATATGCAAACGCTAATCCACAATTCCACATACCATTATTTTTACATATTGACGAAATATATGAAATGTTGCACGTGAAACAATAATTAAAAGGTCATTTATTCTCATTGGAAATTTGCACTAATTAAGTTATCCACATATAAAGTTAAAGCGTTACTCATTATTGATATCGTCTAACAATGACGCTTCCGTCCAACATGCTTAATACAAAACTCATAAACAATCTGTAAGTTTGTATTGTATCACCAGATTACACGACTTAGCACTACATATAGATACAACGTTACTTAACATTGATATAATGCACGTCAGGTACTTATTATCGCAAATATTTATAACTTATCATTATTCATGACTGATATAACATATAAGCAACCAGACGTCGGGGTATTAGTAATATTAGATATATTAACTATTATTTAAGACGCTCAAATTTAATTTTACACCTTTTGGCTGGTTTATTTATTATATATAAATAATATTGGCAATCTATAAACTTACAGCCTCTAACTTATAAATTATGATAAATAGCTTTTGCATTACGCGACGTATGAAAATAGTTTATTGTTTTTAGAAATGACATCTATGGGAAAAACATATTTATTGGATACGTTCGAAAGCAGCCAACGTCTACATACTTTTATTATATCGCTTCTGAAAGCTTATATATAGGCGGTGTTTTATCATATGATATAACAATATACACGATCGATACACATTTATTTTAGTATTAAATCGTTAATTATATTAAAAACTATGAGCAGTCGCCTAATACTAAGCTGACGATCGCAAATAGAAATATGCAGAACAAGTACTATCGCCACAAAACTTTATGACAAAAGCTTTTCAATACAAGAGCCGGAGCAGCTTACACAATACGTACCGCGCATAAGAATAAGGGAATACGCTAAAACGACGCATGATAATTCATTAAATTGTATCGTCAATATATGTTTGGCGAAAATGCTTTCCTAAATACAATATCGTACTCGATATATTTAATATCTCGCTAAATAAACATCTTTGCTATCGACAATTTATAATGACGTATAATATAAATTTGTTAGCAACCATAAGACTTGATAATTGCTTCTACGTATTGCGAATAACAAATATTATCAATTTGTATTATCGCGCGAACACAATCAAGCATATAATTTGCGAAATCTTAAAGCTCTTTAAGCATAACCAATGAAAGTTTATCTTTGTCAGAACGACGAAATAGATAAAGCTGTACAATAATAGTTATTTTGATATTATAGTTAAGTTTGAATAATTACCGACGTACAACACACAGCATCAATCAAACTATAAAGGAAGATAAGTTAACAACAACGACCGTAATTATAAGCAAATTTAGATATAATAAGAAGCGCTATCATCAACAGTTCATTTATATCTGGAAAAAATATTTAGCTATCAATACAAGATACACGTAATGGATTCAATAGCGAAAGCGGTAACTAATATTGAATATTGTGGATTAAGTATAAATAATATAGGTATTTGAATATCTTTAAATTACGTCAATATTTGCATATATTATTTCAATTTAAGTTCTTATACCATAATTACCTTTTGACATAAATGGAAATGTTGCACGTGAAACATTGACATATATGACACATTTTTAAATAAGAGTATTTAAGCTTATTTGAAATATAATAATCTTTACATTACCTTTTTTGATTCGCAACCGTGACTTTTGCTATATTTATGCTCATTGGTGATTAGCAAGCATAATGATAGGGCATAGGCGCAAAATAATCACAACTCGTTTGTCAGATGTATGACTCTTGCTTACGTCCTGATGCAGACAGCTCTGCTTTTATGCATCTGCCACAAATTGTTATGGATATTTATATACTCACTCGTTGATATATAATATTAGCTATAATTAGTTTTAGCAACAATATACTATGAACAAAGTACTTCTTAAATGTGCTCATATAATTTGTTTTAACTAGATAGGCGGTCTTAAAAATGTATACTAGATTTGTAAAATTTTATTATTTTACTATTGCAATGAAAAATTTTTATTATTACAAAGTAATAATAAAGTTTAATTTTTTTATTTAAAGTGGGCAAAATTGAAGACGTATATTTTTAAACGTGTACGAGTAATAATAATTGACTTATAATTATTTTTAAGGCGCCGGTGGGTATTACCTATTATATCTTTTCTAAATATTTTTAAATTTTAAGAATAATTTATTATACTATTTAAATAGTTGCAAAACGGTTGGATAATTGATTTTTCGCGATATTCCCTACATACGTCTATTAAACTTGTATTTTCTTGCAATATGCTCAATTTACTTGACACTGCTTTATATATTATTTATAATAATGGAGCATAATTATTTTTATATAAATAGGAGAAGTCAAATGAAACAGACATATCAACCGAAAAAAAGACAAAGATCTAAGGTGCACGGATTCCGTGAGAGAATGCGCACTAAGTCTGGCAGAAACGTCATCAAGAGACGTCGCAACAAGGGCAGAAAGCAACTCACCGCGTAAGCTTTATGGAGAAGAAGTACAGGCTGAGATCCGGTCGGGTGTTTGCCTTTTTGCATCGCAAAGGCAGCTCTTGCGCCAATAAAAAGCTTGTGCTTTCTTATGCCCCCTCAAAGTATCCTTTGAAAGTAGGCTTTATCGTAAGCAAGAAGGTCGGCGGCGCAGTCATACGCAACAAAGTACGCAGACGTTTAAGAGAAGCTTTTAGAGCAATAATTCCTTTTATCAGAGACAACGTAAATTACGTGATAATCGCAAGAGAGTCTTGCGCCGACGCAGACTTTGAAGAAATTGCCAACAACCTCTTACATCTGATGATAAAGTCGGATAATCTTATCAAACAAATCGACGACAACACTATATCATTTCTTAAATTAAGACCGAATATATTGGACAAAATCAATTTGGATTAGGTCGTATAAGTTTTGAAAATCAAGATAAATATCCTTCAAAGTACGGAGGAAGAATGAAAAGCGGAAATTTTTTTATTCGATATTACAAGCTGTTTATCAATCCATTGACGGGTGGCAAATGCAGACATATCCCGTCGTGTTCGGCATATATGGGACAAGCTGTTGCCAAAAAAGGATTTATCAAAGGCTCTATGATGGGCGCGGCTAGAATATTGAGGTGCAATCCCTTTTCAAAGCAGGGGTACGATCCCGTAAAGGACGACCTTAAAGGAAATGCAAAATGGCTATTATGAATTTTAGTATGCTTGCTGCGGTAAGTTCTATATGGAAACCTATCATCGGCTTGCTCGATTGGATGAACGGCGGTATCGGCAACTTCGGTTGGACGGTAGTGGTGTTTAGTATTATGCTCAGACTGCTTATTTTGCCGCTTGATATCTGGCAAAAGCTGTCGATGCGCAAGCAAAAAGCCAAGATGGACGCACTTCGTCCGCAGATGGAAAAGCTGCAAAAGCAATACGCTAACAGACCTGACATACTCCGTCAAAAACAGTATGAATTGCAAAAGGGAAGTATGAATATATTTACTTCCTGCCTGCCGATGATATTTACGCTCGTTATCTTTACGATAGTATTCCAAGGATTTAGAGAATATATCGTCAACTATAATCAGACGATAGTAACCAATCTTTATAACAACGTATATCTTCAATTTTTCAAAGACAATGCCGAGGCTATTTCACAGGCATGCGGCGTTCAAGTCATGAACGGCGAGGAATTTGCAGCAGGTTTTATACCGAGTTATAATTATATAGTTAGGTCGGGATTGGTAGACAGTCTCAACAACACCCTTGTCAACGGATACAGACCCGAAGGCTGGCTGTGGGTTGAAAACGTCTTTATGTCCGACACTTGGGCAAACGTCATACCAAGCGCGTCAGATTTTACGTCAACGAAGATAGGCGGCATAGGAGCAGAGATGCCGACGCTTCTCGGCGTGTCGTACGACCAGCTTATGAGTCCTATTATAAACAATTATAACAAGACGAATTTCTGGAATATAGGCAGATGGAACGGATACTTTATACTTCCTATACTTTCCATCGCGACAAGCTTTATATCTACGTTCTTACAGCAGAAGATGATGCCGATGCAAGTCACGGGCGACGCAGCTCAACAAAAGCAACAACGCGTAATGAACAAGATCATGACGTATCTCATGCCGTTGGTATTGGGCTTCTTTGCGATCATGTACAGCGCGGCATTTGCTATATACTATTTCGTCAGCAATCTTATGACGACGACAACTTCTATTATCTTCAACGTGATAATGAGAAGCGCGGATAAGAAGAAACAAAATGAGCAAGGACCTATAATAATACAGCAGCCTGCCGAGAAAAAGAGAAAGAATAAGTAATACGGCGATACCGTATCACTCTGTGAATTAAACGAGATTATCAGAATAAAAGATAGTTCGCTATCTTTGAGGAGACATATATGAAAAGTATTGAAATAACTGCAAACAGCTATGAAGAAGCTGTTGCACAGGCTCTTGAAGAACTTGGACTTGAAGAAAATCAAGTCGAGATCGAAAAGACAAAAGAGAGCGGTCTTATCCGCAAAAAAATAACCGTACGCGTCACCCAAAAAGTCACAGGCGCAACGACGGTAGAGGAATTTATCAACGGTATTATCAAGAGAATGGATATACAGTGCACCGCGGAAGTGGAAGAAAAAGAGGACGCTTTTTATGTAAATCTTTCGGGCGAAGACACCGGAGTGCTCATAGGATATAGAGGCGACGTGCTCGACTGTCTGCAATATCTTTCTTTGCTTGTCGTCAACAAAAACAATCCCGACAACAAAAGACTTGTCATTGACGGCGAAAATTACAGAGAAAAGAGAATTGCCACCCTCTCTAAGCTTGCCAAGAAGATTGCTTTTAGAGTAGCTAAATCTCGCAAATCCGAATCTTTGGAGCCTATGAATCCTTTTGAAAGAAGAATTATCCACTCAGCTCTCCATGACGACAGATTTGTCACCACGGAAAGTCACGGAGAAGAGCCCAACAGATATATCGTCATATCTCCAAAAAAATCTTCATATGACAGAGACAGAAACGACAGAGGAGGCAGACGCGACGGTGATAGACGTAAAGACAACCGTCAACCAAGACCTTCCAATCAACAAACTTCTCAGACTGAAAAACCGCAGGAAAACCGCAATTTCAACAAGACCGGCGTAACAAGAATGAAGACCTACGGCGGCGATATGAAAAAGTTCTTTTAGTCGACAGAGTAAGAAGACGGTATTAAATACTTTTATAAGTATTCAAAACTATATGTGTAAATTTTATGCCACTCTTTTATTTAACGGAGTGGCATTTTTATACTTACGATATCAATATACACATGTATATAATAAGTGTTTTATAAAAAATAATTTCAATTTTTTGGAGTATATTGCAAGATATAATGCGAATAATTTTCGTCTACTACTTCAAAACCATGCTTTTGATAAAACTTTTTGGCAGGATTAGTCTTGAAAGTATCTAAAATTATCGGCTTGCCGTCTCTATCGGCAATTTTAATAAAGTCTTGCATTATTACACTTCCCAAACCGTCGTTACGGTAATTTGGCAAAAGAGTAAATACGTCGACTGTGATTTTAGCGGTTTCTTCTTTAAAATATACGTAACCGGCAATTTCATCTTCGGCAATAATTTTGAATAGATAAGGCTTTAATATCTTCAAATGACCTTCCATTACCGACATATCGCACTTGCCGAAAAACTCTATAATGTATTTTGTAAAAGCCTCTAACTGACTTTGTATATAGCCGTCGTGATCGCTGTCACAATAGGGTACTAACTTATAATTTTTCATTGATATTCCTTATTTATTAAATCATTGAATTGACTTGATATAAATCATACTATTTGCCAAGACAAAACTTTGAAAATATGCTGTCTATAATATCCTCGCTTGCGGTATTGCCTGTGATAGCGCCGAGCGAAAAATATGCCTCTCTCAAATCTATAAGTATACATTCGGTAGGGAGAGAAGAGTAGTTACATTTTGCGTTTTTAAGGCTTTCCAATGCCTTAGAAACCGCCTGCGCATGTCGGGAATTGGTGATTATATCTCCATTGGTATCTACGCCTGTATTTACAAAAGAATCGACGATACGCCTTTTGAGTTCGTCTATTCCTTTATTGTCCTTTGCGCTTATCTTTATTCCTTCTCTGCCGTCGTCGTTTATATCGCATTTGTTTATCACAAGCATGATTTTATCGCTATCAAATTGGGAAATAAGATCGTTCTCATAATCGTTGAGTTGTCTTCCTGCCTCTGTGACAAACAAAATTATATCGCTGCCCTTTGCGGCTTGTATACTTCTTTCTACGCCCATTGACTCGACTATATCGCCCGTCTCGCGTATACCTGCCGTATCTATCATTTTGAGCATTATGCCGTCAACTTCAACGTACTCTTCCAAGCTGTCTCTCGTCGTGCCTGCTATATCTGTGACGATAGCTCTGTCTTTGCCTGCAAAGGCATTGAGAAGAGAAGATTTACCTACGTTGGCTTGACCTATTATCGCGACGTTGATACCCTGACGTATATAGCCGCCCACCTTTGAAGTATCCGAAAGCTTTTGCAGCTGAGCAATAAGGCTTTCTACAATATTCTTGCCGTCGCGCTTTGCCTCTTCTTCCATCTCTTCGGGATAATCAAGGCTTGCTTCAAGTTGTGATATGCAGTCAAGCAAGATATCTTGCAGACTTTTTATTTTGTCGGCTATCATACCCGTCGATAGGCGATAACTTGCATTTAAAGAAGCTATGCTTTCGCTGTTTATCATATCAATGATACCTTCTGCATCGCTTAAAGCTATCTTGCCGTTGAGAAAAGCTCTCTTAGTAAATTCTCCCTTATCGGCTATCTCTGCGCCGTATTTGATACAAGTCTTTAATATCTCTTCGACAAGTCTCACGCCGCCATGGCACTGAAATTCAACGACGTCCTCTCCCGTATAAGAACGGGGAGCTTTGAAATAAACGGCGAGTACGTTGTCCTTTACCTTTCCTGCGTCGACTTGTCCGTAATACATATAATTAGGCTCGGCAGAGGAAAAAGACGTGAGTTTTTTGCATGAAAACATTGACGCCGCAATCTTTAAAGCGTCGTCGCCGCTCATTCTCACAATGGCTATTGCCCCTCGTCCTATCGGCGTGGAAATAGTTGCTACGGTTTTCATATTTTAAATTATATCATAAGCACGTATCATTTGCAAATGCAATTATTATTATGTTATAATTTAATAAATAAGTTGTCAGCAGATACTAATGAAAGAAAAAACAAAATCTAACAATATTATATATACCAAAGAGTGTAAAGAAATTTACGATAACTTGCATTTCGCTCAAATAACAAGATTAAAGCTTTGGTCGGAAATGCTGTATTGGATTTACGGTATTTTTATTACAGTTATTATATCTATAATTGTTGGAGGAATAGTAGGTACGTCATTGGGCTATAAAAGAGGTATTGCATATAATTTATCTATTTCAATTTTAGTCATTATAATGTGCATAATTTTATTAGTGGCAACTATCTTTTGTGTCAAAAGTTATAAGAAAAAAAGTCGGCAAATCTATATCATTAAAAACAATGACGGCGAATATAAGTTTGAAGTTGATAATGTTGACGGAAAACTCTATTTAAAGTATATTGCAGATATAAATAAACGAAAAGGACTTTCAATAGAAGAAGGCAAATGTTCTATTTATAGTTGGAGCGAGAGAAGCGTTCTTTCGGAGGATATAGGTTTTTATCAATATCTTGTTCCTCCCACAAAAGTATTTCTTCACTATAAATTTAAAGAAAACGACAGACATCTATACAAAAAGAAGAAATCAATAGGGAATAAAGTATATTATCGATTTTCAAGTTTTATCAGTGTAGTAGGGGCAAGATATGCGCGTTGCATTAAATTAAGCGACGGTATAATCAAATATATAACAGAGCAAGAGCCGTATGGGCGAACCAATAAAGGTAATCTCATGTGTATGAGTTATAAGTATATTTATAATTGTGTCAATGATGACAGTGTAAAGATATATATTCCCAGGTATGTGTGGGAGTATGCGAATAAACATAAATTTGTGCTTCCAAAAGAAAGTAACAATATATGTTTTGAGAATGAATAGGTGAAGTATGCTTGACAGTTATCAAAAAAACTATGACGCCATTGTGATAGGCTGCGGACACGCCGGAGTTGAGGCATGTCTTGCGCTGTCACGTCTTGGACACAAGACTTTGGCGGTTACACTATCTCTTGACGCCATTGCTTTTATGGCGTGCAATCCTGCAATAGGCGGCACTGCAAAGGGACATCTTGTGAGAGAAATCGACGCTCTCGGCGGTCAGATGGGCATATCTGCCGACAACAATCTATTGCAAATACGCATGCTAAATATGGGGAAGGGAGCCGCCGTGCAGTCTTTGAGAGGCCAGGCAGATAAAACTCTCTATCACCATTATATGAAGAATATTTTGGAAACGTCTCCTAATCTTGATATTTTGCAGGGAGAAGTCGCTCAAATCCTCACTCAAAACGGCAAAGTCACAGGCATTGTTACGACTTTGGGACAGACTTTTTTTGCCGATGCGATAGTTGTTGCCACAGGCGTATATCTCAACGCTCATATCATAATAGGCGACAACGTGACAAAGACAGGTCCCAACGGTTTTTCAAGAGCTACCAAACTTACGGATTCGCTGCTTTCTCTCGACATACCCACAAGACGTTTTAAGACGGGCACGCCTGCAAGAGTGGATAAAAATACTATAAATTTTGACGTCATGCAAGTTCAAAACGGCGACGACGACATATATCCTTTTTCTTTTATGACGAAGGGCTTTGTTCCTAATAAAGAAGTGTGTTATCTCACTTACACCACTCAGAAGACAAAAGATATCATAATGGCAAATATCGACAGATCGCCGCTATACAACGGCTCTATACACAGCATAGGACCGAGATACTGTCCGTCTATAGAAGACAAAATAATGAGATTTGCCGACAAAGAAAGACACCAGATATTTATTGAGCCGGAAAGTTCTTTGACAAATGAAATGTACGTGCAGGGCATGTCGTCGTCCCTTCCGTTCGACGTACAGCTTGAAATGTATAAATCAGTCATAGGACTTGAAAAAGTAAAAATAATGCGCTTTGCCTACGCAATCGAATACGACTGCATAGATTCTCTTTGTCTTACTCCTTATCTTATGGTCAAACATCTATCAGGGCTTTTCCTGGCAGGTCAGATAAACGGAAGCAGCGGCTATGAAGAAGCGGCGGCGCAAGGTCTTATCGCCGGTATCAACGCCTCTCTTTATCTCAAAAACAAAGAGCCTTTGGTATTGACAAGAGATTCTTCATACATCGGAGTTTTGATAGACGATCTGGTGACAAAGGGCACCAACGAGCCATACCGTATGATGACAGCAAGAGCAGAGCATAGACTTTTGCTAAGACAGGAGAATGCCGACGCTAGACTTACGCCAATAGGCAGACAGGTGGGATTGGTCGACGATGAAAGATGGCAGTCTTTCAACTCAAAATTAAATACCATCGACGATATAAAGAAAAAGCTTGATAAGTTGTTGCCGCCAAAAGAATTTAAAAACTTCTTTGACAGCATAGGCGAGCCTATACCCAACAACGGACTTACTTATAAAGATATGTTGAAAAGGGCAGGCATAAACTTTGATATGCTTATGCAGTATTTTGACGACCTCAAACTTCTTGATAGAAGATGCTTTGAAGAAGTGGCAACTTCGATAAAATACGAAGGATATCTCTCCAAGCAAAAATCTATAATTGACGATATAAATAAACTTGAAAATAAATCTTTGCCGCAAGATATAGATTATTCTCTTATCAAAGGATTGAGGATAGAGGCAAGACAAAAACTTGACAAAATCAAGCCCTTAAATCTTGGGCAGGCATCTAGAATAAGCGGAGTTTCTCCGGCAGATATCACTGTGCTTTTAGTATATCTGTCAAAGAATAACAAATGATATGGCATTGGATATTTTAAAACAGTATTTGACGGAAAAAGGATATGATAGCAAAGTTTACGATAAGTTTGTCACTTATTATAATTTACTTATTGAATGGAACAATAAATTCAATCTCACTTCTATCACTGACGAAAAAGACGTACAGATAAAACATTTTATAGATTCTCTTCTTCCCAATGATTGTTTAAAAGACGTTAAATACATTTGCGACATAGGATGCGGAGCAGGTTTTCCAAGCATTCCGCTTGCTATTTTAAATGAAGATAAGAATTTTACTCTCGTTGACAGCGTAAATAAAAAAATCACTTTTATAGACTGCGTAATAGACGCTTTGCAATTAAAAAACATAAGCGCTATACATTCTCGCGCAGAAGATTTTGCTCAATTTAATTTTCAAAAATACGACGCTTGCGTTGCAAGAGCTTTGGCACAACTGCCCACTCTTGCTGAATATACTCTTCCTCTTTTAAAGAAAAACGGCATATTGATTGCTTATAAAGGGAAAAATTATTTAGAAGAAATAAATCAAAGTCAGAAAATTATAAAGTTGTTGTCTTCTCAGATATTAGACGTACGTGAGTATGATTTGACGGCAGATGAAAAGAGATTTGCCATAATTATAAAAAAAATAGGGGATTGCTCAAAAAAATATCCTAGAAAGGGCAATAAACCTCGCACACAACCTATATTAGGATAAAAAATAAACTTGCATATATCAAATTTATTTGATATAATAATATAAGACTATACCTTTTATACAGTCAAGCAGGAGGACTTATGAAAAAGGATACAAATATTGAAAATACACTTGGAGTAGACAGCAACTTTACTTCATACGATAGCGACGGTAATCTCAACAAAGGAGTAGAAATTCTTCCTCTTGATATTATTGTCCCCAATCCCAATCAACCTCGTAAATCGTTTGACCAAACAGCTCTTGAAGAACTTGCAGTTTCTATCAAAAATTACGGTATCATTCAACCTATAATAGTATGTCCGGTCGGCGACGGAAAATATCAGATAGTTGCCGGAGAGAGAAGATACAGAGCAAGCAAGATTGCAGGAATGAACAACATTCCCGTACTTAAAATGATTTTGACGGCAAAGCAGATCAAAGAGCTTTCTCTTATAGAAAATCTTCAAAGACAAGATTTAAATCCTATAGAAGAAGCAAAAGCTTTTAGATCGCTTATAGAAGAGTATGGATTTACGCAAGAACAACTTGCCGACAGATTGGGCAAATCGCGTCCTGCAATAACCAATTCATTGAGACTTCTATCACTAAACCCTGTCGTAATTGACATGGTAGTAAGCGGCAGACTTTCCGCCGGCCATGCAAGATGTCTCACTTCCATTAAAGATTTTATTGTGCAAAATACTTATGCCTTGGCTGCATGCGATAAACAACTCAGCGTAAGACAGTTGGAACTTATGGTGAGAAATTATCTCAATCCTTCCAAGAAGGACAAAAAGATAATGGATATATCAGTCGAGCTTAAAGATATGGTCAATATAATGCAAAAGAAATTCGGCACTAAGGTAGGTGCAGTCGGCAACAATACTAAGGGAAGAATATTTATAGATTATTATTCAACCGCCGATTTAGATAGAATTTTTGAAATACTAGAACAAATAAAAGATTGATAAATAATTTCCCTTTTATCTAATAGATATTAGGGAATTTTTTTATATAGTATATTAGAAATCTTTGGGTTGGTTAATTTTTCATAATATTATTTATAGAACTAACTAAAAATTCAATTCATTTCGAGCGTAGCCGAGAAATCTTATACTTTTATTTCAATTTGTTGTGATTTCCCACGTTGGTCGAAATGACATTACATATGTTTTATCATAGTTACATAGGATATGTAACATTGAGAGAATTACCAAATATCAGTGTTATATAAGCAAAATATAGTCATTTCGACTGAAACGCAGTAGAACGGAGAAGTCTCATCCTTTTGATCGCAGTGAAGATATCTTATCATTTCAAAAAATATTTTTTAACTAATAAAAAAATGCACCTCTTATTTTTTCAAATAGGGTGCATTCAATATCAATAATAAATTATTATCTCATTCTTATCGGTAATATAAGATACAGATATTCATTACTCTCTATCGGCGTTATTACGATAGGATTGCTGCTGTTTGCTATCTTTATAGAGAGATATTCGTCGCTGCTGTTCTTAATGCAATCAATGAGATATTTTGAGTTGAGGCTTACGCTGACGTCTTTTCCCTTTGTAAAAGTATTTATTACTTCCTTTATATTACTTGTAGAAGTATTACAGTATATAGTCATTTTACCTTCTTTTATATCTACTTTAACAAAGTTATTTTTATCTTGCTTTGCAATTACGTCGACTTTCTCCATACTGTATTCCAAGCTTGCTCTGTCCACAGTTACTTCCGTCTCAAAGTTTTTTGGTATTGTCGACTCATATTTCAGATACTGTCCGCCAATCAGGGAAGTTATTACTTTACTGCTTGCAAATTCTACCATAAGCTTTTTTTCGTTGAAGTAAATGTCTATATTATCTTCTTCATTTTCAATCAGCTTTGATATTTCGCTTAGATTCTTAGCAGGTACTATAATTCCGCTTTCCTCATGTTCTTTTTCAAGCTCTTTATTGCATATTGCAAGTCTGTATCCGTCAAGTCCTACGCTTCTTATTTGCTTTTGCTTTATCTCCAAATAACAACCTCTAAGCTGTTGTCTTATATCTTCGGTGGACGTTGCAAATATAGTCTTGTTTACAAGCTCTTTAAAGTCCTTTTGTTTGATAGTGATATGAGACTTATATTCTTGCTCTTCGATAGAAGGGTATTCGTCTATATTCATTGTTGCAATAAATATAAAGCTGTCGCAGTGAGTTATACACAGCTTGTCCGCTTCTATTTGAGAATCAAATTCAATTATGTTTTCCTTGCTTATCTTTCTTATATATTCGCAGATAGTTCTTCCCGGCACAAGCACTTCGCCTTCCATTATTATATCTGCCTTTATTTTTATTATTACTACAAAGTCAATATCCGTTGCCATTATAGTCAACGTATCTCCGAATGCGCTGAATTTTATACCTTCAAGAATAGGCATGCTTTTCTTAGAAGGCAACGCTTTCATTACCTTAGACAAAGCGTCTGACAAATCTGTACCGTTGCAAATAAACTTCATTTATACACCTCTTTTGGTTTAATATATTATTTTTTTATATTTATTAGATAACAATAATCTCAATAATGTATATGAAAATGTTGATAAATGATTTTATCGACTTATTATCAACAAAAATATAATATTTTATGTTAATAAGTTTGTTGATAAAGTTATTGAGTTTTCCACAATTTTCACATTTATAGTTGATTGTGTATCTTTTATGTCTTTTGGTTGTTAAATCATCTCTTTTGAATCATATTTTTTATGTCTTTGATTTGATTTGCCACCAAGTTGTCTGTCTTTATAAGATCTTCTATCTTATCTCTCGCATATATGATTGTAGTGTGGTCCTTTCCTCCAAAATAACTTCCAATCGTTGCGAGAGGTACGCCTAGTATGTCATATATAAGATAAATAGCTATCTGTCTTGCATTGACAATAGGTTTGAGTTTCTTTTTGCCAATGATATCTTGCTTTTTTACGTTGAAATAAGAACACGTAGCGTCTACTATCGTATCGAGAGAGAGGATATGCGTAGTCACGTCTATATCGTCTTTAAGAGCTTCTTTTATTATATCTATGTTATCCGGCTCTTTTCCAAGAAGTTGACAATAAAAAATAACTTTTTGCAGAGCGCCTTCGAGTTCTCTTATGTTGCTGTCTATTTTTTCTGCGATAAAGTAGACTACTTCTATAGGAAGATTTACGTTTTTAAATAGAGCTTTCTTTTGGAGTATAGCAATTCTCGTCTCCAAATCCGGGGTAGATATATCTACCGTAAGACCGCTTGCAAATCTCGATTGCAATCTTTCTTCCAAGAAAGTCAACTCTTTTGGATGGCGATCGGATGAGAGTATGATTTGTTTTTTGAATTGATACAAATCGTTGAAAGTGTGGAACAAAGCTTCCTGCGTACCCGTCTTTCCCGCCAAGAATTGAATATCGTCAAGCATAAGTAAATCTACGTTGCGGTATTTTTCTCTGAATCTTCTGTTTTGTTCGTTGTCTTTATTGTTTTTTATGCTGTCTATAAAGTCGTTGACAAACTGTTCCGTCGTGCAATAGATTATCTTTACTTTTTTATTTGTCTTTAAAATCTCGTTGCCTATTGCGTGCATTATATGAGTTTTTCCAAGACCTACGCCGCCGTATATAAAGAGAGGATTGTGAAGAGTTCCTAGTTGAGTTGCCACAGCTTTTGCCGCCGCATATACTATTTGGTTGCTTTGACCGACGACGAATTTGTCAAAAGTAAAGTCAGAGTTGAAAATACTTTTGTTTTCCGCGCTTTCCTTTGCAGCTTCTTTTTTATCCTCTTGAATTTGATTTTCATATATAGATATTTCGTCGGGAGTGATTATAACGTAGTCTGTGATATAAGAATATCCCAGCTTTTTTATTTCGTCTAAAATGAGGTTGCGATAATTGTTATTGATAGTATTTTTTGTGGATTTGAGTTTTGCTACAACAATAAGTTTGTTGTATGCGATAGTAAGAGGTTCCAAAGTATTAAACCACATTTCATAGCTGACAGTCGAAATATTATTAGAAATACCTATCAATAATTCATTCCAAATCTTCTTGCAATCTTCCATATGACCATTATAATATATAAAGCTAAAAATTTCAATGAATTTGATAAAATTATATTATTATTTATATACTATCAAATATAAATAGGTTGAGAATAATATTGATTTGTTGTAAAATATAGATATGTATATAGAAAGCGTTCAACTTAAAAAATTCAGAAGCTATGATCAAAAGACAGTCGAGTTTAAAGAAGGTCTTAATATTATAGTAGGAGAGAATGCCAGCGGCAAGACAAATCTTTTGGAAAGCATATATTGCTGCGGCATAGGCAAATCTCCTCGAACTAATAAATATAAGGATATGGTGAAGTGGGGAGAGGGTATTGCCTATATAAAAGTGACGCTGAGAAAACATAAGACGACCCATACCATTGAATTTTCGATAGATTCGCAGGAAAAAAAGAGAATATCTATCGACGGTATACCTCTTGTAAAGCTTGGAGAGATAATAGGTCTTTTGAATATAGTTTTCTTTTCTCCCGACGAAATGAAGTTGATAAAGGAAAGTCCGCAAGAGCGAAGAAGATTTGCAGACATAAGCCTTTCTCAACAAAATAAAAAATATTTTTATTCTCTTTCTAAATACAACAATATTTTATCACAGCGTAACAAGCTTCTCAAAGAGCATAGAGACGTAAAATCGTTGCCTGAGATGTTGTACGGTTGGGACGTTCAACTTGCCGAACACGGGGCTTATATCGTGCAAAAACGGTATGAATTTATAGATAAAATACAAGTGTTTGCCAAGAAGATGCACAGCGAATTGACAAGCAATAAAGAAGAATTAAAGCTTGAATATGAGAGTAAAGTAGAATACGGCGAATATGACAATATGAAGCAAGCCTTTTTTGAAAGATTGAGAGGAGATTTTGACAAGGACGTCAATCTTTCATATACTTCTTTCGGCGCGCATAGAGATGATATAGGCATCAAAATCAACGATATAGACGTGAGAAAGTTCGGCTCCCAAGGACAGCAGAGAAGTGTGGCTTTATCGCTCAAATTAGCTGAAATATACCTCTTTGAGAGTGAGTTGGGAGAAAAGCCTGTACTGCTTCTTGACGACGTGCTCTCCGAGCTTGACCCTATGCGAAGAAGAAAGCTTATGAAACTTTCCAGCGGTTTGCAAACTCTCATTACTTGTACTGACTTTGATATGGATATAGAGTATAATAGAATAGCGATAGAGAAGAAAGAAGAGAATAAATAACAGTCCTTACGCCCTACGCGGAGAGGTCTAATTTAAAAAAGGAAAAACAATGAAACATTTAGGTACGCAAACTATAGAAACCAACAGATTGATTTTGAAAAAATTTGAAATAAAAGACGCTCAAAAAATGTTTAATAATTGGGCTTCTAGCGACGAAGTAACTAAATATCTTACGTGGAAACCTCACAAAGACGTAAGCGTGTCAAAAGAATGGATAGAATTTTTGATATCTAATTATGATAGAAAAGACTTTTACGAGTGGGGTATATTCTTAAAGAAAATTGACGAGCCTATCGGCAGTATAAGCGTAGTAGATTTAAAGGAAAATATCAACGCTGTTCATATAGGTTATTGCATAGGAAAGAAATGGTGGCATCAAGGCATTACTTCAGAGGCTTTGAGCGCTTTGGTAGATTTTTTCTTTGACAAAGTAGGAGTAGACAGGATAGAGAGCAGACATGACCCGCTCAACGTAAATTCAGGCAGAGTAATGAAAAAATGCGGTATGAAGTATGAAGGCACTATGAGAAAGGCAGATATAAGCAATCAAGGCATAGTAGATTGTTCTTATTATGCAATACTAAAAGAAGACAGAAATAAATAATAGTATAGTTATTTGGTTAAAATAAGTCAATTCCACCAAGCAAAGCGCGTGGAGAAATCTCATTCTTATGAAAATAAGAATCGTCACCGACGCTCGCATGAGATGCTACCGCTGACTCGCTATGCCGTCTCTTTCACTTTTTACGAGGATTTGACATATAATAAAATTTCTAATAAATAAATCATATTTGCCAATAAATCAAAAATAGCTAAAATTTTTTAAAATCAGTTGTACTCCGTAATATAAATATGATATAATAATTTTATTATAATATTATAATTTTGCGTATGCGTGTACGCACGCGTGTGTGCGTGTATACGTAAAAGAAAGAGGAGACTGTGAACAAGTGACGCAAGCAATATTGCGTAAGCGATTTTTGAGATAAGGAGAATAAGCGTTACGCTCGTAGCAGAGTTACGAGCGTGTTGGTTAGACGAACTTAGCGCATAAATCGGTAGCAAGGTTGCTTGTGAGAACTTGTAAATAGGCTCATAAAAATCAACGGAGGTAAAGATGAGTAACGAAAAAAATCAAGAGTATACCCAGGACAATATTCAAGTGCTTGAAGGCTTAGAGCCTGTAAGAAAACGTCCCGGAATGTATATAGGCTCAACCGACGAAAGAGGCTTACATCACCTTGTATACGAAGTCGTAGACAATGCTATCGACGAGGCTATGGCAGGATACTGTGACAAAGTCATAATCGAGATCATGCAGGACGGCGCAGTAAGAGTAATAGACAACGGAAGAGGTATACCGACGGGTATAATAGAGAAAGAGGGTAAGTCGGCAGTCGAAGTCGTGCTTACCAAGTTGCACGCGGGCGGCAAGTTCGGCGGCGGCGGATATAAATTTTCCGGCGGTCTGCACGGCGTGGGCGTATCTTGCGTCAACGCGCTTTCAGAATGGCTTGACGTCGAGGTGGCTCAAAATGGAAAACTTCACAAGATGACTTTCAACAGAGGCGTTGCTCAGAGACCTTTGGCAGTGGTAGGCAATACCAACAACAGAGGTACTACGATCACGTTTTTCCCTGATCCGGACATTTTTGAGACGACGGATTTTAATTATGCGACTCTAAAACACCGCATACAGGAGCTTGCATATCTCAACAAAGGACTTAGAATAGTGCTCAAAGACAGCAGAGCTTTGAGAGAGATACAAGAAGAGTTTTATTACGAAGGCGGTATCGTAGAATACGTCGACGTACTCAACGGCAATAAGGGTGTGCTTGAAAAGCCTTTTTATATTCATTCAGAGACTGATAATTACCAAGTAGAGATAGCTATGCAGTACAACGACAGTTACAGCGAGAATATCTATTCGTACGCCAACAATATCAACACTCACGAGGGCGGCACTCACTTGGACGGTTTTAAAGCCGTGTTGACAAAACTTTTCAACGACTATGCGGGCAATTTTAAGATGCTCAAAAACGAAGAGAAACTCTCCGGTGAAGATTGCAGAGAAGGACTTGTCGCTATTGTCAGCGTAAAGCTTATCGATCCTCAATTTGAGGGACAGACAAAAACTAAACTTGGCAACAGCTTTATGAGAGGCGTCGTATCCAAGGTCATGACGGAGAAATTCGGCGAATACTTAGAAGAAAACCCCAAAGAGGCAAAAGAGCTTATACTCAAAGCCGTCAACGCTAAAAAGGCGAGAGATGCCGCAAGAAGCGCAAGAGATTTGACAAGGCGCAAGAGCGTGCTTGAATCCACGACTCTTCCCGGCAAGCTTGCGGACTGCTCGGATAAAGACCCCAAGAAATGCGAGATATATCTCGTAGAGGGCGACAGCGCAGGCGGTACGGCAAAGCAAGGCAGAGACAGACGTTTTCAAGCAATATTGCCGCTCAGAGGCAAGATACTCAACGTAGAAAAGGCAAGACTCAACAGAGTGTTGGAGAGCGAAGAAATCAAGAATATGATTACGACGTTCGGTTGCGGTATCAACGAAGATTGCGACGTCAACAAGCTCAAATACGACAGAATTATATGTATGACCGATGCCGACGTAGACGGCAGTCATATAAGGATATTGCTTTTGACTTTCTTCTATCGCTTTATGAAGCCGATAGTCGAGCAAGGTCACGTATATATCGCTCAACCGCCGCTCTATAAGGTCACGCAGAAGGGCAGCAAGAAAGAAAACTATTTCTACAACGAGGAATCGCTTGAAGAGTTTTTGGTAAGCATAGGCAGAAAGGCGGAGATACAGCGTTATAAAGGTCTTGGAGAGATGGATACCGAACAGCTTTGGGATACGACGATGAATCCTGAGACGAGGACGCTACTGAGAGTCAATCTCAAAGACGCGGAAGAAGCCGACGAGATATTTACGGTACTAATGGGCGACGAGCCTGACAAACGCCGTACGTTTATCGAAGAAAATGCAAATCTTGTAAAAGATCTCGACGTATAAGGAGGAAGTTATGGAAGATAAGAAAGACAATATATTGGAAATGCTGGACAAGACCAACGTCGTCGAAATAGACGCCGTTCACGAGATGAAAAAGTCTTTTATAGCATACGCGATGGCAGTCAACGTATCGAGAGCAATCCCCGACGTAAGAGACGGTCTAAAACCTGTGCACAGAAGAATACTCTTTGCAATGAACGAACTTGGACTGACGTCCGACAAACCTTTCCGTAAGTGCGCGCTTATCGTCGGTGACGTGCTTGGTAAATACCATCCGCACGGCGACTCTTCCGTCTATGACGCGCTTGTAAGACTCGCGCAGGACTTCTCGATAAGATGTACTCTTGTCGACGGACACGGCAACTTCGGCTCTGTCGACGGCGACCCTGCGGCGGCATACCGTTATACCGAGGCAAGACTCAGCAAGATAGCCGACGAAATGACGAGAGGCATAGACAAAAAGACAGTTGACTTTTATCCCAACTTCGACGACACGAGAGAGCAGCCTGTCGTATTGCCGTCACGATTCCCCAACTTGCTTGTCAACGGCTCCGACGGTATCGCAGTAGGTATGGCTACGTCGATACCTCCGCACAATCTTGGCGAAGTTATTGACGGTACGGTTGCGTTGCTTGAAAACCCTGAGATAGACATAGACGGACTTATGGAATATATCCCTGCGCCCGACTATCCTACGGGAGCGTATATCATGGGCGGAGGCGGAATAAAGAAAGCTTACCGCACCGGCAGAGGCAACTGCATCATAAGAGCTAAGGCAGAGATAGAGGAAAACGAAAACGGCGGCAAATCTAAGATAACCATCACGGAGATACCCTATCAGGTCAACAAGGCAAGACTCATTGAGAATATGGCGGACCTTGTCAAGCAAAAGAAAATAGAGGGCATCTCCGACATACACGAACTTTCTGACAAGGACGGTATGAGAATAGTCGTCGATGTCAAAAAAGACGCCAATCCGCAAGTCGTGCTCAATATGCTTTACAAACATACGCAGTTGCAGATATCTCATTCTATGATAATGCTTGCGCTTGTCGAAGGTACGCCTAAGGTGCTCAATCTCAAACAGATACTTGAAGAGTACGTCAAGCACCAAAAGGACGTCATTGTCAGAAGAACGCAGTATGACCTTGATAAGGCTTTGGAGAGAGAACATATATTGTTGGGCTTGGTCAAGGCTTTGACCAACATAGACGAGGTCATTGACACGATAAAGAAATCCAGCGATAGGCAGTCGGCTATCGAAAATCTTATGAACAACTTTGAGCTTTCGGATAAGCAGGCTATTGCAATACTTGAAATGAGATTGCAAAGACTTACCGCACTCGAAGTCGAGAAGATACAGGAAGAGCTTGCAGAGCTTGAAAAGATGATTGAAGATCTGCGCGATATACTCGCAAAACCGCAAAGAGTGGTTGAGATAATCAAGACCGAACTTCTTGAAATCAAAGATAAGTACAACGACAAGCGTCGCAGCGAAATCACCTATGACTATTCGGATATAGATATCGAAGATTTGATTGAGGTAGAGGACGTAATACTCTCCATTACGCACAACGGTTATATCAAGCGTATGCCTGTGGATGAATACAAAGCTCAGCGCCGCGGCGGCGTGGGCATATCCGCGCACAAGACCAAGGAAGAGGACTTTGTCGAGAACGTCATTACGACGTCTACCCACGACAATATACTTTTCTTCTCCAACAAGGGCAAGGTATACCGCACCAAGGGTTATCAGATACCCGAGGCAAGCAGAACGTCAAAGGGCAGAGCTATCGTCAATCTTCTCAATCTGGAATCGGGCGAAGTCATCAATGCCTACGTGCCTGTGCCCAAGGACAGCCAAGGCTTCTTGATGCTTGCGACCAAACAAGGTCTTATCAAGAAGACTACGTTGGACGAGTACATACGTATCAACAGCAACGGTAAGAAGGCAATCACGTTTGCCAACGAAGATGACGAACTTATCGGCGTACAGCTTACAAGCGGCGAAGACGAGATAATCATGGCTTCCAGCGGCGGCAAGTGTATCAGATTCAGCGAAAAAGATATTCGTCCAACCGGCAGAACAAGTATGGGCGTCAAGTCTATCAAGCTTGACAAGGGCGAAGTCGTCGTCGATATGACCAAGGTCAAAGAAGACTGCGAAGTGCTTACTATCACTGAGAACGGTTACGGCAAGCGTACCGACATAAGCGAATATAGATTGCAAGGCAGAGCAGGCAGCGGTATTTTGGTAGGCAAACTTACCGAGAAGACGGGCAACGTCGTCAATCTCAAACTCGTTCATCCGACGGAAGACGACGTCATGATAATCGCCGACAACGGTATCATCATAAGAATAAAAGCCGAAGAGATCTCCAAGATCGGCAGAAATACCCAAGGAGTCAAAGTCATGAGAATGAAAGACGAAGAATCGAGGGTAGTCGCATTTACTATCGTGCCGAGACAGGAAGACGAAGAGACGGCGACAGAGAACTCCGAGCAGACAGCGGAAAACAACTCCGAAGCGTCAAGCGAAAGTGTAGAAAATACCTCTTCAAGCGATACTCAAACTGACGTTGAATAAATTATAATCAATTAAAAGAGCGCGCCTATCGGCGCGCTTTTTCTATGCCGTTTTGTCCATAAAGTTTATAATATAAAATCACGCAATTAAAAATAAAAAAAATTCAAAAATTTATAAATATAATTCTATAAGCAAGTATACATATCAATATATATTTATTATCTTAAATAAAAGCTCTAAACTGATAATAAAAATTGTATATTTTTTTATTAAACTAATTAAACAATATATTAAATTTTATCCATAAAATTTTATATCCCAAAAAGTTCGTTTGGCTCTACTCCAAATTTTTCATATAACGATAATATGCTGTCAAATCCTGGCTTTTTTCTGCCGAGAAGCCACTGACTTACCGTCGTTTGGTTTACGCCTAAAATATCAGCAAGCTTTTGCTGACTTAAATTATTATTAGACATTATTTCTTTTAGAACTTCAATATACGGCATAATCTAATTATATTAGTTTTTAGGTCAAAAGTCTTGACATAGGTCTTTTGACCTAATATAATTATTATAACCAATATGCAAAAGGAGATACTAAGGTGGATAAAAAACAAGAGGAATTACAAAAAATGTATGCTTTAAGGGCAGGGCTTTCATTTATCTCACAAAAGTGTGATATTGTTGAGAATAATGAATTAAAAGAATCACAATTGAATACAAGGATTGAAAACCTTGCTTCGGACATTCAATGGAAGGAACGGGATATAGAAAACGAAGAAAGGAAAATTAAAATAAATAATTTTGCAGCTAGAAAAACTAGTTTACCAATGATACTATTTTTACTATTTAGCGGTATTCCTATTATTTTAGCAATATTCGTATATATATCTAAAATAAATAATTGGGTAGATGATTCAATGACGTTTATTATATTTTTAATGGTAATACTTTTGATAGTTTCTATATTTTTATTTCTAAAATTTATTTTTAAGTTAATATATCGTAAAGACTGTTTGAACAAAGCAAAAAAATGTTTTTATTCAGTAAATGAAATGAGAAGTTATGCAAAAGAATTAAGGTGTGATTTAATAAATGCGGAGGTTGAATTAGATAATAAGAAGATATTATTTAGTAATGTAAAAAAAGAAATAGGAAGAGAAGTCGAAATTATAGATCATACCCTAGTTTCAACATTTGGAACAATTCTTGATAAACGTGATTGGGAAAATTTGGATCTTATAATATATTATTATGAAACGGGAAGGGCGGATAGCGTAAAAGAAGCCTTGCAGTTGGTGGATAAAGAAAAGCGAAACGATGCGCTTATTGAAGCGATAGGTATTGCGACAAATGAAATATGTCGAAGTATTCATTCTTTGGGTAAAGTTATGATACAGGGATTTGCTTCGTTGTCGGCGCAACTTGAAGCGCAAAGAGCTCAAATAGCAGGCGCAATGTCAGATATCTTGACCCAACAGACGCTAAATAATGCTTTGCTTGCCAAAGCCAACGTATCAAGCAGACAAATGGTGGAGCAAATGAAGACGCTAAATAATAAGTTGAAATAGGCATAAATACGGTTGAGATTTCTCCGCTTCGGTCGAAATGACGCACAAGGATGGAGATTTCTCGACTTTGCTCGAAATGACATAAAAAATATTCAAGATGACAGAGCATAAAAAGTGTCATAAAGCTTTTATATGGGTATTGACATAGTATTTTAAAAGCGAAAAATGGAAATCGCTATTGATATATTTATAAGGTAAATGCATAATATATTATATTAGAGATCAGGGGAAATTCAATGAAAAAGCTTTTGGCAGTAATTTTGATATTATGCGTATTCGTCAGTTTGATTATGGCTATGACAGGGTGTTCAATGAATTCGACGCCAAGTCATATTTCAAATAATTATCCCAACTTGGCAAAAGAGTATAAAGCCGACGTAAAGAAAGGCGGCGCGGGAGACAGCGCGACGTTTACTTTTGATTCTGCAAAAACTTTCAACAGCATTGTGTTTAAAGAAAAAGGAAGTAATATCACCGATTACGAGTTGTATGCAGACGGCGAGATGTTTTATAAAAGCGACTTTATAGGCAAATATAAATACTGCTCTCACAAGACGCTCACGGCAAGCAGCATTACTCTCAAAGTTGTGGCTTGCGACAAAGATTGGTCAATCAAAGATATTGAGGTTTACAACATAGTCGGCAGCGCAAAGCAAGACTTTGAGGTCATGTCTTATCTATTGGTCGACAGAGCTTATACGCTTACGCCCAAATCGGCGGCGCTTATGAGACATACGACGCAATTTAATTTATTCGGCAGCGTATATCTAGACAAAGACGGGCATTTGCACTTTCAAGATTACCTCTTTGACGGCAAAAGCGTAGAGGGAAGGACGGTGCTTAAAAAGGCGGTGGAAAAAGTACGCGAATATAATCCGTCTGCCAAAATCGTATATACAATACTCGGCAATCTTGATATAAACGGAGACGGACTTGACACACAGGACAGACATAGCGGCGCGATGGGGAAAAATGCAAATACGCTTGTCAAAGAATGTCTTGACGTGATGGAAGAGTACGGCTTTGACGGGATATCTTTTGACTATGAATATCCGTACACTCTTAATGCAAACACAACGTACGGAAAGTTTTTGGAAAAACTTAAAAAGGCAATGCCCGACGGCAAATCGCTTAGCGCGGCATTCAGCATGTGGAACTTCACTTCTGCCGTAGGTTTTCCGCTGAGCAAACTTGACTTTTTGGACAGCATAGAACTTATGACGTACGACGGCTTTGACGATAGGGGCAATCATTCGGCTTTTTATAAGATGTGCGCAGAGGCGCTGTATCAACTTGATAGAAGAGGCGTTGACATGAACAAGGTGCATTTGGGACTTCCTTTCTACTCCCGTCCTATCGATAAGGCGGGATATTGGGGAGTATATGCTGACGTATCGCAGCAGTTGGGCGTATGGGGCAACAGTATTGTCGAAGACGTAAATGCAGGCGAGGGCGAGACATATCAACAAAAATGTTATTACAACGGCAGGCAGATGATATATGACAAGACTTGTTATGCGATCGACACGGGAGTTGGCGGAGTGATGATATGGCACTATTCCTGCGATACGACTGACAGCGAATTGTCGCTGTACGGCGCGATAAGCGAGGCTGTCAATTCAAGAGCAATTAGTTGAATTGTCAACAAAGCGCATCGCTTTGGAAAAAAAGTTAAATAAGTTTAATGGTGTATAATTCACCATTAAATAAAAGTGACGGAGCTAAAAACTCCGTCTTTGTTTTTATAATATTGTATTGAGATTTTATTTATCGAGCAAAAATAATGCGACGAATACAAAGAGCGCAATGAGAGCGGTGAAGCCCAACGTTATGCTTTGCAATACTATCTGCGTGACGGAGTGTCTGTCGATTTGACGCATACGTCTTACGTTTTCCGTCTTGATTTTTTGCTCCAACTGCTTTTCGTCGAGTTTGACAAGCTTGAAGAATTTACTTCCTCTTATATCCTTGTCAGTCTTGACAAAGCCTTCGGGCAATGCGCCTATGCTTTTAAGTTTTTCTTCGCAAAGCTTTTGTTCCTCTTCGGTCGCAGGCACAAGTCCTTGATCAAACTGTTCGCCGAATTCGTCATAAAGTCTGATTTTCTTCATACTATTCCTCCCATTAAAGCGCCAGCGCGGCTGCGCCGAGTATGCCGGCATCGTTTTTAAGACTTGCGGTCTTGACGTCGATAGACGGATTGAACTTCGCGCCGAATCTGCCGTCGTTTACTGCTTTGAGTATCGGGTCGGTAAGATATTCTTTTTCGTTGCTTATACCGCCGCCGATAAGTATCGCCTCGGGGCAGAAGATATTGACGAGGTTGACAAGTCCGCAAGTTATGTACTTGATATAGTTGTCTACGACCTCTTGACCTGCTTTGTCTCCCATCTTAGCAGCGCAGAAAGCCGTCTTGCCCGACACCTTGCCTTCTTCTGCCGCCAGTTTGTGCATAATGCTGTCGGGAGCTTTGTCCATAGCTTCTCTTGTCTGTCTCATTAGGGCAGTCGCCGAAGCGTACGTCTCCCAGCAGCCTCTCTGTCCGCAGTTGCAAAGCGGAGCGTCGCTTGACGTGTTTATCACCATATGTCCGCCTTCCGTGCCTGCGCATTCTCTTCCTTCAAAGAGTTTTCCGTCGATGATAAACCCCGTACCTACGCCCGTACCCAAGGTGACGAAAATAACGTCGTTATATCCCTTGCCCGCGCCGAATACGTGTTCGCCGAGAGCTGCGCAGTTGGCGTCGTTGTTTATGTAGATAGGAAGATCGTAATACTTTTTGAGTTCGTCAATCACGGGGACTCTTTCGAGCGCGATATTGTTGCTGTATCTTATGATACCTCTCTTTGAGTCGATAGAGCCGGGTTGACCTATTCCTATACCTTTGACGTCTTTAAGACTGATACGGGCGCCCTCGACGACGAGGTCGATGACTTTTTTTATATCTTCGCTTATGCTGTAATCTGCGGTGTATTTTTCCGTTGTCGGGATAGCCGTCTTAAAAATGATCTCGCCCTTTGTCGTAACGACTCCGCCCTTGATACTCATACCGCCTACGTCAATTCCTACTAAATACATAAATACTCCTTATCTTTATAGTATGCTAAGACGCGCATACTATTCTCGTACTTCAATTATTATACATTATAATTACGTCTTTTGCAAGAATATGACAAAATATTTGTCGGAGCAAGCGTAAATATCTTGTCAATTTATATTTTTGTAAATGTGAAATGTCCGCAGTATTTAGCGGACAACTATCTTGATATGAGGGCGAATATGTTTTTTCGCGATGAGTTTTGCTTTATATAAGCATAGAAAAATCCTGCGCCGAAAGGGCTGTCAATGAGTATGCGGAAAATATGGCGCAGGCTGAATTTAAAATTATACGTGGAATTTCTTTTTAAACTCCGCTATCAAAGTCTTTCTGCCGAGTATGCAGCAAGAGCCTATGACAATAGAAGATACACATGCGGAGGCGATGGATAGCGCAGGGTGCGCGACGACTTTTGCCGCGTAGAGGATTATAGGGACGTAGCCCAGCGCGGAGATTATAAGCGCGTCTATAAGCACTCCCGACCAATACTTGGAAGCGATCGCAGTATAAATGCCCGTGACTATCGACGCGATTATCAGTATCGCCGGCAAGCCGTAATCCCACACCCACGATGGGGAGTAATCGGGAGCTTGTTTGTCAAGCAGATAGTTGACGGTCAAGAGCACGCAGAGTATGCCGACGCCTTGCCAAAATATCTTGGTGCCGATACCGTTGTTGGAAAGTATTGTGTTGTTGACAAGTATAAATCCGTATATCGCCAATACGCCTACTATTGCAAACCAATATATATCCCTGTCGGTCAAAAGGTTTATAGGGATACTCAGTATAAATAACGACAGTGATATGCACAGATATATGCCCGTCACGGTGAGTCTTTGACGGTAAGGCTTTTTGATCGGCTTTTGTTTGTCAGGGTATGCCTTTGTCGGTGTATAGTCCAAATCAAAGTTGTCTTTAATTGACAGTTTTTCGTGGCAGAGCGGACATATCTTGCTCTCGCACGTCACTTCTACGTCGCAGTATTTACAGCGCATTATCCACCTCCCAAAAGTTTGAAGTCACGCTTACTTCTATGCCGTCCTCAGTGAGACGTTTTGCAAAGAGTCTTTCTATCTGCGTATCGGTGATACGTCTTGTAAAGGTTATGCAGACTTTGCCGCTGCAAGATATTATCGACAGCGACAGAGGAGTCGTTGCGTTGGACGATATAGAAAAACTTGCGCTTTCGATATGCTGCTGCATACTTTGCGGTATGTCGAGCACTCCGAAATTTGACAGCGTCGCCGTCTTTTTGCTCTTGCCGAAGAAGGTGTTGGAAAAAGAGAAGAACATCTTTTTTAAGAAGAGGGGTATAAATCGTACCAAGAAGAATTTCTCCGCCCACACCGTCGTGGATATCTTGTCTTTGAGCAAGTCTTTATCCATATCTCTTTTTAGATTCTCATGCATTATCTGTATCAGCTTATCCATATCCATGTCGTTGTACGGGTCTGCGCCCACACGGGAAAACAGCGAGAAGTTGCGCAGCGTCTTAGAACCGAATATCTTTCGCAAATTTATCGGTACGAAAAGCTGAATGTCATTGGCGTTTTGCAGCTTATCTTTTACTTGACTTTCGTATATCGAGAGTATGAAATTCGCGCCTAGGTATTCCGTCATAGTGCAGCCTTTGGCGTGACATACGTCAAGCAATTTTTTTACGTCGCAATACATATGTATGACGCCGTTGCCCGGGTTGTCGAACAATATGCCGTTGATATGGTATGCTTTGCTGCCCTGCAAGGCTTTGACTTTTAATTTAGAAAGGGGCACTCTCTTATAATTTTTGAGGAAAGAATCTTCAAGTTCTTCCGCGGTGACGGGAGAGCCGAGCGTGAGTATCTTTTGGTCGGAATATATATCGTGTCCCATAAGGTTGAGATACGTATATACCAGCGACTTGACAAATTCCGCCGCGCCAGTTGCGTCGCATATAGCGTGGAAGAAATCGCATACTATTTGATTTTTAAAATAGCTGACTCTAAAACAGTATCCGTTGCAATTTTTATCTGTGATTTTCTTTATTGCTACGGGGTCGAGAGGATATACCGTAAGTTTGGAAGCGTTGTGATCGAAATAATACCAAAACACGCCCTTCATAAGTCTGACTTGAAAGCCTGGGAAACGTCCTATCGTCAAAGACAGCGCGTTTTGCAAAATATCCTTGTCGACCTCTTGTTTGAGGTTGACGCTAAGACGGAAGATATTCTGACTTTTTTTGCTTACGAGCATGGGATATATCTTTGCAGAATTATCGAGTTTGCTCCAAGTCTCTAAGGATTTTGCCATTTGCTCCTTGTCTGTACGTGATAAGTCGGCGTTGTGTTGACAATCGCCTCTTAAAAAGTATTCTCTAAACGGTTAAAGTATTTACAGTATATCATAATATATTCTTTATGGCAACTGTGAATTGACGCAGTACAGTGCGATATTACATAAATTTTAACTTTCTAAGAAGGCTTATTTTGTCGGCGTTTGGCGATAAGCGATTATTTTTCTTGCAAAAACGTTTATGAGTAAGCGCGCTGTCATATTCAAGACTTTTTATCTGTAACATATAGTATGCAGATATCCGAACTTGTTTTTATTTTTCTTATAGGGGCAGCGCTTGGCATAATAGCGAGGTATATAATCGGTTATCGCAAAAGGCATGTCGGTTACGTCGCGCTCAACGTGATTTTAGGAGGGGCGGCATGTATATTCTGCCATATTCTGTGGGGCAGCAACGTGTATGCGCTTTTTTTAAGCGGAGCAGGGGGAATAATCTTCAACTTTGCGTACTGCATTTTACAATTTATTTTTTAGATAAATAAAAACACGGCCGGGATTTCCTGGCCGTATTTTTGTCAATTAAATTATTGCGTTATACTCTTGCAAAAGCTCCGATAAGTTTTGCAGCCTCGCCGCTGCCCACGCTGTCGCCTAGTTGCTTAAAGCCGTTGATAAACTGCCAGAATATGCCGCCTTCTTTTGCAATGGCTTCCATAAACTTGTTGAATAGGTTGTTGGTGACAAGCCAATTAGCAAATACGTCCTTTTGCGAATCCATAATGATTTTCTGCATGAAGTCGGCGTCGCGGAATATGTTGATGACGTATCCAAGCAGTATCAAAAATACAAAGCCTACGAATGCATGGAAGAGTCCGCCCAAGAATCTGTTGAGTCCGCTGAGTGAAGAATTTCCCACGCGTCTGTTGACGATAAAGGTGATACGAGAAAAGATGACAAGCGATAATATCAAGATTATCAATGCGCTTATGCCCGAAATCACGCCAGCAGGGAATTTTTGAAGAGCCGAGATAGAATACAAGGCCTTAGCAAGATATGGAGTAACGAATATTGTGATCAACGACGTGCCTACGATCGTCAGCAGCTTGAATAAAGCTTTGACAATGCCTTTAAAAAAGCCTACGCAGAAACATATGACCAAAATCGCTATTGATACTATTGATAGATAAGACATAGACCCTCCTCAATTATTATACGTAAATGGTTGTTGCCAATTTACATATTTATTATAATACCCCCAAAGAAAGAGTGTCAATTCAACAACACTCTTATTTATACACAAATTATGTAAATTCTACAAAATACGCCCAAGCATGTATTTTGGAAATTTTTAAAAATGCGTATAAAACGCGCCGTATCTGTAAACAATTTCCACTATGAAAAACTTGGTATTTTTATGTATTGGAACAACAAAGATCATCGGGGACAGCGTAGGACCCAAAGTGGGCGATAAGCTCAAAGACCTCAACGTCAACGCATACGTCTACGGCAATACTGCCAGGCAGGTGACCGCCCTCAACGTCGACGACTATGCCAAAATGATAAAGCAGCGTCATAAAGACGACACTGTCGTTGTCATTGACTCCGCGCTTGGCAAAATAGGCGACGTGGGCACTATCAAAGTCACTCGCAACGGCATCAAACCGGGCGGCGCGTTTGACAAAGACAAGCAAAGGATAGGCGATATAGGCATACTTGCCGTAGTAGGCGACGCAGAGGGCGACAGAATGAAAGAACTCAAAACCAGAGAAGAGAGTTTTATTGTCGACCTTGCCGACAAGGTCGTCGATTTTGTGGGCGGATTGCTCTTTAAAGCCGCCGCATATTGATTTTTTGTTGCAGATAAGGCGAATTATACTTTCTGAAAATAGCACAGTATTTGAAGAAAGTATTTGTCGTCATTGGGCAAAAATATGGCAGCAAGCTGAAAAATAGGCATATTTGTTCATTTAATTTGCTATTGACTAAATCTTTACAAAAGTTATAGCCCACATTATTGACTATTTCTTTCAATATAATATATAATAATGGTGGCAATTTATAAATATAATGTATAGCGAAATATTTCGCTAGGAGGAAAAAGTGAACAAAAAGGCAATTTACGGCAAAGTTGCAATGTTGATACTATTTGTCGTATTGATAATCGTGTTGGTTTATTTTATGTTTTTCAACAGTAAGCCGACTGAGATCTCTTACAGTAGAGGAAGTGTAGAGAACGCGGAAAATCAAGGTCTTGTGCAGATGATAGAATCGGGCAAGATAGGAGCGCTGTATATAGAATCGTATAAAGTATACGCGTTGAAATCAGACGCAAGCGCAAATCAGTTAAAAGCTTTTTATAAGAATCCTACCAAAAAAGCAAATTTCGTTGCCACGATAGACTACCGCACCAACTTCAAGCAGTATCTCGATACCTTGCAAGACAGATTTGACAATGGCGAGACGGAAGTTGCAGTTCCGCAGTATATTTTCAACGACCCAAATTCGGGAATAAGTATCACTTCTTTGATATTTCCAATACTCGCATTGATACTTTGCGGCGTGGTCATGTATATCATTTTGAGGCAAAGCGCAAGTTCCAACCGCCAGGCTATGGACTTCGGCAAGACCAAAGCCAGACTTAATATGAACGTGTCGGTACGCTTTACAGACGTGGCTGGCGCAGAAGAAGAGAAAGAAGAACTTCAAGAGATAGTCGAGTTTTTAAAAGACCCCAACAAGTTTTTACAGCTTGGCGCGAGAATACCTAAGGGCGTATTGCTCGTAGGACCTCCGGGTACGGGTAAGACGTTGTTTGCCAAGGCGGTCGCAGGCGAATCCAACGTGCCTTTCTTCTCGATAAGCGGCAGTGACTTTGTAGAGATGTTTGTAGGTACCGGTGCGGCGAGAGTGAGAGACCTCTTTAATCAGGCAAAGAAGAATATGCCTTGTATCATATTCATTGACGAGATAGACGCCGTGGGCAGACAGAGAGGCTCGGGTCTCGGCGGCGGACACGACGAGAGAGAACAGACCCTCAACCAGCTGCTTGTGCAGATGGACGGCTTTGAAAAGAACGAAGGCATTATAATTATGGCGGCGACAA
Organism: uncultured Christensenella sp.; assembly: GCA_910579785.1. Classification (GTDB taxonomy): domain Bacteria; phylum Bacillota; class Clostridia; order Christensenellales; family UBA3700; genus RACS-045. The sequence continues at coordinate 2,367 of CAJTVJ010000006.1, read as the reverse complement.
ACAGAGCCGACATACTCGACCCGGCTCTTATGCGTCCGGGCAGATTTGACAGACAGATATACGTCAACGTACCTGACGTAAAGGGAAGAGAAGAGATATTGAAAGTTCATTCTCGCAACAAACCTCTTGCCGAAGACGTATCATTTAAGATACTCGCAAGAATGACGAGCGGTTTCAGCGGCGCCGACCTTGAAAATCTTCTCAACGAAGCGGCTATATTGGCGGCGAGAGCGAACAGAAAGTTTATCGTCATGGAAGATATCTTGGAGGGTATCAACAAGGTTATCGCAGGTCCTCAAAAGAAATCTAGGATAGTCACCGACAGCGACAAGCGTATCACAGCTTATCACGAATCGGGACACGCTATAATAGGCAAGTTGTTGGAGAACTGCGACGACGTACAGGAAGTCAGCATAATTCCGAGAGGTATGGCGGCAGGTTATACTCTCACAAGACCGGAAAACGACGACGCGCATATCACGCGTAACAAACTCATAGATATGGTGACTATGATGCTGGGCGGCAGAGCTGCCGAAGAGATAGTCATAAAGGACATATCGACGGGCGCGTCCAACGATATAGAGAGAGCGAGCAATATCGCCAAGAAGATGGTCACCCAATGGGGTATGTCAAAGGCAATCGGCAATATGTATCTCGGCGGAGACAAAGAGGTATTCCTCGGCAGAGATTACGGCACGACCCATTCATACAGCGACGATCTCGGCGGCGTGATAGACAACGAAATCAAGGCTATATTGGACAGCTGCTATTCAAGAGCGTTGGAGATATTGCAAAACAATCGCAAGATAATGGACAATATGGTCATGGTGCTCTTTGAAAAGGAGACGATCTATACCGAAGAAGTCAATATGCTTTTCGACGGCAAGAGCGCAGAAGAAGTGATTGCGTATATCGACGAAAGACAGGCAAAGAAAGAATCGTATAAGCGGACTGTCAATCCCGATATAAATATCGTCGAGGAAAAGGCGCAGCCTACCGACGCGGATAAGAGCGAAGATACCGTCAGCGAAGAAATACAGCCGACGGAGCGCAAAGACGATGAGATCGTCAAGACGCCAAAAGAAGACGTCCCCGTCCAAACAAAAGAAGATAATAAGGACGAAGACGATACTGATAAAAAGGATTAACGACAAAAGCCTGTCTTGAAAATTCAAGGCAGGTTTTTTGGGTACTTAAAAAATGAGTTTGAGATTATGACAAATAAACCAATTATTACATATGACAATGCTATCAACGTACTCCAAGAGTACTGCGCAAAAGAAAAGTATGATTTTCCAAAATACCAAACTACAAGAGATTTTATAAATTTCGACAACAGTCATAATTTTACGGTATGTTGCAGTCTCAACGGCGAGCAGACCGACGGCAACGGAAGTAAAGTAAAAGACGCAAAAAAACAAGCGGCGTACAATATGTTGAAAAAGATAGGTTTGGTATAATGAACAGATAGGTAAAAAAATTCCACCTCTTCACCGTAATTCCCGCAGGGAATTTAATAAAACGCAAATAAAAAGGTTTAGGCATAGCGTTAAGCTGTGCCTTTTCTGTACTTTTTTTCGTGGACGAACTAGGCTACTCGTAGCCTAGTGAGATATAGATATGTTTTATATTTCCCGCAAAATTCAATCGGTTGCGTTCTTTCATTTTTCGCGATATAATTATTGTACGATAAACAGTAATTTAGCGGAGTAAATATTTACTAATCAATTAAGGATTATATATGAAAAACAAAGATATAGGAATAAAAAAAGATATTGGTCTACTATTGTTTTTGTTTAGTGTAGGTCTGATTATTGCTATTATTTTGTCGGCTGTTTTTGGGGTACTGTACTTATCTTCCGACCGTAATAGTGAAATGCTTATAAAATATGGGATAGAAGTTGAAGCTGAAATTACTACATATCATCGTGTTATAGAAGGTGGCGATGATATTCATAACTATAATTATGAAACGGAATACTCATATACCGCCGCCGACGGTTCTGTTTATACGGGTACAGACAGAATATACGGTTCTGAAAGTAAAGCCGCAGAACGGGTTGGGAACACAATTATTATAACTATCGTGCCAAACAGCAATATTTCATCGCCAAAAAGAATTTCGGAATTAACAAAACCAAACTATGAACTACACTTAACTCTTGCTATAATATTTTTAATTCTTATTCCCATATTTGCTTACATATTATTTTATCGTGGAATTTACAGGAACGAACTTGATAAAAAGATTATCGTCGGTATGGAAAACAGGGATTTGCCCATAAGACAAGGCGAAGTAACAAAAATTGTGAAGTTGTTAGTCTGTTACGTTAAGGTTAAGTATCAAGACGAGAACGGCGCGACGAA